>NZ_JBEPRY010000014.1:0-207711 GCF_040548605.1 Bradyrhizobium sp. JR4.1
ATAAAACTCGGCTGCCCCGTCTGCTTCACCGCCATCGTCATTCCTCCAAGGCTTTGCCTTAGAGAATCACAATTGACGGATTACGCAACAGGCCCCTTGCGGGAGAAGCTGGCGCGAAGCGCCGGATGAGGGGTATCTCTCGGCGAGGTCAAGTTGTCAGAGATGCGCTCGCGGAGACAGACCCCTCACCTGAGTGAGTCCGCGTCTACCGGCATCGCTGCCCTCTCCCACAAGGGGCGAGGGCGCATCAACGCGCGTCTCGCTTCGCGCGAATACTCATTTCGTCGCGCGCGCACCCGCGCTCACGATGGGCGGCTTCGCATTCAGCGCTTCCACCTGGAAGCCGGCGACGCGCTTGTAGTTGGCGGCAACATCCTCCAGCTCCTGTTGCGACAGCACGTCAGTGACGACCTTGTAACCATCCGGCGCCCGCTCTTCGACGAGCTGCATCACCTGCTCGGGGCCGTTCTTGCGGTTGAGCAGGACGAGACTGGTGGTTGCAGGCCTTCGCTCGGCCTCATAGGCGAGCAGGGCCGCTTGCGTCGGGCCGTGCGCCAGGATCTCGCGCGTGATGGTGCGGGCATCGAGGATCGCCTGCGAGGCGCCGTTGGATCCGATCGGGTACATCGGATGTGCGGCGTCGCCCATCAGCGTGACGCGGCCGAAAGTCCATTGTGACACCGGATCGCGATCGACCAGCGGATATTCATAGGCGTGCGGGCAGTTCTTGATGAGGCCGGGCACGTCGAGCCAGTCGAACTGCCAGCTCTCGAACCAGGGCAAGAACTCTTCCAGCCGTGCGGTGCGGTTATAGTCCTCGCGCCGCCATTGATAGGTCGGCGGCATGTGGCGCTCGGCAACCCAGTTGATCAGATGGTTGCCCGCGGCGTCCGGTTCCTTCGAGATCGGATAGCAGACGAATTTCAGGATCTCGTGGCCGGCCATGATCATGGTGCGGCCGCTGAGGAAGGCTTTTGCAGGCGTGACGCCGCGCCAGAGGATGCGGCCGTTCCAGATCGGCGGGCCTTCGTCGGGATAGAGTTTTTCTCGCGCGGCGGAATGGATGCCGTCGGCGGCGATCAGGATCGTGCCGTCGTAAGTCCCCGCGGCCTTGCCGGTGGCCTTGTCGATGAAATCGGCGCGCATGCCGTCTGCCGTTTCGGTCCAGCCGGTCAGATGATGGCTGGTGAGGATGTTGTCGCGGCCGAGCCGCTCGATAGCGGTGTCGAGCAGGAGCTGCTGGAGCGTGCCGCGATGGATCGAGAATTGCGGCCATTTGTAGCCGGCCTCCAGTCCGCGCGGCTCGCTCCAGATCGGCTTGCCGTGCTTGGAGAAATAGGCGAGCTCGCGGGTGCGCACGCCGCTGGCATCGAGCTTGTCCATCAGCCCGAGCTCGATCAGCTCGCGCACCGCATGCGGCAGCACGTTGATGCCGACACCGAGCGGCCGCAGCTCGGCGACGCTCTCGAACACTTTCACGGGAATGCCGATTCCGTGCAGGCTGAGCGCAAGCGTCAGGCCGCCGATGCCGCCACCGGCGATGAGTACGGTCATGGGAAAGCCCCTCCAACTAGAGGCGTCTTGGCACAGCCGGGCGCCGGTGGGCAACTGCGAAGAGCAAGGGCACACTGAGAACGCCGTGCTATGGACCTAGGGGCCGGCAGCCGTTAACTTCCGGCTTTCCCATGAGGTCCGACATGCTCAAGCTCTACTACGCCACCGGCACCTGCGCGCTCGCCACCTACATCACCCTGGAAGAAGCCGGCGCCGACTACGCCGCCGAGCGGCTGAGCTTCAAGACCAACCAGCAAAACAGCGCGGAGTACCTCGCGATCAACCCGAAAGGCCGCGTGCCCGCGCTGGTGACCGATCGTGGCGTCCTGACCGAGACGCCCGCGATGCTGGCCTATCTCGCGCAGACCTTCCCCAAGGCCAAGCTCGCGCCGCTCGACGATCCCTTCGACTTCGCCCAGGTGCAGTCCTTCAACTCCTATCTCTGCTCGACCGTGCACATCAACCATGCGCACAAGATGCGCGGCGCGCGCTGGGCGAGCGAAGAAAGCTCGTTCGCCGACATGAAGCAGATGATCCCAAAGACCATGGGCGCCTGCTTCGCCCTGATCGAGCAGAAGATGTACAAGGGACCCTGGGTGATGGGCGAGCAGTTCACGATCTGCGATCCTTATCTTTACACCCTGTCGACCTGGCTCGAAGGCGACAGCGTCGACATCAACACGACGCCGAAGATCGCCGATCATTTCAAGCGCATGTCCGACCGCCCCGCCGTGCGGAAGGTAATGGACGCGCAGAAGGCGTAGGGCTCTTGTAGGGTGGGCAAAGGCGCGTAGTGCCGTGCCCACCATCTCTGATCACTTCAACAGAAGTAGTGGGCAAGCTTCCGCCCTCGCTCTTCGAGCTACGGCGGACAAGTCGCTTTGCCCACCCTACGAAGCCTTCCGCTTCTCCAATTCCCGTCCCGTCTCCAGCATCAGCCGCCTGAGCCAGATCGAGCCGGGATCCATCTGTGCGCGGGTCGGGTAGAACATGAACTGCTCGTCGATCCCGGGGTCGAGTGGTGGCGTCACCGTGACGAGGCCGAGCTGCTTGGACAGCGCCGCGATCAGCCGGCGCGGCACGAAGGCGACGAGGTCGGTGCGGGCGGCGACATGCAGCGCTTCGAGATAACCGGGGACGACGAGAGCGATGTGCCGGTCGATGCCCTTGGTGCGCAGCCAAGTGTCGATCAGGTCCTCCGGCTGGCCGCGGATAACTACTCCGACATGGCGCGCGGCCAGGAACGTCTCGCGCCGCTTCAGCGCCGTGGCGACGGGGTGGCCGCGCCGCACCGCCAGCGCGTCGCTGTCGGTGTAGAGCAGCTGGCGGTGAAATCCCTTGAAGGCGTTGCCGATCGAGATCACGAGATCGATGGTGCGGGCGAACTCGGCGTGGAAAATCGCCGGTCCCCGCCACGGCACCACGTCGATCCGGACGTTGGGAGCGGCCTGCGTCACCTTTTCCATCAAGGGCGGCATCAACAGCTCGACCGCGAGGTCCGGCATCATCAGTCGGAATTGCCGCTCGCTGCGCGCCGCATCGAATTCATTCGATACGAACAGCCCGCGCACCTGGTCGAGTGCCTGCGCCAACGGCGCGCGCAAGGCTTGTGCCCGCGGCGTCAGCTCCATCCGCGCGCCTGTGCGTACCAGGAGCGGATCGCCAAGGATGTCGCGCAGACGCTGGAGCGCATGACTGGCCGCCGGCTGCGACAGCCCGATCCGCAAGGCGGCGCGACTGACGCTGGCCTCGCGCAGCAGTGCGTCGAGCGCGGTCAGGAGATTGAGGTCGAGCGAATTCAAATTCATGAGGCGAATAGATATCATATCCACTATCGATTTGAAGAATTTAGAGCCGGCGGCGATGATCTCGGTGTTCTCACCGAAGGAGATGCCGCCATGAGCGCGAGCGCCAACAAGAAACTGATGCAGGATATCTTTGCAGCCGCCGCCAGCCCCGATCCGGCTGCGCGCGACCGCGGTTTGTTCACCGAAAGTCTTGCCGGTGACGCCAAATGGATCGTGACCGGCCAGTACTCCTGGTCGCGCACCTTTTCGGGCAAGCAGGCGATCCTCAACGATCTGCACGCCTATGTGCGGACCCGCCTTGTCGACCGGACGCGGACGGTTGCCCACCGCTTCATCGCCGACGGCGATGTCGTCGTCGTCGAAGCAAAGGGCGACAATGTCACGCCCGAGGGGGTGCGCTACGACAACGATTATTGTCTCGTGTTTCGTCTCGAGGACGGCAAGATCAAGGAGATCCGCGAATATTGCGACTCGGTGCTGACCGAGAAGGCCCTCGGTCCGTTTCCGCAGACGGCCGCGAGCTGAGCGGATCGAGCGGCGTCGCGTCCGCCGACCGGTGCCGTCCGCCGCGGTCGGCGAGGGGCGGTCGGTCGCACAGGCCGGACAGACTGCAGCGGCATGCATGCCGCTGCGGGCTTCGGGCCAAAACCTTGCTCACCTGCCGATAAAATCAGCAGATGTTGTGCCGTCTGGCGCATGCGCGCGCGAAAAATTTGAAGGTTCAATTGACGAGTGTCGCCCATTGTGTCGCGGTGCAGCGTGGTTCGCGAACAACGCGACCCGCGGCTGCCGGGGTGGCGCGACAAATCGCCGGAGTTGTTCGTCCGCCCGAATTCACATGCTTCTGAGTGGACAGTGGGAATGCCGAGTTTTCGTTTGCGGATCAGGGGACGCCTGTACGCTGGTTTCATGGCCTTGGTGGCGGTTGGTCTTGTGATGGCGGTGGTCGCCATCTGGAATTTGCGGTCCGTCCAGGATCAGGTCGCAAAACTCTCCAAATTGTCGGACAGCACGGCGCGCATCCTGGAGATATCGACCCATCTTCAGGCCATCCAGCGGGCCAATCTGCGCTACATTTACGATGCCAACGAACCTGCGATGCGGGAGGCTGCCGAGCGAGAGACCGCGGCGACCGCGCTGTTGCAGCTCGGAGCAAAGGGCACCCTCTCGGAGGAGCGGCGGAAGCTCTACAACGATCTGATCGGCGACATCGCCAAAATGAAAAGCCTGCGTGACAGTCTCGGCGACGCCGTCAACGAGGCGCGGACCGGCAAGGCGACGCTGTTGCCGAGTGGCGAAGAGCTGACCGTCAAGATGGCCAAGCTGGTGGATGTGGCCCGCGCCGCCGCCGACGACGACACCGTGTCACTCGTCGCGGACCTCGAATCCCGGGTCCTGCTGGTTCGAATCGCGAACTGGCGCTTCCTCGCTCTGCGCGACACCAACGGCCCCACCGCCTTCAGAACCAATGTCGACAGGGCGGTACAGCGGCTGGCAGCCGTCGAAAGGAGCCCGCAGGCGGCGGACCTTCGGTCGTCTCTGACGCCTGTGAAGACCGCGCTCGGTATCTACAAAGCCGCGTTCGAAACGACCTCCGCCGCGATGCTGCGGTCCGACGAGATCTACCACAAGGATCTCGCACCGCTCATCTCCGCGAGCATCGCCAAGCTCAAGGTCACGGAAACCACCTTGAAGGCGGATTACAACGATTCGCGCATGGCGGCCGATGCCGTGATCGACGGCACGACCTCGCTACAGGAGATCGCGGGCGGCCTCGCCGTCCTGTTCGGACTGATCGTCGCCTTCCTGACCGCCCGCAGCATCGTGGGGCCGCTGACCTCGATGACGCGCGCAATGGGGCTGCTTGCCGGGGGCAATCTCGCCGTCGAGATCCCCTCGCGCGGCAAGGCCGACGAGATCGGCGATATGGCCAAGGCGATCGACGTCTTCAAGACCAACATGATCGAGACCGAAAGGCTGCGCCATGAGCAGACCGCAACCGAGGCTCGGCAGGCCGAGGGCCGCAAGGCCGACATGGCCCGGCTCGCCAGTCAGTTCGAGCAGGCGGTGGGCGAGATCGTCGATACCGTATCCTCGGCATCGCAGGAGCTCGAGGGCTCGGCCGGCACCCTGACCGCGACCGCAAGGCGCGCGCAGGATCTCTCCACCGAAGTGCAATCCGCCTCCCAGGAAGCCTCGGCCAATGTGCAGGCGGTCGCCTCCGCGACCGAGGAATTGTCCTCCTCGGTGACGGAGATCGCGCGCCAGGTGCAGGAATCCGCGCGCATCGCGGGCGAAGCCGTCGGTCAGGTGAGCAAGACCAACGCGCGCGTCAGCGAGCTCTCCAAGGCTGCAGCCCGCATCGGCGACGTGGTCGAGCTGATCAGCACCATCGCCGGCCAGACCAACCTTCTGGCGCTGAATGCTACCATCGAGGCGGCGCGCGCGGGTGAAGCCGGCCGCGGCTTTGCCGTGGTCGCCTCGGAGGTCAAGGCGCTCGCGGAGCAGACCGCGAGGGCCACCGGTGAGATCGCGCAGCAGGTCTCGGGCATCCAGGCCGCGACGGAGGAGTCGGTCGGCTCGATCAGGGAAATCAGCGGCACCATCGAGCGGCTGTCGGAGATCTCGTCGACGGTTGCCGCCGCCGTGGAGGAGCAGGGTGCGGCGACGCAGGAGATCTCCCGCAACGTCCAGCAGGCGGCCCAGGGCACGCAGCTTGTGTCGTCCAACATCGGCGACGTGCAGCGCGGCGCTTCCGAGACCGGCTCGGCCTCTTCGCAGGTGCTTTCGGCGGCACGCTCGCTGTCGGCCGACAGCAACCGCTTGAAGCAGGAAGTCGCCAACTTCCTGAACTCGGTCCACGCCGCCTGAGCATGAAAAGCAAAAGGCCACGCGCATGCGCGTGGCCTCGCATTGTGACGTGGTGCGATCAGGCGACTTTCGTCGTCATGTGCTTGAACATGTTGCTGCGGGCCTCGTCGTCCATCTCCGCCTTGAACGTGAACTTGTCCTTCAGCGCGATCGCGCGCGTCGCCGCGGGCCGGGCCGAGATCTCGTCCACCAGCCGCTTCACGTCCGGATATCGCGCGAAGGCGTCGTCGCCAAGCTTGAATGGCACCATCCGTGCCCAACCCCACAGCGCCATGTCGACGATCGAATAGCTGTCGCCGACCATGTAGCGGCGACCTTTGAGGTGACCGTCGAGAATCTTGTAATGGCGATCGGTCTCGAACTGGTAGCGGTTATGCGCGTAGTCGTGGTTCTGGTCTTTCGGCGCAAAATGCTTGAAGTGCACGGCCTGGCCCGAATACGGCCCGACGCCGGTGGCGACGAACATCAGCCATGACAGCATCTCACCGCGAACATTGGCGGCGGGCAGGAATTTGCCGGTCTTCTCGGCCAGATAGAGCAGAATGGCGTTGGAATCGAACACGATGGTGCCGTTGTCATCGATCGCCGGCACCTTGCCGTTCGGATTGATCTTCAGATAGTCCGGCGTGAACTGCTCGCCCTTGCGGGTGTCGATCTTCACCGGCTCGAAGGGCAGGCCGGCCTCTTCGAGATAAAGCGCGACCTTGGTCGGGTTCGGCGAACCGTTAAAATAGAATTTGAGCATCGGGCATCTCCCCTGTGTTTGTTGGCCGAGAGTGGAGGCAGCAACATGTCCGCAAGCCGCCTTGTCTTGCCTGAACCTTGTTGGGGAGGGCAACCGGCGAGTTTGCCGGGCGGTATCTGCGCGCGACGCAGATCAGCCGGCGTAACAAAGGCCGATCGCCGCCGTAATGACCATGGCCGCGCCCACAGCCTCGAGGCGCAGCCCGATCCGCGTGGCGATATGCATGTCGGAGGCCCGCGCCTTGCGCTCCGATCCGCGCGCATAGCCGTGAACGATGACGTCGTGATTGAAACTGTCATGGGCCTCGTTGCTGCTGGCGAGCCCGACACAGACCACGAGCACGCCGAACAAGGCGAGGCCGAAAAATCCCAGCAGCGCAATCAGGAACATCGGAAACATGCCGACCAGAAAGATCGGAAGCAGCGGCACCAGCAGCAATGTCTCGGACTGTCGTCGCATGGCTCGACCGATCAAGACGGGGCGTAGACAGTCAATCTAGTCCCGGCCGTCGCGTCATTCAAGACGCCGTAGGGTGGGCAAAGGCGCAAAGCGCCGTGCCCACCAAACATCGCGGCGAGAATGGTGGGCACGCTTCACTTTGCCCACCCTACAACATGACGGGAAGGCTACCCCGCCGCCATGCCGGCGCGGATCTCGGCGCGGAGCTCGTCGATCAGCTTGAGACCCTTCTTGGTCTCGATGTGCCAGAAGGTCCATCCGTTGCAGGCTTGCGCGCCTTGCGCCACCGCGCCCATGCGGTGAATGGAGCCGACCTTGTCGCCGAACATGATGGCGCCGTCGGCGCGGACCAGCGCGCCGAGCTTCTTCTTGGCGTCGAACAGCTTGGTGCCGGGCATGATCATGCCACGCTCGATCAATTCCGAGAACGCAACCCGCGGCGCTTCGCGCGCCGTCATGAACGGGGCGAGGCTTGCCTCCGGCAACGGCTCGACCGCGGCGATGCGCGCTTGTGCCGCTTTCGCATAGGTCTTGTCACGCTCGAAGCCGATATAGGAGCGGCCGAGGCGCTTGGCGACCGCGCCGGTGGTACCGGTGCCGTTGAAGGGATCGATCACGAGGTCGCCGGGTTTGGAGGACGACAGCAGCACGCGTGCGAGCAGGCCTTCCGGCTTCTGCGTCGGGTGCACTTTCTTGCCATCGGCGCCCTTGAGGCGCTCCTCGCCGGTGCAGAGCGGGATCAGCCAGTCGGACCGTGCCTGCACGTCCTCGTTGGCGGCCTTCAGCGCCTCGTAGTTGAAAGTGTAGCCCTTGGCCTTCTCGTCGCGCGCGGCCCAGATCATGGTTTCGTGTGCGTTGGTGAAACGGCGGCCGCGGAAATTCGGCATCGGGTTGGTCTTGCGCCAGACGATGTCGTTCAGGAGCCAGAAGCCGAGATCCTGCATGATCGCGCCGACGCGGAAGATGTTGTGATAGGAGCCGATCACCCAGATCGTCGCCGACGGCTTCATCGCGCGGCGGGCGGCGAGCAGCCAGGCGCGGGTGAAATCGTCATAGGCGGAGAACGAATCGAACTTGTCCCAGTCGTCGTCGACCGCATCGACATGGGATTCGTCGGGGCGCTTGAGATCGCCCTTGAGCTGAAGATTGTAGGGCGGATCGGCGAACACCAGGTCCACCGAACCAGCCTGAAGCTTCGACATCTCTGCGACGCAATCGCCGAGGACGATGCTGTGCGAAGGAGACTCAAAATTTGTGCGGGGCGCCCTTGCAGACGCCCCGCGACGCGACTCTACCATGACTCAAGAACTCTGACTCAGGCGACGCTGTCGGCGACGCGGGACCAAACAACCGACTGACCGTTACATTGAAGCGGCAAAGTAAAAATCGACTTAACCCGCCGCTTTCGTAAGCAGCCCTCGCATCGCGCCTCGCACGCGGTTCGCTCCGCGTATTCGCCGTGTTTTGCAGTGTATTTCGCGTTTCTTCGCGTCGCGGCTGTGATCGGAGCGCAAAAAGACTCGAAATTTCTCTCGGAAAAAATTGCTCGATGCCCGGAAAAAATTGCTGGCATTGCCATGCTGTCGCACTAGGCAATAATTGCCGAGCGGGATATTGATTAACGCAATGGAAATTTTACGTGCATGGTGCGTTGAGCTTTGCCGCCTTTGCGCCCAATTGATGCCAGCCAGGACCGAGGGAAGCCGCCATGCGCTACGATGATTTCCGCCGCAGCGACGACATCGAGGATCGTCGCGACGATGGTGGCGGGGGCGGTGGAGGAGGCGGGTTCGGCCTCCCCATGGGCGGCGGCGGGCTCGGGATCGGCACCATCATCGTGCTCGGCTTGGTCGGCTACGCCTTCGGCATCGATCCGCGCATCCTGATCGGCGGCGCCGAGATCCTCACCGGCGGCGGCCAGGCGCCGTCCTACCAGACCGATCGCCAGTCGTCGTCCAACGCCAAGCGCGGCGCGCCGACCGACGAGATGGGCAGCATGATCTCCGGCATCCTCGGCGAGATCGACGATCGCTGGAGCGAGATCTTCCAGGCCTCGGGCCAGTCCTTTACCGGTCCGAAGGTCGTGCTGTTCCGCAACGTCACCAATGGCGGGCGTTGCGGCCGGGCCGAGTCGGCGATGGGACCGTTCTATTGCCCGCCGGACAAGACCATCTTCCTCGACACCGGTTTCTTCCGCGAGGTCGAGACGCGTTTTCGCGGCTGCTCCGGCAAGTCCGCTTGTAACTTCACCACCGCCTACATCATCGCCCATGAGGCCGGCCATCACATCCAGAACCTGCTCGGCATCATTCCACGCGTGACGCGCCTGCAGCAGCAGGCCGGCAGCAAGGCGGAGTCGAATGCGCTCCAGGTGAAGGTCGAATTGCAGGCCGACTGCCTGTCCGGTGTCTGGGTCAATCGCGAGGCGAAGAAGCGGCCGAACTTCCTGGAGCCGGGCGACATCGACGCCGCACTCACCACGGCGAGCGCGATCGGCGACGACACGCTGCAGCGCCAGTCCACAGGCCGCGTCGTGCCCGATTCCTTCACCCACGGCTCGGCGGCGCAACGCAAACAGTGGTTCATGACCGGCTACCAGCAGGGCACCGTCCAGGCCTGCAACACGTTTGGTGGCGGACAGTAGGCTGACGGTTTCGTGCCCCGGACGCAGCGCAGCATGTAATGCTGCGCTGCTGAGCCGGGGCCCATAACGCCGGCGCCTCTGAGATTTCACGAGCATGGGTCCCGGCTCTGCGACGCACCGCTGACGCGCTGCATCGCGTCCGGGACACGAGAGGAAGTACAATGACCTCCATCGACGAAACAAAACAATTCGTCCCGCTCAACATCGCAGTGCTCACCGTGTCCGACACGCGCGTGCTCGCGGATGACAAATCCGGCCAGACCTTGGCCGACCGTCTCACCGCGGCCGGCCATCATCTCGCCGCGCGCGAGATCGTCACCGACGACGTCGAGGCGATCCGCACCGTCATCCGCCGCTGGATTGCGGACGCAGGCGTCGACGTCGTCATCACCACCGGCGGCACCGGCTTCACCGGGCGCGACGTCACGCCGGAGGCGATCGAGCCCTTGTTCGAGAAGCGCATGGACGGTTTCTCGATCGCATTCCACATGCTGAGCCACGCCAAGATCGGCACGTCGACGATCCAGAGCCGCGCCACGGCCGGCGTCGCGGGCGCAACCTACATCTTCTGCCTCCCAGGTTCGCCCGGTGCCTGCCGCGACGGCTGGGACGGCATCCTCAAAGCCCAGCTCGATTACCGCACGCGTCCCTGCAATTTCGTCGAGATCATGCCGCGGCTGGACGAGCATCTGCGTCGGCCGAAGGCCCAGGGCGCGACGGTGTAGGGGTCCGCGTTGGCGCGCCATTCTTCCCTTCCCCCCCTTGTGGGGGAAGGTGGCATAGGCCGCCTTGGGCCGCCGTTCTTAAAGAACGCCGAAGCGAAGCTTCGGCTATGGCGCCGGATGAGGGGTATCTATCGGCACGGAATGTGCCGAAGCAAACCCCTCACCCAAGTGGGCTTGTGTCTACCAGCGTCGCTGCCCTCTCCCGCAAGGGGCGAGGGCGCATTCATGCGCATCTCGCTCGTTGCGAAATAGTCAGAGATCCCGCTCCCAGGTCTCGCCGATCAGATCGACACCGAAGCTGTGGTGCTTCTCTTCCTTCACGAGCTTGAAGCCTGCACTTTGATAGATGCCACGCGCGGCGACCAAGATGCTTTGCGTCCACAGCGTCATCTTGCTGTAGCCCCTCTCGCGCGCACCCTGGATACATTGCTGGACCAGCGCGCGGCCGACACCGAGTCCCCGCGCTTTCTTTTCCACCTGCAACAGGCGCAGCTTGGCAATCTCGTCCGTAGCCTTGACCAGAAAGATCGAGCCGGCCGGCTCGCCGCCCACTTCCGCAATCCAGCAGTGCTCGCGGGCGACGTCATAGTTCTTGATGAACTGTGCGCAGATCTCGGCGACCAGGGCCTCGTAGCTGATATCCCAGTTGTAGTCGGCCGCATAGGCGGCGGCCTGCCGTGAGATGACCCAGCCCATGTCGCCGACGCGATGGCTGCGCAGCATGAAAGCCGCGGGCTGGCTTCGACGCTCCAGCACGGCCTCGATGGTCGCCATAGCCTGCGTGAGCCGCGTTGCATCGCTGGCCGAAAGCTGAGCCAGCATTGCGGCGACCTCATTTTGCGAGCTCAGGTTCAGCTTGGCAAAGGTCTGGCGACCCTTGGCGGTGAGGCTGAGCTGGTATTGCCTGCGATCCGCGGGCAGGGGCCTGCGGGTGATCAGGCCCTTTTCGTCGAAGCTTTGGACTATGCGGCTGAGATAGCCGGGGTCGAGGCCAAGCTCGTTGCCGATCTCCTTGGCGGCAAGGTCGTCCCGTTGTGCGAGCTCGTAGAGCACGCGGGCCTCGCTGAGCGAGAACGGGCTCTTTCCAAGGTGCTGGTCGAGCACGCCAAGTTTGCGGGTGTAAAAGCGGTTGAAGGCGCGGACCGCTGCGATGTGGTCGTCGGTACCGTTAAATGACATGGGTCACCTTGATACTTGCCATTGTCAAACAATTATTTGACTTTGGCAAGTATCGAGAGTGTTAGCCGACCATGACGATCCGACTGCGCAGCATGATCCGCGACGAGCGGCCGAGCCGCCGCAGCAGCCGCGCCTCGGAGCGGCGGGCTTGGGGCGCGTAGCCGCCGATGCGGTCGTAGTGATCACGCGCGATCAAAAGTCCCTGATCGCCGAAGGGACCGACGAGCTTGCGCATCAGGGCCCAGAGAATATCGCGGAAGCCGGCATCGGCGTAGGGCGAGCGGGCATAGCGGAAGACGGCCGCACGATCCCGGCCGCTGGTCGAGACGGACTGGATGAACTGGGTGGTTTCCTCGATCCAGCCGGTTTCCAGCACAGCGCCCGCAGGGAGGAACATCAGCCAGGACGAACGGGCCTGGAGTGCGCCGGCGGCGAGCGCGGCGCCTTGCGTGGATCCTTCGAAGCCGATGAAACGGCAGCCCGCGACGTCGGCAACGCGCTCGATGACGCCATTGCGGGTGCCGTCGACCAGGAGCACTTCCCGGATGATGCCTGCGGCGGCACCGGGTACCAGCGCGGCCAGAGTGGCGACCGCCGTCTGCTCGACGCCTTCGGTCGGAATGATGACGCTCAGCATGATTGAGGCTTCAGTGTCCACACTTCGGGAGAAGCGTAGCTCATTATGAGGGCGTCATAAAACATGTGGCGCTGCCGAGCAACTTTCCGGCCGCGCTTCGGGTATACGATGGTAAACCGCTGCAGCTGTCGCATCCAAATGTGTCCCGTACGGGGCGGCGATATTGCCGAATGTGTCGCCCCAAGCCTGTCCTGTCCGTATTAGTCCGGAGACGAACCGCAACATTGCGAGGCGCGCCGGCCGTTCGTAAATCCTGCAAGAGGAGGATGCGATAGCGGGAGAACGGGAAAAACCGTGCAATGGTGCTGCTGACGAGGCTTTGAATGAACGCCGATCAACTTGCTGTTAACTCGCCGGCAACATCTCCCAGGCCGGACGGCGCGCCGACCTTGCGGATCCGCGCCGTGATGCTGGGTGAACGCATCAATCCCTCCGGACTCGAAATTGGCGCGACAGTCTCCTCGATGCCGGCCGCCTTCCGCGTCCATGCCGGCCTTGCGGTCATCTTCCGCTACGGCGTCGTGGTGCTGATCGGTCTCCTCCCTTCGGAGGAGAAAGTGCTGATCGACAGCCTGAAGCCCCGCGTGATCGGCGAGTTCAGCCCCTACGAGGAGGAGATCGCGCATGCGCAACTCTGCAAGGACGAAAGCGCCGAGGCTATCCAGCCGGGTGGCCCGATCTGTCTCGCCAAATTCTCCGACGACCGGCTGCTGCTGATCGCGGACGCGCTTGCCAAGAGCACTTCGCTCGCACGTGACGAGCGCCGCGTCGCCGCCGTCTTCGACGTGATCGAGCCATTTGCGCGCAAGCTCGCCGAGCAGGGCCGCACGCCGCCCCGGCGCAAGGGCATCTTGCAATTGATCGGCAATGCGCTTCTCGTCCAGCAGCGCGTCGCCGGCCGTGTTGCGGTGGCCGAGAAACCCGACGTGCTCTGGGAGAAACCCGAACTCGACCGGCTCTATGCCCGCCTTGAAGACGAGTACGAACTGAAGGAGCGCCTGGACACGCTCGAGCGCAAGCTCGCCGCCGTGTCCGCGACCGCCAACGCACTTACCGACATCATCGATACCCAGCGCTCGCTCCGCCTCGAAATCGCCGTGGTGGTGCTGATCGTGATCGAGGTCGCGATCGGGTGTTTCCAGATTTGGTCGGGGACGCATTAGAACGCGCGGGCCGCTGGATCAATTTACCCCGCGAGCGAGATGCTCGTGACTGCGCCCTCGCCCCTTTCGGGAGAGGGCAGCACCGCAAGGAGACACAAACTCACAGGCGTGAGGGGTATGTCTCCGCATACTCACATGCATACATCAGCGACGAAAGAACCCCTCATCCGGCGCTTCGCGCCACCTTCTCCCGCAAGGGGAGAAGGGAAGCAACGCCGACCGTACGCCGTTGATCACGAACTGACGGCCCGCAGCACCGCCGCACAATGTCGTGCGATCATCAGTTCCTCATTCGTTGGAATGACGAAGACATCGACTGCGCTGTCGCCATCGTTGATACGCTCGCGCGCCGCCTCATTCGCAGCGGCATCGATGCGCACACCGAGCCAGTCGAGACGCTCACCGATCGCGCCGCGGATTTCCCCGGCGTGTTCGCCGATGCCGCCGGTGAAGACCAGGCAGTCCAGCCCGGCAAGCGTTGTCGCCATCGCCGCCACTTCCTGCGCGGCGCGGAAGGTGAAGAGCTCGACCGCCTCCCGTGCCGCAGCTTCGCTGCTCGCAAGCAGCGTGCGCATATCCGAAGCGATGCGGGAGACGCCGAGCAGGCCCGATTCGTGATAGAGCAGGTGCTGGACGTCTTCGACCGACATCTTCTCGTGCTGTTGCAGATAGAGCAGTACGCCCGGGTCGATCCTGCCGCAGCGCGTGCCCATCACCAGTCCGTCGAGCGGCGTCAGTCCCATCGTGGTGTCGATGCTGCGGCCGTCGCGCACGCCGCACAGGCTCGCGCCGTTGCCGAGATGCGCGATCACAGTGCGCTTCGCCACGAGCTGTGGTGCGATTCGGGCGAGCCGTCCCGCGACATATTCGAACGAGAGGCCATGAAATCCGTAGCGCCGGACGCCGCGCTCTTCATAACCTCTCGGAATGGCGAAGCGGCTGGCGGGCGGCGCAATGCCGTGGTGGAAAGCGGTGTCGAAGCAGGCGATCTGCGTCAGGTCGGGCCTTATCGCCGTGATGGTGCGGACCGGCGCCAGGCAGCGCTGCTGGTGCAGCGGCGCCAGCGGCGTCAGCGCTTCCAGCTTTGCGGTGACATCGTCCGTCAGCTCGACCGGAGCGGAATAGTCCGGACCGCCATGGACGACACGATGGCCGACGGCGCGCAAGCGATGGTCGCCGAAACGATCCTCGATGAAGCCGAGCACGTCGGCGAACAGATGATCGCTGTCCGCATCCGATGCTTCCCTCCGTTTCCCGAACAGGTCCTCGCCCGCGGGGCTCTTCACGACGAGCCGCGGCTTCGTCTCGTGCTCGTCGAGCAGGCCCTTGCAGAGCAGGGTGGGCTCGGCCGCCGAGATATCGAACAGGCCGAATTTGATGCTCGACGATCCCGAGTTGAGAACGAGTACTGTGTTTGACATGGCTGCTGTCAGTCGCCTGCCTGCGCCGGCGTGTTGCCGCCGGCGCTGTTCTGCCAGACCCATTCCTGGATTTCCGGCATGTCCTCGCCGTATTCGCGCACATAGCGCGAATGCTCGATCAGCTTATCGCGGAATTGCTGCTTCACCTGCGCCGCCTTGGTGGCCAGTCCCGGCACGCGCTCGATCGCCTCGATCGCGAGGTGATAGCGGTCGAGCTCGTTGAGCACGACCATGTCGAACGGCGTCGTCGTGGTGCCTTCCTCGGCAAAGCCGCGGACGTGCATGCCGGCGTGGTTGGTGCGGTTATAGGTCAGCCGGTGGATCAGATAGGGATAGCCGTGATAGGCGAAGATCACCGGCTTGTCGCGCGTGAACAGGCCGTCGAAGTCGCGATCGGACAAGCCGTGCGGGTGCTGCTCCCTGGGTTGCAGCGTCATGAGGTCGACAACGTTGACGACGCGGATCTTCAGCTCGGGCAGCGCCTTGCGCAGCAGGTCGACGGCGGCGAGTGTTTCCAGTGTCGGCACGTCGCCGGCGCAGGCCATCACGACATCGGGCTCGCCATTCGCGTCTTCCGTGCCGGCCCAGCTCCAGATGCCGATGCCGGCGTCGCAATGCGTGGCCGCCTCCTGCATCGACAGCCATTGCGGCGCCGGCTGCTTGCCGGCGACGATGACGTTGACGCGGTCATAGGTGCGCAGGCAGTGATCGGCGATCCACAGCAGCGTGTTGGCGTCCGGCGGGAAGTAGATGCGGACGATGTCGGCCTTCTTGTTGGCGACGAGATCGACGAAACCGGGATCCTGATGGCTGAAGCCGTTGTGGTCCTGACGCCAGACATGCGAGGTGAGCAGATAGTTGAGCGAGGCGATCGGTCGCCGCCACGGCAGATGCCGGGTCACCTTCAGCCATTTGGCGTGCTGGTTGAACATGGAATCTACGATGTGGATGAACGCCTCGTAGCAGGAGAAGAAGCCGTGCCGGCCCGTGAGCAGATAGCCCTCTAACCAGCCCTGGCAGAGATGCTCGCTCAGGACTTCCATCACGCGTCCGTCCTGGGCGAGATGCACGTCGTAAGGTTTTGTCGGCTCCATCCAGACGCGTTCCGTGGCCTCGAACACCGCATCGAGCCGGTTTGACGCGGTCTCGTCCGGACCCATGATGCGGAAGTTGCGGGCCTCGGCGTTGAGGCGGATGACGTCGCGCAGGAATTTCCCGAGCTCGCGGGTTGCCTCCGCCACGACGCCGCCCGGCTGAGTTACCTCGACGGCGAAGCTGCGGAAGTCCGGCAGCTTCAGCTCCTTCTTCAGAAGGCCGCCATTGGCGTGCGGATTGGCGCCCATGCGGCGATTGCCTTCGGGCGCGAGCGCCTGGAGCTCGGCAATCAGAGCGCCGTTGGCGTCGAACAGATTTTCCGGCTCGTAGCTGCGCATCCAGTCTTCGAGAATCTTCAGATGCGCCGGATTCTCGCGGCAGTTCGCGACCGGCACCTGATGCGCCCGCCAAAAACCTTCGACCTTCTTGCCGTCGACTTCCTTGGGGCCGGTCCAGCCCTTCGGGCTGCGCAGCACGATCATCGGCCAGCGCGGGCGTTCGATGCTCTTGCGGCCGTCGCGGGCGTGCTGCTGGATCGACCGGATGCTGGCGAACGCGACATCCAGCGCGTCCGCCATGGCCTGATGCATCGGCTTGGGATCGTCGCCCTCGACGAACAGCGGCTCGTGGCCGAGCCCGCGGAACAGATTGCGGATCTCGTCGTCGCGCATCCGCCCGAGCACGGTCGGATTAGCAATCTTGTAACCGTTGAGATGCAGGATCGGCAGCACCGCACCGTCATGGGCGGGATTGAGGAACTTGTTGGAGTGCCAGGACGCGGCGAGCGGGCCGGTCTCGGCCTCGCCGTCGCCGACGACACAGGCGACGATCAGGTCGGGATTGTCGAAGGCCGCGCCATAGGCATGCACCAGCGCGTAGCCGAGCTCGCCGCCTTCGTGGATCGAGCCGGGCGTTTCCGGCGCCGCGTGACTCGGGATGCCGCCGGGGAAGGAGAACTGTCTGAACAGCTTGCGCAATCCGTCGGCATCGCGCGCGATATCGGGATAGATCTCGCTGTAGCTGCCTTCGAGATAGGTGTTGGCGACCATGCCGGGGCCGCCGTGGCCGGGACCGCAGACATAGATCACGCTCAGGTCCAGCGCGCGGATGACGCGGTTGAGATGGGCGTAAATGAAGTTCAACCCGGGCGTCGTGCCCCAATGGCCGAGCAAACGCGGCTTGATGTGCTCGGGCCGTAACGGCTCGCGCAGCAGCGGATTGTCGAGCAGGTAGATCTGCCCGACGGAGAGATAGTTCGCGGCGCGCCAGTAGCGGTCGAGCAGATCGAGGTCGCTGCTCGCTGCGGCCAATTGTTGTTGATTTGTCATGTTCCTGCCGACCTTCACCCGGGATCGTCACCAACCGAGTTCCGGCGAGATCGATCCTTCGGCAGCATCAAACGGGATCGCCGTGACGCCACTGTTGCGTGAGGTCAAAAGCGGGCGCGCGAAGTTTGGGCAGCTCTACTGTGCATGGGGTTGTTTTCACGTTTTTCGTTTGTGTTCTTGATTTGTTCCTTTGGCGTGCTATCTTTGCTTCATGAGTCCAGCATCCTCTCATGCTCTCAAGCACCCGCCGGTCACGGCGCCCTCCGAGCCGGCGGGTGCGCCTTCTGACTTCCCTGAGCTGGCGGTCGCCATCGACCGCCAGCGCAGGCGAGGCCGGGGCGCGCAGTCCAACGCCAGCGGCCGGTTCGAGGCCGAGGCGCGCGTCGCATTCGACGATGGCTGGCAAAGCCTTGAAGAACTGCCTCCGTTCAAGACCACGGTCGGGATCGACACCTCGCGCAAGGTGATTACCCGCAACGATTCTCCCGACATCGGCTTCGATCGTTCGATCAATCCCTACCGCGGCTGCGAGCACGGCTGCGTTTATTGCTTCGCGCGGCCGACCCATGCCTATCTCGGCCTGTCGCCGGGGCTCGACTTCGAGTCGAAGCTGTTCGTGAAGCCCGAGGCGCCGGCGCTGCTCGAGAAGGAGCTTGCAGCGCCGGGCTACGAGCCGCGGATGATCGCGATCGGCACCAACACCGATCCCTATCAGCCGATCGAACGCGAGCGCAAAATCATGCGCGGCATTCTGGAGGTGCTGGAGCGCGCCGGCCATCCCGTCGGGATCGTCACAAAGTCGGCGCTGGTGACCCGCGACATCGACATTCTCGCGCGCATGGCCAAGCGCAACCTCGCCAAGGTCGGGATCTCCGTGACCTCGCTCGATCCGAAATTGGCGCGCACCATGGAGCCGCGGGCGTCCACGCCGCCGAAGCGGCTGGAGGCGCTGAAGCAGCTTTCCGAGGCCGGCATTCCGACCACCGTCATGGTCGCCCCCGTCATCCCCGCGCTGAACGATTCCGAGATCGAGCGCATCCTGGACGCCGCCGCTCATGCCGGCGTCAAGGAAGCCTCCTACGTGTTGCTGCGGTTGCCGCTCGAGGTGCGCGATCTCTTTCGGGAATGGCTGATGGCGAACTATCCGGACCGCTATCGCCACGTCTTCACGCTGATCCGCGACATGCGCGGCGGCCGCGACTACGACGCGAAATGGGGCGAGCGCATGAAGGGCACCGGTCCGATGGCCTGGACCATCGGCCGCCGCTTCGAGATCGCCTGCGACAGGCTCGGGCTGAACAAGCGGCGCTCCAAGCTGACGACGGATCATTTTGCCAAGCCGAAGCGGAACGGCGATCAGCTCAGCCTGTTCTGAGGGACGAAGTGGGAGAGGCGTCGTATGAGTCAGGAACTGCCAGCTCCAATCCCGCGGCTCACCGTCATCACGCTGGGCGTGAATGACATCCGCGCCAGCATTGCCTTTTACGACGCGCTCGGGTTTTCGCGCCGGCTCAAGGTGACCGGTGAGGCCGTTGCGTTCTATGACACCGGCGGTCCGGTGCTCGCGCTGTTTCCCTGGGACCAGCTCGCGGTCGACGCCAGATTGCCGGATCATCCGAGGCCATCGACGTTCCGCGGCATGACGCTCGCTTGGAACTGCCGCGCGCGTGAGGAGGTGGATGCGGTGCTGGCTTTCGCCATCGGCAAGGGAGCCGCGCTGCTGAAGGCCGCGCATGAGACCGATTACGGCGGCTATTCCGGCTATTTCGCCGATCCTGATGGCCATCCATGGGAAGTCGTGGTCGCACCCGGCATCGACGTCGGCGAGGACCGGCGGGTGCATCTGGCGGAATAGGGCGGCTGACTTGAATCTTGAATAGCGGGAATTGTCCGAGGTTCCCGGTTGCGCAGGCCGTGCCGCTTGCGCACGATCCCCGCCATGATTCGGGATCAGTCCGCCAAGAAGCCGGCCAAAGGTGCGCCCAAGAAGGCTGCGCCTGAAAACAAGAAAGCTGCGCCCAAAAAAATCGCCAAGGCGCTGGCCGGCACAAAGAGCGCCATCATCGTCGCCCCAAGCTTCCGCCGGGAGCGCGCGCTGATGAAGCGCGGCGTCTGGCCGGTGGCGGGCTGCGATGAGGCCGGGCGCGGGCCGCTGGCCGGTCCTGTGGTGGCTGCGGCGGTGATTCTCGATCCCGACCGCATCCCGCGCGGGATCGACGATTCCAAGCGCCTGACGGCCGAGGAGCGCGAAAGGCTGTTCGACAAGATCTGCGCCACCGCCCAGGTCTCGGTGGCCGTCGCCTCGCGCGCCCGCATCGACCGCGACAACATCCTGCGCGCCTCGCTGTGGGCGCTGAAGCGCGCCGTGGTGGCGCTGCCCGAGCAGCCCCGGCACGTCTTCGTCGACGGCCGCGACCGGCTCGACACGGAATGCGATTGCGAGGCCGTGATCGGCGGCGACGGCATCGTCCTGTCGATCGCAGCGGCCTCGATCATCGCCAAGGTGACGCGGGACCGCCTGATGTGCGCGCTGGCGCAGGACTGTCCCGGCTACGGTTTCGAGCAGCACAAGGGCTACGCCGTTCCCGAGCACCTCGACGCGCTCAACCGCCTCGGTCCCACCGTCCACCACCGCAGCTTCTTCGCCCCCGTCGCCGCCGCCCGCGCCAAGCACATGCCCTGGACCGTCGAGCCGGCGCAGGATCTGTTTGCGGTGACCGAGATCGAGCTGCAGGTGGACACGAGCCTGGAAGTCGACGCGTCGGCAAATCTCTAGACGAGACTCGGTTGCCACGACGCGCCGCGCCCTCTATCAAAATAGTCGTTAGCGAATAGGGCCGGCTTCACGGGTTGGCTGCATCTTTCGGACGTTGCATGCGGTTTACCTCCCTGGTCATCGAGCTCATTCGCGCGCGGCCGCGGCTGATCGTCTGGATCGCCGTGCTGCTCCAGGCCGCGATGTGGCTGTTCGTGGCGCTGGTGTTTTATCGCAGCCCGCCCGGCAGCCTCGCGACCCTGCTGGCGTTCGGCCGCGAATACCAGGTCGGCACTGATTTGGGCCCGCCCTTACCGGTCTGGCTCGCCGACATCGCCTATCGCGCCGCCGGCGGCCACGTGTTCGGCGTCTACGTCCTTGCGGAGCTCTGTGGGGTCGCGACCTTCATCGCGCTCTATCATCTGTCCCGCGCGGTGGTCGGCCCCCAGCAGGCAGTGCTGGCCGTGCTGCTGACCATGACGCTGCTGGCCTTCTCCTCGCCAGCACTCGACTTCGGCCCCCTGGTGCTGGCGCGGCCGCTCTGGGCGCTGCTGCTGCTGCATTCCTGGCAGATCATCGGACAGCGCCGCGGCAACGCTTGGTTCGCCTGGTCGATCGAGGCCGGCCTCTTGCTGCTGACGACGCCGGCTGCGATCTTCTTCTTGCTGCTGATCGTCGTCTTCGCGCTCGCAACCGCGGACGGCCGCCGCACGCTGCGCGCATTCGACCCACTGTTTGCGCTGGTGGTCGTCGCCGTGCTGGCATTGCCCTATGCCGTCTGGCTGATGCGCGCCGAGGTGCTCGTCCTGCCGGCCTTGCCTGAGGTCGCCCAGCTCAATGCCCGCGCGCTGCACGCGGCCTGGCTGCTCGGGGGGCTCCTGCTCGGTGCGGCGGCGATCCCGGCGCTGACGGTCCTCAACACCGGCCTGTTCGTTCCCAAGAGCGAGGAGGCGCCGATCATCTACCGCCCGCCGGTCGAGCCGCTCGCGCGCAATTTCGTCTATTTCTTCGCGCTGGCGCCGCCACTCGGCGCGGTGCTGATCTCCGGCCTGCTGGGCCTCGACGCCGTCGTCGGCGGCGCCGGCGTCGTGCTGGTGTTGTCGGGGCTTGCCGTGGTCGTGGGGGCCGGCGATCTCATCGCGATGCGCCGCGCGAGGATGCTGCGGATGGTCTGGGCGGCCGCCGTCATCGCGCCCGCAATCGGCGTCGTGCTCGCCGTCCTGCTCCTGCCGTGGACCGGTGCCAACGAGATCGCGACCTCGATGCCGGCGCGCGCGATTTCGGACTTCTTCGACGAGAGCTTTGCCCGTCGCACCAATCATCGCCTGCGCGCGGTCGCCGGCGAGACCCAGCTTGCGAGCCTGATCACGCTGCATTCCGGCCGGCCGCATCTCTTCATCGATGCCGAGCCCGCGCGGACGCCTTGGATCAATCAGGCCAAGTTCAGCGAGACCGGCGGCGTCGTGGTCTGGCGCGCCTCTGATACCGGCGGCACTCCGCCGCCGGACATCCTCGCGCGCTTTCCCGGCATCGTCCCGGAAGTCCCGCGCGCCTTCGAATGGCTGGTGACCGGACGCCAGCAACTGCTGCGCATCGGCTGGGCCATCGTGCGGCCGAAGGGGACTTAGTCGCTCGCCCTTTCCCTCGTCATTGCGAGGAGCGCTTGCGACGACGCAATCCAGAGTCCGCGGAAAGATTCTGGATTGCCTCGCTGCGCTCGCAATGACGGGGAAGGGTCGTACGGCTCCTCACGCCCCCGCCAGCGCCTTCGCGATCGCGCGCAGATCCTGCCAGGCCAGCCGCTTGTACGACGGCGAGCGCAACAGATAGGCGGGGTGGAAGGTCGGCAGCGCGCGGATGGTGCGCGCGCCCGTCTCGTAGTCGAACCAGCGGCCGCGGGTGCGCATGATGCCTTCGCGGGTCGACAGCAGCGTCTGCGTCGAGGGATTGCCGAGCGTCACCAGCACATCCGGATTCACCAGCTCGATCTGGCGCTGGATGAACGGCAGGCAGATTTGCGTCTCCTGCGGCGTCGGCGTGCGGTTGCCGGGCGGCCGCCAGGGGATCACGTTGGCAATGTACGCGGTGGTGCGGTTGAGGCCTATGGCTCCTATCATCAAATCGAGCAGCTTGCCGCTGCGCCCGACGAAGGGAAGCCCCTCGATGTCCTCGTCGCGGCCCGGTGCCTCGCCGACGAACATGATGCGCGCCTGCGGATTACCGTCGGCGAAAACCAACCGTGTCGCTGTGTGCTTCAGCGCGCAGCCGTCGAAGCCCTGCATCAGCTCGCGCAGCGCCTCCAAGGTCGGCGCGGTGCGTGCGGCCTCGCGCGCCGAGGCGATCGCGATGTCGGGTGCGGGCGCAGCCTCGCCGCGCAACACCGCCGGCGCGGCGGCCGGCCGTGGCGCCTCGAGCGGAGGTGGGGCGCGCGGGGCCGCAGGTGGAGCATCCAATTCCGCCAGGCGGTCGATCGGTTCCTCTGCGAGCGTGCAATCGACTCCGGCCTCCAGATAGAAGGCGAGAAGCTCTCGGACCGTGGGTGCGGGTTCTGGGATCATTGGAAAGTCTGACTATTAGTCCAGTTTGGGGCGCCTTGCACCCCGGCGAAACGCATTTCCGAGGTTGTCCTACCCGGAAAAATCGGAAACAAGAGGGCGCAATCGACCAAGGACCGTCTCAAGGGCTGAGATCAGATGAGCACCGAAGAACTTCCCCCGCGCGAATCCATGGAATTCGACGTCGTCATCGTCGGCGCCGGCCCCTCGGGCCTGGCTGCAGCGATCCGGCTGAAGCAGATCAATGCCGATCTCAATGTCGTCGTTGTGGAGAAGGGCTCCGAGGTCGGTGCGCATATTCTCTCCGGCGCCGTGATCGACCCGGCCGGGCTCGACAAGCTGATCCCGGACTGGCGCGAGGATTCCGATTGTCCTCTGAAGACCCAGGTGAAGGACGATCGCTTCTACTGGATGACGGGCGGCAGCGCGATCAGGCTGCCTAACTTCATCATGCCGCCGCTGATGGACAATCATCACTGCTATATCGGCTCGCTTGGCAATGTCTGCCGCTGGCTGGCGCGCAAGGCAGAGGCCCTCGGCGTCGAGATCTATCCGGGCTTTGCCGCGGCCGAGGTGCTCTATGACGAGCAGGGCGCGGTGAAGGGCATTGCCACCGGCGACATGGGCATCGGCCGGGACGGCAAACCGAAGGACTCCTTTACCCGTGGCATGGAATTGCTCGGCAAGTACACGCTGTTCGCGGAAGGCGCGCGCGGCAGCCTGACCAAACAGCTCATCGCGAAGTTCGCGCTGGATACCACGAGCGAGCCGGCGAAATTTGGCATCGGGCTCAAGGAAGTCTGGCAGATCGATCCCGCCAAGCACCAGAAGGGCATGATCCAGCATTCGTTCGGCTGGCCGCTCGATCTGAAGACCGGCGGTGGCTCGTTCCTCTATCACTACGACGACAACCTCGTTGCCGTCGGCTTCGTCGTGCATCTCAACTACGACGACCCGTATCTGTCACCGTTCGACGAGTTTCAGCGTTTCAAGACCCATCCGTCGATCCGCTCCACCTTCGAAGGTGCCAAGCGGCTCGCCTATGGCGCGCGCGCCATCACCGAGGGCGGGTATCAGTCGGTCCCGAAACTCAGCTTCCCCGGCGGCGCCCTGATCGGCTGCGCGGCCGGCTTCGTCAACGTTCCCCGGATCAAGGGCGTGCACAACGCGATGGGCACGGGCATGCTCGCCGCCGAGCACGTTGCGTCCGCCATTGCCGCCGATCGCGCCAATGACGAGATCGTCGATTACGAGAACGCCTGGCGCTCCTCCTCGGTCGGCAAGGATTTGTTCCTGGTCCGCAACGTCAAGCCGCTGTGGTCGAAGTTCGGCACAGTGCTCGGCGTTGCGCTCGGCGGCTTCGACATGTGGTGCAACACGCTGTTCGGCGGGTCCCTGTTTGGCACCCAGTCGCACGCGAAGCCCGATCGCGCGACGCTCGATCCGGCCAAGACCCACGCGCCGAGGACCTACCCGAAGCCTGACGGCAAGATTTCCTTCGACAAGCTCTCCTCGGTATTCCTGTCCAATACCAATCATGAGGAGGACCAGCCGGTCCATCTCAAGGTCACGGACATGAACCTCCAGAAGACGTCCGAGCACGACGTGTTTGCAGGTCCCTCGAATCGCTATTGCCCGGCCGGCGTCTATGAGTGGATCGAGGAAGGTTCCGGCCCGCGCTTCCAGATCAATGCCCAAAACTGCGTTCACTGCAAAACCTGCGACGTGAAGGACCCCAACGGCAACATCACCTGGGTTCCCCCCGAGGGCGGCGGCGGTCCGAACTACGAGGCGATGTAGGCGGGGTCAGCAAGCCACGATCCAGGTGACCAAGGCCCAAGGGCGACCAATATTGCGTGACCTTGGCCCTGCGACGCACGTTCGCGTGAGAACCCGGCCGCGGTCGCGGTCCGTGGTCACGATAAGGCCATACTGGCGGCGTCTTGGGGCGCTCTTGACCGGTCACTTGGCCGATTTGGGGCGTGCGGAGGGGATCGCCCGGCCCGAATCCTTGCGGTGAAGCGCCAAAAGCGGCATTGTCGGCCCGACGGTTCCGGGTCCCCATGCCACCGGCCGCGTTCGCATGCGATACGGCCTTCTTCAGACCCAGGCACTACCAACTCAAGGCGAGCCCTGATGTTTTCAAATCGTTTCAACCGCTGGACTGTTGCCGCCATTGCCCTCATGGGCTCAGCGATGGCGACGGTCCCCGGCGCGGTCCTGGCGCAGACGCCGGACCATCCGTCCGACACGGCGGCGCAGTTTCCGACCCGAAACGATCTGAAGGCGCTGACCACCTCCGGCAGCTATCTCGCCGCCCGCCACGCCAGCGTCGAGCGCGACGCGGCCTCCGCCGCCGCGTTCTATCGCTCGGCCCTGCGCACCGATCCCAAGAACAACGAGCTGCTCGACCGCGCCTTCATCTCTTCGGTCGCCGACGGTGACATCGACGAAGCCGTCAAACTCGCCGAGCGCATCCTGACCATCGACAAGACCAACCGCGTTGCGCGCCTCGTCGTCGGCGTGCACGATCTCAAGTTCAAGAAGTACGCGACCGCGCAGACCAACATCAACCAGTCGATCCGCGGTCCGATCACCGATCTCGTCGCCACGCTGCTGTCGGGCTGGGCCGCCTATGGTGCGGGTGATGCCAAGGGCGGCGTCGCCACCATCGACAAGCTGGCCGGTCCGGAATGGTATCCGCTGTTCAAGGATCTCCATGCCGGCATGATCCTCGAGCTCGCCGGCAAGGAGAAAGACGCGGGCGCCCGGTTCGAGCGTGCCTACAAGCTCGACGATTCCATGTTGCGTGTCACCGAGGCCTATGCGCGCTGGCTGTCGCGCAACAAGGACTCGGCCGCCGCGACCACCGTCTACCAGGCTTTCGACAAGAAGCTCGCCCGCCATCCGCTGATCGTAGAAGGGTTGCGCGACACCAAGGCCGGCAAGAAGATGCCGCCGCTGGTCGATAGCGCGCAAGCCGGCGCCGCAGAAGCACTCTACGGCATCGGCGCCACACTGACCCGCCGCGGCGGCGAGGATCTGGCGCTGGTCTACCTCCAGCTCTCGCTCTACCTCCAGCCCACCCATCCCCTGGCGCTGCTCTCGCTTGCCGATCTCTATGAATCGGTGAAGCGGCCGCAGATGGCGATCAAGGTCTATGAGCGGGTGCCGGCGTCCTCGCCGCTCAAACGCAACGCCCAGATTCAGCTCGCCATCGATCTGGATTCCGCCGACCGCACCGACGAGGCGATCAAGATCCTCAAGGGCGTCACCACTGAGGATTCCAAGGATCTCGAAGCCATCATGGCGCTCGGCAACATCGAGCGCGGCCGCAAGAAGTTCGGCGAATGCGGCGCGACCTATTCGCAAGGCGTCGACGTGCTGCCGGCCGGCAACGACAAGGCCAACAGCGTCTGGTATTATTATCGCGGCATCTGCGAGGAGCGCTCCAAGCAGTGGGGCAAGGCCGAAGCCGACATGAAGAAGGCGCTGGAGCTGCAGCCCGACCAGCCCCACGTCCTCAACTATCTCGGCTATTCCTGGATCGACCAGGGCATCAATCTCGACGAAGGCATGAAGATGATCAAGCGGGCGGTCGAGCAGCGCCCGGATGACGGCTACATCGTCGACTCCCTTGGCTGGGCCTATTACCGCATCGGCAATTACGAGGACGCGGTGAAGAACCTCGAGCGCGCCATTGACCTCAAGCCCGAGGATCCCACGATCAACGATCACCTTGGCGACGCCTATTGGCGCGTCGGCCGCACGTTGGAAGCCAAGTTCCAGTGGGCGCACGCCCGCGATCTCAAGCCCGAAGCGGATGAGCTTCCGAAGATCGAGGCCAAGATTGCCAACGGAATGACCGACGACAATTCGAACTCCTCGGCTGCGCAGGCGGAGAAGGAGAAGAAGAAGGACGACGGCAAGGGCGGCTGAGTGAGTTGAAGGTGGGGCGTGTCGTCAATGCCGGCGTTGATTGAAGAAGGGCGCGCGAAGGTCAATCTGAGCCTTCGCGTGGTCGGCCGTCGTGCCGACGGCTATCATGATCTCGAAAGCGTGGTCGCGTTTGCCGACTGCGCCGACCGGCTCACGCTGGAGCCCGGCAGCGAGCTGAAGCTCACCACGACAGGGCCACTCGCGGCGGCCTGCGGCGATATGGCCGACAACCTCGTGTTCAAGGCGGCCAAGCTCCTGGCCGAAGCCGTCCCGAACCTGAAGCTGGGCGCCTTCGCGCTCGACAAGGTGCTCCCGGTCGCCGCCGGCATCGGCGGCGGCTCGGCCGACGCGGCTGCGGCGCTGCGATTGCTGGCGCATCTCAACGATCTTTCGCTCGAAGACCCGCGGCTGCAGAAGGTTGCGCTTGCGACCGGTGCCGACGTGCCGGTGTGTCTGTTCTCGCGCGCCTGCGACATGACCGGTGTCGGCGAACAGCTGCTGCCGCTCGCGTTGCCGAGCATGCCCTGCGTGATGGTCAATCCGCGCGTGCCGGTCGCGACCAAGGATGTGTTCCAGGCGCTGGGCCTGCGCAACGGCGAACTCCTGGTCGGCGCCACCTCCGTCCTCGACGCTCCGGCCTGGCCGGGCGAGGGCGCCTCCATTGCCGATTGGGTCGACACGCTCGAGACCGTCGCCAACGATCTCGAAGCCCCCGCGATGCGCATCGAGCCTGTCATCGGCGACGTGCTGGAAGCCTTGCGTGGCTCCGCCGGCGTCAAGCTTGCCCGCATGTCCGGCTCGGGTGCGACGTGCTTTGCGATCTATGGCGCATCTTCCGAAGCGCATGCCGCCGCCGAGACGATCCGCAGGGATCATTCCGGCTGGTGGGTGCACGCGGGGACGCTGAGCTAGGCCAGCCCGAGAAACTCCCGGATCTCACCTAACACCTCCTGCGGCTTGTCATGTTGCAGCCAGTGTCCGGCCCCGGCGATGGTCTCGACGCGCGCCTGCGGAAAGTAGCGCTCCAAGCCCGCGGCCCTTGCGCCAGCCAGAAAGCTTTCGCCGGCATTCAAGAGCAGCGTCGGACAGGCGATGCGCGACCACAGCGCGATGTGATCGTCCGGCCAGAGCCGGTGCGGCGCAGAGGCGCGCTGGTGGGGATCGAACTTCCAGCTATAGGTGCCGTCCTCGTTCTGCCGCGCGCCGTGGGTGGCGAGATGCAGCGCGAGGTCGCGGGATAGCCGCTTGTTGTGAAGCACCATCTGCGCCGCCGCATCTTCGAGCGTCGAATAACGGCGCGGTGCGCGGTCGTGCAGCTTGTCCAGCTGACCGACCCATTTGCCGATACGCTCATGCACCGGCGGTTTTGGTGTATCCGGCAACATCGTCACGCCGTCGAGCACGACCAGCTTCGAGACCTGTTCGGGGAAAGCCCCTGTAAAGATCAGGCTGACCATGCCGCCCATGGAGTGGCCGATGAGAGTGACTTGAGGCGCTGCGACGGCACGGACGAGCTGGGCCAGATCGTACACATACTCCGTCAGTGCGTAGCTGCCGCCTTTGGTCCAGTCCGAATCGCCGTGACCGCGCAGGTCGGGTGCGAGCACGTGGAAATGCGGCTGCAGCGACCGGGCGATGACGTCCCAGCTCCGGCAATGATCGCGGCCGCCATGAACCAGGATGGCGACCGGCGCGCCGTCGTTGCCCCAGTCGGCATAGTGCAGCCGCAGGCCGTGAGACTCGTAAGTGCGGCTTTGCGGGGCGGGCATGGTGGCGCTATCCATTCGCGGGTCGCCGCGCCAGTGCGAGCGACAGGCCGAGCCCTGCGATGAAGAGGCCGGAGCCCTGGGTGAGACGTCGCATCAGATGTGGCCTTCCGATCAACTGCGTGCGTGTCGCGGAGGCCATCAGCACCACCACGATGTCGGCGAGCGTGTTCAGCGTCACCGAGATCGCACCCAACATGATGAATTGCAGTGTCGGGTTCGATCCCGCGGGGTCAAGGAACTGCGGAATGAAGGCGAGGAAGAAGGCGGCGGTCTTCGGGTTCAGCGCCTCGACCAGCACGCCGTCGCGAAAGGCGCGCTTGTCGCCGACGGGCTCGCTGTCGAATGACAGCGTGCGGCCGGCGCTGCGAAAGGTCCTGATGCCGAGCCAGACCAGATAGAGTGCGCCGACAAACTTCACGGCGGCGAACAGCTCGGCGCTGGCAAGAATGATGGCGGAGATGCCGAGGCTGCCTGCGACCACATGAACCAGCCCGCCGAGCGCGGTGCCCACGGTCGATGCAAAACCGCTGGCGCGCCCTTCCGACAAGGTCCGTGCCGCGACGTAGAAAATACCGGGGCCGGGAACGGCGGCGATGAGACAAGCGGCGGCCAGGAACAGCCAGAAATTCGTGTTGATCATCCCGCTTTGGTAGCGATGCTTGCCGCGATTGCAAGGCCCCGTCGTCTACAAGGCTTGCGTTTAGCCCATCCGGCGGAAGATCACGCTGGCATTCACCCCGCCGAATCCGAACCCGTTCGAGATCGCGTGCTGCATCGGCATCGGGCGCGCCACACCGGCGATGATGTCGATGCCGTCAGCGGCGGGATCAGGGTTTTCGAGATTGAGCGTCGGCGGCGCGATCTGGTCGCGCAGGGCGAGCACGGTGAAGACCGCTTCCAGCCCACCCGCGGCGCCGAGCAGATGGCCGGTGGCCGATTTGGTCGCGCTCACGGCGATGCCGCGGTGACGACCGAACAGGGCGGCAATCGCGCCAAGCTCGCTCTCGTCGCCGGCCGGTGTCGACGTCGCATGCGCGTTCAGGTGCTGCAAATCCGCAGGCGCAAGCTTCGCCTGCCGGAGCGCGATCTCCATGGCGCGCCGCGCGCCGTCACCGTCAGGCGGACCCGATGTCATGTGATAGGCGTCCGCGGTCGTACCGTATCCGACAATCTCCGCGATCGGCGTCGCGCCACGCGCCAATGCATGCTCCAGCTCCTCGATCACCAGGATGCCGGCACCTTCGCCCATGACAAAACCGTCGCGGTCGCGATCGAACGGGCGCGAGGCGCGTGCGTCATTGAACCCGCTCGACAGTGCGCGGGCCGCAGCGAAGCCGCCGAGGCTGACGATGTCGATGCAGGCTTCCGCGCCGCCGCAGATCGCCACATCAGCCTCGCCCGCGCGGATCATGCGCGCGGCATCCCCGATCGCCTGAACGCCGGCGGCGCACGCCGTGACCGGTGTGCCCAGCGCTCCCTTGTAGCCGTATTTGATCGAGACGTGCCCCGCAGCGAGATTGGCGAGGAAAGAGGGGATCGTGAACGGCGACAGCCGGCGCGGGCCGCGCAGTTCGGTGATGCGCACCGCCTCCGCCATCGCCGGAAAACCGCCGACGCCGGAGGCGATGATCGTCGCGGTTCGTTCCTGTGCTGCCGCGTCCTGCGGTGTCCAGCCGGCCTGCGCCACAGCTTCTGCAGTGGCGAGCAGCGCGAACAGGATGAAGCGGTCCATCTTGCGCTGGTCTTTCGGCGCGGCGGCCTGCGCGGGATCGAAGCCGCCGTCCGCATCATCGGCCTTGTCGGGCACGAGGCCGGCAATGCGTGCCGGCAGCGCCTGCGACCATTCCGGCAGCGGGCGCAGCCCGCTTTGACCGGCCAGCAGCCGGCGCCACGACAGTTCGACACCGCAGCCAAGCGGCGACACCGCGCCCATTCCCGTCACGACGATACGACGCATGTCAGTCTCCAGCCGGCGCGACGGCCGGGTTCATGGCTTTGAGCGAGGTCAGCCGTTTGCGCATGACACGGCTGGCGCGGGGACCGGCGATGATGACCGCATTGGTGAGCGTAATCGGCTGCATGTCGGCGGCATCGACCACCACCGGATTGAATGGACGACGATCGCGCCGGTTCGCGAGCAGGATCGCTTCGCCCTTCGGTGCGAGATGCTTGTTGCCCCAGGCGAGCAGGGTCGCGACCACGGGGAAGAAGTCCCGGGCCTTGTCCGTCAGCACATATTCATAGCGCGGCGGCCGTTCATTGTAGCGGCGGCGGACGAACATGCCGCTTTCGGTGAGATGGGCCAACCGCCGCGACAGGATGTTCGGCGCGATCCCGAGGCTTTGCGAAAATTCGTCGAACTTCGTTGCGCCCTGGAAGGCATCCCGCAGGATCAAAATGCTCCACCATTCGCCGACCGTCTCCACGGCGCGGCCGACCGGACATTCCTGAATGGAGGGGGATTTGGGCTGCATGAGGGGAAGGTAGGAGAGTGGCTTGCAAAATGCAAGTCACTGGGCGAGCAGTGGCCGATGTGGGTGGAGGGAGCCAAGGCAGCTGCGAAGCTGAAGCTGTCGCTGCGCTCGCAATGACGGTGTTGATGAAGTGGCGAGGCTATCTCAACGATGTCGTCCCGGCGAAGGCCGGGACCCATACCCACGACCGTTGGTGCACGATGGTGGCCACAGCGCGCTCAGACAACGCTGACCGGGGTCATGGGTCCCGGCCTTCGCCGGGACGACGCTGAGGGTGTGGCGACCGGCAAGCGCTAAGGATGCGGAGCCCTAATGCGACCGTGCCAGACAGAACGCCACGACCTGCTCCAGCGCGCTCTTCATTGGCGAGGATGGGAACAGCGCCAGCGCGTCCACCGCCATGGCGCCGTAGTGCTGGGCGCGGCTGCGCGTGTCTTCGAGCGCACGATGCTTGTTCATCAGCCCGATGGCGTGGTCGAGGTCGGTGTCGCCGATTTCGCCGCGCTCGAGCGCGCGGATCCAGAAGGCGCGCTCGGTGTCGTTGCCGCGGCGGAAGGCGAGCACGACGGGCAGCGTGATCTTGCCCTCGCGGAAATCGTCGCCGGTATTCTTGCCGAGCTTCGCGCTCTTGCCGCCATAGTCGAGCACGTCGTCGACGAGCTGGAAGGCGATGCCGAGATTCATGCCGACCGAGCGGCAGGCGGTCTGCTCCGCCTTCGGACGGTTGGCGATCACGGGGCCGACCTCGCAGGCGGCCGCGAACAGCTCGGCGGTCTTGCCGCGGATCACGGCGAGATATTCGTCCTCGGTGGTCGCGGTGTTCTTGGCGGCGGCAAGCTGCATCACCTCGCCCTCGGCGATGGTGGCGGCGGCCGCGGAGAGAATGTCGAGCGCGCGGAGCGAGCCGACCTCGACCATCATGCGGAAGGCCTGGCCGAGCAGGAAGTCGCCGACCAGCACGCTTGCCTCATTGCCCCAGAGCATGCGCGCCGACAGCTTGCCGCGGCGCATCTCGCTTTCGTCGACGACGTCGTCATGGAGCAGGGTGGCGGTATGCATGAACTCGACGCTGGCGGCGAGCTTGATATGGCCGTCGCCGGTGTAGCCGGCGAGGTTGGCCATGGCCAGCGTCAGCATCGGGCGCAGGCGCTTGCCCCCGGAGGAGATCAAATGGTTGGCGACCTCCGGGATCATGGTCACGTCCGAACCGGTCCGCGACAGGATCGTGGCGTTGACGCGCTCCATGTCACCGGCGACAAGGGCAACCAGCTCTTCGATCGACGCGCCGGGAGTTTCGAAAGGTACGATGACGGCCACGCCGGTCTCCAATATTTGCCCCGGAAGGGCTATTCTGATGGAGAGACAATAGAAACTGGACGGGGATGCGGCAAGGGCCGTGGAACCATTGACATTTGGCGCTTAATCCCCGCCAGGCAGGAGGCTTGTGTTTTGCGAGAACTGGTTCGGACCAACGATATGGTGCTGGTGTCGGCGATCGGCGCGCTGCTCGACGGCGCCAACATCCATCATCTGGTGCTGGACCAGAACATGAGCATCATCGAGGGCTCGCTCGGCATTTTGCCGCGGCGGATCCTGGTCCACGAGGACGACGCCATCGAGGCCCGGCAGCTTCTGACCGAGGCCGGCCTCAGCCACGAACTGCGCGGCGATGAGTGAAGCACTGGCAGACCTCACCGAGGACGCCTTTCTCGGCGGGCAATTGCGGCTGAAGCAGAAGCGGTCCGGCCATCGCGCCGGGCACGATGCCATTCTGCTCGCGGCGGCGACGGAGGCGAGGGCGGGCGACCGCGTCGTCGATTTCGGCGCCGGTATCGGTGCGGCCGGGCTTGCGTTGGCGCGGCGCGTTGCCGGGATCAGGCTCGGCCTGGTCGAGATCGATCCCGAACTGGCGGAGCTTGCGCGCGTCAATGCGGCAGCGAATGCGATTGCCGCCGAGACGATCGTGCTCGACGTCACCGCGGACGCGCAGGCCTTCGCGGCCAGCGGGCTCGCGCCGGATAGTGTCGACGTGGTGCTGATGAACCCGCCCTTCAACGATCCCGCTCGCCATCGCGGCTCGGCCGACCAGGCGCGCCAGATCGCGCATGTGGCGACGGATGAGACGCTGAATGCCTGGGTGCATGCGGCGCGGCGCATCCTCCGCTCGAATGGCGCGCTGACATTGATTTGGCGCGCAGATGGGATCGCGGAGGTTTTGGCGGCGCTGTCTCGCGGCTTCGGCAGTCTTGTGATTCTGCCGGTTCACGGTGAAGCCGGGCGGCCCGCGATCCGCGTGCTGGTGCGCGCGGTCAAGGGCGGGAGGGCCCCGGCACGATTGTTGCCCGGCCTCATGCTCAACGAAGAGTCACGCGTGCCTAAAAAAGAGGTGATGGATATTCTGGAGGGAAGGGCGGTTCTACCCCTGGTGGAACCGTGCTGAGCTATTGCGGAAGCGATTCCGACTGGTGCTCTTGCGGAGTCGTCAGGCGGATCGCCATGAATAGCGCACCGATCAGCAGCATCAGCAGATAGATTTTCATGGTGTTCTCCGCTGGCCCATTGCAGCCTCTCAACGGGGTTTTTGCAAAACACGTTCCGGGCCCTTCCAATGACAGTCGCGTGATAAGAAATGGTTAATTAGAGGTAACGGCATGGCCGAACAATTGAACGATCGTGAGAGTTCCGGCCTGGCCGACAAGCTCATGCAATATCTGCCGGCGCGCTTCCGTCCCGGCACGGCCGTGGTGCCGGTGGTGCGGCTGTCCGGTGTGATCGGCGCGGTGACGCCGCTGCGTCCGGGTATGACGCTCGCGACCGTTTCGCGGGTGCTGGAGCGGGCGTTTTCGACGCGCAACGCCAAGGCGGTGGCGCTGGTGATCAATTCGCCCGGCGGCTCGCCGGTGCAGTCGCGCCAGATCTACCTGCGCATCAAGCAGCTCGCGGCGGAGAAGAAGCTGCCGGTGCTGGTGTTCGTCGAGGACGTCGCGGCCTCCGGCGGCTACATGATCGCCTGCGCCGGCGACGAGATCATCTGCGATCCGTCCTCGATCCTCGGTTCGATCGGCGTGGTCGGCGGCAGTTTTGGTTTCCAGGAGGCGATCAAGCGGCTCGGCATCGAGCGGCGCCTCTACACCGCCGGTGCGCACAAGGCGATGCTCGACCCGTTTCTCCCTGAAAACCCCGACGACGTCGCCAAGCTGAAGGCGCTCCAGCGCGAGATCCACCAGATCTTCATCGCGCTGGTGAAGGAGAGCCGCGGCGCGCGGTTGAAGGGCTCCGACGACACCCTGTTCACGGGCGAATACTGGGCCGGCGAGAGTTCGATCGCGCTGGGGCTCGCCGACAGCATCGGCGATCTCCGCTCAACTCTTCGTGCCCGCTATGGCGAGAAGGTTCTCACCCCCGTGATTGCCCAGCCGACCGGTCTGCTCTCCAGCCTTTTGGGCCGGAAATCGCCAGGCGCGGGGCAGCTTTCGGCCATGGAATCAATGGCCGGCCTGCCGGACGACCTGATCTCGGCGGTCGAGACGCGCGCGATCTGGGCGAAATTCGGGTTCTAGACGGAGCCCCTCCGCGCCATTTGGTCCCAAGGAGACTTGAGGCTGAACCAATTGCGGCGCGGCCCGGTCTGAGCAAGAATGCGCGTGGGGGCTGAGCATTGAACAAGGATCGACCGATGCCGCCGTTCGTCGCTTTCGCGGGCGTCCTGGGCGGGCTTGCCGTGGTCCGCTGGGCCTACAAGACCGCCGTCAGGATCAACCAGGAGCTGGAGGAGATGCGCCTCTCACGCGTCGCCGAGGCCGCCCATAGGGAGGCCGTCCAGACGCTGAAACAGGATCCTGTGACCGGAGCCTATCGACCGGGTTAGCTGGCGTCTTTCCATACGCCGTCATTCCGGGGCGATGCGAAGCATCGAACTAGGGTGCGCAGTTGCGCACCTGAGAAGCTCGACATTCCGGGTTCGCCCTTCGGGCGCCCCGGAATGACGCCATTCCACCCCCTTCGCCTTGATTCCCACCCCTGCCGTCGATACGGTCCCGCGCGATTCAACCCCCCGCGAGAGCCCGATCTGACGATGGACGCCTCCTTGCCCGCCCATATGCGCCCGGAACGCTCGTTCCAGGGTTTTATCCTCGCGCTCCAGCGGTTCTGGGCCGAGCAGGGCTGCGTGATCCTGCAGCCCTACGACATGGAGATGGGTGCGGGCACCTTCCATCCGGCGACGACGCTGCGCGCGCTCGGGCCAAAGCCCTGGAATGCGGCCTATGTGCAGCCTTCGCGCCGACCCAAGGACGGCCGCTACGGCGAGAATCCGAACCGGATGCAGCACTACTACCAGTTCCAGGTGATCATGAAGCCGTCGCCGCCGAACCTTCAGGAGCTGTACCTGAAGTCGCTCGCCGCGATCGGCATCGATGCCGCCATGCACGACATCCGCTTCGTCGAGGACGATTGGGAGAGCCCGACGTTGGGCGCCTGGGGCCTCGGCTGGGAGTGCTGGTGCGACGGCATGGAAGTCAGCCAGTTCACCTATTTCCAGCAGGTCGCGGGTGTCGAATGCGCGCCGGTCGCGGGCGAGCTTACCTACGGGCTCGAGCGGCTCGCGATGTACGTGCAGGGCGTCGATCGCGTCTACGACCTCAACTTCAACGGCCGCGACGGTGACGCCAAGGTCACCTATGGCGATGTCTTCCTGCAGGCCGAGCGGGAATATTCGAAGCACAATTTTGAGATCGCCGACACCGCGATGCTGTTCGAGCAATTCAAGATGGCTGAAAGCGCGTGCAGAACGTACCTAGAAGCCGGCTGGAAAGATGGCAAGCGCGAGGCGCATTTGATGGCGCTGCCGGCCTATGACCAGTGCATCAAGGCGAGCCACGTGTTCAACCTGCTCGACGCGCGCGGCGTGATCTCGGTGACGGAGCGGCAGAGCTACATTCTTCGCGTGCGCGAATTGGCAAAGGCTTGCGGCGAGGCCTGGATCCATACTGAAGCGGGCGGAGCGGCCTGATGCCCGATCTTTTGCTTGAACTGTTCTCCGAAGAAATCCCCGCGCGCATGCAGGCCAAGGCGGCGGAGGACCTGCGCCGCATGGTCACCGACAAGCTCGTCGCCGAAGGCCTCGTCTACGAGGGCGCGAAGGCGTTCGCGACGCCGCGCCGCCTCGCGCTCACCGTGCACGGCATCCCTGCGCGCCAGCCTGACCTGAAGACCGAACGCCGTGGACCGAAGATCGGCGCGGCCGATGCGGCCGTGCAGGGGTTCCTCAAAGCGACGGGCCTGACATCGCTCGACGAGGCCAAGATCCAGCGCGACCCAAAGGGCGACTTCTACATCGCGCTGATCGAGAAGCCCGGCCGCGACGCCATCGACGTGCTCGCGGAAATCCTTCCCGTCATCATCCGCACTTTCCCCTGGCCGAAATCGATGCGCTGGGGCGCGCGCTCCGGCAAGCCGGGCTCGCTGAGCTGGGTGCGCCCGCTGCACGCGATCACCGCGACGTTCGGGCTCGAAACCGAAGAGCCCGACGTCGTGAAATTCGCGGTCGATGGCATCGAGGCCGGCCAGACCACCCACGGCCATCGCTTCATGGCTCCTAGCGCGATTTCCGTGCGCCGCTTCGAGGACTACGAAGCGAAGCTGAAGGCTGCCAAGGTCATCCTCGATCCGCAGGCGCGCAAGGACATCATCTTCGCCGACGCCAAGGAGCTGACCTTCGCGCAAGGGTTCGAGCTGGTCGAGGACCAGGTGCTGCTCGACGAGGTTTCGGGCCTCGTCGAATGGCCTGTCGTCATGATGGGATCGTTCGAGCCGGAATATCTGGCGATCCCGGACGAGGTGATCCGCGCCACGATCCGCAACAACCAGAAGTGCTTCGTCGTCAGGGATTCCAAGACGGGCAAGCTGACCAACAAGTTCGTCCTCACCGCCAACATCGAGGCGCCCGACGGCGGCAAGACCATCGTCGCCGGCAACGAGCGCGTGATCCGTCCGCGCTTGTCGGATGCGAAGTTCTTCTACGAGACGGATTTGAAGACGAAGCTCGAGGATCGTCTGCCGAAGTTCGAGCAGATCGTGTTTCACGAGAAGCTCGGCACTCAGGCTGAACGCATCAAGCGGATCGAACGCCTCGCCGCCGAGATCGCGCCGCTTGTCGGTGCCGATGTCGCGAAGGCGACGCGTGCCGCGCATCTGGCCAAGGCCGATCTGCTGACCGAAGTCGTCGGCGAATTCCCCGAGGTGCAGGGCCTAATGGGCAAATACTATGCGCTGGCCCAGGGCGAGGATGCGTCCGTCGCCGCGGCTTGCGAGGAGCACTACAAGCCCCAAGGTCCTGCCGATCGCGTGCCGACCGATCCGGTTAGCGTCGCCGTGGCGCTCGCCGACAAGCTCGACACGCTTGTCGGCTTCTGGGCGATCGACGAAAAGCCGACGGGCAGCAAGGACCCGTATGCGCTGCGTCGCGCGGCGCTGGGTGTGATCAGGCTGATCGCTGAGAACGCACTGCGTCTGTCGATCATGAAGACGGCGGCGTCCGCACTCGCCGGCTTGTCCTTGAAGCCTGCCGATGCGCAGAAGCTTCCGAGCGACCTGCTTGCTTTCTTCGCTGATCGCCTGAAGGTTCAGCTCCGAGAGCAGGGCGCGCGGCATGATCTCGTCGATGCCGTGTTCGCGCTCGGCGGCCAGGATGATTTGCTGATGATCGTTCGCCGCGTCGAGGCGCTCGGCAAGTTTCTCGAGACCGACGACGGCAAGAATTTGCTCGCCGGCATCAAGCGCGCCAGCAATATCCTGGGCATCGAGGAGAAGAAGGACAAGCGCACGTTCGACGGCGCGCCCGACGCTGCACTCTACAGCCTCGATGAAGAGAAGGCGCTGGCGAAGGCGATCGGCGAAGTGCAGGCGGAAGCAAGCGCCGCCGTCGCCAAGGAAGACTTCGCGGCTGCGATGAGCGCGATGGCAAAGCTGCGCCCGCCGGTCGATGCGTTCTTCGAGAAAGTTCGCGTCAACGACGAGGATGCGAAGGTGCGTGAGAACCGCCTGAAGCTGCTCAACGAAATCCGCAGCGCCACGCGTGCGGTGGCGGATTTCTCGAAGATCCAGGATTGACCTCGTGCCCCGGACGCGGCGCAGCGCTTCTTAGCGGTGCGCTGCAGAGCCGGGGCCCATGCCGCCGCAAAAGATTCTGGGTCCCGGCTCTGCGCCGCAACGCTACGCGCTGCGTCGCGTCCGGGACGCGAGAGCACGCACACACGAAGCACAAAAAGCCCCGCCCGGCGGGGGGAGGACCGGGCGGGGCCTGATGTCCGACTCTACTGCTCGCGTCAGCCTGATTGATGTGACGCGCCGGACACCTAGTCGATCCCTGAAGACGCTAGTCCATCACCTCGACGATGCGCCGCGAGCGCGGCTCGACCAGCACGGTCTCGCCGTTCACGACGGTGTAGCGATAGGTGGTGGCGCCGAAACGTTGCGGCACGTCATAATAGGTCACGCCGCTTTCAGGTAAGGTGGCACCGACCACCACGCGATCCGGGATGCGGAAAGCCGGCACACGTTGTTCGACGACATAGTCGCGGAACGCCGGCCGCTGCTCGACCGCAATGGTCGGACCGCTGTCGACGACGACGGGTGCGCGTCCCACTGTGACGCTGCTTTGCGCCTGCGCCGCAAGGGGCGAGCCGATCGCGGCCGCGAGCGCTGCAAGAGCAAGAATCCTGTTCCGCATGGGCAACTCCTTCGAGAAGGTTTTCGGGAAGCGCCAATGGCGCGACCGGTTGCCAATGCATGCGTCTTCGCGATGTTCCGGAAAACGGCCGCCGCATTCGCGGCATTTTCGGGCAGTTTTCGCGAAGCCGGGAACTCGCGCCCGCCCAGTGCGTCTCTACCCGCGGAACCTAGTCCGCTATGATCCCGCCGCGATTCGCCCCCACCCCACGGAAAGAAAGTTCATGCACATCACCGTCGCCCATATCTCGCCGATCCTGTCGCTGCTTGCGGGTGTGCTCATCCTGATCATGCCGCGCCTGCTGAACCTGATCGTCGCGATTTTTCTCATCATAAATGGTGCGATCGGGCTCGGATTGTTGAAGTGGCTCCATCTCTAGGCCTTCATTCTACGGAACTCTTCGACTTGCGCGGACCTGCCCAAAGTGGTGTAAGGCCCGCGATTACCCATTCCTCTCGCAGGTTGTGTGCAAGCTATGGCCAAAGCCGCCTCGAAAACTTCAGCGAAAATGCCAGCGAAATCAAAGTCCTCTGCCAAGGCGAAAGCCGCGCCGGCGGCCCGCAAGGCACTTGCCAAGCGCGCCCCGAAGCCCGTGGCCAAGGCTGCTGCCAAGCCGGCTGTGAAGCCTGCGGCCAAGGCCGTTTCCAAGGCTGTTGCGAAGGCGCCGAAGAAGCCGGTTGCGCCGAAGGTCGCCGCGAAGTCGGTACCGAGCAAGGCTGCTTCAACCAAGGCGGCGCCTGTTGCGGCCAAGGCCGGCAAGTGGGTGTTCACGTTCGGGGACGGCAAGGCCGAGGGCAAAGCGGAGATGCGCGACCTGCTCGGCGGCAAGGGCGCCAACCTCGCCGAGATGGCCAATCTCGGCCTGCCGGTGCCTCCGGGCTTCACCATCCCGACCTCGGTCTGCACCTATTTCTACGCGCACGACAAATCCTACCCCAAGGAATTGAAGTCGCAGGTTGAGAAGGCGCTCGACCATGTCGGCAAGTTGACCGGCAAGATCTTCGGCGATTCCAGGAACCCGCTGCTCGTCTCCGTGCGTTCCGGCGGCCGCGCCTCGATGCCGGGCATGATGGACACCGTGCTCAATCTCGGCCTCAACGACGAAACCGTGGAAGCGCTGTCGGAACTGTCGGGCGATCGCCGCTTCGCCTATGACAGCTATCGCCGCTTCATCACCATGTATTCGGACGTGGTGCTCGGCTTCGAGCATCATCATTTCGAGGAAATCCTCGACACCTTCAAGGACAGCCAGGGCTACACGCTCGACACCGATCTCACCGCCGACGACTGGGTCGATCTGGTCGGCAAGTACAAGGACGCGGTCGCGCGCGAAACCGGCAAGGATTTTCCGCAGGATCCGCACGACCAGCTCTGGGGCGCCATTGGCGCGGTGTTTTCATCCTGGATGAACGCGCGCGCGGTGACCTACCGCAGGCTGCACGACATTCCGGAATCCTGGGGCACCGCGGTCAACGTGCAGGCCATGGTGTTCGGCAACATGGGCGAGACCTCGGCGACCGGCGTTGCCTTCACGCGCAATCCCTCGACCGGCGAGAGCAAGCTCTACGGCGAGTTCCTGATCAACGCGCAAGGCGAGGACGTGGTGGCGGGCATCCGCACGCCGCAGGACATCACCGAGGAAGCGCGCAAGGACTCGGGCTCCGACAAGGCGTCGATGGAATCGGCGATGCCGGAAGCCTTCAACGAGCTGACCCGGATCTACACGCTGCTCGAGAAGCACTACCGCGACATGCAGGACATGGAGTTCACGGTCGAGCAGGGCAAGCTCTGGATGCTGCAGACCCGCGGCGGCAAGCGCACCGCGAAAGCGGCGCTGCGCATCGCGGTCGAGCTCGCCAATGAAGGCCTGATCACCAAGAAGGAAGCGGTGACGCGGATCGACCCCGCCTCGCTCGATCAGCTGCTGCATCCGACCATCGACCCCAATGCCAAGCGCGACGTGATCGCGACCGGCCTGCCGGCCTCGCCGGGTGCGGCCTCCGGCGAGATCGTGTTCTCCTCGGACGAGGCGGCCAAGCTTCAGGCCGACGGTCGCAAGGTGATTCTGGTCCGGATCGAGACCAGCCCCGAGGACATCCACGGCATGCACGCCGCCGAAGGCATCTTGACCACCCGTGGCGGCATGACCTCGCATGCTGCGGTGGTCGCGCGCGGCATGGGCAAGCCATGCGTCTCCGGTTGCGGCACCATCCGCGTCGATTACGGCCGCGGCACCATGAGCATCGGCTCGCGCACCTTCAAGACCGGCGACGTCATCACCATCGACGGCTCGCTCGGCCAGGTGCTCGCCGGCCGCATGCCGATGATCGAGCCCGAGCTGTCCGGCGAGTTCGGCACGCTAATGAAATGGGCCGACCAGGTCCGTAAGATCGGCGTGCGCGTCAACGCGGACACGCCGGAAGACGCGCACACCGCGATCAAGTTCGGCGCGGAAGGCATCGGCCTGTGCCGTACCGAGCACATGTTCTTCGAGGAGACGCGCATCCGCACGGTGCGCGAGATGATCCTCTCCGAGGACGAGCAGTCGCGCCGCGCTGCGCTGGCAAAGCTGCTGCCGATGCAGCGCGCCGACTTCGTCGAGCTGTTCGAGATCATGAAGGGTCTGCCCGTCACGATCCGCTTGCTTGATCCGCCGTTGCACGAGTTCCTGCCGCACACCCATGCCGAGGTTGAGGAAGTGGCGCGCGCCATGAACACCGACCCGCGGCGCCTGGCCGACCGCGCGCGCGAGCTGTCGGAGTTCAACCCGATGCTCGGCTTCCGCGGCTGCCGTATCGCGATCGCCTATCCCGAGATCGCCGAGATGCAGGCGCGGGCGATCTTCGAAGCGGCGGTCGAGGCCGAGAAGCGCACCGGCAAGGCCGTCGGCCTCGAGGTGATGGTGCCGCTGATCGCCACCAAGATGGAGCTCGACCTCGTCAAGGCGCGCATCGATTCCACCGCGAAGGCGGTGATGCGCGACACCAACACCAAGCTGACCTACCAGGTCGGCACCATGATCGAGCTGCCGCGCGCCTGCCTGCTCGCGGCCGAGATCGCGGAGAGCGCCGAGTTCTTCTCGTTCGGTACCAACGACCTTACGCAGACGACGTACGGCATCAGCCGTGACGATGCCGCGAGCTTCCTCGGCACCTACGTGTCCAAGGGCATCCTGCCGATCGATCCCTTCGTCGCGCTCGACCAGGAAGGCGTCGGCGAGCTCGTCAAGATCGGCGTCGCACGCGGCCGCAAGACGCGCGCCTCGCTCAAGGTCGGCATCTGCGGCGAGCACGGCGGCGATCCCGCCTCCGTCGCCTTCTGTCACGCGATCGGCCTCGACTACGTCTCCTGCTCGCCCTACCGCGTCCCGATCGCCCGCCTCGCGGCGGCGCAAGCCGCGCTCGGCAAAGCGGTTGCGAGCCAGGCATAAGCCGATTTGAAATGCTGAATGCGGAGAGGCGGGGCCAAGCCCCGCCTCTTTCTTTTTGAGGCTCGACTGCTTCCACGCCGTCATTGCGAGCGTAGCGAAGCAATCCAGAATCTTCGTGCGGCAGCAGTCTGGATTGCTTCGTCGCAAGAGCTCCTCGCAATGACGAGCTTGAGGAGCGTGCGTGTGAGCACATCGCGCAATACCGGGAACCCATCGCGCGTCCCGTAATGACACGTGCGAGCAAGAGTTCCTTCACCATTCGCGTTGACCAATTGTTTACCGCGCAGCGTGAGGGCGCGTTTACCAACGCGCATCGTCGCCCTGTGAAAACACCTGCGATTGCTTGCGTGTGCCGCATGCGCAACGCCGATTAACGCCCCGGCAACCTAAATTAGATACTCACGATAAAGATCGAATTGCACGGATGTACTGCGGCTCGATTTTTCTAGCGTAAGCGTAGCGTGAGCGTATCGATGTTATTGTTGCGTACCCATCCGAAGGGCGCGCGGTTCGCGTCCTTCGGCATCGGTCTCTGCATCTTCGCATTGATGCCGAGAGAGACCGGCTATCAGGACATTGCCTCGCTGCTGGCGCGCCAACCCGGCGTCGCGGAGCGTTGGCAGAAGCAGGTATTCTCTGCTGCGTCCTCCATACAGCTGGCCACTTACAGTTTTTCCCGGCCGATCGGCACTTCGGCTCCGCAGAGCGCGATGGTTCGCCTCGCGAGCCTCGATGGCCGCGATGTCACCGGCGCGATCAGCCGCAATCCGGCGCTTCAGGCGCCGCCGCGCTACCAGGCCGCCGATTTTCCCAAGGTCGATCGCTCCATGAAGGGTGATCGCCTCGCAACGGTCACACCGACGCAGGCTCCCGAAGCGGGCGCGCCGACGGCAGCGCCGACGCAGGAAGATCCCGCGACATCGAACAGTTCGGTGTTCGGCGCCAAGACCGTCGCACTGCCACAGGCGATGTCGCCGGAGTCCGCGGCCGCGCTCGATCCCGAACTCGCGGAGGCGCTGCGCGCGCCGCCGCTGCCGCAATACACCAATGCGCCACAGGCCAGCGACGCCGCGCGCTCGATCGCGCTCCAGCCGCTCGAAGCGCTGAAGCAGGCCACCATTCCGGCTGCACCGCCGCGCGATCCGTTCCGCGTCAAGACCTCGAACCTATTCTTCGGCAGTTCCTCGCTCGGCGGCAATGTCGAGAGCATCGAGAGCTGGCAACCCGGTGCGGAGCCGCTGATCGTGATGCCCGACCCCGACATGAAGGTGACGGCCTCGCTGTCGCCGCCGGAGGATCTTGCGAAGGATATCGAAAGTGGCGAGAGCGTCGCGCCGAAAGGTGAGGTCAACGTCGACAACCAGCGTGCCAGATCGCCGGCGGAGCGGCTCGCGCTCGACGACAAGTCGCGCGCGAAGTCCGAAAAATGCCTCGCGGAAGCCGTCTATTTCGAATCCCGCGGCGAGGCCGTGCGCGGCCAGATGGCGGTTGCGCAGGTGGTGATGAACCGCGTGTTCTCCGGTAAATATCCCGACACCGTGTGCGGCGCCGTCTATCAGAACAAGCACCGCCATCTCGCCTGCCAGTTCACCTTTGCCTGCGACAACAATGCCGACGTGATCCGCGAGCCCGAGATGTGGGAGCGTGCGAAAAAGATCTCGAAGGCCATGCTCGACGGCCAGATCTGGCTACCCGAGGTCGGCAAGTCCACGCACTACCACGCCTATTGGGTGCGCCCATCCTGGGTCGCCGAGATGAAGAAGATGTACAAGACCGGCGTCCACACCTTCTATCGCCCGCGCGCCTGGGGCGACGGCAGCGAGGAGCCGAGCTGGGGAACCCCGGCGCAGACCGCCGCGCTCTCCGCCGAGCTCACCCAGGAAGCCAAGAGCTCCGCCGAGATGGGCGTAAGCGAACGAAGATAGGCGTTCACAAGAATTCGTCATGCCCGGGACAAGCCCGGCCATGACGGAGAGGGAAGTCCGCCTCACATCTCGATATCCAGCGCGCAGTCGAAATTCGGCGCCGAATGCGTCAGTGCGCCGGATGAGGCGTAGTCGACGCCGGTCGCCGCGATGGCTGCGATCGAGTCCAGGGTGACGCCGCCGGATGCCTCCAGCTTGAGGCGTCCCTCGTTGATCCCAACGGCTTCGCGCAGCGTCGCAATGTCCATGTTGTCGAGCAGCACGGCGTCGGCAAGGCCGGTGTCGAGCACCTCGCGCAACTGCGCCAGCGTGTCGACCTCGATCTCGATCTTGACGAGATGGCCGGCATGGGCGCGGGCGCGCTCCAGCACGGGGCGGATGCCGCCGGCAACCGCGACGTGGTTGTCCTTGATCAGGATCGCGTCGTCGAGCCCGAAGCGGTGATTGAAGCCGCCGCCGCAGCGTACCGCGTATTTCTCTAATGCGCGCAATCCCGGCGTGGTTTTTCGCGTGCAGCAGATCCGCATCCGGGTGCCCTCGATGCGCGCAACATAGTCCGCCGTGAGCGTCGCAACGCCTGACAGGCGGCCGACGAAATTCAGCGCGGTCCGCTCCGCCGTGAGGACGGCGCGTGCCGGCCCCGAGATCGTCAGCACCTGCTGCCCGCGGGCGACGCGCGCGGCGTCGCGAACATGTGCGCGTACCTCGATGTCGGGCGAAAGCCTTTGCAGGGTGGCGAGCGCCAGCGGCAAGCCGGCGATCACGCCGGATTGCCGTGCGACCAGGATCGCTTGCGCCTTCGTTGCCTCGGGGATCGTCGCAAGCGAGGTGATGTCGCCGGCGCGGCCGAGATCCTCATCGAGCGCGCGGTGCACAGCCTCGTCGATCGCGAGCGGGGAGAGGAAGGCGTCGGGGTAGAGCAGAGAGGTTGGGGTGATCATGGCGGACTCCGTCAAGCGATCATGGGTTGCGCGATGCGTGGTGTCGGGCGTTCGGTTAGGCCATCTGCGATCTCGCGCACTGCTGCGAGCGTCGTCATCGTGCGTTGTGCGAGCGCGGGAACGTCCGCGGAATGGTCGGAGCGGAAATGCGCGCCGCGGCTCTCGCGCCGGTTCCAGGCCGACGCCGCCACGAGCAGGGCTGCCGTTGCCATGTTGCGGACCGTGATGCTCGCGGCCTCGCATTCGAGCGCGGCGAAGCTGCGGACCGCCTCCGCAAGCCCCTCACCATTGCGGATCACGCCGACATGCGCGCTCATCAGCGTCCGCAGCCGGTTCACGTCCGCAGCATCCGGCGCGTCGCCCCGCGGCGTCGGCACGTCCTCAAGGCGCGCGGGCGAGGGAATGGTGCGGCCGGCGATGTCGTCGGCGATGCGCGCGGCGTAGACCACGGCCTCCAGCAGCGAATTCGACGCAAGCCGGTTCGCGCCATGCGCGCCGGTGGACGACACTTCGCCGCCGGCCCAGAGCCCGTCGATCGAGCTGCGGCCGCGATCGTCCACCGCGATGCCGCCCATGTGATAGTGCGCCGCCGGTGCGATCGGGATGGCCTGCGTGGCGGGGTCGATGCCGGCGGCGATGCAGCTTGCATGAACGGTCGGGAACCTGTCGGCAAAACGTGCGCCCAGCGCCTGCCGCGCATCGAGGAAGGCGCCGCGCCCGGCCGAGATCTCCGCGAATACGCCGCGGGCCACGATGTCGCGCGGTGCGAGCTCGGCGAGCGGATGGCGCGCCGCCATGAAACGCTCGCCACGGCCGTTGATCAGCGTCGCGCCTTCGCCGCGCAGGGCTTCCGTGGCGAGCGGCGCGGGATCGCGGCCGACCATGATGGCGGTCGGGTGAAATTGCACGAATTCGGGATCTGCAATGACCGCGCCGGCGCGTGCGGCGATCGCAAGGCCGGATCCGCTGGCCTCGCGCGGATTGGTGGTGACGGCATAGAGATGGCCGATGCCGCCGGTGGCGAGCACCACCGTCCGCGCAGCGAGGAGGACCGGCCGTGCGGCGTAATTGCGGACTTCGCGCAGTTGAAGGCCGATGACAGCGCCGTCCTCGGTCAACAGCGCTTCGGCGACAAAGCCTTCGATCAGCCGGATCGATGGTGTGCGCCGCACGGCCTCGCTCAGGGCTGCGATGATGGCGGCGCCCGCGCCGTCGCCGCGCACATGCACGATACGCCGCGCCGAATGTGCGGCTTCGCGCCCGACGGCGAGCCTGCCTTCGAGATCGCGGTCGAACGGCACGCCATAGGCGAGAAGATCCTGAATCCGCGGTGCGGCCTCGCGCGCGATCCCCAGTGCGACAGCTTCGTCGACGATGCCGCCGCCGACGGCAACCGTGTCCGCAGCGTGCGCTTCCGGCGTATCGCCTTCAGCCACGGCCGCGGCGATGCCGCCTTGCGCCCATGCGGATGACGCGCCCTGTCCGAGCGGCGCGGCCGAGATCAATGTCACCGGCCGCGGCGCGAGCTTCAATGCGCAAAAGAGTCCGGCGAGACCGCCGCCGACGATGACGACATCGTCGGCGCTGCGGGCGAGGGGGTGGATGGTGTTCGTTGTCATAGCTTTCTCCAAGCTCTCAGCTGTCGTCCCGGCCTAGTGCGCAATTGCGCACGGGGGGGCCGGGACCCATGCTCCGCAGCAGCTGTTGTTTGGCTCAGCTGCTTGACGCTGTTCTTTGCAACCGGCGGCGTTCGGTGGTTATGGGTCCCGGCCTTCGCCGGGACGACCGCTGTGTGTTGCTAGTTCTTCAAATTGATCATCCGCTCGACCGAGCGCCTTGCGCGGTCCGCAAGCGTGGGATCGATCGTGACCTCCTCGCGAAGCGTCAGCAGGCTCTCCAGAATGTTGGCGAGCGTGATGCGCTTCATGTGCGGGCAGATGTTGCAGGGACGCAGCATCTCCACATCGGGCAGCTCGGCGCGCACATTGTCGGCCATCGAGCATTCCGTGATCATCACCAGCCGCCGCGGCCGCCGCTCGCGCACCCAGTTGATCATGTGCGCGGTCGAGCCCGTGAAGTCGGCCTCGGCCAGCACGTCCGGAGGGCATTCGGGATGGGCGATGATCTGAACGGAGGGATCGGCCTCGCGGTAGCTGCGCAGCTCGGCGCCGGTGAAACGCTCGTGCACCTCGCAGGCGCCCTTCCAGGCAATGATCTTCACGTCGGTCTTCGAGGCCACGTAAGTGGCGAGATAGCGGTCGGGCAGGAAGATCACGCTGGGCGCGCCGAGGCTCTCGACCACCTGAACCGCGTTCGACGAGGTGCAGCAGATATCGACCTCGGCCTTCACCTCCGCGGAGGTGTTGACATAGGCAACGACAGGCACGCCGGGAAATTTTTCGCGGAGCAGGCGGACGTCGGCGCCAGTGATGCTGGCGGCGAGCGAGCAGCCCGCGCGCGTATCAGGGATCAGCACCGTCTTGTCCGGATTGAGCAGTTTCGACGTCTCCGCCATGAAGTGCACGCCGCACTGGACGATGATGCCGGCCTTCACCCTGGTGGCTTCGACCGCGAGCTGGAGCGAATCACCGCCGATGTCGGCGACGCAGTGGAAGATCTCCGGCGCCTGGTAATTATGCGCGAGAATCACCGCGCCGCGCGCCTGCTTCAGTTCGTTGATCGCCTTGATCGTCGGGGCCATCAGCGGCCATTCGATCGGCGGGATCACCTGTTTCACGCGCTCGCAAAGCGGTGCGGTGGCTCGCTCGACCTCCGGCGTCCATTCCAGTGAAGGCATCGGCAGCGGAGGTCCGGTTCGCGCCTGCCCCGGCCGTGCCGGCGCGATGACGTGGCCCTGCGGCCGGTTGGCAAAGTCGTCGGGGCCGTAAATTCCAGTTAGCGGCATCGAAGCCTCCCGAGTATGTCAGTTGTACTCAATATGAGTATATTTGTGGCCTGAGAAATCCGGCCGAGGGGGCCGGTGGACCGTCGATATGCTCAACTTGAGTAAATCGAAGATAACACGGCGCGCGGCGGGCCGCCAGATCTTGCCGCACACATTTCCGTCAAGTCAGGTGCCCGGCGCGTCGGGCTAGGCCGCGAGGAAATGCAATGCTCCCGCGCCAGCTCTTCGCGGAATGCAATCGTTTTTGACTTGGGGTTTTCATGCAGATGCATTAAACGAGCTGGCTCGCGGCTGCCATTTGCGAATCCGCGACGACGCACGAGGAACAGCATGTCGACACAGATGGGCGAGCTCGGTTCGGTCTCCCGTTCCTCCTCCTGGCGTACGCCGGCGATCATCATTCTCTGCGGCTGCGCGATCGGGATGCTCGGCTTCGGCCCGCGCTCGGCGCTCGGTTTCTTCGTACAGCCGATGAGCCATGAATATGCCTGGGGCCGCGACGTGTTCGGCCTCGCGATCGCGTTTCAGAATTTGCTGTGGGGACTGGGCCAGCCCGTCGCCGGCGCGGTCGCCGATCGCTTCGGCCTGTTCCGGGTAATGTGCGTCGGCGCTCTGCTCTATGCCGGCGGCTTGCTCCTGATGCGCTATTCCTCGACGCCGCTGTCGCTCAACATCGGCGCTGGCGTCATGGTTGGCTTCGGTCTCGCCGGCTGCTCGTTCAATCTGGTGCTCTCGGCATTTACCAAGCTCTTGCCGGCCGAGAAGCGCGGCCTTGCGCTTGGCGCCGGCACTGCGGCGGGATCGTTCGGGCAGTTCCTGTTCGCGCCGATCGGTGTGGCCCTGATCGACAATTTCGGCTGGCAGCAGGCGCTCACCGTGTTCGGCTTCCTGATGCTGCTGATCATCCCGCTGGCGCTGGCGCTCTCGACGCCGCCGGTCGCAAGCACGGCAAACGCGGCGCCTGCGGACCAGCAGACTTTCACCAAAGCGCTCGCGGAAGCCTTCGGCCATCGCTCCTACGTGCTGCTTGTGCTCGGCTTCTTCACCTGCGGCTTCCAGCTTGCCTTCATCACGGTGCATCTGCCGGCCTTCCTGGTCGATAACGGGATCTCCACGCAAATCGGTGGCTGGGTGATCGCGGCGATCGGCCTGTTCAACATCATGGGATCGCTGAGCGTCGGCTATCTCCAGAACTCACTTCCCAAGCGCTACATCCTCTCGAGCATCTATTTCACCCGCGCGCTTGCGACGTTTGCCTTCATCTCGTTCCCGATCACGCCATTCTCGGCGATTGCGTTCGGCGCGGTCTCCGGCCTGACCTGGCTGTCGACCGTGCCGCCGACCTCGGCGCTGGTCGCGATCATGTTCGGCACGCGCTGGTTCGCCACCCTCTATGGCTTCGCCTTCGTCAGCCATCAGGTCGGCGGCTTCCTCGGCGTCTGGCTCGGCGGCATTGTGTTCGAGCGGTTCGGTTCCTACACGCCGATCTGGTGGCTCTCGATCCTGTTCGGCGTGCTCTCGGCGCTGATCAATCTTCCGATCGTGGAAAAACCGGTCCAGCGGGCGGTTGCGCAGCCTGCCTGATCGGCTAAACATCCCCTGAAACAAGTCAGGGAGTTTTGCTGTGGCGACGTTCAAGGCGATCCGGATCGACAAGGCGGACAAGGGCACCACCGCGCAGCTCACGCAGTTCGACGAAGCCGAGCTGATGGAGGGCGACGTCACCGTCCGCGTGGAATGGTCGACATTGAACTACAAGGACGGCCTTGCGCTCACCGGCAAGGCGCCGGTGGTGCGCCGCTTTCCGATGATTGCCGGCATCGATTTCGCCGGCACCGTCGAGCAGTCCTCGCATCCGCAATGGAAGGCGGGCGATAAAGTCGTCTGCACCGGCTGGGGCATGGGGGAGACCCATCTCGGCGCCTATGCCGAGAAGGCGCGGGTGAAAGGCGACTGGCTGGTCGCTCTTCCGCAGGGCCTGTCGGCGCGCGACGCCATGGCGATCGGCACCGCCGGCTTCACCGCGATGCTGTCCGTGCTGGCGCTGGAGAAGCACGGAGTGTCGCCGAACAGCGGTCCGGTCGTGGTGACAGGCGCGGCGGGCGGCGTCGGCTCGGTTGCGACCGCCGTGCTCTCGAAGCTCGGCTATCACGTCATCGCCTCCACGGGACGTGCGTCCGAAGCGGACTATCTGAAAGAGATCGGCGCGACTGAGGTGATCGACCGCAACGAATTGTCAGCGGCCGCCAAGCCCATCGCCAAGGAGCGCTGGGCGGGTGGCGTCGACAGCGTCGGCTCGACCACGCTCGCAAATCTCCTGTCGATGACAAAGTATGGCGGCGCGATCGCGGCCTGCGGCTTGGCGGCCGGCATGGACCTGCCGTCTTCCGTCGCACCCTTCATTTTGCGCGGGGTGTGCCTTCTCGGCATCGATTCCGTGATGTGCCCGATCGAGCCGCGGAAAGCCGCCTGGCAGCGCCTGGCGTCCGATCTGGACCGGACGAAACTAGCTGAAATTACTCACGAAATTCCGCTTTCCGAAGTTCCGGAGTGGGGCGCGAAAATCCTGGCCGGCCAGGTCCGCGGTCGCACCGTGGTAAAAATTCTCTAACGGCGTTCAGACTTTACCAACCATGCTGCTTCAATGTCGCCATGGTTAGTATGGTAAGCAGCGGGTAAAGAGATAAGGCATAGCCCGCTGCGGGGTTGGTTCGGAGTTGAGCATGCTTGCGCGTATTGTGTTGGGGGCGGTCACGGCGGTAGCGACGTTTGCGCCGGCCATTGCTGGAAGCATGAACGCCGATGAGGCGCGCCGCTTCGTCGCCGGGAAGGTGTTTGCTTTCACCTGCTTTGACGGCACCCGCGGGGCTGGCCGCATCATGGACGACCTCGGCGCCGCCGGCGCCGTGCAGTTCTCGGGTGCAGGTCCGGTGAAACATCTCCGTCTGCCCGGCAACACGCTTCAGATCCGCGGCCAGAACGTCTGCGCCTCGATCAAGGGCATTCCGTTCGAGCCCTGTTTCAATCTTGAAAAGACCGACGATCGCAGTTTCCGCGGCTCGGTGTCGGGGATGGGCTTTGCCTATTGCGACTTCCATCACCAAGGCGGCAACCAGATGCTGATGGCGCGCGCCGTCGCGCGGCCGCGCTCGCTGCGCACCTCGGAACACACGGGTTCGGTCGGCGCGACCAACACCGAAGTCGCCGCGCGTGTCGAGACCCCGCGCGTCGAGAGCAGCCGGCTCGAGCCGGTGAAGCCGCAAGTTAAATCGGAGCCCGCCAGGGACGACGCCCCGCTGGAGCTGCGCCGCTCGACCCAGTGAGTTGGCTGCGCGGGACAGTCCGCGCACTTTGTCGTTGAGAGCTGCCATCAAACACGAAGCCGCCGCGCCGTAGTCATACGGACGGCGGCTTTCATGCGTTGGTAGCTGTTCGCGCCCCAGTTTGCGTACGGCCGGGGGGCGCGGCCCGATCAAAGGGTTCAACGATGTCGCTGTACTTCTTCCGTATCAGCACGGGCCGCTATTCCGGTGCTGCCGACCAGCCATATGAGTTCGAGGACCGCGCCGCGGCCTGGACCGAGATGACCGAAGTCTGTGCCAATTTGCTCGGCGGCATCTCACGCGGCCTGAAACAGGACGCCGAATGGCGCATGGAGCTGCTCGACGAGAACAAGGAGCCGGTGTTCCGGATCAGCCTGATCGGCGAGAGCCAGAAAGCCCTTGGTCGCACTGGCTAAAAATCGGGCATCCTACCGCCGCGTGTGGTTAACCTGTTAAGCGCGCGGACCGTGCCATTTTTCAAGGGATTTCCCGGCGAAGCCGGTATTTGTCCGGGGGCGGCCGTTAACCGGATCACCACACCTGAAGCTCAGTTTTTAGGCAAGGGCGATCAACGCCGAGGGCGGCCGACAATGACTTGGCCGCGCATCCCGGGAAACGCCCTCATGTCGAGACTCATCCAGAATCTACAAATTGGTACCAAGCTCGCGCTCGCTTCGGTGTTCGGCGTTATTCTCGTCGGCGCCATGATCGCGAGCCAGGTCATTGGCAACAACACCGTGCGTCATTCCAACCAAGCAGCAATTGCGCAGCAGGAATTGGTGCGCGAGGCCACCGAAGCCAAGCTTGGAATACGTGGCATGCAGCTCGCTGTACGCGACATGCGTCTCGCCAACAATCAGGGTGACTTGCAAAAGGCGAGCGAGACTCTGCTGGAGCGGTCGAAAGCGCTGAACGGCGTCATCGATTCCATGCTCAGATTGACGCACTCCCCGGGAAATCGCGCGCGAATGGAGAAGCTCAGGTCTACGTCCGCCGATTACCTGAAGGGCGCACAGCAGAACGCCTCTTTTCGCAGCGAGGCCATTGCCGTTGCGGCCACGGACCCAGCGCGCGCGGCCAAGATTTCCGAGGAAGGCGCGCGCCAGATCCGTGAGGTGACGCTGCCGCTTGCGACGCAACTGGATAATTTGACCAGCGAGATCGCCGATTTCGCCAAGCACAAAGGCGAGGAAGAAATCGCTGCCGCGACCCAGGAGATGGCCGCGAGCGAGCGTCTCGGCATGGTGGTCGGTGCGTGCGCCGTGCTCGTCCTCGTCGGTTCATGGCTGATGTCCTTCCTGACCATCGCGCGGCCGATCCGCGCGCTCACGGTTGCCATGGACAAGCTCGCTGGTGGTGACTTCTCCGTGGTGCTGCCGGGGCTCGGCCGCAAGGACGAGGTTGGCGGCGTCGCCGCGTCCGTCGAGAAATTCAAGATCGTATCCGAGCAAAAGGCGCGCGAGGATGCCGAGGCCAAGATCAGGCAGGACCAGGTCGCAGCCGCGCAACGCAAGGCAGAGATGCACAAGCTCGCGAACGGCTTCGAAGCTGCCGTCGGGGAGATTGTCGACACCGTCTCCTCGGCCGCGACGGAGCTCGAAGCGTCGGCCTCGACGCTGACCTCGACGGCGGAGCGGGCACAGGAACTGACGATAGTGGTTGCTGCGGCCTCGGAGGAGGCGTCGACCAACGTGCAGTCGGTGGCGTCGGCCACGGAGGAGCTGTCGTCCTCGATCACCGAGATCAGCCGACAGGTGCAGGAATCGGCGCGGGTGGCAAGCGAGGCGGTTACCCAGGCCCGCACCACGACCGAGCGTGTCGGCGAATTGTCCAAGGCGGCGGCTCGCATTGGCGACGTGGTCGAGCTGATCAACACCATCGCCGGCCAGACCAATCTGCTGGCGCTCAATGCCACCATCGAGGCCGCGCGCGCGGGCGAGGCCGGCCGCGGCTTTGCCGTGGTGGCTTCCGAAGTGAAGGCGCTGGCCGAGCAGACCGCAAAGGCGACCGGCGAAATCGGCCAGCAGATTTCCGGCATTCAGGCCGCGACGCAGGACTCGGTCGCCGCCATCAGCGCCATCAGCAACACCATTGAAAAGCTGTCCGAGATATCGTCCACGATCGCCGCGGCCGTCGAGGAGCAGGGCGCGGCGACGCAGGAAATTTCCCGCAACGTGCAGCAGGCGGCGGAAGGCACCCATCAGGTCTCGTCCAACATCACCGACGTGCAGCGCGGCGCGGGCGAAACCGGCTCGGCATCCTCGCAGGTGCTGGCAGCGGCACAGTCGCTGTCCGGCGACAGCAACCGCCTCAAGCTTGAGGTCGGCAAATTCCTCGACACCGTGCGCGCCGCCTAAGAACCTCGTTCCGGACAGCTCGGAAGACGCCCTGCCTCCTTAGGCGGGGCGTTTTTGCATCCGATCGTCGCCGCGAACGTCTCGCGCACGCCTTCGGCGAACGTCGGCTGCAAAAACAAACAGCGGCGACCTCAAGCTGAAATTTACAACTTGCTCGCGAAATTACCCCTTCGATTTCAACTATTTGGGCTGAAATCTCAGTATTTCTCCGAACCCTCCCGTTAACCAGAATGCGAAAACACGAGGACTAGATTCTCCGGCAAGGGCGATCAACGTCCATGCAGCCGGCAAGGACTTGGCTGCGTGTTTCCTTCGGGGAAAACGTACCATGTTGAGCCCTGCACATCATCAGGCCCGAACTCAGGCCGCCAGCGCGTGGAGTCGGCTCGGACATGTTCGGATCGGCACGATCTTGCCGATCATCATCTCTGCCCTGGTCTTGCTGGGGTTGGCCTCGGCCGGATTCATCGCCTATGAGGCCATCCTCAAGAGGCGAGAGTCCGAGGCATTCCTGAAGGTCAATGCAGTTGCCCAGCTGCTGCTGCGCAGCGCAGGACATTGGGCGATTGAACGCGGGCTGACCAACGCCGTGCTGAAGTCTCCTGATGTCGTCAGCCCCGAGCGCCGTGCCGAAATCGCAAAGGCGCGCGCGACGGCCGACGAGGCCTTTCGCCAAGCCATCCTCGATATCAGCGCGATTCCCGAAATGGGGGCGGGGCAAAGACAGATTGCGGACGCAGCGACGAAATTCGAGGCGCTGCGTCTCCTGCGTGAGAAGGCCGACGTGGGAATGTCGCGCCCGCGCGTCGAACGCGAACCTGACCTCGTCGATGGCTTCGCGCCAACGATTACGGAGGTGATCGACGTCGCGAGCAACCGCTTGCGGCTGACGCTCGAAACGCTCACCAGCCCGCCCGTGGCAAGGCTGGCGCAGCTCATCGGCTTGCGACATCTGACAGCTCAGATGGCCGAGAATGCCGGAAGGGAGCGGGCCCTGCTGGCCGGTGTCGTCGGTGCGCGTGCGAAGCTCGGGATGGAGGGCCATGAGCGCCTTTCGGCGCTGCGGGCCAAGGTCGAACTCGCATGGGACACCGTATTGCCGGTGCGGCTGCGCTCGGACTTCGCCCTGCAGATCGGCGAGGCAATGACGGAGGTCGAGAAGTCCTATTTTGGACTCTACGGTGAAACGCGGGCGCTTGTGCTCGCCGGTGGCGAAGGCGGCAACTACAAGATCACCGGACCCGAGTACTTCACGCGGGCCACTGTCGGCATCAATGCGGTGCTGAAGCTCGGTGAAGCCATTGGCGCGGCCGCTGACCGCGAAGCCACGATGCAGGCAGAAGTCAGCACTCGTAATTTCGCTTTCACGGTCGTGTTGCTCTGCGCCTCGGTGATGCTCGCTGGCCTCAGTTTCTGGATCACCTTTGGCCGGATCCTCAAGCCGCTTTCAGCCATTTCGGTTGCGATGGGTGGGCTCGCCAATGGCGACTTCACGACGGTCGTACCAGGCACCCGCCGAGGTGACGAGGTCGGCGAGATGGCACGGACCGTTGAAGTCTTCAAGCAAAACGGCCTCGAAGTCGAACGCATGCGCGGCGATCACGCTGCGGCCGAGAAGCGGGCAGCCGAGCAGCGCAAGGTGGAAATGCGGAAGCTGGCCGACGGCTTTGAAGCCGCGATCGGGGAGATCGTCGACACCGTGTCCTCGGCAGCGACCGAACTGGAAGCCTCGGCGTCGACGCTCACGTCGACCGCGGAGCGTGGGCAGCAGCTCACGACCATGGTTGCTGCGGCCTCCGAGGAGGCGTCCACCAACGTACAGGCGGTGGCGTCGGCGACCGAGGAGCTGTCGTCCTCTATCACCGAGATCAGCAGGCAGGTGCAGGAATCGGCCCGCGTGGCCCACGAAGCTGTCGGCCAGGCGCGTGTCACCACCGAGCGTGTCAGCGAATTGTCCAAGGCGGCGACGCGGATCGGCGCCGTGGTCGAGCTGATCAGCACGATCGCAGGTCAGACCAATCTCCTGGCGCTCAACGCGACCATCGAGGCCGCGCGCGCCGGCGAAGCGGGTCGCGGCTTTGCGGTTGTCGCCTCCGAGGTCAAGGCACTCGCCGAACAGACCGCGAAGGCCACCGGTGAGATCGGGCAGCAGATCGCCAGCATCCAGACCGCGACCGAGCATTCGGTCGGCGCAATCAAGGACATCAGCGGCACTATCGAGAAGCTCTCGGAGATTTCCTCCACGATCGCGGCGGCCGTGGAAGAGCAGGGCGCGGCGACACAGGAAATCTCCCGCAACGTGCAGCAGGCGGCGGAAGGCACCCATCAGGTCTCGGCCAACATCACCGACGTGCAGCGCGGGGCGAGCGAGACCGGCTCGGCGTCGTCGCAGGTGCTGGCGGCGGCCCAGTCGCTCTCTGGCGACAGCAACCGCCTCAAGCTCGAGGTCGGCAACTTCCTCAATACCGTGCGCGCAGCGTGACGCGGCATCGCGCAGCGCAAGCGGAACGCGAGATCGGCTTCGTCTGCTGAGCGACGACGCGCCCGCGCACTGGGATCGACGTTAACGCACGTGACGCGGCAAATTCGCGAGGCGTGTTTCGATTGCGCGGGATGGTTGCGATAATCCGGCAATTGAGCGACATATTCAGTATTTCTACTCAAGCGGCATCGCCTCGCGCTTAACATTAATGGAAAGCTCGCAGACTAGCCTCCAAGGCTGTTCGCGCGCTTCGCCGCGACAATGCGTATCCCGGGGACGTTTTCGATGATGTTCATTCAGAATCTGCGAATTGCCACCAAACTCGCCATCACCTCGGCGCTGACCCTCGCGCTCGTTGCGCTGATGATCCTCCTCCAGATGAGCGGAAGTGCCGAGGTCCAGAAGCTCAACAATAGCGCATCGGGACAGCAGGCGATCGCGCAAAACGCCGCGGAAGCGAAGGCGTCGGTGCGGGGCATGCAGATCGGCATTCGCGACATCCTGACCTCGTCCTCGCCTGCCGAGTTGCAGAAGGCCGCCAGCTATTTCAACGACCGCCAGACGGCTGCCCTTAAGTTTTCCGGTGAAATGGCAGGGCTCTCGCAATCGCCGGAGAACCACAAACGTATCGACCGCCTGACCGTGTTGATTGGCAATTTCCAGAAAGGCGAGCAGCAGATCGAGGCGATCCGTAAGCAGGAGCTCGCGCTCGAGTCGAGGAAGGACGGCGAAGCGGCGACGCAATTGGCAAAGCTGACCGCTGAAATCATCCGCATCCGCAAGGAGATGCTGATGCCGACCAACGCGGAAATATCGGAACTGGCCGACGAGATCACGAACTTCGCCAAGCATAAGAGTGCAGAGGCGCGCACGGCGGCGGAAACAGAGGCTGCGTCCGTTGCGCGGACGTCATTCGTCGCAGGCGTGCTGGTCGCGCTGGTCCTGATCGGCGCGTGCGTCTTCTCGATCTTCAGCATTGCCCGTCCGATGCGCGCCCTGACTGTCGCGATGGAGAAGCTCGCGGGCGGCGACTTCGCTGTGGTGCTGCCGGGCCTCGGCCGCAAGGACGAGGTCGGCGGCGTTGCCGGTGCCGTCGAAAAATTCAAGACCGTATCCGAGCAGAAGGCGCGCGAGGAAGCGGAAGCCAAGATGCGGCAGGACCAGATGGCGGCCGAGCAGCGCAAGGCCGAGATGCGCAGGCTTGCCGACAGTTTCGAAGGCGCCGTCGGCGAGATTGTCGGCACGGTGTCGTCGGCCTCGACCGAACTCGAAGCGTCGGCCACGACGCTGACCTCGACCGCCGAGCGCACGCAACAGCTCACGACCGTGGTTGCAGCAGCCTCGGAGGAAGCCTCGACCAACGTGCAATCGGTGGCGTCTGCGACCGAAGAGCTGTCGTCCTCGATCACCGAGATCAGCCGCCAGGTGCAGGAATCCGCACGTGTGGCAAGCGAGGCGGTAACACAAGCCCGAACCACGACCGACCGTGTCGGCGAATTGTCCAAGGCGGCGGCTCGCATTGGCGACGTGGTCGAGCTGATCAACACGATCGCCGGCCAGACCAACCTGCTGGCGCTCAATGCCACCATCGAGGCGGCACGCGCCGGCGAAGCCGGTCGTGGCTTTGCCGTGGTGGCTTCCGAAGTGAAGGCGCTCGCGGAGCAGACCGCAAAGGCGACCGGCGAAATCGGCCAGCAGATTTCGGGCATCCAGGCCGCGACGCAGGACTCGGTCGCCGCCATCAGCGCCATCAGCAACACCATCGAAAAGCTGTCCGAGATATCGTCTACGATCGCTGCGGCCGTCGAGGAGCAGGGCGCGGCGACGCAGGAGATCTCGCGCAACGTGCAGCAGGCGGCGGAAGGTACCCATCAAGTGTCGTCCAACATCACCGACGTGCAGCGCGGCGCGGGCGAAACTGGATCGGCATCCTCGCAGGTGCTGGCAGCGGCACAGTCGCTGTCCGGCGACAGCAACCGCCTCAAGCTCGAGGTCGGCAAATTCCTCGACACCGTGCGCGCCGCCTGACGGGCGCATATCTCCGAGAGAACTGCAACCGCCGCGCGTAGAAGCGCGGCGTTTGCGCGCGTGCATATTGCGGCGCCGCGACGAAGACCGCGCAGGGTTAACTTTCCGGAAAACCGATGCAGTCATGATCCCCGCAATATTCCGGGCGCTGAGTCGCCCTCACGTATTGCGTATCGACGTATTGGAGCACACTCATGAGCGGCCCTTCCATTCGCCTCGCCCACAAGGTCATGGCGATCGGACTGTTCGGATTGTTGGGCCTCGTCGCCTTCGGCGCGATCTACGAGATCGGCAGTCTCTCCCAGGACGCCTCTCGCGAGATTGCCAACCGGGCTCGTGCGATCGCCGACCTCGACGAGCAGCTCTCGATCGAGATGCTGGAGGCTCGCCGGGACGAGAAGAACTTCCAGCAGCGCCGCAACGAAAGCTACGCCAAGTCCCATGCCGAATTGATCGGGCCGATCAACCGCGACTTCGAGGAGATCGAGCGGCTGGTTGCGGCCGGCGGCATGGGCGCGCTGTCCGACCGGATGAAGCAGGCGCATGACGGCTTCAAGCGATACGCGTCGGACTTCGGCGCATTGGTGGCCGCGGAGACCCGGCTCGGCCTGAACGAGACGCTGGGCCTCTCCGGCTCGCTCCGCGCCGCCGTGCACGACATTGAGGCCAAGCTCAAGGAGATCGACGATCCCAGGTCCACGAGCTGGATGCTGATGATGCGCCGGCATGAGAAGGATTTCATGCTGCGGCGCGACCCAAAATACATCGCCGAGATGAAGAAGGCCGCAGTTGAATTCTCCAAGGCGATAGAGGTTGTCGCGGTCCCTACGGCGGTGATGACCGACATCACGGCCAAGCTGCAGAAATACCAGTCCGAGTTCGCGGCGTGGGCCGACACTGCACGGCAGAGCGCAGCCCTTGACGCCAGCATGATGAAGACCTTCCGCGAGCTCGAGCCGGGTATGGTCGAGGTACGCAATACAGTCGAAGGCCTGTACAAGCAGGCCGAATTTGGGGAAGCTGCGACCCGCGATGCCGTGCGCGTATGGATGATGGTCGCCTTCGGCGTCACCGTCGTCGTGCTCGCCGCAGTCGGCTTCCTTCTGGGGCGTTCGATCTCGAAGTCGCTTGCCGGCATGGTCGGTGCGATGACGCGGCTTGCGCGCGGCGAGCTTTCGATTTCCGTTCCCGGCATCGGGCGCAGGGAGGAGATCGGCGAGATGGCCGGTGCCGTCGAGGTGTTCAGGACCAACATGGTGGAGGCCGAGCGGCTGCGCGTCGAGCAGATCGATGCCGAGGCGCGCGGGCGCCAGCAGCGTAAGGCCGACATGCACCGGCTCGCCGATAGTTTCGAAGGCGCGGTCGGCGAGATCATCGATACTGTTTCATCGGCTGCAACCGAGCTCGATGCGTCTTCGAACACGCTGATGCAGGCCGCCGAGCGCGGCAACGGGCTTGCCACCGTCGTGGCGGCCGCCTCCGAAGAGGCCTCCGCGAACGTGCAGTCGGTGTCTTCAGCGAGCGAGGAAATGACCTCCTCGATCTCCGAGATCAGCCGTCAGGTGCAGGAATCGGCGCGTGTCGCCGATGTCGCCGTCGAGCAGGCCCAGCGCACCAATGCGCGCGTCGCCGAGCTGACCAAGGCCGCTTCCCGCATTGGCGACGTGGTCGAGCTGATCAACACCATCGCCAGCCAGACCAATCTGCTGGCGCTCAACGCGACGATCGAAGCGGCGCGAGCGGGCGAGGCCGGCAAGGGTTTTGCCGTGGTCGCGACTGAAGTCAAGGCGCTCGCCGAGCAGACTGCGAAAGCGACCGGCGAGATCAGCCAGCACATCGGTGCGATCCAGACCGCAACGCAAGACTCAGCCGGGGCGATCAAGGAGATCGGCGACACCATCGCGCGGATGTCGGAGATCTCGTCGACCATCGCGGCCGCGGTCGAGGAGCAGGGCGCCGCCACGCAGGAGATCTCCCGCAACATCCAGCACGTCGCGAATGGCACCTCCGAAGTCTCAGCGAATATCGGCCACGTCCAGCGCGGCGCAGGCGAAACCGGGGCTGCCTCGGCGCAGGTGCATTCGGCTGCGCAATCCCTTTCGCAGGAGAGCAACCGGCTGAAGAGCGAGGTCGCGCGCTTCCTGGAATCGGTACGGGTGGCGTGACAGCCGCTGCCGCGTTGGTCGCATGTTGCGGCGCAAGCGGACACGCTGCGCGTGGCAGCATGAGGTGGCTGCGAGCTGCAACAAATGGTTGCATGAGAAATAGCGACTGTCGGAAGTGTCCCGTAATTTTACGTAGGTCCCTGTTAACGCCTGCTTGCGACTATGTGTGCAATCTCACGGGATAAGAACCAGCCAGCATTGTTGAACTGACATCCGTCTCGCCACCGTCGTGGCGATCACGGCGCAGGTGATTTGCGCGTTGTCAGGTAACATCGGGATTTGTCGTGATGTCGAAATTGTCGATCGTCTTCAAGCTTCTGGCCGTGCTGTCGGTCCTCGTTCTTTCGCTCGCCGGTGTCGGCGTGACGGCGATCGGCACCATGCAGAACATCAATTCCCATACGGTCGAGATTGCGGAGAGCTGGCTGCCCAGCGTGCGCGCGCTTGGCTCGCTTCGCGCCGACATCAACGAGCTGCGCGTGGCGCTCCGTCTGCATCTGATGCAGGACAGCGTCGAGGGCAAGGACGCCGCCGAGAAGCGCTTGGCCTCGCTGCGCGCGCGCATCGACCAGACCCGCAAGGTCTACGAGCCGCTGATCACCTCCGCCGAGGAGCGCTCGCTCTATGGGCAATGGAGCACGGCGTGGGCCGAGTATCTGAACGGCGTGCAGGACGTGATGGCGTTGTCGCGCAAGGGCGTGGGACGTTTCCCGGCCGACGCTAACGAGCTGTTGCAGACCAAGGTCGCGAAGATGGCCCAGGCCGCCGACCCGCTGCTTCAGAAGGGCATCGAGATGAACAATCGCGGCGCCGAGCTGGAGACCAAGCAGGCCGCCGACAGCTATGCCATGATCTTCCGCGTGCTGGTCGGCATCATCGTGCTCTCGGTCGTGATCGCGATTGGCGCCGCCTATTATCTCGTGCGCGACGTTTCCCGTGGCATTGCCTCGATTATCCGCCCGATGCAGTCGCTCGGCGAGGGTGACCTTTCGGCCGAGGTGCCGCATCGCGGCGAGCGGACCGAGATCGGCTCGATGGCGGATGCGCTGCAGATCTTCAAGGAGGCGCTGATCGCCAAGAAGGCCGCCGACGAGGCCGCCGCGCGCGACGCCGAAGTCAAGATCGAACGCGGCCGCCGCGTCGACGCCATCACCCGCAAGTTCGAAGCCATGATCGGCGAGGTCGTCGGCACCGTATCCTCGGCCTCCACCGAGCTCGAGGCCTCCGCCTCGACGCTGACCAACACCGCGCAGCGCGGACAGGAACTCGCGACCGTCGTCGCAGCCGCCTCCGAGGAAGCCTCGACCAACGTCCAGGCGGTAGCATCCGCTTCGGAGGAGCTGTCGTCCTCCATCACCGAGATCAGCCGCCGGGTGCAAGATTCGGCGCGGATGGCCGCGGAGGCCGTCGAGCAGGCGGCGCGGACCAACGACCGCGTCAACGCGCTGTCGCAGGCGGCGTCCCGCATCGGCGACGTCGTCGAGCTCATCAACACCATCGCGGGCCAGACCAATCTGCTGGCGCTGAACGCGACCATCGAAGCCGCGCGTGCCGGTGAAGCGGGCCGCGGATTCGCGGTCGTCGCCTCCGAGGTCAAGGCGCTGGCCGAGCAGACGGCAAAGGCGACCGGTGAGATCGGGGCGCAGGTCTCGGGCATCCAGGCAGCGACGCAGGAATCGGTCAGTGCCATCCAGGAGATTGGCGGCACCATCGAGCGGCTGTCCGAGGTGGCTGCGGCCATCGCCGCCGCCGTCGAGCAGCAGGGCGCGGCCACGCAGGAAATCTCGCGTAACGTCCAGCAGGCCTCGGTCGGCACGCAGGAGGTCTCGTCGAACATCACCGATGTGCAGCGGGGTGCGTTCGAGACCGGCGAAGCTTCGAACGAGGTGCTGTCGGCGGCGAAATCGCTCGCGACCGACAGCACCCGTCTCAAGGTCGAGGTCGCGCAATTCCTGGAATCGGTTCGCGCGGCGTGAGCCTCAAATGCTCGTCTGCGGAGCCGGCGGCGGTGCGACCTGCCGCCGGAACAGGATACGCTGGTAGAGCCAGCCGATCGCGACCAGCACGATGCCGAGGCACATGAAGGACAGCGCGCGGTAGACGCCCGTCAGCGTCGACATGTCGATGACGAAGGCCTTCAGGATCGTCAACGCGATCACGACGGCCGACGCCAGCCGCGCCCGCTCCGAATTGACGAGAATGCCGACGCCGAGCAGCACCACGCCGAAGCCGAGCCAGCCGATCGAATAGGTATATTGCTCGGCGCCCGTCGTCTCCCCGGAGGAGAGGATCGGGCCGTGATAGAAGCGGCGGATCTCCAGCGTGACATAGGTCAGCGCGAACAGCAGCGCGCCGCCCGCAATCGTGTTGGCGTAGGCCTTGCCGCGTTCGCCGGCCACGGCATATGACAGCAGCAGCATCAGCACCGCCGGCAGCGCGTAGCCGAGCAGCAGCAGGTTGAACACGGTCCCGCCGACATCGGTGCGCCACAGCAGCGGGTTCTCCAGGATCAAGAGGCCGAACACGCCGACGAGCCCCGCGATTGCCGTGAGCACGACCGCGCCGACATTGTGCACGATGCTGCGGCTGCGCTGCCGCAGACGCTCCAGCCCGATCGCCATGGCGAGCGCGACACAGGCCTGCAGCGCGCATTCGAGCAGCGACGGTGCCGACGTCACGTCGCCGCCGGTCGCAAAGTGCCGGATCTCCATGAAGGCGAGCAGTGCGGTGAACAGGATCGCGGCGCTCTCGATCATGCGCAACGGGGCGTCGTCGCCGCGGCGGCGCAGGAACAGGCTCGCCGCCCAGAACGATGCCGCCGGCACGCCGTAGCCCCACAACAGCCAGTTGAAGATCGGCGTGGTTCCGACGGCGTCGCCGACGATGCGTGGATCATAGCCGATCCGAGCGGTGACCAGGCCTGCGAAGATCGCGGCCAGCCAGCGCAGGAACGGGATCGGCCGCTGCATCGAGATCCAGGCGGTGCCGAGCGACATCAGCGCGAGTGCGATCGTGAGCCAGCCCTTCTCCAATGCAAATGTCAGCGCCAGCGCCAGCGCACCGAGCGTGCCGGTCGCGAACAAGGCCGTGGAGATCATGGCGCCCGGCCGGGTCTCGCGGCGCGCAAGCGCTTCGGTGGCAGCGCCGAAGGCGGCGGCGAGCAGTACCGCGAGGATGGCGAACGGGATCGAGCGGTCGAGATGCGCGATGCGTGCGTAGAGCGCGACCAGGATCGCGATCGGCGTCGCGACACCCGCGACCGACCACACCACCGGAATGATCGCCGAGTTCGAACGGCCCTGCGCGAGGAAGCCCGCGATGCCGAAGCCGGCGGCGAAGATCGCTGCCATCACCAGATGTAGCGTCACCGCGCTGTCGATCGCCGTCGGCGCGATGCCGGCGATGGGGCCGCCCGGCAGCACCAGCATGTCGGGATTGGCGCGCACCGCCCATTCGGCGAACACGATGAAGACGGTCGCGGCGGCCGCGCCGAGCGCGCCGGTGGCCGCCGGCGCGCGCCAGGCGACAAGCAGCGTCGCGCCGACGAGCAGCGTGAAGGCGATCAGCGCCAGGTCCGCATGCGCGCTCGACAGCACGATCAGCATCGCGCCGAACAGATAGGCACCGAGCGAGCCCGACGAGACCGGCTCGATCTCACCGTCCTCGATCGTCGGGCCGAACATGAAGCCGCAGACGACGAGAAGAGCGGCAAGAACGAAGCCTGCGATCACATGCAAAGCGTGCGGCGCGACCTGCAAGTCGCTGGTATCGAGCCCCGGAAAGATCCAGAGCACGGCGAAGGCGATCGTGGTGACCGCAAGCCAGCGCCACAACCGGATACGGGCGAGGCCGAAGCTCGCGGCGGTGACGATGGCGAGATAGATGTAGAGTGCCCAATAGTTCGGCTTGTCGCTCGAGACGAGGATCGGCGTCACGAACGCGCCGACTACGCCGAGGCCCGCGAGCGCGGGCCCGTGCAAGAGCGCTGCAGCCAGCGTGCCGAGCGCGACGAGGCCGAGCAGCACGAAGGCGGTCGCGGGGACGAGGAATCCATAGAGCGCGTAAGCCGCGTAGATGGTCGCAAATGCCACCGCCGTGCCGGCCGCGGTGAGGATCGCGGGAATGTTGGCGATCGGCAGCGCGGCGATGTTGGAGATGCTCTCCTTGCGGCGTGACCATTCGCCGGCGCCAAGCAGCGCCAGCGCGAACACGCCGCCAAGGAACACGCGCACACCGGGGCCGACGAGGCCGGCCTCGATCGAATAGCGCACCATGAAGAAGCCGCCGAGCGCGAGCGCAAGGCCGCCGATCCACACCACCCAGCGCGTGCCGAGCCGTTCCTCGAAGCCGGGCGCGGGCGCGGGTGCGGGCCGCGGCGGCGGCGCGTCGGCCTCGGTGCTCGCTTCGAGCGGAGGCGGTGAAACATCCTCCGTGACGGGCGGGGGCGGCGCCTCGGCTCCCGGTTCGGCTTGGGGCACAAGCGGCGGCGGCGCTGCAGAAGTCGTCGCGGACGCTTCAGCCCACACATCTGCCGGGATCCGCGGCGGCTGCACGGGCCGTTGCGCGTGGAACGTCGCTTCGAGCGAGCTCAGCCGTCGTCGCAGCTCAGCCGCCTGGCTGGAGGCCTTGATCGCGATGATGAAAGCGATGACCGCAATGATCAGCGCGAAGACGTCGAACGGGCCGTCAGACATAAAGCCTCCAGGCAATCGGCGGGCAGGGGCCGATCACGCATTTCTCGGGTTAGCGCCGGGAGCGTACGCGCAAGCCCGGCGCGGGCCGCTCCTGGAGCACGTCGCGACGGAAGCGGTAGAGCGCCGCCGGACGTCCGCCCGTCTGTGTCGACATCACCCCGGTCGGTTCGACCAGGGCTTCCATTTCGACCAGGCGGCGGAAATTTTGTTTGTGCAGGTGTCGGCCGGAGATCGCCTCCACCGTATACTGCAATTCGGTGAGTGTGAACTCGGCGGGCAAAAGTTCAAAGACCACAGGACGATACTTCAGTTTTGCACGCAGTCGCGCGATCGCTGTCGCAAGAATCCGGCGGTGGTCGAAGCGCATGGATGTGCCGAGCGCGGGCAGTGCCTTGCGCGCTAATGCCGCAGGGCGACCGTCGCGCCGTGCTTCCTCGACCAGCCCGGCCTCGTACAGGAGCTCGTAGCGGTCGAGCACGCGCTCCTCGTCCCAGGACGCGCCGTCGAGACCGAAATAGAACCGCACGCGATCCTTGCGCGGCAGTGCGCGCGTCGTCTCCGGCGTCTCCTCTTCGGCCCACTCGGTCAATGCCGGGATGATGTCGTCCGCGATGATCGCGGGCGGCCCCTCGCGCCAGTCCTCCCACGGCAGGAAGCGATACCACGGCGCGAAGCTCGCACTCGTGGCTGCGAGTTCGCCGCCGATGGCGCGCGTCAGTGCGAGATAGCCGATCGACACCATGTGCGCGCCGATGTCGCCGGCTTCGGCATGCCGGCCGCGATCGCCGAACGTGTAGAGCTGTTCGACATAGCCGAGCCGCAGGCCCGTCTGTTCCTCGACCCAGGCCCGCAGGCCGATCTCGAAAGTGCGATGGCTCGGCGCATCGAACGGGCCGAACGGCAGGCCGGCCAGGCCATCACTGTCGCGCGCGGTGAGGATCAGCGGTTCATGATTCTCGATCGCGACGATCGCGGCAGTCAGGCCGATCTCGATCGGCGTCAGCAGCTTTTCGCTCATGCGACGGCGATCGCGTGAGTGATGAGATAGGTATGCCAATTGTTTGAGCCGGTCTCGCCGCGGGCTCGCTGTAACCTCTCCCGCTTGCGGGAGAGGTCGGCGCGCAGCGCCGGGTGAGGGCTTTCTCCTCTAGGGGACTGTCCCGATGCGGAGATACCCTCTCCCCACCCCTCTCCCGCAAGCGGGAGAGGGAGCGCACCTGTGCTGTGGTGCGCAACGATCATTCGAGCTCGATCACAAAGGGGCGGCCCTCGACCATCATCGCGCCCGGTCCCATCTCGTCGAGTGCGCGCAGCATGCGGCCGTTGCGTCCCAGCGCACGGTCGGCAAGGCTGACGATGCGGCGGTTCGGCGAGGCGATCGGGGAAGCCGCTCTAATCTTCTTTGCGATCTCGGTCTCGTCGCGATCCGGATTGAGTGCGCACACGGCGGCGAAGGCGCTCGCGGTGGAGCGGCTGATGCCGGCATAGCAATGCACCACCAGCGGCGCGTCGCGGTCCCAGCTGCGCACGAAGTTCAGCACCTGCTCGATATGCGTTTCCGATGGCGCGACGAAGCCGTCCATCTCCTCGGTGATGTCGTCCATCGATACCTTGAGATGGTTGGCCGGCAGCACCGACACCGGCCGCGCCACCTGCTCGACATTGGCCATCACGGTCAGCACGTGGCTGGCCTTGGTGAGGCGGACGGTTTCGGGAAGGGCGGCGAGGGAACAGACGTGGATCATGGCGGACCTTTTTGGCGGCGAGTATAGCGAGCGCCCGTAGGGTGGGCAAAGGCGCATCGCGCCGTGCCCACCATTTCGCAACTGCGCATCTCCACCAGTTTGGTGGGCACGCTTCGCTTTGCCCACCCTACAAAGGGATAGGGTTCACGCAAACACTGCGCCAAACCGCTCCAGAAACTGCTTCTCGGCCCGGGCAGCCGTCCAGGGGGTGAGATAGTCGCGCCGGACGCTGTCGGGCAGGCCCGGATCGCGGCCGAACAGGCGCCTGGACTCGCTTTCGCTGAAGCCGGCGAGCGTCGTCGCCTCCAGATAGGCCGCGCCGCGATCGGCGGCCTTGATCGCCAACGTGATCTCCTCCGGCAGCACCGGCGGCAGGCCAAAGCGGATGTGGATGGCGCCGAGTAGGCGTTTTTCGACTGCCTTGTAATGACCGTCGAGCACGGCCTTGAACGGCGATATCATATCGCCGATCACGTATTCGGGCGCATCGTGCAGCAGCGCGGCAAGCCGCACGCGCAGATCCACGCGCGGGTTCTCGTGCCGAATCACGGTTTCGACCAGCAGCGTATGCTGCGCGACCGAGAAGATGTGTGCGCCGATGGTCTGGCCGTTCCAGCGGGCGACACGCGCCAGCCCATGCGCGACGTCGGCGATCTCGATATCGAGCGGGGAGGGATCGAGCAAATCGAGCCGCCGGCCCGACAGCATGCGCTGCCAGGCACGAGACGCCACATCGGGTGACGACTTCCTGGCCGTCATTTGGACTTGAGGCGCGGCTTGCGCTGCGTCTTGCCGCAGCTCGCGTGACAATGGCAGTCGACGAGATGATCGTTGACCATGCCGGTCGCCTCCATGAAGGCATAGACGATGGTCGGGCCGACGAATTTGAAGCCGCGCGAGGACAGCTCCTTGGAGATTTGCGTGGAGAGCGGCGTCGAGGCCGGTACGCTCGCGGTGGTCTTGAAATGATTGACCTTGGGCCTTCCGTCCATGAAGTCCCACAGGAATTTCGAGAAGCCGGGGCCCTTCTCCATGATGTCGAGATAGGATTTCGCGCTTGATATCGTGCCGTCGATCTTGGCCTTGTTACGCACGATGCCGGCATCGTTCATCAGCGCGTGAACTTTCTTCTCGTTGTAGCGTGCGATCTTTTCCGGCTGGAAATCGTCGAAGGCTTTGCGGAAATTGTCGCGCTTGCGCAGGATCGTGATCCAGGACAGGCCGGCCTGGAAACCGTCGAGGATCAGCTTCTCATAGAGCGCGCGGTCGTCATATTCCGGCACGCCCCATTCGGTGTCGTGATAGGCGACGTAGAGCGGATCCTCGCCGGGCCAGGGGCAACGCGTCTTTCCGTCGGGATGCAAGCGTGGAGCACGGCTCATGCGATGGGTTGCTTCGTCGGAATGCGGACGATTTCAGGTTCCGCTAGCCTCACAGCGAGGCCACCGGCAGTCAGCGCCTGTCCTGCGTCGAGCGCATCGGCGACGCGGTCGATGCGCACCAGCGCGATACCCTTGCCCTGCGCCGACGAGCCCATCGTGCCGACCGGCTTGTCGCCGGCGAGAATGCTGACGCCGGGCTCAGGCGAGGAGTCCTCGAGCAGTACCTTGACGCTGCGGGTGCGGGCGGTGCCGCGATGCTGCATGCGCGAGACGACCTCCTGGCCGACATAGCAGCCCTTGTCGAAATCGACGCCGGAAAGGCGGTCCATGTTGGTCTCGTGCGGGAACGCATCGCTGTACGTGAAATCGAGCCCGCCGCGCGGCACGCCGAGCGCGATGCGGTGGGTCTCGTATGCGGCGGCGTCGACGAGCTCGGCGCCGATCAGATCGGACAGCTTCTGTTTGAGATCTTCGGGGATCAGGATGCGGGTGCCGAGGTCTTCATTGCGCGGATCGGCGAAGGCGAGGTCGGGCTGGGCCGCGGGCTTGCCGTCCCAGGCCGCGAGCACGCCGAGATCGTCGGACAGGTTTTCCACAGTGACCTTGGCGCGCAGCTTGTAGAATTTCAGCTTGGTGGCGAGGCCATCGGCAAGCGGCTTCGGGCAATCGATCAGGAACCCGCCGCCATGGCCGGCAGGCGCCTCCGTGATCAGGAAATCCACGATGATCTTGCCCTGCGGCGTCAGCAGCGCGCCGAATCGGCCGAGGCCCGGCTTCAGCTTGTCGGCATCGGTCGTGACGAGGCCATTGAGGAAGTTGCGCGCATCCTCGCCCGCGACCTTGATCACGCCCCGGTCCGGAAGAAACGCTGATTTCATACGAAAATCTCTTGCGACATGTTGCTCCGGAACGTAAGCCCGCAAGGCAAAAACGACAAGACCTCAAGCCCTGCGCTTGGGGACGAGAGAGGCCTTCAGCCATGACCCAGCGTTTCGACGTGATCCTCAAGGGCGGCACTGTCGTCAACCAGGACGGCGAGGGAGCCCGCGATATCGGCGTCGTCAACGGCCGCATTGCCGAGATCGGCACCCTGTCGCAGGCTTCCGCCGCGGAGGTGATCGACTGCAAGGGCCTGCACATCCTGCCCGGCGTGATGGACACGCAGGTGCATTTCCGCGAGCCCGGGCTGGAGCAGAAGGAAGACCTCGAGACCGGCTCGCGCAGCGCCGTGATGGGCGGCGTCACCGCCGTGTTCGAGATGCCGAACACCGCGCCATTGACCGTGACGGAGGCCACCTTCACCGACAAGGTGAAGCGCGCTCATCACCGCATGCATTGCGACTTCGCCTTCTTCATCGGCGGTACCCGCGAGAACGTGCAGGATCTGCCGGTGCTGGAGCGTGCGCCGGGTTGCGCAGGCGTCAAGGTGTTCATCGGCTCCTCGACCGGCGCGCTCTTGGTGGAAGACGACGAAAGCCTGCGCCGCATCTTCCAGGTGATCCGCCGCCGCGCGGCGTTCCACGCCGAGGACGAGTACCGCCTCAACGACCGCAAATCGCTGCGTATCGAGGGCGACACGCGCTCGCACCCGGTGTGGCGCGACGAGACCGCGGCGCTGATGGCGACGCAGCGCCTGGTGAAGCTCGCGCACGAGACGGGCAAGCGCATCCACGTGCTGCATATCTCGACCAAGGAAGAGATCGAATTTTTGCGCGACCACAAGGACGTCGCCTCCTGCGAGGCGACGCCGCATCATCTCACGCTGGTGGCGCCCGAATGCTACGAGCGGCTCGGCACGCTGGCGCAGATGAATCCGCCGGTGCGCGGCGCCGATCATCGCGCCGGGATCTGGCGCGGCATCGAGCAGGGCATCATCGACGTGCTCGGCTCCGATCATGCCCCGCATACGCTCGAAGAGAAGCAGAAGATCTATCCGGCCTCGCCCTCCGGCATGACCGGCGTGCAGACGCTGGTGCCGCTCATGCTCGATCACGTCAATGCGGGTCGGTTGTCGCTGGCGCGTTTCGTCGATCTCACCAGCGCCGGCCCCGCGCGCCTCTACAATATGGCCTGCAAGGGCCGCATCGCCGCCGGCTACGACGCCGACTTCACCGTCGTCGATCTCAAGCGCAGCGAGACCATCACCAACAAATGGGTGGCCTCCAAGGCCGGCTGGACCCCCTATGACGGGTTGCGCGTCACCGGCTGGCCCGTCGGCACCTTCATCCGCGGCCGCCGCGTGATGTGGCAGGGCGAGCTCGTGACGGCCTCGCAAGGTGAGCCGGTGCGGTTTCTGGAGACGTTGAAACAGTAGGGAGCGGCACAAGCGTTCCGCACTCCCGGCGTCGTCCTGGCGAAAGCCAGGACCCATTACCCCGACTGCATCTTGTGCGAAGACTGGTGGCCAACACTTGCGCGCCACAACTTGATCCTGTGGTAATGGGTCCTGGCTTTCGCCAGGACGACGCCGAGGGAGGAATGAATGTCCCAACCGACACCCCTCATCACCACCGAGCAACTCGCCGCCATACTCGGCGATCCCAATCTCCGCCTCTACGACTGCACGACCTACAACGAGCCGGTGCCGCCGGGCAGCGACGTGCCCTATCGCGCCGTGCCCGGCGACAAGACGTTCGAGGCCGGCCACATTCCAGGCGCCGATTTTCTCGACCTGCAAGGCGAGTTCTCCGACGCCTCTGCGCAGCAATTCTTCATGATGCCTGACGTGGCCCAGCTGGAGACCGCCTTCGGCCGCCACGGCCTCGATGCGTCCAAGTCCGTCGTGCTCTACAGCATCGGCACCATGATGTGGTCGACGCGGTTCTGGTGGATGCTGCGCTCGCTCGGCGTTGACGCGCGGGTGCTCGACGGTGGCCTCGACAAATGGAAGGAAGAGGGGCGGCCGGTCGAGACAGGTGCGCCGAAGGGCTATCCGGCCACCACCTTTAAGGCCATACCGCGCGCAGGCTTCTTCGTCGATAAGAATGCAGTGAAGGCACGGCTCGGCGATCCCGCGACTGTTATCGTCAACGCGCTCGGTTCCCAGTTTCATCGCGGCCTCGAGCCGAGCCGCTATGGGCGGCCCGGCCGGGTTCCCGGCAGCGTCAACGTTCCCGCGGCGGTTCTCACCAATGCCGACAAGACGCTGACGACGCTCGCCGATGCCGAAGCCAAATTCGCCGCGGCAGGCGTCACCTGCGACAAGAATGTCATCCTATATTGCGGTGGCGGCATCTCGGCGACGATCGATCTGCTGCTGCTGACGCAGCTCGGTTATGACAAGCTGACGCTGTACGATGCTTCGATGGGGGAGTGGGCGAAGGATCCGGCGCTGCCGATCGAGACGGATTAGGACATTCCCTGGTCTCTCCCCCAGGGGAAGGACAGAAACTTGGGAACCTTTCCCTTGGGGCGGCATCCAATGTCCGGAACGAAGCCAAACGAGCAGGTGACCGCCATGCCACGGACCGCAGCCGGCCTGTCCGCCGGCGCTAAGACTTCAGAAACCCGGACATTGGAAGCCGAACTGGTCGAGCGGGCGCGGGGCCGTGACGAGGCCGCGTTACGCGAGATCATGCAGGCCAACAATCGCAGGCTCTATCGTCTGGCGCGCGGAATTCTGCGCAGCGACAGCGAAGCCGAGGATGTCGTTCAGGAAACCTATATCCGCGCCTTCACCCATCTCGACGGTTTTCGCGGCGAGTCCGGTCTGTCGACATGGCTGTCGCGCATCGCCATCAACGAGGCGCTTGGCCGGACGCGAGGCGCCAGGCCGCATGTCGAGCTGGGCTCGGTGCCCGAAGCGACGCTCGAGGCGCAGATCATCAAATTTCCCGCTTCTCCCGCAGGCGATCCGGAAAGGACCATGGCCCAACGTGAAATCCAGCGCGTCGTCGAGCGCGCCATCGATGAGTTGCCGGATGTCTTCCGCATGGTCTTCGTCGCACGCGTGATGGAAGGCATGAACATCGAGGAGACCGCCGAGCTGCTCGGCGTCAAGCCCGAGACCGTGAAGACGCGACTGCACCGTGCGCGCACCATGTTGCGCGAGAACGTCGAGAAGGAGATCGGTCCGGTGGTGATGGATGCGTTCCCGTTCGCCGGGTGGCGCTGCGAGCGGCTGACCGTGTCAGTGCTGAAGCGGCTCGGCATCGGCGGCTGAATTTTTCGGGAACGTTCGCGCGAAAATTCCATCCAACGCCTGTGAAGCAACGCGCCGGCAAAACATCCGGCACCACAGGAGTGTCAAACCATGTTCGTTCGTTGGACCACGGCGATCGCCGCTGCAATTTTGTTGTCGAGCCCCGCGCTGCTGCAAGGCGCCAGAGCAGCCGACAAGCTGACCAATCCGCAGATCGCCCATATCGCCTACACCGCGGGTGTGATCGACATCAACGCAGCCAAGCAGGCGCAGAAGAAAGCCAAGAACAAGGACGTGAAGGTGTTTGCCGACGACATGCTGCGCGACCACGAGGCCGTCAACAAGCAGGCGCTCGCGCTGGTCAAGAAGCTGAACGTCACGCCTGAAGACAACGACACCAGCAAGGCGCTGTCGAAGCAGGCGAGCGAGAAGCTCGCCGAATTGGACAAGCTGAGCGGTGCGGCCTTCGACAAGGCCTACGTCGCAAACGAGGTCGCCTACCACAAAACCGTCAATGGCGCGCTGGAAACCCAGCTCATTCCGTCCGCCAGCAATGCCGAACTGAAGAGCCTGCTGCAGACCGGCCTGAAAATTTTCCAGGGCCATCAGCAGCACGCCGAGCACATCGCGGCGGAGCTGAAATAGGGAGGCGATGATGCCGGGACGATTGTCTGCGATCGCGTCAGCGGTCCTGCTCGTGGCGTTGGCCGTCCCGGCGCACGCTGCGACCATAGAGATCACGATGGAGAATCTCGAAGTGTCGCCGAAAGACGCTTCGGCCAAGGTCGGCGACACCATTGAATGGATCAACAAGGACGTCTTCGCCCACACCGCGACGGCCAGGAACGGCGATTTCGACGTGAACTTGCCAGCGAAAAAATCGGGGACGTTGGTTCTGAAGAAGGCAGGCACGGTGGATTATTACTGCCGCTATCATCCCAACATGAAAGCGACGCTCAAGATCGAGCCGTAATGGGCTGGGGAGCGCATTCCCGACGGCAGCGGAAACTGGCCCGCCCGCGTGGCGGGGGCGTTTTCGGCAAGGCTTACTGCCTGAAGAAAGACTTACTGTCGGGAGATGTCGACCGAGAATTCGCCGTTGCGGATGCGGCCGGGAAAGCCTTCGACGAACTTCGCCACCGCGTCCTCGCCATAGGTGCCGACGAGCTCGGCAAGGGCCGCGAACAGGCTCGCCTGCGCCAGGCAGTCGCCGTCGACGCCGTCATGGCGCGCTTCGGCCCAGGCCTCGTTGAGATAGCTCAGTGCGGCCTGTTTCTGCTCGTGATCGGGCAGCGGCGCGCGTGCGGGGGCGTAGGACACTGGATGGCTCATGAAACTCGTCAGGGCTGGGGCGCAATCCACGGCGATGCGCTGTGCGAGAGGTGTAGCACGCGGGTTAACGCCCGCTAGGCCACTTCTTTAGGAACGGTTAACGGCTGTGTACAAAGTCGATGACAGGGTTCCCCGATGCCCAACCCTCATGGTGAGGAGCGTGCAAAGCACCCGTCTCGAACCATAGAGGCCCCGCTGCTGCAGCCGGGCCTTTCATCCTTCGAGACGCGCGTTCCGCGCTCCTCAGGATGAGGAATTTACAGGTCTGGATGTGATTGGCGGTAATTCAGTTCGCGTAACGCGCCGTGAGATCGCGCGAGATCTTCGCGCCTTCCTCGATGTAGCGGCGGATCGCTACCGTCGCGGCCGGCGTGCAGCTCCGGTAGGTCTGCTGAAAACCGTTATAGCCGCGGTTGAAGCCGGCGATCATGCGGGTGCGGCGTTCGCCCGCGGGGGTTTCGGCATCGATCAGCGCCTGCATCTCGCTGCGCCATTTGTTGCCCTCGTTGGACCCGCAGATGCCGCGCAGATAGTGCAGCCCGCCGAGGATCTCCGCCAGCCGCTGCAAATCGCCGTCAAACGGCGCTGCCCCGTCCTGAGCCCTCGTGGGCACCGAGGCGCAGGCGAGAATCAGGGCAAAAATGGCCAGAAATCGCATCGACATCGGCCGGGTGTATGCCTCCTCGGGGCGACAGACGCAAGGCGCCGGGCCGCGCGAGCGGTGCGCTCCCTCCCCCGCTTGCGGGGGAGGGTCGGGGAGAGGGTATCTCCGCAGGCGAGCACCCCCAAGAGGAAAAAGCCCTCACCCGCCGCGCTCTCGCGCGTCGACCTCTCCCGCAAGCGGGAGAGGTGCGGCGGAGTTCGCTGTGCTGCCTATGCCTCGATCAGGCGCGCGGCGGACTGGATGACCTCTTCCAGCCCGCCGGTCAGCTTGAGGTCGCCAAGGCTCGCCAGGGCCTGCGGGGCGATCCAGCGGAAGTCGTCGAGCTCGTCGTTGAGAACCGGCTCCCGGGCCACCCAGCGGGCGGCAAAGGACATGATCAGGTAGTGGCCGGCGCCGGCCGCGGCCGGCAGCACTTCGCGCCAGCCCGCGAGGCCAATGATGTCGATATCGAGCCCGGTCTCCTCGTCGATCTCGCGCGCCAGCGCCTGGTGCAGACATTCGCCGAACTCGACCCGGCCGCCGGGCAGCGAATAGAACCCCTTTGCCGGCGATCGCGCGCGACGGGTCAGAAGCACCTTGCCGTCACGAAAAATCGCGGCACTGACCGCGATCTGGGGACGGGTCGGCTGAACGATCGCAGCCATGACTTCACCTGCTCGAGCTCAGTTCGCCATGATATTGTCGACGTCGGCTTCAGCGCCGCCATTGATGATGCCGCCGCAGGCCGCGATCAGCGGCCTGACCCACTGGGCGGCCTGCTCGGCGAGGCGCACCCGGGTCGTGTCCTTCTCGACCTCGCGCATGGCCGAACCGACCGCCGACAGGATCGAGGTCATGGTGTCCGTGAGGTGGTCAAACTGGGCGCGCACGTTCGGATCAGCCTTCTCATAGGCCTCGATCGCCAGATCCCGGGCCTTGAAATTCGATGCGGTGAAATGCTCGGCATAGGACAGCGGCGACCAGGTCAGAAAATCTTCCGCGCATTCCGGCATGTCCGGCACCATTTCCAGCAGCATCACGGCTTCATTGAAATGGTTGAGATAGTCGGTGGCAAGCCCGGTCCGCGGGTTGATGTTGGCCACGCGCAGCCGCTCGGCCCAGGCCACGGCCTCGGGCGCCGTCTGTCCATGCATTCGCGCCGGCTGGGAGACCGTTGAGCTCATCTGCCGCAGTGTTAACGTTCGGGGTTAAAAGGACCTGAACGGACCCTATATAGGCCCTCAAGGATGTGTGGACGCTTCGTCATAACTTCGGCCCCCGCGGCTTTGCGGCAACTATTCGGCTACATTGAGCAGCCGAACTTCCCGCCCCGGTTCAACGTGGCCCCGACGCAACCGATTCCGGTCGTGCTGGCCGAGAACGGCGCGCGCCATTTTCGCCTGATGCGCTGGGGCCTGTTGCCGGGCTGGGTCAAGGATCCCCGCGGATTTACGCTCCTGATCAATGCCCGTTCCGAGACGGTGCTGGAGAAGCCCGCCTTCAAACGCGCGATCCGCCGGCGCCGCGGCCTGATTCCGGCCGACGGCTATTACGAATGGAAGGCGGAGGGTGGCCGCAAGCAGCCCTTCTTCATCCATCGCGTCGACGGCGCGCCGCTCGGCTTTGCCGCATTGTTCGAGACCTGGGTCGGGCCGAACGGCGAGGAGCTCGACACGGTCGCGATCGTCACGGCGGCGGCGGGCGAGGATCTCGCCACGCTGCATGACCGCGTGCCCGTCACCATCAGCCCGCGCGATTTCGAGCGCTGGCTCGACAGCCGCAGCGATGACGTCGATGCCGTGTTGCCGCTGATGACCGCGCCGCAAATCGGCGAATTCGCCTGGCATCCGGTCTCCACCCGCGTCAACCGCGTCGCCAATGACGACGACCAGTTGCTCCTTCCGATCAGCGCGGAGGAGATGGAGGCGGAGGTAGAGGCCGCGAAACCGAAGCGGACGGTGCGGAAGGCCGCGGTCGGCTCGGCGGATGACGGGCAGGGGTCGTTGTTCTGAACACTGGCGCCGTAGGGTGGGCAAAGCGAAGCGTGCCCACCATTGCGCACCGAAGAAGCGGATAGGTGGTGGGCACGGCGCGTTGCGCCTTTGCCCACCCTACGGCAGCGGAGTTTGCGGCAGCCCTACACAATGTCTTTCGCCCGTAGTCCCGCGATCTCCGCCGCGTCAAATCCCAGCTCGCCCAGCACCGCGTCCGTATCCGCACCGAGCTCCGGCGCCATGCGGTCGAGCCTGCCGCCGCCATGCGCGAGCTTGAAGCCGCTGCCGGCGAAGCGCAGGCGACCGTAGGGCGTATCGAGCTCCTGGATTGCGCCGCGCGCCTTGATCTGCGGATGGTCGATGACTTCCTCGACCTTCCAGATGCTGGCGCAGGGCGCGCCGGCATCCTCCAGGATTGTCTCCCATTCGCGCGCCGGCCTGGCCGCGAGCGCCGCTTCGATGATGGCACGTAGTGCCGGCTCGTTCTCGTTGCGCGCGAACCAGTCGGCGAAGCGCGGATCGGACAGCGTATCCTCGCGGCCGAGCGCAGACATCAGCGCGCGATATTGCTTCTCGTTGTTGACGGCGAGCAGGATGTGACCGTCGCCGCATCTAAACAAATTCGCAGTGGTCCTGCGGCTGACGGCCTGATTGCCCGACAGCTGCTGGCGATGGCCGGCGACCGACCAGTCCGCGATCTGTCCCGACAGGAACGCCATCGTCGCCTCCAGCATGGAGACGTCAATGAGTTGGCCCTTGCCGGTGCGATCGCGCTGGTACAGCGCGCTCGACACGCCAAAGGCAGCCGTGGCGCCCGACAGCACGTCGCACACCGCAAAGCCCGCACGAGTTGGCCCAGTCTCCGGATGACCCGTGATCGCCATGATGCCGGACAGCGCCTGCATCTTGCCGTCATAGCCGGGGCGCAGCCGATCCGGACCGGTCTGGCCGAAGCCTGACACCGCGCAGTAGATCAGTTTTGGATTGATTGCGGACAGCGCCTCATAGCCGATGCCGAGCTTGTCCATGACACCGGGGCGGAAATTCTCCATGACCACGTCGACCTGCGCGGCGAGCTTCTTCACGATCGCGATCGCATCGGGCTTTTGCAGATCGAGCGTCAGGCTGCGCTTGTTGCCGTTGATGGCCTGGAACGCCGGCGCCAGCCCGCGCTCGGCCCATTCGCGGCTGAGCGGCGTGCGGCGCATGTCCTCGCCCTCGCGCCGCTCGACCTTGATGACGTCGGCGCCCAGGAGCGCGAGCTGGTAGCTCGCATAGGGGCCTGCCAGCACTTGCGTGAAGTCCAGGATCTTCACGCCCTCGAACGGTCGCGTCACGTCGCTCTCCCTTTTGTTGTGGTTGTCGGAGGACGTCAGGCGGCGCGATTGCCGCGCGCGATCTCCTTCTGCTTGTCGAATTCGGCGCGGCGGCGCGCCAGCTCTTCGGCTGAGAGCTGCGCGACGTTGTTGTAGTCGAGCTTCCAGGAGGCGTCCTCGCTCCAGCGCAGCGGCGACTGCATGGTGGTCTGCGGGCCGCTCGCGGTCTCCAGCAGTTTCAGCGCCAGCTCGAGCGTCTGCGCCTGCGAGACGATGTCGTGCGGCTTGCCGGCGGAATTGCCGAGCGGGAAATCCGAGAACAGGAAACGCGGCACGGCGGCGTGCTCGATGATGTCCTTGGCGCAGCCCATGATCACGGTCGGAATGCCGTTGGCCTCGAGATGCCGCGCCACCAGCGCCGTGGTCTGATGGCAGACGGGACAGTTCGGAACCAGCACCGCGACATCGACCTTGTCGGCAAGGCAGCGCGCCAGAATTTCCGGCGCGTCGGTGTCGAGGGTGACGCGATGGCTGCGGTTGGTCGGCGCCCCGAAGAAGCGCGGGGCCACCTCGCCGATGCGCTCCGCAGCGCTCGCCTTCAAAAGCTGCGGCAGCGGAAACCAGGTGCCGTTGTCGGTGGCCGTGGTGTGCTTGCGGTCGTAGCCGATATGCGAGATGCGAAGGTCGTGCTGCTTCGCCGTGTCGCCGTCATAGACCTGGTAGAATTTCGCGCCGCCATTATACGCCGCGCCCGGGCCCTGGTCGCCCTTGGTGGGGTCGTACGGCGCGGCCGTCGTGATGATAGTGACGCGTGATTGCGACAGCGGCTTCTTCAGCGGCTGGAACGGCGCCTCGGTGTAATGGGCCCAGCGATACGCCGTGGTGTAGCCAATCGCGGCGTAATAGTCCCGCGTGCGCTGCATATAGGGGACGGGGGCGTCATAGTCGGGCGCAAAGCCAAATTCGTCGTCGCGCGAAGCGGACATGGGCGCGTCTCCTGGTTCTTGTTGGCGACAGACTAGAGATAGTCGGGGGAGAGCTCAACGGGGGGCAGTGCGATGCAGGTCAGAATTGCAGCGCTGATACAGCGAGTCCCGCTTTTTCCCCTCTCCCCTTGCGGGAGAGGGTGGCTCGCCGCGAAGCGGCGAGACGGGTGAGGGGTCTCCGTCCGCGTGCTCAACTGCATGAGATGCGCGCGCGGAGAGAAACCCCTCATCCGGCGCTTCGCGCCACCTTCTCCCGCAAGGGGAGAAGGAAGGAAGACAACCTACCGAAACACATGCAGCGCCACATGCTGCAGCAGCATGATCGCCTTGGCGTCGATGATGCGCCCGTCCGCGATCATCGCCAGCGCCTCGTCGATGCCAAGCTCCAGCACCTCGATGTCCTCGCCTTCGTGTTCAAGGCCGCCACCATCGCTGACCCGCATCTCCGGCTCGTACTCGGCGACAAAGAAATGCAGCTTCTCGGTGATGGCGCCGGGACTCATGAACGCTTCGAACACCTTGTGGACGTGGTGCAGGCGATAGCCGGTTTCTTCCTCCGCTTCGGCGCGGATGCGTACCTCGGGCGAGGCATCGTCCAGCACGCCGGCGGCGGCTTCGATCAGGAGATCGTCGTAACCGCGGATGAAGGCCGGCAGGCGGAATTGCTTCACCAGGATCACCGTACGGCGTGCCAGATTATACGGCAGCACGGCGGCGGCGTTGTCGCGCTCATAGGTCTCGCGGTGCTGGGTCTGCCATTCGCCATTGGCGCGCCGGTACTCGAACGTGGTGTTCTTCAGCGTGGTCCAGCCGTCCGAGAGCACGCGGACGTCCTTGATGCGGACGCGGTCGGAAATCGTCATGGCTCGATCTCAATTGCTTGGCGTTGTGGTGCGGCCGTCGAGCCACTTCTGAAACATCACCGAGGTCGATTCCTCGAAACCCAGCGACTGGTAGAACGCATTGGCCTGCTCATTGCCGCGCCGGACCAGGAGCTGGAGCTTTGCGATGCCGGCCGCGCGCAGCCAGTCCTCGGCCGCCGCCATGATGACGCGGCCGTAACCACGTTTCTGGCTATCCGGATCGACCGCGACGTAATAGACCCAGCCGCGATGGCCGTCATGGCCGACCATCACGGTGGCGACGATGGCGCCGCCGTCGCGGCCGAGCAGGACGGTGGAATTGTCGCGCCGCCGCGCCAGCGCGATGTCCGCATGCGGATCGTTCCACGGCCGCGTCAGGCCGCAGCGCTGCCACAGCGTGACCACGGGCTCGACATCGGCCTCGGTGATCGCATCGATCGTGAGCGCACTCACAGCACTTTTCCCGGGTTCATGATTCCAAGCGGATCGAGCATCGCCTTGATGGACCGCATCAGCTCGATTGCAGTCTTGTCCTTCACATCGGGAAGCTCGTCGCGCTTGAGCACGCCGATACCGTGCTCCGCCGAGATCGAGCCGCCCATGCGCAGCACGATGGCGAACACGACCGCGTTCATCTGGTGCCAGCGCGCCAAATAGTTCGCGGTGTTGGCGCCGATGGGCTGGCTGACATTGTAGTGCAGATTGCCGTCGCCGAGATGGCCGAACGGCACCGGCCGCGCGCCGGGGATCAGCTTCACCACGGCTTCATTGGCTTCGGCGATGAAGGCGGGCACGGTGGCCACCGGCACGGAAATGTCGTGCTTGATCGAGCCGCCCTCCGGCTTCTGCGCCGACGACATCTCGTCGCGCAGCTTCCAGAAGCCGGCGCGCTGGGTGAGATTGGCCGCGATCACCGCGTCGTCGACAATCTCGTCCTCCATGGCGCGGCCGAGGATCGTTTCCAGCGGCGTGCGGGCGTCATCGCCGGGGGACGACAATTCCATCAGAACGTACCAGGCATGCTTTTGCGCCAGCGGATCGCGCACGTCGATGCCGTGGCGGATCGAGAAATCGACTGCCATCTCCGACAGCAGCTCGAAACTCGTCAGCGCATTGGCGGCCTCGCTTTGCGCGATCGCCAGCAGTTTCAGCGCGGCGTCCGGCGACTTCAGCCCGACGAAGGCGGTCTCGATCGACCGAGGCTTCGGAAACAGCTTCAGCGTCGCCGCGGTGATGATGCCGAGCGTGCCTTCGGCGCCAATGAAGAGGTTGTGCAGATTGTAGCCGGTGTTGTCCTTCTTCAGCTTCGAGAGCACGCCGAGCACGCGCCCGTCCGCCAGCACCACCTCGAGCCCCAGCGCCATCTCGCGCGCGACGCCATAGGCGAGCGCGGCCGTGCCGCCGGCATTGGTCGAGAGATTGCCGCCGATGGTGCAGCTCCCTTCCGCGCCCAGCGAAAGCGGAAACAGCCGGTCCACGTCCGCGGCCTTCTGCTGCGCGATCTGCAGCACCACGCCGGCCTCGCAGGTCATGGTGTTGGAGGCGGTGTCGATCTCGCGGATCTTGTCGAGCCGCCGCAGCGACACCACCACCTCGCCATTGTGCGGGGTCTGGCCGCCGACGAGCCCGGTGTTGCCGCCCTGCGGCACCAGCGCGATCTTGTGCTCCGAAGCGAGCTTGCAGATCGCGGCGACCTCCGCGGTCGAGCCTGGGCGCAGCACCAGCGGCGAGCGGCCGTGGAACAGATTGCGCTCCTCGGTGACATAGGCCTCGATGTCGGCCGCATCGGTGATGGCGTGCCTCTCGCCGACGATCTTGCGGAATTGTTCGATCAGCTCGGGCGCAAGCGGAGGGGTGGCGGAATGATTAATGTTCATTGTCTTGTCTCTTGCTTCGCTCTTATCTCGCCACGGCCGCCCGGCGCAGCCGGTCGTTGATCGCTTCGCCTAGATCCTCCTCGGGGATCGTCATCACCGCGATCGCCCGCGGGCGCCTCTCATCGAGGGCGCGAAGATAGCCGAACAGATTGGCGGCGGCTTCATCGAGATCACCGCTGGGCGACAAATTCATGACCGCGGCAGCGGCCTCCAGGCCAGGCAGGCGCGCGGGGCCGAACGCCAGCAGCGCTTCGCCCGGCGCGACGTCCTGCGCATTGAGCCGCACATGGGCGCGCGGCGCGTAATGCGAGGCCAGCATGCCCGGCGCCAGCGGCTGGCTGTCGTCGCTGTCGGCCTCCGCCGGCAGTCGCGCCAGCGGTGCGCCGAGCACGGCCTCGATCCGCTCGCGTGACAGGCCGCCGGGCCGCAGCAGCATCGGCGCCGCAAAGCAGCCGACGATGGTCGATTCGACGCCGACCGTAACAGGCCCGCCGTCGACGATCAGGTCGATCCGGCCCGCAAGGTCGCCCTCGACATGAGCTGCCAGCGTCGGCGAGACGTGGCCGGAGAGATTGGCAGACGGCGCCACCACAGCCCCGCCAAAGGCGCGCAGGATCGCCTGCGCCACCGGATGGGCCGGAATGCGGATCGCGACCGTGTCGAGGCCCGCAGTGGCAAGCTCGGCCACCGGGCAGTTTTCCGTCTTCGGCACCACCAGCGTCAGCGGCCCCGGCCAGAACGCCTCCGCAAGGCGCGAGGCGCAGGCGTCGAATCGCCCGATCCTGCGCGCGGCCGCGAGGTCGGCGACATGCGCGATCAGCGGATTGAAGGCCGGCCGCCCCTTGGCGGCGTAAAGATGGGCGATCGCGCCGGCATTTCCGGCATCCGCCCCGAGCCCGTAGACCGTTTCGGTCGGGAACGCGACCAGCCCGCCGGCGGCCAATGTCCGGGCGGCAGCCTCCGCGCCAGCCTCGCCGGCCGGTAAAATCAGCGTTTCAAGACCCGTTTTCACAGGGATAAGATTCCTCAGCTCGGCCGCTTGCGGTGCGCCAAACCCGACGCTATAAGCCGGCCTCTTGTCGGAGTGTGGCTCAGCCCGGTAGAGCACTGCGTTCGGGACGCAGGGGTCGCAGGTTCGAATCCTGCCACTCCGACCAATCTTCCAAAAGTCGACGTTTTCCTAAAGGCTCGTTCCCAAAGGCTTGGCGGACCGGCCGCCGGCGCCCGGGAGCGCCTTCTTGCAACGATTTTCGGGGCGGGTCCACGGCCGATTTGGCCGGGCAGGGCGGCTTGTGTGAGCGGCATGGCTCGGCATTTGCCGATATCAATGACTCGGCGTTGTAAGCTAGGTCAGAGGACTACCGCCGCGCCACCAGCACGCCGATCATGAACGCCACCATCAGCGCCGGCAGCGGCGCCTCGCGCACCATGCCGCGAACGACGTGTGTCCAATGTTGCTCCGGGACGAGGTTCGGCGACCTGATCTCCGGCGTTGGCGTGATGCCCCATTCCGACGCTAGCTCTGCGACCTCGCTCGATGCGAGCCGCACGCCATCGCGGACGCGGAAGATCGCTGCGTCGGATCGTTCGCCTGGTGCGAGCGCCATCAGCGTCGCGACGGCTGTGCGCAACGTCATCTCGCCGTAGCCTTGCAGCCTGACCGATTCCTCGGGGTCGGACGTCATCGCAAATACCTCACAGCGCCAAATGCTCTACAGCGCGAAGTGGCGCGCGATGGTGAAGGCCATCGTCGCGCACAGGACCAGCGTGGATACCGCGCCGGCCACGCCGCGCACGAGATCGGCCCGCGTCAGGTGCCTGGTCATGATCTTGCTCCATGCTCGGCATGGCAATGGCGGGGAGGCGGCGTTGGTTCCTTGCGCGACGGGCGAATCGCGAACCGCGGCTATTTCCGCAGCAGCTCGCTCAGTGCGGCCGTCGCCTCGGCGCAGCGGATATCGTCGATTTCGCGCGACAGGCTGAGGGCGCTCGATCTGAGCTCTTCGACTTTCCAGCTCTCGGGGTGCTGGGTCTCGAGTTGACCGAGCCGCTTGTTCAGATCGTCCAATCTGGTCTGCAACTGCTCGACGCTGGCAGCCCCGTTCACCACCCAGACTCGTTGCGCACGCATCGTCGTTCCCCTGCTCGTCTCACGGCGTTGTGAGAGGGGTTCGTGGCCGCAATGGGAGTTTCTTTTGTCCGGCTTCAGACGGACGGGAACCGTTGCAGATCGGCAACGGGAGTTCCTTCGTGTTAGCGTGCGTCTGGAGCTCGGCCCGTCGCCGCATCAGGCCGCGCGCGGCCACTCGGTCGATTGCTTTTCAAGCCGGCGTTCGAGAATGGCGACGCTCACCCGGATATTCTCGCGTCGAGCCCGCATTTTGTGCGCGAGCATGGGATAGGCGACGTTCTGGGGATCGCAGATTCCAGCCTTCCGCTCTTCCTCCAGAATGTCGGCGTCGATCATTCGCAGGCGCCAGCGCAGGTCGGAGATCAATGCATGGAGCTGTGTCGGCATGGTCGCTTCGAAACGGGACGTCGGGTGCATGATCGCCTCACGATGAGACAGACCCACTGCGGGTCTGAGGGATTTGACTGCCGTGCAGCAAGCGGAATGCCAGTGGGCGGCTGAGCGTCTCGCGCGATTGCTCGACGGCGCACCGGAACGATTGCCACTTTTTCCCGTTGCTGCAGGGGCCTCGACAACGAGGCGATCGAGGGACCCATGCCGCTCATCCGCTATTTCGTCTTCACCGGCGGCGCTCTGCTCGCCCTCCTGTACCTCGCTGACTACTACCTCGCCGGCCCCGTAAGCGCCGCCGCCGAAACCGGACCGGACCTCTCGATCGCCCGAATTCATTCTGCACAGACCTGGCCGGAGAAGATCGTCTTCGACACCAACGTGCGACAGATTCCGTTGACCAAAACTGTGGCGTCAACGTCAGACGCGGCGGCGCCAGTCGCGCCGGACGGTACGCGCCAGGCATTTGCCATGGCGGCGCAGCCCGCCGCGGAGCCCAGGCAGGCCAAGGCGGCCTCTCCGAACAAGCGCGTCGCGGAGCGGCATCGGCGCCGCCAGCCGTCGCGCATGGTGGCGCGCAGTCAGTTCTTCAACGAGCCCGTCGCCGCAGAATGGTGAGTGGCGCCCTGTGAGGGTGTTTGCGCGCGACGTGGATGCGATCAATCCCAATTCATCCTCGGCGCTTCCCGCGGAACGGTCGGGCTGCCTCTCGGTTGGGCACCGTGCCGGACAGCGGGGCTGTGCGCGCGGCGCATCGCGCGATAGGCTCTGCCGCGACCTGACCCGGGAAGCGGACGAGGGAAAGATTCGTGGCGAGATTTGTAACTGTTGCGGCCGGCCAGCTTGGCCCTGTGGCGCGGACCGAGACCAGAACCGCGGTCGTGGCGCGCCTGATGGCCTTGATGCGCCAGGCGCACGCAAACGGTTGCGACCTGATCGTCTATCCCGAACTCGCGCTGACCACGTTCTTTCCGCGTTGGTATTTCGAGGATCAGGCCGAGATCGACAGCTTCTTCGAGCGGGAGATGCCGGGGCCGGAGACGAGAGGCCTGTTCGATCTCGCGCGCGAGATCGGCATCGGATTTTATCTTGGCTATGCCGAGCTGACGGTCGAGGCCGGAATGGTCAGGCGCTACAACACCTCGATCCTGGTCGAGAAGAGCGGCGCCATCGTCGCGAGATATCGCAAGGTTCATCTGCCCGGGCATGCCGAGCACGAGCCCTGGCGCGAATTCCAGCATCTGGAAAAACGCTATTTCGAGCCCGGCGATGGTTTTGGCGTGACCGAGGCCTTTGGCGGCGTGATGGGGATGGCGATCTGCAATGACCGCCGCTGGAGCGAGACCTATCGGGTGATGGGCCTGCAGGGCGTCGAGATGGTGATGATCGGCTACAACACGCCGGTGCACAATCCGCCCGCGCCCGAGCATGACGATCTCTCGCTGTTTCACAATCATCTGGTGATGCAGGCCGGCGCGTACCAGAACGGCACCTTCGTGGTCGGCGTCGCCAAAGCGGGTGTCGAGGAGGGCGTCGACCACATCGGCGGAAGCTGCGTCATCGCGCCCTCCGGCGAGATCATCGCGCGATGCACGACCAAGAGCGACGAGATCGCGCTCGCCCGCTGCGATCTCGATCTCTGCAACTCCTACAAGCGCACCACCTTCAATTTCGACGTTCACCGTCAGCCGCAGGCCTACGGGATGATTGTCGAACGGAAGGGCGTGACCATGATGGCGGATGGAACGCCGGTGCGAACGACGGGGTGATCTCCTGTAGCCCGGGTGAGCGTAGCGATACCCGGGGCCGCTCGCGCGGCGTTCGCACCTTCCCGGATTACGCTTGCGCTCCATCCGGGCTACGGGACTTCCTGTGTCGCCCCCTGTCAGTCCGCCGCCGCTTAGAGGCGATGCTATCCCGTGCTTCGCTCGGAATTGGCCATGTCGCGGCAGTCAGGCGCAACAATCTCAAATGTCGTCCTGGCGAAGGCCAGGACCCATACCGCGAGGTCAAGCGATTTGACGCGGTATCAATCCCACCGAACGAATGTCCGCCAAACCCCTCCCTGGATAATGGGTCCTGGCCTTCGCCAGGACGACGCCTGAGCCATCAGTTTGATCCGTGATCTCATCACAACCAAGTGTCTTTATTCGGAAACAATCATTCCCTATTATTCCGCAATGCAAAAGACCGCCCGCAAATCCCAGCCGATTGCCCGTCCGCCCGGCCGTCCCCGGGAGTTCGACATGGACACCGCGCTCGACAGGGCCGTCCGCGTGTTTTCCGAGCGCGGCTACCATGCCACCTCGATCGGCGATCTCACCACGGCGATGCGGCTGGCGACCGGCAGCGTTTACAAGGCATTTCGCGACAAGCATGCGGTGTTTCTCGCCGCCTTCGAGCGCTACGTGGCTCTGCGCCAGGAGCAGACGCGTAGCGCGGCGGCGAAAGGCGCCAATGGCCGCGAGCGGCTGCGCAACATGCTGCTGTCGTATGTAGAGCATTCCCAGGGCAGCGAGGGGCGGCGCGGCTGCCTCGTGGTCGGCAGCGCCGTCGAATTGTCCGCGGTCGATCCGGTGGTCGCCGCCCTCGTCAGCGCGCGGCTGGAAACCAACGAAGGCTTCATCGCCGGCCTCATTCGCGAGGGGCAGGCCGACGGCTCTATACCCCGCCATGTCGCCGCGGACGACACCGCGCGGCTGATGATCTGCATCACGCAGGGTCTGCGCGTGGTCGGCAAGGCGCGCCTTTCGCTCGACGGCAAGCGCCTGGTCGCTGTCGCGATGAAGCTGCTCGCCTGAATTTTTTGTCATATTAGGGAACAAGCGTTTCCTATAGTTCGGAGACTGTGTGAATGACGATGAATGCCACGATCGAGACCGCGCCGGATCCGGATGCGGTGTCGCAGCTCCTGACCTTCGTGCTTGCCGCGGCCTGTGGCATGGTCGCCGCCAACATCTATTACGCCCAGCCGCTGATCGCCCCGATCAGCGCCGCGCTCGGCCTGTCGCATGAAGCGGCGGGGCTGATCGTCACCATGACGCAGATCGGCTACGGCGTGGGGCTTCTCTTCATCGTGCCGCTCGGCGACCTCGTCGAGAACCGTACCCTGATCTGCTCCGTCATCACGCTCGGCGCGGCAGCCCTGCTCGCCGCGGGGTTCGCGTCCCACGCGCTGCCTTTCCTGATCGCCGCGCTGTTCATCGGGCTCGGCTCGGTCGCGGTGCAGATCATCATTCCCTATGCGGCGCATCTGGCGCCGGCAGCCATTCGCGGCCGCGTCGTCGGCAACGTCTCGACCGGCCTGATGCTCGGCATCATGCTGGCGCGGCCGGTGTCGAGTTTCGTCACGGCGATGCTGTCGTGGCACGCGGTGTTCTTCTCTTCGGCCGCGCTGATGATTGTGCTCGCAGCCGTGCTCTGGATGACGCTGCCGAAGCGTAAGCCGGTCGCGCGGATGCATTACGGCGAGTTGCTGCTGTCGATGCCGCATCTGGCGCGGACCACGCCGCTGCTGCGCCGCCGCGCGCTGTACCAGGCCAGCCTGTTCGGCGCCTTCAGCCTGTTCTGGACCGTGACGCCGCTGCTGCTCGCGAGCGAGTTCGGCTTCACCCAGAGCGGCATCGCGCTGTTCGCGCTCGCCGGTGTCGCCGGCGTGTTCGCGGCGCCGATCGCGGGGCGGCTTGCCGATCGCGGCCACAGCCGCATGGCAACACTGGTCGCGCTGCTGCTCGCGGCCGTGGGCTTCCTGATCACGCATGTCGGCGCGGCCGGATCGGTGCTGAACCTCGCCTGCCTGGTCGTGGCCGCGATCGCGATCGACATCGGCGTGCAGGGCAACGTCGTGCTCGGCTTCCGCGCGATCTTCGCGCTGGGGCATGAGCACCGCAGCCGCCTCAACGGCCTCTACATGGCGACGTTCTTCACGGCGGGCGCGGCGGGCTCGGCGGTCGGCGCCTGGGCGTTTGCGCAAGGCGGCTGGACGCTCGCATCGGCCATTGGCCTCGCGTTGCCCGTCGCAGGGCTGATCTATGCGGCCACCGAGTAGCGGCCGCGGTGGTCCAGATTGCGCGATTCGGCCCGTTTACCAAGGCCGTCCGGCCGGCAATTTCCACCTCGCAGTTTCCCTGCCGCTGTAGTACTTTGGTCGCAAGCGAGCCTGGTTAACGGGCGGCAGGGGGAGGCTGATGAGGCGTGCGGGGCTGGTTGGCGTACCGCGGGTACGACCATGGTCGTGGCAGGCGTTTCTGCTTGGATTCGTCGTTGTCGCGATGTCGGCTGCGCTCCAGGGCGTCTGTGTTGCGCTCGGCGCAAAACTTTATTTCGCGGCGTTCCTACCCAGCCTGTTCGTGCTCGGCATTGTCGCGGGCGCGCCGGCGGCGGCGTTCGCCGCGGTGCTTACAATTCCGCTGGTGTGGTGGGCGTTCATGCCGCCCTTCTTCGAGTTCAATTCGCTGACCAGCGCGCATGCCGATTCCATCAAGCTGTTCTGCCTGCTCGCCGTGCTGGTGATCGGCCTTGCCGATCTCTGCCGTGCGACGATGGCGATCATCAGCCGCGGCGGGTTGAAGCCGCGGAGCGAGAGCGCGGCAACGAATTCGCAATAGATCGGCCTTGCGCGGTCGCGCACGTTGCGCGCAGGCAACAGTCCGGAAACCATTCGCACGCTTGCTGTGCGGCGCTAACTTTTCGAAAAAGATTTGGCCGCAATTTCTCCCCCGGGAATGACGAGGGAGTTTTCGGACATGAACGGCCAAATCACCGGTCACGCCATCTTGGAGAACGTGCGCCGCTACCGCGGTATCGCGTCGCTCTATCGCCAGACCGCTGCATTCCGTCCGGGCCAGAGCTGGTCGCTGCTCGAGCAGGCGAAGGATTGGGAAGCGCGGGCGCTGCTGGAGCTGGAAGCCTATTTTGCCGCGCGGATGGACTACGCCGCGACGCGTGCGGCCTGATCGTTAACCATCGGCGCGGGCTTGGGCAGGCCCGCCGAGGGGCCGGTCGTCGGGTCGCGTACGGAGACCACGGGGCGATTACGGAGTTCTCTCGACGCCCGCCTGTGCTAGCAACGTCCCGACCGAGACATCCCAATTCGGCCGGGGCAAGCGATGACCACCTTTAACCGCATCTTCACGACCGAGCGCCTGCTCCAGATCATCGTCATTCTCGCGGCCACGGTCGCGATGAAGCTGATGGGCTGAAATTCGACGGGCTATCGCGCGCCGAGTTCGGGCAATTCGGGAAGATAGTTCGACCCCTCCGATCCCAAGAAATCGAACATCGCCTGCGCCGGTGGCAACAGCACCTTGTCGCTGCGGCGGATCACGTACCATTGCCGCACGATCGGCAGGCCCGCGACGTCGAGCACGATCAGCCGGCCCTCGGTGAGCTCGTGCGCCACGGTGTGGGCCGAGATGAAGGCGATGCCGAGCCCGGCGATGACAGCCTGCTTGATGGTCTCGTTGCTGCTCATCTCCATGCCGATGATCGGCTCGAGATCCGACCTCTGGAACATGCCTTCCATCAGTGTCCGCGTGCCCGAGCCGGGCTCGCGGGTGAGGAAGGTCTCGTGCACGAGGTCGGTCAGGTTGAGGCCGGAATCCTTCTCCAGCCAGTGCCCCTTGCGCGCGACGATGATGTGCGGATTGCGCCCGAGCTGACGGACGTCGACGCTGACATCGGCCGGTGGCCGACCCATCACCGCGAAATCGAGATCGTAGCCGTGCATGGCCTCGCGGATCTCCTCGCGATTGCCGACCGTGAGCTTGAGCTCGATCTTCGGATACCGCTTCGAGAATGCCGCGATCGCGTGCGGCACGAAATACTTTGCAGTCGAGACAGCGCCGAGATGCACCGTGCCGCCGGTCCGCCCCGCAAGCAGGTCGAGCGCGCCCTGGCAGTCGGCGATTGCGGCTTCGACCCGCTCGGCGAGGGTAAGCACCTCCTTGCCCGCCTCCGTCAGCAGCATGCCGTCGCCGGTCCGCTGCAGCAGCGGCAGTCCGGCGAGATCCTGAAGCTGGCGCAGTTGCTGGGTCACGGCCGGCTGCGTCAGGCCGAGTTGGGTCGATGCGGCCGTGACGCTGCCCTTGGCCGCGAGCGCCGCGAGCGAGCGAAGCTGCCGGATCGTCAGATGCCGGAGCTGTGCTGAGGCATTATAAGATAATTCTTTGGCACTCATTATGAATAGAAATTTTCCTTATTAAGCCGCCCCTGTCAATCTCATCGTTGTTGGCACTGACCGCACCGGACCTCCAGCGGGGAGGGAACTGGATACGGCACCAGCAAGGGGATGGACGCAGATGACCGGGCAACTCAGGCTGGACGACCACCTTCAGCGGTATTCCGAGACGGCGCCGCATGCGCTGGCCGTGGCGGCCGCGGTCGACGCCATCGCGGCAGCCGCGATCGAGATCGCCGATCTCATCGCGACGGGAGACCTTGCGGACGCATCGGGCCTGACCACCGGCCGTAACAGCGACGGTGACGTCCAGCGCGATCTCGACGTGCAGGCCGACGCGATCCTGCGCCGCTGCCTCGGCAAGCTGCCGATCGCGGCACTGGCATCAGAGGAGATGCGCGAACCTCAGATCGGCGACCGCGCGGCGAAGATCTGCGTCGCGATCGATCCGCTCGACGGCTCCTCCAACATCGACATCAACATGACCGTGGGCACGATCTTCTCGATCCTGCCCGCGCCCGATGATCTCACGCTCGCCTTCCATCAGCGCGGCTCGGCGCAGCTCGCGGCGGGGTTCGTCACCTATGGTCCGCAGACCTCGCTGGTGCTGACGCTTGGCGAGGGTGTCGACATCTTCACGCTTGACCGCAAGTCCGGTTGCTTCCGTCTCGCCCGCAGCGCCGTGCAGATCTCCGAGACCTGCGAGGAGTTCGCGATCAACGCCTCGAACCGCCGGCATTGGGAACAGCCGGTGCGCGCCTTCGTCGACGAATGCCTCGCCGGTGTGGAAGGGCAGGCCAATCACAATTTCAACATGCGCTGGGTCGGCTCGCTGGTTGCCGAGGCCTATCGCATCCTCACCCGCGGTGGCGTGTTCCTCTATCCCTCCGATGCACGGCCCGGTTATGGCGACGGCCGCCTGCGCCTCGTCTACGAGGCGCACCCGATGGCCTACATCATCGAGCAGGCCGGCGGCTCGGCTTCGACCGGGCGCGAGCGCATCCTCGAACTCTCGGCGCAGAGCCTGCACCAGCGCGTGCCGCTGATCATGGGCTCGAGCAACGAGGTGCAGCGTGTCGAGGAGCTGCATTGCGATCCCTTGCTGGTCGCCAGCGTCTCCGCACCGCTGTTCGCGCGGCGCGGCTTCTTCCGGCTGTGAGCGAGGCATCCTATGTCCAGGAAGTATCCGATCATCTCCATCACCGGCTCTTCCGGCGCCGGCACCACGTCGGTCAAGAAGACCTTTGAGCAGATCTTCTTCCGCGAGAAGGTCAACGCCGCCTACATCGAAGGCGACGCCTTCCATCGCTACGATCGCGCGGAAATGCGCACGCAGATGGCGAAGGAGGCCGATCGCGGCAACAGGCATTTCAGCCATTTCAGCCCCGAGACCAACCTGTTCGAGGAGCTGGAGCGGGCGTTCCGCGATTATGGCGAGAGCGGCACAGCGATGACGCGCCACTACGTCCACGATGCCGAGGAATCCGCGCTGCATGGTGCCGCACCCGGCACCTTTACCGAATGGAAACGACTGCCGGAGAGCTCCGATCTGCTGTTCTACGAAGGCCTGCACGGCGCGGTCGTCACCGACAAGGTCAACGTCGCGCGCTATGCCGACCTCAAGATCGGCGTCGTGCCCGTCATCAATCTCGAATGGATCCAGAAGCTGCATCGCGACCGCAGTGCGCGAGGCTATTCGACCGAGGCCGTCACCGACACCGTTCTGCGGCGGATGCCCGACTACATCCACTACATCTGCCCGCAATTTTCCGAAACCGACATCAACTTCCAGCGCGTGCCCACGGTGGACACCTCCAATCCATTCATCGCGCGCTGGATCCCGACGCCGGATGAATCGATGGTCGTGATTCGCTTCAAGAATCCGCGCGGCATCGACTTCCCCTATCTGCTCTCGATGCTGCCGCAAAGCTGGATGTCCCGCGCCAATTCGATCGTCTGCCCCGGCGCGAAGCTCGATCTCGCCATGCAGCTCATCCTGACGCCGCTGATCATGCAGCTGATCGAGCGCAAGCGAAACCTGAAGTGAACGAGGGGAGGATCCGATGAACATCTCCGTCCACGCCGACGCCGACCTCACGGCGGTCACGCACAACGATCTCGCCAATTCCGTCCGCTTTCTCGCGGTCGATGCCATCGAGACCTCGCAGTCCGGCCATCCCGGCCTGCCCATGGGCATGGCCGATGTCGCGACCGTGCTGTTCTCGCGCTTCCTGAAATTCGACTCGGCTCACCCCAATTGGCCGGACCGCGACCGCTTCGTGCTGTCGGCGGGCCATGGCTCGATGCTGCTCTATGCATTGCTCCATCTCACCGGCGGCGACCTCAGCCTCGATGACATCAAGGCGTTCCGGCAATGGGGCTCGAAGACGCCGGGGCATCCGGAATATGGCCACACGCCGGGCGTCGAGACGACGACCGGTCCGCTGGGGCAGGGGATTGCGACCGCGGTGGGCATGGCCCTCGCCGAGCGCATGGCCAATGCGCGGCATGGCGATGGCCTCGTCGACCACTTTACGTATGTGATCGCCGGCGACGGCTGCCTGATGGAAGGCATCAGCCAGGAAGCGATCTCGCTCGCCGGCCATCTCGGGCTGGGCCGCCTGATCGTGCTGTTCGACGACAATGGCATCTCGATCGACGGCCCGACCTCGCTCGCGACCTCCGACGACCAGCTCGCGCGCTTCGCTGCCTCCGGCTGGTCGGTTCGCCGTGTCGACGGGCACGATCCCGAAGCAGTTGCGCAGGCGATCGCCGAGGAGCGTGAGAGCACAAGACCGTCATTGATCGCCTGCCGCACCATCATCGGCTATGGCGCGCCGGATCGTCAGGGCACCGAGAAGGCGCATGGCGCGCCGCTCGGCACCGAGCAGGCGGCAGCGGCGCGGCGAGCGCTCGGCTGGGACTATCAGCCCTTCGTGGTGCCAATCCCGATCCTGAAAGCATGGCGGATGATCGGGCAGCGCGGGCAGGTCGCGCGTCTCGCCTGGCTCGATCGCTATGAATGCGCGACGCCCGAGCAGCGCGATCTGTTTGTCGAGGGCAAGACGGTTGCCCTGCCGAACGCCTATGCCCAAGCCTCGGCGAAATTGCGCGAACGCTTTGCCACCGAGCGTCCGAAGCTTGCGACGCGGCAGGCGTCGCAACAGGTGCTCGACGGCATCGCAGGGACGATTCCCGGATTTGTCGGCGGCTCGGCGGACCTCACGCATTCGAACCTGACGCATGCCAAGGCGCAGACCCCGGTCAAGCGCGACGCGTTCGCCGGCGATTACATCCATTATGGTATCCGCGAGCACGGCATGGCGGCCGCGATGAACGGCCTCGCGCTGCACGGCGGCTTCATTCCCTATGGCGGCACCTTCCTCGCCTTCTCTGATTACAGCCGGCCGGCGATCCGCCTTGCGGCGTTGATGCGGATCCGCGTCATTCATGTGATGACCCATGACTCCATTGGTCTCGGTGAGGACGGCCCCACGCATCAACCAGTCGAGCATCTCGCAGCGCTTCGCGTCATTCCGAACCTGCTTGTGTTCCGGCCGGCCGACGCGGTTGAGACGCTGGAAGCCTGGGACTGCGCGCTCCAAGCTGAAAATCGTCCCTCCGTGCTGTGCCTGTCCCGTCAGGCCCTGCCGACCTTCCGCAGCGATGTCCGTGGAAGAAACCGCGTCGCACGCGGCGCCTATCTGATTGTTTCGCCGGACGGCGGCCGAGACGTGACGCTCATTGCAACAGGTTCGGAAGTCTCGACTGCGCTGGAAGCGGCTCGCCTGCTTGCCACCGAGCATATCCGCGCGGCCGTGGTCTCCGCACCCTGCTTCGCGTTGTTCGAGGAGCAGCCGGAGGACTACCGCGCTGCCGTGCTCGGCACTGTGCCCCGGGTGGGCATCGAGGCGGCAGTCGCCGGCGATTGGCATCGCTGGATCGGCACCGAGGGCGAATTCGTCGGCATGCGCGGCTTCGGTGCTTCAGCGCCGGCCCCGGTGCTCTACCGCGAATTCGGCATCACGCCACAAAGCGTTGCGGAAGCCGCCCGGCGGGCGATGGCCCGCACAGGCAAGCAATAACAGGAGGAATTGTCGTGGCCCGTATCACCCTTCGCCAACTGCTCGACCACGCCGCCAGTCACGGTTACGCGGTGCCGGCGTTCAACATCAATAACATGGAGCAGGGTATCGCGATCATGCAGGCGGCGGCCGAGGTCGATGCGCCCGTCATCATCCAGGCTTCGCGCGGCGCGCGCAGCTATGCCGGCGACCTCATGCTCTCGCACATGATCGACGCGCTGGAGCGGACCTATCCGGACATCCCGCTCTGCATGCACCAGGACCACGGTAATGACGAGGCGACCTGCGCCTCCGCCATCGCGCATGGCTTCACCTCCGTGATGATGGACGGCTCGCTCAAGGCCGACGCCAAGACCGCGGCCGATTACGAGTACAATGTCGCGATCACCAGCCGCGTCGTCGATCTCGCGCATTGGGTCGGCGCCTCCGTCGAAGGCGAACTCGGCGTGCTCGGCTCGCTCGAACATGGCGGCGGCGAGCAGGAGGATGGCCACGGCGTCGAAGGCACGGTCAGCCATGATCAGTTGCTGACGGATCCCGACCAGGCGGTCGACTTCGTCCGCGCCACCAAGGTCGATGCGCTCGCGATCGCGATGGGCACCTCGCACGGCGCCTACAAGTTCAGCCGCAAGCCGGACGGCGACATTCTGGCCATGCGGGTGGTCGAGGAGATTCATCGCCGGCTGCCGAACACGCATCTCGTGATGCACGGCTCTTCCTCGGTGCCGCAGCCGCTTCAGGACATGTTCAACCAGTTCGGCGGCGAGATGCCGCAGACCTGGGGCGTGCCGGTCGAGGAGATCGTCCGCGGCATCAAGAGCGGCGTGCGCAAGGTCAATATCGATACCGACTGCCGACTGGCGATGACCGCGGTGTTCCGCAAAGTTGCGGCGCAAACGCGCTCGGAGTTCGATCCACGCAAATTCCTCAAGCCCGCGATGGATGCGATGCGCGAGCTCTGCCGCGAGCGCTTCGAGCAGTTCGGGACCGCAGGACACGCCAGCCGGATCAAGGTCGTTCCCTTGAGCGAGATGGCGCGGCGCTACCGCGCCGGAGAACTCGATCCGAGCGTCGACGCCCGCGACCCTGTCGCAGCCTAATCATTCAGAGAGAGAAGAGCAGGAGAGAGCTATGAACGCACACGCAGGAACCGTCCGCGGCAAGGAAAGATATCGATCGGGCGTGATGGAATACAAGCGCATGGGCTATTGGGAGCCTGACTATGTGCCAAAGGACACCGATGTCATCGCGCTGTTCCGCGTCACGCCGCAAGAGGGCGTCGATCCGATCGAGGCGTCGGCCGCTGTCGCCGGCGAATCCTCGACGGCGACCTGGACGGTGGTGTGGACCGATCGCCTGACCGCCGCGGAGAAGTATCGCGCAAAATGCTATCGCGTCGATCCGGTGCCGGGCACGCCGGGCTCGTATTTCGCCTACATCGCCTATGACCTCGACCTGTTCGAGCCGGGCTCGATCGCCAACCTCTCGGCCTCGATCATCGGCAACGTGTTCGGCTTCAAGCCGTTGAAAGCGCTGCGTCTGGAAGACATGCGCTTCCCCGTCGCTTATGTGAAGACGTTCCAGGGACCGGCAACCGGCATCGTGGTCGAGCGCGAGCGGCTCGACAAGTTCGGCAGGCCGCTGCTCGGCGCCACCGTCAAGCCCAAGCTCGGGCTTTCGGGCCGCAATTACGGCCGCGTGGTCTACGAGGCGCTGAAGGGCGGGCTCGACTTCACCAAGGATGACGAGAACATCAACTCGCAGCCGTTCATGCACTGGCGCGACCGCTTCCTCTATTGCATGGAGGCGGTGAACCGCGCGCAGGCGGCCTCCGGCGAGGCGAAGGGCACCTACCTGAACATCACCGCGGGAACGATGGAGGACATGTACGAGCGCGCCGAGTTCGCGAAGGAGCTCGGGTCGTGCATCGTCATGATCGACCTCGTGATCGGCTACACCGCGATCCAGTCGATGGCGAAATGGGCGCGTCGCAACGACATGATCCTGCATCTGCATCGCGCCGGTCACTCGACCTACACGCGGCAGAAGAGCCACGGCGTGTCGTTCCGTGTCATCGCCAAGTGGATGCGGCTTGCCGGCGTCGACCACATCCATGCCGGCACGGTGGTCGGCAAGCTCGAAGGTGATCCGAACACTACGCGCGGCTATTATGATGTTTGCCGCGAGGACTTCAACCCGACCAAACTCGAACACGGTCTGTTCTTCGACCAGTCCTGGGCGAGCCTGAACAAGATGATGCCGGTCGCCTCCGGCGGCATCCATGCCGGCCAGATGCACCAGCTGCTCGACCTGCTCGGCGAGGACGTCGTGCTGCAGTTCGGCGGCGGTACCATCGGCCATCCCATGGGCATCGCGGCCGGCGCGATCGCCAACCGCGTGGCGCTGGAAGCGATGATCCTCGCCCGCAACGAGGGCCGCGACTATGTCCACGAAGGTCCGGAGATCCTGGCCAGGGCGGCCGAGACCTGCACGCCCCTGAAAGCCGCACTCGAGGTCTGGAAGGACGTCTCCTTCAATTATGAATCCACCGACACGCCGGACTTCGTGCCGACCGCGCTCGAAACCGTTTGAGGAGATTTGACATGAAGCTGACCCAAGGCTGCTTCTCGTTCCTTCCAGATCTGACCGACGACCAGATCACCAAGCAGGTGCAGTATTGCCTGACCAACGGTTGGGCGGTGAACATCGAGTTCACCGACGATCCGCATCCCCGCAACACCTATTGGGAGATGTGGGGCCTGCCAATGTTCGATCTCCAGGACGCCGCCGGCGTGATGATGGAGCTCGCCGAATGCCGCAGAGTGTATGGCGACCGTTACATCCGTCTCAGCGGCTTCGACTCCAGCCACGGCTGGGAGTCGGTGCGGATCTCGTTCATCGTCAACCGCCCGCCGCAGGAGGCCGAGTTCGAGCTGGTGCGGCAGGAGGTGGGCGGACGCGCGATCCGCTACACCACCGTGCGTCGGCAGCCCGCGCACGCGCCAACCTAACTCATTCTCCTCCGCGCGGAGCACTCCCTGCTCCGTTTCCTTGGCGGACCACTGCTTCGCCGCTCCCCCGCGGCGAAGCCCTTTTCTTCGAGGTGCCGATGCTGGATGTTCCCCACGCCATGACCACTGAGCCCGGCGAGACCAGTTTCGATCTCCGCAAGGAGGCCGAAGCGGCTGGAATCACCGGCACGCTGCAACAGCTCGAGCAGGAGCTGATCGGATTGAAGCCGGTGAAGAACCGCGTGCGCCAGATCGCGTCGCTCTTGCTGATCGAACGTATCCGGCAGCGTGCGGGACTGGCTTCGTCGCCGCCGACGCTGCACATGTCGTTCACCGGAAATCCCGGCACCGGCAAGACGACCGTTGCGCTCCGCATGGCAAAGATCCTGCACGGCCTCGGCTTCGTGCGGCGCGGGCAGGTGATCTCGGTGACGCGCGACGATCTCGTCGGCCAGTATATCGGCCACACCGCGCCGAAGACCAAGGAGATCCTGAAGAAGGCGATGGGCGGCGTGCTGTTCATCGACGAGGCCTATTATCTGCACCGTCCCGACAACGAGCGCGACTACGGCCAGGAGGCGATCGAGATACTGCTCCAGGTGATGGAGAACCAGCGCGAGGACCTCGTCGTCATCCTTGCCGGCTATGGCGAGCGAATGACCAGCTTCTTCGCCTCCAATCCCGGCTTCCGCTCGCGCATCGCCCATCACATCGACTTTCCGGACTATGCGGAAGCCGAGCTGCTTGTCATCGCCGAATTGATGCTGAAGGAACGGGGTTATCGCCTCTCGGCGGCGGCGCGCGAAGCTTTCGAGAAATACATTGCGCTACGCCGGACCCAGCCGTTCTTTTCGAATGCACGCTCGATCCGCAATGCCGTCGACCGCATCCGCCTGCGGCAGGCCGATCGCCTGGTATCCGATCTCGATCGCATGCTCGAGATCGCCGACCTCGAAACGATCGATGCCATGGACGTCCTGGCGAGCCGCGTGTTTAGCGGCGTTGCGGACGCGCAGGGGAGTGCGAAGCCATGACCAGAGAAATCCTCATCGCGCCGTCGATCCTGGCTGCGGATTTCGCCCGCCTCGGCGAGGAGATCGCGGCGATCGACGCTGCGGGTGCCGACTGGATTCATTGCGACGTCATGGATGGGCATTTCGTTCCGAACATCAGTTATGGCGCGGACGTCATCAAGGCGATCCGGCCGCTGACGAAGAAAATATTCGACGTGCATCTCATGATCGCGCCGGCCGATCCCTATCTCGAGGCGTTCGCGAAGGCCGGCGCGGATGTCATCACGGTGCATGCCGAAGCCGGTCCGCATCTCGATCGCTCGCTCCAGGCCATCCGCGCGCTCGGTAAGAAAGCCGGTGTCAGCCTGTGTCCCGCCACTCCCGAAAGCGCGATCGAATATGTGCTCGATCGTCTCGATCTCGTCCTGGTGATGACGGTCAATCCGGGCTTTGGCGGCCAGTCCTTCCTGGAGTCCCAGCTCGAGAAGATCGGGCGTATTCGAAGCATGATCGGCGACCGGCCCATCCGGCTCGAGGTTGACGGCGGCATCACGCGCGACAATGCCGCTGCCGTGGCCGCTGCGGGTGCCGATACGCTTGTGGCGGGCTCCGCCGTGTTTCGCGGCAAGAGCAGCGCAGACTATGCCGGCAACATCGCCGCCATCCGCGCTGCTGCGGAAGCCGGCAGGGTTCCGGAGCTGCAACATAGTGCGGCGCAGACGATCCGGACCGGTGAGCCCGCGCTCATCCGGTAGGCTATGGGATACAGGCGGAGCGAGCCGGTACCCGAATGGGCTGTGCCAGGGCCTGCCACTTTCCACCAGACATATTGAGTCCGCGCTGATTGGAACTTTCGGCGCAACACGCGTTTGCCTAGAAGCGGGTCAAGCGCGCGGCGGGCGCAGCAAATCTTTTGCACAACCGCCATCGCCCTGACGCAAATAAGGGCAATAAGCTCTGTGAATGCGAGGGAGGGTCTCATGGACAACGTACGTCGCTATCGCGCGCTAGCGTCCCTCTGTCGTCAGCAGGCCGCCTACCGGCCGCTCCAGAGTTGGGAACTGCTCGGCCAGGCCGAACATTTCGAATATCTCGCCGAAGTCGAACTCAAGGCGCATTTCGACGCGTGCAATGCGCAACACGACGAGGACGGCGTCGAGGCCTCGGCGTGGGAGAGGCCCGCCGCGGCGTGACGGGCCAACCTGTTCGAATATGACCCGAACTTGCCGACGCCGGCACCGCTCAAGGACGAGGTTGTCGGCCCGAACGACAGGTCTTGTGACCGGCCCGACCTGGTCGTCCCTCGATTAATGCGACATCAGCGTCGGAACGGTCATGGCTTCCAGCATGGCGCGGGTGACACCGCCGAGGAACCGCTCCTGCAATCGCGAATGGCCGTAGCCGCCCATGACCAGAAGATCGAGGTTCTCATCGGCTGCCAGCGACAGCATGGTCGGCTGAATGTCGGAGCGCGCCGCCGACAGGTTGACGGTGCGGGTCGACAGTCCGCGCCGGCCGAGATGCCTTGCCAGATTGCGCGTCGAGACTTCGTCGGGAACCATATCTGTTTCGTTGATCGCAATGATCACGATCTCCTCGGCGCGAGCCAGGAATGGTGCGGCGTCGCGCATGGCGCGCGCGGCGAGGCGGCTGCCATCCCAACAGATGCCGATTCGTTTCGCCTTGAACGCTCCATGGAAGGTGTAGGGCAGGAAAAGCACCGGCCCGCCCGCCTGGAACAGGATCTCGCGGGGCACATCGTTGTCGAGTGAGCCTTGCGCCGGATCCGGCTGGAGCACGATGCTGAGATCGTGCAGCCGCGCCATCTCGCCAAGCAACCCGACCGCATCCCCCGGCATCGCTCCGAGTGGGTGGCATGTGTAGGAAATGCCGGCGTTCATCGCTTCGCTCTTGAACACCGCGAGCGCCGCCTCGGCCCGCTCCACTGCGCTTTCGCGCTCCATCTCGAACACCGCCGCCACCGCGGCGCCGCCCTCCATCACGTAGGCCGCGCTGGTTGCCACATAGCCAACCGCGACTGCATCGAGATGGGCGTTGAGGCCCGCTGCGAGTGAGATCGAGCCATCGATCACCGGGCGCATCGGCCGCTCGGTAGGGATGTGGACGAGAATGTCTTTGTACATGACCGCCTCCGATGGACATCATCCGGTAGCTGCAGTCTTTCACGGTGCGCAGCGCCCGCGTTGAGCTGCATCAAACGTGCAGTCTCGACTTTTGGCCGTGTCGCCGGCCCCGGCTACTTTGCCAAGATTTAATCGCGTGGACGGGACGCTGTAAGGTGGCGACCACCATGTTGGGTCCAAGGCGACTTACCCAACATGGACATATCGACATGAACGATCACGTCAATTCCGACACCACCGCGTCCCGCAAGATCCTGAGACCGCGCCGGCTCGCGCTGCTCGGCACCGTGGCCGCGCTTGGCCTGGCCGTGCTGGCGACTGCCCCCGGCTCTTCGCCGTTCGGCGCGAACTCCTTCATTGCGCCCGCCCAGGCCGCGGAGAGCGCCGCGACACCGCCGGGCTTCGGCGACCTCGTCAGCAAGGTCAAACCCGCCGTCATCTCGGTCCGGGTCAGGATCGACCAGGACAACGACAAGAGCGCGATGCTGCAACAGAACCGGATGGATTCGGACGAAGCATCGCCGTTCGACCAGTTCTCACGGCAATTCGGCTTCCGCGGCCCGGGTGGCATGGAAGGCATGCCGCGCCAGCACCGCCAGATGATCACGGGTGAGGGCTCCGGCTTCTTCATCTCAGCGGACGGCTACGCCGTGACCAACAACCACGTCGTCGATCACGCCGAGTCGGTGCAAGTGACGATGGACGACGGCGCGATCTACAGCGCGAAAGTGGTCGGCACCGATCCGAAGACGGACCTCGCGCTGATCAAGGTCGAGGGAAAGAAGGATTTTCCGTTCGTCAAATTCTCCGACCAGAAGCCGCGTATCGGCGACTGGGTGGTCGCGGTCGGCAATCCCTTCGGCCTCGGTGGCACCGTGACCGCCGGGATCGTCTCGGCCAGCGGTCGCGACATCGGCAACGGTCCCTATGACGACTTCATCCAGATCGACGCGCCGATCAACAAGGGTAACTCCGGCGGCCCGGCCTTCGACATGAATGGCAACGTGATCGGCGTGAACACTGCGATCTTCTCGCCCTCCGGCGGCTCGGTCGGCATCGGCTTCGACATTCCGGCCTCGACCGCAAAGCTCGTCGTCGCACAGTTGAAGGACAAGGGCGCGGTCACACGCGGCTGGCTCGGCGTGCAGGTGCAGCCGGTGACGTCGGATATCGCCGACAGCCTCGGCCTCAAGGAGGCGCGCGGCGCGATCGTCGACAATCCGCAGGACGGCAGCCCGGCAGCGAAGGCGGGCATCGAGGCGGGCGACGTCATCACCGCCGTCAATGGCACCGCGATCAAGGATTCCCGCGATCTCGCCCGCACCATCGCCACCCTGGCGCCAGGCACGTCCGTGAAGCTCGATGTCGTCCACAAGGGCGACAACAAGACGGTGACACTGGCGCTCGGCGAGTTGCCGAACGAGCGGCAGGCTAGAGCCGACGAGGGCAAGTCGCAGCCAGATGCCGGCATGCCGCCGCGTCTCGGCCTCAGCCTGGCTCCGGCCGGGGACGTCCAGGGCGCCGGCCAAAAGGGCGTCGTCGTCACCGAAGTCGATCCGCAAGGGCCGGCCGCGCAGCGCGGCATCCAGACCGGCGACGTCATCCTCAATGTGGGGGGCAAGGCCGTCGCCAATATCGGCGATGTCCGTTCGGAGCTGGCGCAGGCGAAATCGTCCGGCAAGCGCAGCGTGCTGCTGCAGGTCAGAAGCGCGCAGGCGACCCGGTTCGTGGCGGTGCCGCTCGCATAAGTCGAACGTCGATCGGCGCAACTCCAAAAAGGCGGCCTACGGGCCGCCTTTCCTGTTCGCCTTCAGGATTTCGGATGCCCGCCGATAACATTCTCGTTAACGGCAGGGAGGATGACCCGGTTCGTCCGAAAAAGCCGTGTTCGTTCATCACAATTACGGATCTCGTATGGACTCGGCGGCAATGAAGCCGCCGACGATTGCAAGCGTGGAACTTCGAACTTGCCGCCGCTGAGCCGGCCGGCAATTCGTATTTGATCGGTGCCGACATGGATCGATTGAAGCTCTCGCTGACGGCTGCGCTGCTCGTGGCGCCGTTCGTGCTGTGGGGCGGAAACGCTCTCGGGCGTGACGACGGCCGCTACGCGGACTCACCTCTTAAGCCGTGGTTCGACGGCCTGCGCAGCCATCTCGGTCCGTGCTGCTCGGATGCGGACGGGTTTGCCGTCGCCGATCCCGATTGGGACTCGCACAATGGACATTATCGCGTGCGGCTCGACGGCGAATGGGTCGAGGTACCGGACGAAGCCGTGATCACCGAGCCGAACCGGGCCGGCCGCACCATGGTGTGGCCGGTGAAGACCGCGTTCGGCGTGTCGATCCGCTGCTTCATGCCGGGCAGCATGATCTGACGGAGGTCAGCGCGACCGTTTGGAAGATTTGCGCTTCGACGTTTTCTTCGAACTCTTCTTCGAAGTCTTCTTGGATGTTTTCCGAGATGTCTTCTTTGACGTCTTCTTGGACGACTTCCGTTTCGCTGCTTTCTTCGGGACCTTCTTGCCCTTCTTGCGCGCTTTCGACAGGCCGATCGCGATCGCCTGCTTGCGGCTCTTCACGCGTCCGCCTCGACCGCCAAGTCCGCTTTTCGCGGTCCCCTTCTTGTAGCGCTTCATCTCGCCTTCGACATCGCTGCCGGAGCTGCGCGAGTAGCGGCGCTTCTTTGCCTTGCGTGCCATGCATGTTCTCCCTTGGCCTGGGAAAACAATCCGAGACAGGCATAGTTCCGAAAGCGCAAGCAACGTCCCGGATACGCGGCCTAGCCTAGAACGAATCCGCCAGCTCGATCTCCGCTTCCAGCACCTGAATGCGCCGCGCTGCCTCGCTGGAGGACAGATCCCGCGCATATTGCGCGGGTTGATACGCCTCTTCGCTCAGCCGTTTCAGCCGGAGGCCCTGCGCCCGCGTCATCTGCTCGGTGAGGAAAGCTTTGGCGTCGTATCTACCCTGAACCTGCATATCGCTTCTCCCTTCTGAAATCGTGACTTGACTATATGTTCTTATTTTGTTCTAACAAGTCATGGACAATAGAATTAATGAAATTCGACGTAAAATCAGCGCCTTGAGGTTGGAAATGGCCGATATCGAGGTGTCCGTCCGCGAACTCGTCGAGCGCGATCGCGACTGCACGGAGAAGGCCCTGGCGCAGATGGATCTGCGCCGGAAAATCAATCTGCTGATCGGCGAATGGAAGGCTGCAGGTGGCGGCGATGTCCTGCCGAATGTCCGCGATAGGATGCGCCTTCGTTCCGCGAAGGCAGCAGGTAGTCCTCTGCGCGTGGTCGCGCGCCGCTGAGAGCTTTGGGAGCGCACGGTGGGGGAAGACCCGGATGTGTACCGGATTCTAAAGCTGCGCGCCGAGATTCTCGAACTGGGCTCTGCCATCCGGCAGCTGCAACGCGAGGGGCTCGACGACGCCGCGGCCCAGCTCTTGATCGCCCGCAAGCGGGCACGGCTCGATCATCTGGTGAAATCAGATCCTGCGGGCGTCCACCCTGACATCCTGGGCAGCCATCGTAGCTGAGCCTTGGCGTAACGCGCGTGCGGGGCTCGTCGATACCGCATGTCGACGAAGCGGCCCGAGAAAAAGTTCGTTTGAACACCAAAGCAAAAGGCCCCGCGATCGCGGGGCCTTCATGATTTCGGGGAACACCTACTTGGTGTTGCTCATGCCGCCCTTGTTGTTCGTCATGGTGCCGCCCTGGTCGGAGCCGGGGCCGGAGCCGCCCTGACCGGAGGGATCAGCACCCTTGGAAGACTTGGTGTTGGCGCCCGTGGTGGTCTGCGACGATGACATCGAGGATCCGTGTTTTGCCTTGTGCGACTTGGCCTGCACGGCGAACGGTGCGGCGGCGAGGCCGGTTGCCAACATCACGGCAAGAGCGAGCTTGGTGGTCTTCATATGCGGGAACTCCCTGAGTTGAATTGACGCAGGCAGCCAACTGCCATTGGTCGCAGGAGTTCCGAACAAGGAAGTTCCGGTAAAGCACGCATCCTTCAAGATTGCTTGTCCTCTTCGAGGATGAATACGACCCCGGTCAGTGTTGCGCCGATCGCGAACGTCGTCACCAATGTGAGGGCGAAAACGACAACGGCCTGCCTTCCGCCGTGACTCAGCAAATTGGCGACGCCGGGATTGGACAGCACGAGCAAGAGGCTGAAAGCGAGCCCGAGGGCTGCGCCCATCATCGCGTGCGTCATCAGCTTGACGAGCCCGCTGGGAGAGATCAGGTCCGACGACTTCTTCGCGCGCATGGAACTCTATCCCAATCCCGCATGAAACGCCTGCGACACGCGCCGGTTCCACCCGCATGAAGGAATCGTTATCGCCCGCTTCATCCGACGTTCATGCCGGGTGGGCGAGAATGACCCTGCAACACGGGAACATTCGATATGGGTAAGGTGGTCTTTCTCTATCGCTCTCTGGCTTATCGCAACGCCGCTGCGGACATCCTCCGCAAAGCGCGCAAACTGCCCCGCGGCGCGGAGCGAAGCGCGGCGCGCCGCTATGCCAAGGCGCTGCGCGATCTCGCCCAAACGGAAGCCTGGCTCGAAGGGCGGGTCGCGCGCGAACCGCAAACGACGCAGCGCAGGAAGAGTGCGGCCTCCGGTTAACCGGACGCGCGCTGCAATTCGGCGGAGCTCGCGGCTTCGAAGTTTCCGGGCGCAGTCGTCGCGGCAGTCTTGCGGACCAACGGCACCTCGAGCCGGCACAACAGACCCTCGGCGCGCCAATCGAATCGCGCCTGCCCGCCGAGCTGGGACTCGACGCTCGCAAGCAGGCTCCGCGTACCAAAGCCGCGGGATTTCGGCGTCATGACAAGCGGGCCGCCGGATTCCTCCCACGTCAGCGTGAGCAGCTCGTCCTCGACCTGCCAGTCGATCGCGAGCCGTCCCGTCCGCGTCGAGAGCGCGCCATACTTCGCCGAGTTGGTGAAAAGCTCGTGCAGCGCCAGCGCCAGCGTCTGGGCGGTCGCCGGCAGCAACTGAACTTCGGACCCCGCCAATTTGATCTGGCCGCCGAGGGAATAGGGCGCAAGCTCCTCGTCGATCAGCTTCGAGAGTTCTGCGCCCTGCCAGCTCGACAGCGACAGGATCGTATGCACGCGCGCCAGTGCATTGATGCGTCCCTCGACGGCGCTGACATAGGCTTTGACCTCGTCGGCGCGGGTGAGGCGCACAATCGATTGCGCCAGCGCCAGCGCATTCTTGGCGCGATGATCGACTTCCCGCGCCAGGAGAGTCTGCCGTTCCTCGGCGCGCTTGCGTTCGGTGATGTCCACCGTCACGCCGCTGACGCGCATGACCCGACCGCTATCGTCAACCGTGGCGGCGGCCGTGCCGACACACCAGCGCACATCGCCGTCGGGCCGCACGATGCGGAACTCCGTTTCATAGGAGCGTGTGCCCTTGTTGAATTCGGCGATCGCCTTGCGCAACTGATCGACGTCATCCGGATGCAACAGCGCCTGAACGTTGGCCGGATTCACCGCGAAGCTCTCCGGGCCAACACCAAAGATGCGGTACTGTCCCTCGTCCCACATCCAGTCGCCGGTGATCCAGTCCCAGTCCCAGGAACCCATCTTGCCGGCGGCGATCGCCATACTGCGCCGCTCTTCGCTCTCGCGCAGCTTTGCAGTGGAATTCTCCAGCTCGGCGGTGCGTGCGCGCACGCGGTCCTCGAGATCCTGGTTCAGTCGTTCGAGTTCGCGCGTCTTGCGATAGAGCTCCGCAAACACCTTGACCTTGGCGCGCAGCACCTCCGGCACGACGGGGACCGGGACGTAGTCGACGGCGCCCATCTCGTAGCCGCGCAGGCGGTCGATGTCGCTGACTTGAATGGCCGAGATGAAGATCATCGCGGTCTTCTGGAAGCGCGGGTGCTCACGGATCATCGCGGCGAGCTCGAAGCCGTCGAGCTCGGGCATGCAGACGTCGACCAGGATCACCGCGATCTCGGTCTTGAGCAGCACCTCGAGAGCCTCGCGACCGGACGAGGCGATCACGAGGTTCTGGCCGAGATCCTTCAGGATCACCTCATAGGCGAGCAGCTTGGCCGGCTGGTCGTCGACGAGGAGGATGTTGACCTTTTCGTGGTCCATACGGGCATCCAACTCAGCGGTGCAGCCACATGCGGATTGCAAGCAGCAATTGATCGGTGTTGACGGGTTTGGCGAGGTAGTCGGACGCGCCGGCCTCGAGGCACTTCTCGCGGTCGCCCTTCATGGCCTTGGCCGTCAACGCGATGATCGGAAGACGGGCGAAGGTCGGATTTTCACGAATGACGCCGATGGTCTGATAGCCATCCATCTGCGGCATCATGATGTCCATCAGCACGATGGCGATCTCCGGGTTGGATTCGACCAAGGTCACCGCCTCGTTGCCGGTCGTGGCCGTCAGCACCTTCATGCCGCGCCGCTCCAGCACGCTCGACAGCGCGAAGATGTTGCGGGCGTCGTCGTCGACGAGCAGGGCTGTCTTGCCGATCAGGTCTTCGTCGGAACTGTTCAGCTTCTCGAGCATGCGCTGCTTCTCGACCGGCAACTCCGTGATCACGCGATGCAGGAACAGCGCGGTCTCGTCAAGCAGGCGCTCCGGCGATTCCACGCCCTTGACCACGATGCTTCGCGCCATGGTGTGGAGCTCCGCATCTTCCTCGGCCGACAGCTCGCGGCCGGTGAAGACGACGACCGGAACGTTCGAGAGCGCCTCGTCGTTGCGGATCTGGTCCAGCACCTCGAAGCCGGTCATGTCGGGCAGGCGCAGGTCGAGCACGACGCAATCACAGGGGGTCTCACGCAGCATCGAGAGCGCGTCGGCACCGGTGCCGGTCGTCACGATCTCGATGTCGTCGTGATGCAGGAGCTCGCGGATCGAGAGCTGCTCGGCCTCGTTGTCCTCGACGATCAGCAGCCGCTTGCGCCGCGGCCGCGCATATTCCTTGATCTGGGTCAGCGCGGCCGAGACGCCCTCGGTCGTCGTCGGTTTGTTGACGAAGGAGAAGGCGCCGCGCGCCAGCGCATGCTGGCGGTCCTCGTCGAGCGTGATGATCTGCACGGGGATGTGGCGGGTCAGCGGATTGTGCTTGAGCTGGCTCAACACGGTCCAGCCGAGCATATCCGGCAGGAATACGTCGAGCGACACGGCCCTCGGCTGGTACTGCTTTGCTAGCTCCAGCGCCTCCGCGCCGCGTGCGGCGACCAGCACCTTGAATCCCTTGTCGCGCGCGAGGTCGACCAGCACGCGTGCGTAGTGCGGGTCGTCCTCGACGATCAGGAGGATACTGTCGCCGGGTTCGAGGTTGAGCCGGTCGTCGGGAAGCTGCTCGATGACGCGCTGCGGTTCGGCTGTAGCGGGCTGCAGCGCCGGCGGCTGGCTTTGTTGGGGCGTCGCGCGGGGCGCGAGCGTCGGGCCGGAATATTTCAGCGGCAGGTAAAGCGTGAAGCACGAGCCTTTGCCCGGCAAGCTGCGCAGGTGGATCTCGCCGCCGAGCAGGCTTGCGAGCTCGCGGCTGATCGCAAGGCCGAGGCCGGTGCCGCCATATTTGCGGCTGGTGCCGGCATCCGCTTGCTGGAACGCCTCGAAGATCAGCTTCTGCTTCTCCAGGGGAATGCCGATGCCGGTATCGGACACTTCGAATGCGATCACGGCCGGCGCCGAGTTCAGTACGGGATGATCCGTGCCCCAGCCGCCGACCGCGGCGGCGACCTTCAGGCGCACTTCGCCCTCGGCGGTGAACTTGAAGGCGTTGGAGAGCAGGTTCTTCAAAACCTGCTGCAGGCGCTTGGAATCGGTGACGAGGCTGCGTGCGAGATTCGGATCGACGTCGATCTTGAACGACAAATTGCGGTTCTCCGCCTCGTGACGGAACGGCCGCCCGACCGTCTCGAGCAGGTTCGCGGTCAGGATTTCCTCGGCGTCGACCGTCACCGTACCGGACTCGATCTTGGAGAGATCGAGAATGTCGCTGATGAGATTGAGTAGGTCGGTGCCGGCGCCGTGGATGGTGCGGGCGAATTCGACCTGCTTGCCGGTAAGATTGCCGTCCGGATTGTCGGTGAGCTGCTGGCCGAGGATCAGGATCGAGTTCAGCGGCGTGCGCAGCTCGTGGCTCATATTGGCCAGGAATTCGGACTTGTACTTCGAGGTCAGCGCGAGCTCGGTCGCCTTTTCCTCCAGTGCGCGGCGGGCCTGCTCGATCTCCTGGTTCTTGCGCTCGACTTCGACGTTGCGCTCGGCGAGCTGCTGCGCCTTCTGTTCGAGCTGGTCATTGGTCTGCTGCAATTCGCGCTGCTGGGTCTGGAGTTCGCCGGCGAGCTGCTGCGACTGCTTGAGCAGGCCTTCGGTCTGCATTGTCGCTTCGATCGAGTTGAGCACGATGCCGATCGAGTCCGTGAGCTGCTCCAGGAAGGTCATCTGCGAGGTCGTGAAGGAGGTGAGCGAGGCGAGCTCGATGACCGCCTTGACCTGGCCTTCGAACAGCACCGGCAGCACCACGAGGTTCTTCGGCGCGACGCGAAGCAGCGCCGAATTGATCGGCACCACGTCGGGCGGAATGTCCGCAATTACGCGCGGGCGCCGGTCGAGCGCGCATTGGCCGATCAGGCCGTCGCCGAATGGCAGCACGCGCGGATACGGATAGACGCCGTCGCCGGCATAGGAGGCAAGCAGCAGGAGCCGCGGATTGTCTTCGTTCTCGACCTGATAGATCACGCCGGTATGCGCGTTCACCAGCGGCGACAATTCGGTCAGCAGCAGGCGACCGACAGTGGTGAGGTCGCGCTGGCCCTGAAGCATGTTGGTGAATTTCGCCAGATTGGTCTTCAGCCAATCCTGCTCGGTGTTCACGTCCGTCGTGAGACGGAGGTTGGTGATCATCGTGTTGATGTTGTCTTTCAGCTCCGCGACCTCGCCGCGGGCGTCGACCTGGATCGACCGCGTCAGGTCGCCCTTGGTCACGGCGGTCGCCACTTCCGCGATCGCGCGCACCTGCGAGGTGAGGTTGGCCGCCAGGAGATTGACGTTGCCGGTGAGGTCCTTCCAGGTGCCGGCGGCGCCGGGCACGTCGGCCTGACCGCCCAGCCGGCCCTCGACGCCGACCTCGCGCGCCACCGACGTCACCTGGTCGGCGAAGGTCGCGAGCGTCTCGGTCATGTTGTTGATGGTGTCGGCGAGTGCGGCGACCTCGCCCTTCGATTTCACGGTGAGGTTCTGCTTGAGATCGCCGTTGGCGACCGCGGTCACCACCTTGACGATACCGCGGACCTGCTCGGTCAGGTTCGCCGCCATGAAGTTGACGGTGTCGGTGAGATCCTTCCAGGTGCCGGCGACGCCGGGCACCTGGGCCTGGCCGCCGAGTTCGCCTTCGGTGCCGACCTCGCGCGCAACGCGCGTGACTTCGCCGGCGAACGCATTGAGCTGGTCCACCATGGTGTTGATGGTGTTTTTGAGCTCGAGGATTTCGCCCTTCACGTCGACGGTGATCTTGCGCGACAGGTCGCCGCGCGCCACCGCGGTGGTGACTTCGGCGATGTTGCGGACCTGGGTGGTGAGGTTCGCGGCCAGCAGGTTGACGTTGTCGGTGAGGTCCTTCCAGGTGCCGCCGACGCCGGGCACGACGGCCTGGCCGCCGAGCCGCCCCTCGGTGCCGACCTCACGTGCGACGCGTGTCACTTCCGCGGCGAAGGAGCGAAGCTGCTCGACCATGGTGTTCAAGGTGTCCTTGAGCAGCAGAATTTCGCCGCGCACGTCCACCGTGATCTTCTTCGACAGGTCGCCGCCGGCGATCGCGGTCGCGACCTCGGCGATGTTGCGGACCTGCGCCGTCAGGTTCGAGGCCATGAAGTTGACGTTGTCGGTGAGATCCTTCCAGGTGCCGGCAACGCCGGGGACTTCGGCCTGGCCGCCGAGCTTGCCTTCGGTGCCGACCTCGCGCGCGACGCGCGTCACTTCACCGGCGAAGCCGTTGAGCTGGTCCACCATGGTGTTGATGGTGTTCTTCAGCTCCAAAATCTCACCACGGACGTCGACGGTGATCTTGCGCGAGAGGTCGCCGCGCGCCACGGCAGTGGTGACTTCGGCGATGTTGCGGACCTGGGCAGTGAGGTTGCCCGCCATCGAGTTGACGCTGTCGGTGAGGTCTTTCCAGGTGCCGGCGACGCCGGGCACGTTGGCCTGACCGCCGAGCCGGCCTTCGGTGCCGACCTCGCGCGCGACGCGCGTCACTTCACCGGCGAAGCGGTTGAGCTGGTCGACCATCGTGTTCAGCGTGTCCTTGAGCTGAAGGATCTCGCCGCGCACGTCCACGGTGATCTTGCGCGACAAGTCGCCGCCGGCGATCGCAGTCGCGACTTCGGCGATGTTGCGGACCTGGGCGGTGAGGTTGCCCGCCATCGAGTTGACGCTGTCGGTGAGGTCCTTCCAGGTGCCGGCGACGCCGGGCACTTCGGCCTGACCGCCGAGCTTGCCTTCGGTGCCGACCTCGCGCGCGACGCGCGTGACTTCGCCGGCGAAGGCGTTGAGCTGGTCCACCATGGTGTTGAGCGTTTCCTTCAGCTGAAGGATTTCGCCTGACACGTTGACGGTGATCTTCTTCGACAAATCACCCTTGGCCACCGCAGTCGCGACCTCGGCGATGTTGCGGACCTGGCCGGTCAGGTTCGAGGCCATCGAGTTGACGCTGTCGGTGAGATCCTTCCAGGTGCCGGCGACGCCGCGCACCTGGGCCTGGCCGCCGAGTTTGCCTTCAGTGCCGACCTCGCGGGCGACGCGCGTGACTTCGCCGGCAAAGGCGTTGAGCTGGTCCACCATGGTGTTGATGGTGTCTTTCAGCTCCAGGATTTCGCCGCGGACATCGACCGTGATCTTTTTCGACAGATCGCCGCCCGCGACCGCGGTCGTCACCTCGGCGATGTTACGGACCTGCGCGGTGAGGTTCGAGGCCATCGAGTTGACGCTCTCGGTCAAGTCCTTCCACGTGCCCGCGACGCCTAGCACGTTGGCCTGGCCGCCGAGCCGCCCCTCGGTGCCGACCTCGCGCGCGACGCGCGTGACTTCGCCGGCGAAGGCGTTGAGCTGGTCGACCATGGTGTTGAGCGTTTCCTTCAATTGAAGGATTTCGCCCGAGACGTTCACCGTGATCTTCTTCGACAGGTCGCCGCTCGCGATGGCGGTGGCAACATCGGCGATGTTGCGGACCTGCGCGGTGAGGTTCGACGCCATGAAATTGACGTTGTCGGTGAGGTCCTTCCAGGTACCGGCGACGCCCGGCACCTGGGCCTGGCCGCCGAGCTTGCCTTCGGTGCCGACCTCGCGCGCCACGCGCGTCACTTCCGAGGCGAACGAGTTGAGCTGGTCCACCATGGTGTTGATGGTGTCCTTCAGCTCCAGGATCTCGCCGCGCACGTCGACCGTGATCTTGCGCGACAGGTCGCCGCGCGCCACGGCGGTGGTGACGTTGGCGATGTTGCGCACCTGCGCGGTGAGGTTGCCGCACATCGCGTTGACGCTATCGGTGAGATCCTTCCAGGTGCCGGCGACGCCTGGCACGATGGCCTGGCCGCCAAGCTTGCCGTCGGTGCCGACCTCGCGCGCCACGCGCGTCACTTCCGAGGCAAAGGAACGGAGCTGGTCCACCATCGTGTTGATGGCTTCCTTGAGCTGAAGGATCTCGCCGCGGACGTCGACCGTGATCTTTTTCGAGAGGTCGCCGTTCGCAACCGCGATCGTCACCTCGGCGATGTTGCGAACCTGGTTCGTCAGGTTGTTCGCCATCGAGTTGACGCTCTCGGTCAGATCCTTCCAGACGCCGGTCACCTCAGGTACCTGGGCCTGGCCGCCGAGCTTGCCCTCGGTGCCGACCTCGCGCGCCACGCGCGTCACTTCGGAGGTGAACACGCCGAGCTGCTTGATCATGGTGTTGACGATGGTCGCCGACTGCAGGAATTCGCCGCGCAAGGGACGCCCATCGACGTCGAGCTTGACGGTCTGGAGCAGGTCGCCCTGCGCCACGGCCGCGACCGCGCGCGTCACCTCGCGCGTCGGCCACAGCAAATCGTCGATCAGCGTGTTGACGGAGCCTTCCATGTCGGCCCAGGAGCCGGAGGCCAGCCCAAACTTTACGCGCTGCCGCGTCTTGCCCTCGCGGCCCACGACCTGGCCGACCAGTTCGAGCTGCTGCGCCATGCGCTGATTGGCGGCGATGATGTCGTTGAAAGTGTCCGCGAGCTTGCCGTCGATGCCGAGATAGTCGCCGCTCATGCGCACGGAGAAATCGCCGTTGCGCATGGCCTGCAGGGCGAGCAGCAATTCTGCCCGGGAATCGGGCTCCGACATGCCGTTGGTTTTTGGCTTTGGAACGCGACGACCGGAACGTGATGCAGATCCGGGATCGAGGTCGCTCATACTGATTCCCCCGCAGGCGTCGGCCGATTCCCAGGCGAGACGCGGTTTATCAAAATAGAGCGTCAGCCAAATTCGAAATCAAGCGCCAACGTGACGGCGCCAGGAAGTGGAACCTGCTTTGCTCAGCCCGATTAACCTAAGTGCGATCCCTCGGAATGGTTCCAGCCGGTTCCAGTATTTCCGGGCCGGCCGTTTGTTTTCAGCGACTTGGTTATCTGCCTTCCGGAACGGAGCGCCGGGCGTGCCGTTAGCCCGCAGATGGAGGGAGAGCGCACATGAAAGCAGGATTTGCCGTCATCGGGACCGTGATGTTGTTGGCCGGATCGGCGTTCGCGCAGGGCGGGGCCCCCAGCGGCCGTGGGGCCGTCACCGGCGATCCCGCCGCAAGCTCCGCCACGCCACGCGCGGACACACCAACTACGGGTACGTCGACCCGGCCTAACCCCAGCGGTAGCGGCACGTCGAGTTCGGGCGGCAAGGATGACAATGGGGATGCCGGCCGCGACAGGATGCCGGAGAGCAACCGCACCGTGCGGCCGGAGAGCCAGCAAAGTCATCCCAGCGACAAGTGAACGGTCTACTTGTCTGCCATGGTGCGCTCGGCGTCCTTGACCTGCGAGCGCAACATCGGGAGCTGCTCGCGCGCGAACGCTGCAAGCGCGGCATTGTCGGGTGCCTTGAGATAGCGTTCGAGCAAGTCGATGACAGATTCATACTCGGGAATCTGCGCGGCATAGAAGCTTCTGACGAAAGTGGGTCCGTCCGAGGTTTCGGGCTCGACCAGGCTCGCGCTCGCCGGGGTCGTCTTGGTGACGCGCGGTTCGGTGCCGATCGCCTCCTGAATTGGCTTCAGGGTCTTATCGCGCCGGGCCGCTTCTTCGGCACGCAGGGCGGCGAGGTTCTTGACCTCGGCATTGCCCTTGAGGTCGGTGCTCTCCAGCAGACCCTGCTGGAAGCGGCTGAAGCTGTAGAGATCGCTGATGGTCTCGGTTGCGGTCGGCGTGCGGCCGCCCGGCCTTCGCTCCCCAGTGCTGTCGGCAAGCGCTGCCGTGCTGACGAATGCCAAAACGATCGCGAGAAGAATCCGCATGGATATCCAAGGCGGACGGCGGTCGAAAGTTCCGCAGATGTTACGATCCGGTAAGGGCGGTTGCGACGCGACGGTTCCGTCCCCAATTCATACTGATGAAACAGTCCGAGATCTTCAGGAATAACGCCGACAACTGCCTCCAGCTCGCCGAGAGGGCCGAAGGGCAGCCGGCACACAATCGTTTTCTGCGCATGGCGAATGCGTGGACGGCACTTGCCGACGAGCAGGATTGGCTCGACGGCGAGGTGCCGCCCGTTCCAGCCCGCATCCGTCAAAAGCAGGATGCGTAACGCTCTCGTTTCGTGGATCTGCGTGTGAGACTGCTCACGGACAGCAAGCAGGATCATTCGTAACAGTCGATCGCGTTGATTTCCTATTCCAGGAGGTTTTTGCAATGGCTCCACGTCTGGCTCTTCTTTCGCTCATCCTCGCCTTTGGCGTGTCGGTCGCGTTCGCCACCGTGACGACAGTGCGGCAGGTGCATCACGAAAATGCATCGGCCCCGGTGCACTCAGCGCACAGTTAGCAGTCCGATCTCGCGGGCCGGAACCTTCGACGCTCCGGCGCGTAAGCGCTTCGAGACAGCAAAGAGGCGAGAGCTATCATGGCCCATTCCGACCAAGGCATCATCAGAGATCAGCGCGGTGAACAGCAGCCGCGGGACAAGCAGCGCGCGCAGACCGTGCACAAGTCGGAGCCAAAGGGCTCGCCCTCTCGTGAGGCTACGCGCGATCCCAAACTGAACGACAACAGCAAGACGCCTGGCTCCGGCATGGCGCCGGATGATTCCGGCGACGCCCCGAGCGGCTAATTCCATCAGGAACGAATTCGCACGCAAAGAGTCGAGGGATTGCTTCCGGCTGTCATGCCCCCGGTGATCCGGAAGCAATCTCCAAGGACGGCCCTGGCACCCCGTGCCGGGGCCGTTTGCTTGAGCATCAGGCTGGACTAATCCTCGGCGTCGCGGTGCGGATGCGGTTGCGTATGGCCGTCCGGGCCGCGCCCGAAAACCCCGAACCTGCTCGATTTGACATTAGGCCCTGCATCGACAGCGGCGGTGGCCAGGCCGAGCTTGAGGAGCTCGCGCACAGCCGCGGCTCGCGTCGGCATGCGATGTTTGAACCGGAAGTCGTCGACCGCGGCCAGTTCTTCCGGTGACAGCATGACCTGGAGCCGCTCGGCGCGAAGGTCGTTCATGATCAATCATCCAAAATGAGCAAGTTGAGTAGTTTACTCAACGAACTCATTCCACCGCGGTTCCATAAGATGCGGCTATGGCGCCAAGTGAGTAAAATAATATAGCAAAATCAACAAGTTGAATGGTGCAAAGGTCGTTGGGCGGGTGTATGCTTCCGGCAAATGGGAGAGACCTCATGACGAGCGAAGTCACATTGCCCCGCAAACATGTCGACGAGAGCGCGGCACCCAAGCCGGTGCGCCCCAGCCACCAGAAGGTCATCGAGCAGGTCGAGCGCTGGGCCAACAGTCCGGGCCTTCAACCGCCGAGATTGCGGCCGTCAACGCATGCCAAAGCGGGCTAGCGCTTCGCAAGGGGAGAGCCCTTTGACGATAGCGAATGGGCTGATCGGTGCGATTTGCGGGAGACGATGCGAAGCTTGCGCCTGAGCCACCAGGCCAAGACCGAAACGATGGTCCAGACTGTCAACGCGGCAGCGAAAGCGCCCGGAACGCTCGCGGCCACGGTGAAATGAAAGACGGCAGCGAATGCCAGGAGACCGATGCTTCCCCAGGCGGCACCAGCCGCGTCGAGCGCGGCGGCCTCTTGCCCGCGGCGCGTGCCGCTGAGGCCGGCCTTCTCCTTGGTGCGGCGTTCATGGCTTTCGACCAGCGTGGCGCTCGCGCAAAAGATGGCGGGAAGCGCAAGGAAAAGTCCGCCGACGGACACACCGAAGCGCGCTCCCAGAACCCCCGTGAGCACGGTCGCCAGGCCACCGAGCAGGAAACGAATGCCGTATTCGTACCAGCGTGTCTGCTTGAGCGCGGAGAGCGACAGCTTGACCGGCATCAGGCCGCACCTCCGAACCCGGCGAGCAGGCCGAAGGCGACTGCAAGCCACACGATAACAGCAAGGACTGTCGCGGGCAGCGCGGACACACGGTATCTGATCAGCAGATGGCAGACGACGACGCTGTAGCAGCCGAGCGCGACCGCGCCATAGATCATCGTCCAGCTTTCGGCCGCAGCATATTGCGGGCCGTGCTGGACGACGGCGATGCCGAGCGTCGCCAGTGCGACCGACGGTGCCGCGCCGAGCAACCCCGCAAAGCTTTTGGGTTTGAGCATATCGCCCAAGATCGCAAAAGCGGAGACGATGATGCCACCGGCGATGAAGCGCACGATATATTCGGTCACGGCTTTTCCCGCCGATTGACTTGCTTGCGGAACGATTGCGTCAGTGTCCATGGCCGCAAGAGTCTCTCTACGGCCGCGCCAAGCGCAAAGCCTGCGACCACGTCGCTTGCCCAGTGCGCGAGCACCGCGATCCGTGTCAGTGACAGCGCGATCGCAACCGTGCGCAGCAATCGGCGCGGCGTCTTCGGTAGCAAGCCCGCCGCCGAGGCAAGAGCGCCCATATGGACCGCGTGACCGGACGGGAAGGCGTCGCGCGCTCGTCCTGAGACGGGTACTCCATGCCCGTGCCCGCGTATGGTCAGCCGGTCTGGCCTGGTCTGATCGAACACGGATTTCAGGACATGCGGCAGGGCGGCCGTCGCGAGCGACACGGCCAGGACGTGGTTTGCCACGGGCCGCTGTTGCGGCTGCCGAATATGAGTATAGAGCCACCCTATTGCGGCCAGCGCGAGCAGCACGTGCTCGTCAGCGGCCCAGGTCAATGTCTGCGCCGTGTGCTCGACGCCTGAATTGGTGTGATCAGCGATCGTATCCGCGATCGCGGTGTCGATCCGGCTGGGTTTGACCTCTACCAATGCCATCGGTCTGCAAGCGTGATGTCCTTTGTGACAGTTTTGTAAAGCCCGAAGACAAAGAAGGTTCCTGGGCCCTACCTTGCGGCATCAGCCTGGGGCCGGACCAAAGCGCCGTTTACGGCTGTCCCGATCCACCAGCGGACCCATACACCTGGCCGGTCGCATAGCTCGCGTCGGCTGCGGCAAGCTGCACGTAAATGGAGGCCAGTTCGGCGGGCTGGCCGGGACGGCCGAGCGGCGTCATGCCGCCGAATTTTTCGAGCTTCTCCATCGTGGCGCCGCCGGAGACCTGGAGTGGCGTCCAGATCGGTCCCGGGGCGACGCCATTGACGCGAATGCCCTTCGGACCCAACTGCTTTGCCAGCGACTTGACGTAGTTCATCGTCGCCGCCTTGGTCTGCGCGTAGTCATAGAGATCGGGCGAGGGATCGTAAGCCTGCTCCGATGCCGTGCCAATGATGCACGAGCCGGGCTTCAAATGCGGCAGCGCCGCCTTGATGATCCAGAACGGCGCGTAGATGTTGGTCTTCATGGTCGCGTCGAAGTCTTCCGAGGAGACGTCGAGAATGGACGCACGTGTCTGCTGCCGCGCCGCGTTGCAGACGACGATGTCGAGTCCGCCGAGACCTTGGACGGCCTGCTCGACCAGCTTCTTGCAGAAAGCCTCAGCCTTGAGGTCGCCGGGAATCGCGAGCCCGATACGCCCTTCCTTCTTGATCAGCGCGATGACGTCCTGCGCATCCGGCTCTTCGGCCGGTAGATAGTTGATGGCGACGTCGGCGCCTTCGCGTGCGTAGGCTATCGCAGCGGCGCGGCCCATACCGGAATCGCCGCCGGTGATCAGCGCTTTGCGGCCGGCGAGCCGGCCGGAGCCCTTGTAGCTGGTCTCGCCGTGATCCGGGGGCGGCTCCATCTTGCCGGCGAGGCCAGGCCAGGGCTGCGATTGCTTCTTGAACGGCGGCTTTGGAAAGCGGGTGACGGGATCGACCAGGTTCTGCTCGGCCATTTTCTGCTCGGCCATGGACGTGTCTCCTTTCGCTGTGGAAGAGGCCAGCGAAGCGGCAGCAAGCGTTGCGCTCGCCGCTTGGACGACGTGCCGGCGGGATACTGAAGCCTTGTCGTGATGTGTCATGACGATCTCCGCGATCTCGCGATCTCAATGCGCGGAGAGAGGCATCGTTGCAAAACGAGAGGACGCCGACCCGCAAGCCGGCGTCCTCGGAAGATGTTTACTTGGTCTGGCCGACGCTTGGCGCCTTGCCGAGCTCCTTGGCCATGTCGAGATGGTGCTTGAGCGCCGGCAGCGTCTTGCCGGCCCAATCCTTCAGGTCGGAATTGTCGCCGCCCTTGGCGTAACGCTCGAACAGCGAGACCGCGTCCTCGTGGGCGCTGACCTGGTACGAATTGTAATCCGAGCTGAAGTCCCTGCCATTCGCGCTCTTGAGCTTGTCGAGCTTGCTCTGATGCGAGCTGTCGAGCGCTGTCGGAAGGGTCGCCTGCACCTTGCCGCCGGTGACGAGGCCCTTCAGTTCGCTGCTGGTCTTGGTGTGGTCGGTCACCATCTGTTGCGCAAATGTCTTTTCCTGCGCGTTGCCTTTCTGCTCGGCAAGTTTGCTCGATTCGATCTCGAACATGTCGCTGATGGCGACTTCCTTGACGAAGTCGGTGGTGGCGGGCGCGACGCCGAGCGCCGAGTTGACGCCGGTTTTCTCGCCGAGCGACTGGGCGAGCGCGGGGCCTGCGAGCAGCACGCAAGCAGCTGCGATAATCATTCGTTTCATGGTCCGATCCCTCCGAATGGGCGCGCAGCCTCTCGCCGCGCGGCGTTGCGCCCACCAACACGCTGCAGCGGCCGGAGTTCCTAACGGCTAATCCGTCGGTCTCCGCCCGCTCCGTGGGTTGATGGGATCCGTCGGCTTGCGCCGAAGCCGTTCGGGCAGGAACGGCTCGCTCGGCGTGGCAGTGGCCTCGGCACGCACGTCTGCATGTCGTTGTGCCCGTTCATGCGGCGTCCGGTTGTCGTTGATCTGCCGCTTCACGTCGAGGCCATCGACGGGATCGTTGACGCCGTGCTGGATATCGCGGAAATCGCTCATGCTTCACCTCATTCACTTCCAGGCAGGATCTTTTCCAACACCTGCCGCGCCGCGCCCTTGATCACTCCGCTCTCGTTGGGATCGCCCTTCATCAGCGCAAGAGAGAAGTTCTTGGCCTGCTGCAAGGTGATGTGCGGCGGCAGCGGCGGCACTTCGGGATCGGTCTTCACCTCCAGCACCACCGGCATCTGGCTCGCGAGCGCCTGGTCCCAAACCGAGCCCAGTAGCTGCGGGCTGTCGACGTAGATGCCGGAGAGGCCGATCAGCTCGGCAAAGCGCGAATAGGACACGTTCGGGATGCGCTGCGATGCCTCGAATTTCGGATCGCCGTTGATGACGCGCTGCTCCCAGGTCACCTGGTTGAGGTCTTCGTTGTTGAAGACGCAGACGATGAAGCGCGGATCCTTCCACTCGCGCCAATACTTCGCGGCGGTGATCAGTTCGGCCATGTTGTTCATTTGCATCGCGCCGTCGCCGACAAGGGCAATCACCGGGCGGTCGGAATGCGCGTATTTCGCGGCGAGCGCATAGGGCACCGCGGCACCCATCGAGGCGAGGCCGCCTGAGAGCGAGGCCGTCATGCCGCGGCGCATCTTCAGGTCGCGCGCGAACCAGTTGGCGCAGGAGCCGGAATCGCTGGTGACGATGGCGCGGTCGGGCAGGCGCGGAGACAGCTCCCAGGCGACGAGTTGCGGATTGACCGGTGCCGCGGGCTGATGTGCCCGATCATCGAGCGTCTTCCACCATTTCGCGACGTCGTCTTCGATGCCCTGGCGCCAGGCGCCATCGCTCTTGGGTTTCAGTCGCGGCAGCAGGGCGCGCAGCGTCTCGGCGGCATCGCCCACCAGGCCAACCTCCATGGGAAAACGGATCGCCATCATGCTGGCGTCGATGTCGATCTGCACGCCGCGCGCCGCGCCTTCCTTCGGCAGGAACTCGGAATACGGAAACCCCGAGCCGACCATCAGCAGCGTGTCGCATTCCATCATCATGTTGTAGCTGGGTTCGGTGCCGAGCAGGCCGATCGAGCCGGTGACCCAGGGGAGATCGTCGGGGAGCGCCGCCTTGCCGAGCAGCGCTTTGGCGCAGCCGGCGGACAAGCGGTCGGCGACGGCGATCACCTCCTCGGTGGCGTTGAGTGCGCCGGCACCGATGAGCATCGCGACCTTCTTGCCGGCGTTGAGCACCTCGGCGGCGCGGTCGAGGTCAGCGTCACGAGGCTTGATGCCTGGCGCGCTGTAGCCGACGCCAGAGTGCAGGGTGCCGTGAGCGCGCGGCGGATCCTCGTACGGCTCCTCCTGGATATCGTTGGGCAGGATGATCACCGTGGGCGTCCGCCGGGCCAGCGCGGTGCGGATCGACCGGTCGATCAGATGCCGGATTTGCGCCGGCGAGGAGGCCTGCATGACGTAGGCGCCAGCCACATCCTTGAACATCGAGACCAGATCAAGTTCCTGCTGATAGTGTCCGCCCAGTGCATTGCGTGCCTGCTGACCGACGATCGCGAGCACGGGCTGGTGATCCAGCAGGGCATCGTAGAGCCCGGTGATCAGATGCGAGGCGCCGGGGCCCGAAGTGGCGATACACACCCCCAGTTGGCCAGAGAACTTCGCATAGGCGCTCGCCATGAAAGCGGCCATCTCCTCATGCCGCGCCTGGACAAAGCCGATCTTGCCCTCAGCGCGCTGAAGCGCACCGAACACGCCGTTGATGCCGTCGCCGGGATAGCCAAAGAGGTGGCGCACGCCCCATTGATGCAGACGTTGAACGATGAAGTCGGAGACGGTCTGTGACATCGAGGGCGCCCTTCGTTTTCCGGTATTTGGATTCCGGGATTTGAAGCTGAGAGAACCGCCCGTTTCCGGCGATGTTCCTCAAGTCTGACGGAATATGCCGGAACGATCGCGCACCTCTTTGGGTTGTCTCCACACTGGCTGAGTGGAGAATTGAGATGTTGAATCAGGGTGAACTGGACCAAAACGAGATGGGTCGGTTGATCGGCAGCGACAAGGTCGAGGGAACATCGGTCTACGGCGCCGATCGCAACAAAATCGGCTCGATCGAACGCGTGATGATCGACAAGATCAGCGGCAAGGTGTCCTACGCCGTGCTCGGCTTCGGCGGATTTCTGGGCCTCGGCAACGACCATTATCCGCTGCCCTGGCAGTCGCTGAAATACGACACGGAGCTCGGCGGTTACGTCACGGGCATCACCACCAAGGAACTGGAAGGCGCGCCGAAATATGGCGAGCGGAGTGATTGGAACTGGGGGGATGACGCCGCGGTTCGCGGCATCAACTCCTATTATGGCGTCCCCTTCGCGTAAGCGTTTCCACCGAAAGGAAGCTCGATGAGCAAGGAACGGCCTAACGACGATCCCCGGCAGCAGAGCGACTGGGGTTCGCACAAGCAGACGGACAAGCCCTGGAAGGGCACTCCGGAAAAGGAGCAGGGATCGGACGAGGTGAAGCCCGATCTCGAGAAATGGCACGCGACGAAGACGCACTGAGACACGGTGCCGTTCCCATGAGTCATCGAGGCGAGCGCGGCATCCAGTGTGCCGCGCTCGCTTTTGGGCAGGGCGTTCACGAACGCGATGGTGCTCGCAACAAGGGGAACCATGATCAGGAGTTGCAGTTGGGCTCGCGTCGCGTGAGCCGGCTTTGGCGGCTCTGCCGCCAGTTTAATCCCGAGAAAGGTGTTTACCGTGGATGCTCAGACACGGGAGCGTGGACCGTCCGCGGAGCAGCCGCAGAGGGCGAAGGAAGCTCCGAAGACATCTCCTGATCAGGCCCACGACGCCAAGGATTCGAAGCCGGCGAAGGCGCCGTCGCTGCAAGACCGGCTTCGCGAGCATTGGCTGGTGGCAAGCGTTGGCGCCATCGTCTTGCTCGCAGCTCTGATCGGCGGATTGCTCTATTGGCTCCAGATAAGCCACTATGAATCCACCGACGATGCCTTCGTCGCCGCGCGCAGCTTTTCCGTGGCCTCCAAGGTCGGCGGCTACGTGACCGACATCCCGGTGACGGACAACCAGCATGTCAACGCCGGGGACCTTCTCGCCAAGATCGACGAGCGCGACTATCGGATCGCCATCGATCAGGCTAATGCGCAAGTCGCGGTCGCCAAGGCGAACATCGCCAATGTCCAGGCGCAGATCGTTTCGCAGCAGGAGCAGATCAAGCAGGCGGAGGCGCAGCTCGAACAGGCCCAGGCCCAGCTTCAGTTCTCGCAGGAAGAATTCGCGCGCGCCCAGGATCTGGTCGAGAAGGGCGCCGGCACCGTGCAGCGCCAGCAGCAGACCCGCTCCGATCTTCAGGCGCAGCAGGCCAACACCGAGCGCGCGAAGACCGCGGTGACGGCCGCGCAAGTCGGCATCAAGACGCTGCAAGCGCAGCTTGAGGGCGCCCGGGCGCAGCTCGAGCAGTCGCAGGCGCAGGTCGATCAGGCCAAGCTGAACCTGCAATATACCAGCGTCGGTGCGGCGCAGTCCGGCCGCGTCGTCAAGCTCAGCGGCGCCAAGGGCACTTTCGTCACAGCGGGACAGAGCCTGATGATGTTCGTGCCTGACGAGGTCTGGATCGTCGCCAACTACAAGGAGACGCAGCTCAACGACATGCGGCCGGGCCAGCCGGTCGAGATCCGCATCGACGCCTATCCCGGGCGCAAGCTGACCGGCCATGTCGAGTCGGTGCAGCCGGGCTCCGGCACTGCGTTCAGCCTGTTGCCCGCGGAGAACGCCACCGGAAATTACGTCAAGGTGGTGCAGCGCGTGCCTGTGAAGATCGTGGTCGACAGCTGGCCGGCCGATTTGCCCGTCGGTCCCGGCATGTCGGTCGTGCCCTGGACCAGGGTGCGATGACCGACACGGCGCAAGGCGGCGCGTCCGCGGGCGGCTGGTCGCCGGAGCGCTCGGCGGCCGGCGGTCATAATCCTTATCTCATTGCGTTCGTCGTCTCGATCGCGACCTTCATGGAGGTGCTCGACACCACCATTGCCAATGTCGCCTTGCGCCACATCGCCGGTGGGCTTGCCGTCGGCATCGACGAGAGCACCTACGTCATCACCAGCTATCTCGTCGCCAACGCCATCGTGCTGTCGATCTCGGGCTGGCTGTCGACCGTGATCGGCCGCAAGCGCTTCTACATGATCTGCGTTGCGGTTTTCACAATCTCCTCGCTCTTGTGCGGCTTTGCCTGGAATTTGCAGGCGCTGGTGCTGTTTCGAATCCTTCAGGGCCTTGGCGGCGGCGGCATGGCGACCAGCGAGCAGGCGATCCTCGCCGACTCCTTCCCGCCGCACAAGCGCGGCCAGGCTTTCGCAATCTATGGCGTCGCCGTCGTGGTCGCGCCCGTGGTCGGTCCGACGCTCGGCGGCTGGATCACCGACACCTACACCTGGCACTGGGTGTTCCTGATCAACGTCCCCATGGGATTGCTGTCGCTGTTCCTGGTCGGCACGCTAGTCAAGGAGCCCTCGGGGGCGGAGGAGGAGAGGGAGAAGCTGCTGAGCAAGGGCCTGCGCGTCGACTATGTCGGCTTCGTGCTGGTCGCGATCGGGCTCGGCTCGCTCGAATACGTGCTCGACGAAGGCCAGCGCAACGACTGGTTCGGCTCGAACATGATCGTGTTCTTCGCGGTGCTTTCGGCCATGTCACTGCTTGCGCTGATCCCGTGGGAGCTGACGCGTGAGGATCCCATCGTCGATCTCCGCCTGCTCGGCCGCCGCCAGTTCGCCGCCTGCTTCCTGGTCATGCTTGCGACCGGCGCGGTGCTGATCTCGACGACGCAGCTTTTGCCGCAACTGCTCCAGAGCGATTTGAACTACACCGCCATGCTGGCGGGTCTTGCGTTGTCACCGGGCGGAATCGCGACCCTGGTGCTGATGCCGGTGGTGGGCCGTCTCGTCAGCAGCGTGCAGCCGAAATACCTCATCATGCTCGGCGCCACCATCGTCGCGTTCTCGATGTGGCATCTCACGGGCCTCACCGGCGACATCACCTACGGCTACGCCGCGATGTCGCGCATCTTCCTGGCGCTCGGTCTGCCTTTCCTGTTCCTGCCGGTCACGACCGCGTCCTATGACGGCGTGCCGCCGGACAAGACCAACCAGGCCTCGGCGCTGATCAACGTCGCCCGCAATATCGGCGGCTCCATGGGCGTTGCGCTGGCGCAGACAATCCTGGCGCAGCGCCAGCAATTCCATCAGAGCCGTCTGATCGAGCACGCCGCGCCGTCGGACCTCGGCTACCAGCAAGCTATCGAGACGATGACCCGCTTCTTCCAGGCTCAGGGCTCGAATGCGAGCGATGCGGCTGCGCAGGCGGTCGCCTGGGTCGGCCGCACCTTGCAGCAGCAGGTCGATTTGCTCGCTTATATCGACGTGTTCTGGACGCTCGCGGTCATCGCGGTGCTGATGATCCCGACCGCCGCGGTGCTGCGCCCGATCAAGCTGGGCGCCCCCGCGCGGGGGCATTGAGGCAACAGCCGCTCGGCTCGAAATGGAGAGAGAAAGGGTGACCGCGGCGCAAATGTCCGGCTAGACTGGTCCGAACGTCAAGCAAATGCCCGGGAGGTAATTTAAGTGAAGACCGCGATCACCGAACTGTTCGGCATCGAGCACCCCATCATCCAGGGCGGCATGCATTTCGTCGGCTTTGCCGAGCTGGCGGCTGCCGTCTCCAATGCCGGCGGGCTCGGCATCATCACCGGTCTCACGCAGAAGACGCCGGAGCTGCTTGCAAAGGAGATCGCACGCTGCCGCGATATGACCGACAAGCCGTTCGGCGTGAACCTCACTTTCCTGCCGACCTTCGCCGCGCCGCCTTATCCGGAATACATCGCGGCCATCGTCGAAGGCGGCATCAAGTCCGTGGAGACCGCCGGCCGCAGCCCGGAAGCCTACATGCCCGCGCTGAAGGCCGCCGGGATCAAGGTCATCCACAAATGCACGTCGGTGCGCCACTCGCTGAAGGCCGAGCGCATCGGATGCGACGCCGTCAGCGTCGACGGCTTTGAGTGCGGCGGCCATCCCGGCGAGGACGACATTCCCAACATGATCCTGTTGCCGCGCGCGGCGGAGGAATTGAAGATTCCGTTCGTCGCGTCCGGCGGCATGGCCGACGGCCGCAGCCTCGTCGCGGCGCTGTCGCTGGGGGCGGCCGGCATGAACATGGGCACGCGCTTCATCGCCACCAAGGAAGCGCCGGTGCATCAGAACGTCAAGAACGCGCTGGTCGCCGCGACCGAACTCGACACCCGCCTGATCATGCGGAGCCTGCGCAACACCGAGCGCGTGCTGAAGAACGCCAATGTCGACCGCCTGCTCGAGATCGAACGCGAGAAGGGCGACAAGCTGAAGATCGACGACATCCACGACCAGGTCGCGGGCGTTTATCCCAGGATCATGCTGGACGGGCAGATGGACGCGGGCGCGTGGAGCTGCGGCATGGTCGCAGGCCTCATCCACGACATCCCCACCTGCAAGGAACTCGTCGACAGGATCATGGCTGAAGCGGAAACCATCATCCGTACCCGTCTAATGGTGTTTCTTGAAGAGACGGGTGCACCGCGAAAGGTCGCCTGACACCGCCAAACTTCTTAACCACGGCGGCAGTTGACCGCTGGAATTGCGCGCGACGCCTCCTAAATAGAGGTAAATTACCTCTTAACAATCGATTTCAGGAGGCGTCCGTGATTATGAAGAGCGCTCCTTTTGCAATGGCCGTTGTCCTCGTGCTCGCATGGGCCGGCGTCGCGCGCGCTGACGACTACAAGCCCGACGAATATCTCGGCCTCGATCTTTCGAAGGCGGTGTTGTCGCCGAAGCGGCTGGGGCCCGAAACCCAGTTCGCGCCGGTCGCGCTGGAGGCGCGCGGCGGCAACGAGGCGCAGGCGCGCGCCGAGCCGGTCGACGTGCCGAAGAAGGTCGCTGCCGAACGCGTGCGCGTGTCGGAGCCGAAGGTCGCGCACGCCAAGCCCGCGCACCCGCGCGGCGCGGCGCGCACCAAGCTCGCGCATCGTCACGGCAATCCGCTCGACGCGCAGGCGATGGACACCCGCATCCAGACCTGGCCGTGCCGCAGCGGCGGCATCTGCAACTGGAAGCATTAGGTCAGTTCCGAGCGTCATCCGCACGTCGTAAAACCGTAGGCCCGCGGTCAAGAAACCGTAAGCCGGGGGTCAAACGACGCAGGCACCTTCCGTCGCTAGTCGACGAAGGTTTCCTGAATGGTAGCGCTCCGCGCCTCGCGCGCCTGGACCCGGCGGCAATTCCTGGTCCGTTCCACCTCGAGCCTCACCGTTGCCGCGCTCGCAACGCCACATCTCAGCCGCGCCGCGGATCGTCCGCAGCTCGCAGGCGGCATCCAGTCCGGCGACGTCTCGGATGGCTCGGCGGTGATCTGGGCGCGCGCCGACCGGCCGGCGCGGATGCGGGTGGACTATTCGACCGTGGAGAGCTTCAAGACGATCATTGCGTCGGCTTCGCGCGATGCGTCGCCCGATGCCGACTTCACCTCGAAAGTGCTGCTGAACGATCTGCCGCCCGGGCAGGACATCTTCTATCGTGTGCGCTTCGACGACATCGCGACCGGCATCGCCGGCGAAAGCCGCGTCGGCCACTTCCGCACTGCGCCGGCTGCCGGCCGGTCGATCTCGTTCCTGTGGTCCGGCGACACCGCGGGGCAGGGCTGGGGCATCGACACATCGCGCGGCGGCTATCGCAGCTATCGCACCATGCTCGACAATCGCCCGGACTTCTTCATCCACTCCGGCGATCACATCTACGCCGACTGCACGATCCCCTCCGAGCAGAAGCTGCCGAACGGCGAGATATGGCGCAACGTCGTGACCGAGGAGAAATCCGAGGTCGCGCACACGCTGGCGCAGTTCCGCGGCAATTACAAATACAACCATCTCGACGAGCACTTCCGCGCCTTCCATGCCGAAGTGCCGATGTTTGCACAATGGGATGACCACGAGGTCACCAACGATTGGTCGCCGACCGGTAGCTATGACGCCGCCGGCCATGAGGATGACGGCACCCCGCGCCTGGTCGCGCGCGCCCGCCGCGCATTCTTCGACTTCATGCCGATCCGCGACATCGGCGCGCGAAAGGGGCGGGTCTATCGCAAGATCGCCTATGGTCCGCTGCTCGACGTCTTCATGATCGACATGCGCAGTTATCGCGACGAGAGCTGGAACAAGGGTGATGATCACCGCGGCTGGATCCTGGGCGCCGAACAGCTCGCCTGGCTGAAGCGTGAGCTCGCGGCCTCGCGCGCGACCTGGAAGGTGATCGCGGCCGACCTGCCGATCGGGCTCGTCAGTCTCGATGCGGTCGCGCTGGGGAATGGGACGCCCGACCGGCGCGAGCATGAGATCGCCGATCTTCTTGCGTCCATCAAGCGCGCCGGAATTCGCAACATCGTCTGGCTCACCGCCGACATGCATTACACCGCCGCGCATTACTACGATCCGAACAGGGCGCAATTCCAGGAGTTCGAACCGTTCTGGGAGTTCGTCTCGGGACCCTTGCATGCCGGCACCTGGGGCCCGGGCGAGCTCGACGACACCTTTGGTCCGGTCGCGATGTACCAGAACGGGTGCAGTGAGGCGCAGGGCGAAAACCTCGCGCCCTGTTTCGGACTGCAGTTCTTCGGCAAGGTCGACATCGATGGCCGAACCGGCGCGATGACCGTGAGGCTGAAGGACGTCGACAATCGGGATCTCTGGTCGGTCAATATCGAGCCGCAGCCGCAGACGCGTCCAGCCGTGGTGGCGCAGCATTCCTAGGTCGCTAACCCGATCTTGATTGGCCGCCGTGCGCCTGCCGCGCTATGATGTCCGTTCCCGCCACCTCTTTTCCGTCCCCGAAGAGTCTGCTCACGCAGCATCGCTGCTGGCCTCCGGCGGGCTGAACGATGTCAGGAGCCTTTTCATGGATAATCTCAAGACCCAGGGCATCAGCATGCCCAAGCTCGGCCTCGGGACTTTCCGCATGCAGGGCGATGCCTGCCGTGCGGCGGTCGAGAGCGCGCTGTCGATCGGCTATCGCCATATCGATACCGCCGAGATGTACGGCAACGAAGAATCGATCGGCGCGGCGCTCGCCGCGGCCCGGCTGCCGCGGGGCGAGCTGCACGTCACGACAAAAGTCTGGCACGAGAACCTCAGCCCCGACGCCATCCGCCGCGCCTTCGACACCAGCCTGAACAAGCTGCGGCTCGACCATGTCGATCTCTATCTCGTGCACTGGCCGTCCAAGGCGGCGAACTGGGGCGCGGTGTTCGAGACCTTGATGACGCTGAAGCAGGAGGGGCGGACGCGGGCGATCGGCGTCGCCAACTTCACGACGGCGCTGCTCAAGATCGCGGTCGAGGACATCAAGGCACCGATCGCCTGCAATCAGATCGAATATCACGCCATGCTCGATCAATCGAAGGTGCTGGCCTATCTCAACGCCAAGTCGATCCCGCTGGTCGCCTATTGCCCGCTGGCGCAGGGACGCGTCGCGTCAGATGAGTTGCTGGCCGAGATCGGCGCCAGGCACAATGCAACCGCTGCGCAGGTCGCGCTGAAATGGCTGCTCGACCAGGACGGTGTCGCCGCGATACCGAAGGCGTCGCGGCGAGAGAGCCAGCAGGCCAATCTCGACGCGCTGAAGATCACGCTCGACGATGCCGACCGCAACAAGATCGCCGCGCTGCCGAAGGACAGACGCTGCGTCAATCCCGGTTTCGCACCGGCGTGGGACTGAGAGTCGTCGCTGAGCGCACCGTCTCTCTCCGCGTGCACATTTGTCAGTTTGAATTCGCCGGGGAATACCCCTCATCCGGCGCTTCGCGCCACCTTCTCCCACAAGGGGAGAAGGAAGAAAGAACGCAAAGAAATGGCCCCGTGAGGGGCCATTTCCATATTGCGTTGCGCATTAGTCCCAATGGTGACGGTGGCCACGCTTGATCACGACGACGCGGTCGCGATTGTGCCAGCCGCGATGCCAACCGTGATCGCGATGCATGCCGTATTCGGCGCGGGCGCCATACATGCCGTGATGATGACCTCCGCGCTTGATCACCACCGTCTCCGCGCTGGCGAGCGTCGGCAATGCAACAGCGAGCGCGCCGACAGCGGCAAGCACATAACCAAACTTCTTCATGATGTCCTCCTCCAATGGAATGCAAATCTAAACGGCGCATTCGCGGGAACGTTCCGGAGGAATCGCAGGAGAATTCTGAACGCCTGTTCAGGCGGGTTAATCGCAGCGCTGTTGTGGAGGTGTCGGCGCGCCGGTCGCGACGTATTTGCCGTCCCTGATCGTGTACTCGCCGCGCTCGCTGCGATTGTAGATCGCGCGCAAGCTGCCTTGCTTCGAAAGGAGCAGGCCGAACTCGCGCGTCTGCTGCAGCAAGGGGAAGTACACCATCACATCGAGCAGGCCGTCGGCGTTGACCATCGCCGATACCACTTCGTTTTCGTCTTTGGCCTCGCCGAAATTGCGCCGGTACATCACCCTTCCGTCCTTCCGGATCTCGTAAACCAAGAGCGCGCCCTTGTCGCGGTCGGGCCGGGCCGCGCAGTCGACCGCCCATGAGCCGAGCAGGCCCCATTGCTCGACGGTCGTCGCAAGCGATTCGGCACCGGCCGCGGGCGTGAACGCAACCCACAGCACTGCTGCCGCAATCCAGCGGCTCAAGCAACTCGTCATGTCCTGATAAGCCCCACCTCCGAATAATTCCGAAGTGTAGCATCCCGCGCGCGATCGTCCACGCTGACCGCCATTCGCGCGCGAATTTGATCCGCGTCAATGAGGCCGGCCGCTTCCGGAGTAGGATGGCGTTCCCGAAGGCGAAATTGGATAGACCGATGCTGAATCAAGTCAGGGATTTCGCAGGCGAGGTGCTGCCGGGGAGCTGTGCCGTGCCGCCTTATTCCGAGACCGCGTTTCTGGCCGAGCTGGGCGACCGCTTGAAGTCCTCACGCATGCGCTGCGTCCTGTCGCGCCGGGAGCTGGCCCGCCGCTCCGGGATTTCCGAGCGCTACATCGCCCAGATCGAGGCCGGCAAGGGCAACGTCTCGATCGTGCTGCTGCTGCGGCTGGCCTCCGCGATCCACGGCAGCCAGCCCCAGATCGTCTGAAGGCTCAGGCCCGCTTCTCCACATTGGCGCTGCGGGCCGGCACGCCGAACTCCTTGCGGCAGATCTCGGCCAGCACGGCGACGCCCTCGCGGATCTGCTGATGCGAGGGGCTCGCAAAGCACAGCCGCAGTCGCGATCTGGAGTGGTTTTTGTCAGTCGACCATTCCGGCCCCGGATTGATCGATACGCCGGCGGCAAGCGCGGCCTGATACAGCTTCAGCGTATCGACCTGATCGGGCAGCTTCACCCAAAGGAAGATGCCGCCCTTCGGCTCCTCGAATTCGGCGGCCGTCCCGAACTGCTCGTTGACGGCCTCCATCAGCGTGTCGAGCTTGGTGCGCAGTGCCTTCGTCAGCGCCGGCACGTGGGTCGAGAAATGCGGCTTGCAATAGGCGGCGAGCACCATCTGCTCCAGTGCGCCGGAGCCGGCATCCGTCTTCAGCGCCAGCATCCGCGACATCACATCCCAGGGCGCGACGATGAAGCCGACGCGCAGCGCGGGCGCGATCGACTTCGAGAACGAGCCGATATGGATCACGCCGCCGTTCGGGCTCATCGCATGGATCGCCGGCGGCCGCTGTCCTGACCAGACCAGATCGGCATAGCAATCGTCTTCGAAGATGGGCACGCCGTAGTCTGCCGACAGCCGCAACAGCTCCGTGCGGCGGCCCTCCGGCATGATGCTGCCGGTCGGGTTCTGCACGGTCGGAATGGTGTAGATGTACTTCGGCCGGATGCCGCGGCCCTTGAGGTCGGCAAGCATCGTGGCCAGCACGTCCATGCGCATGCCGTCCTTGTCGAGGGGGATGCCAACCACATTGACCCCGAGCCGCGCCAAACGGGTCAGCGAGCCCTGATAGCTATCCTGCTCGAAGATCACGGTATCGCCGCGCGTCAGCAGCGTGGTGTTGACGAGGTCGAGCGCCTGCAGCGAGCCGGAGACGATCAGGAGATCGTCGACCGTGCAGTTGATGCCGGCATCGCGCTTGAGTTTCGTCACCAGGAATTCGCGCAAGGGCAGATAGCCCTGGGGACCATGTGCCAGCCCGTAAGTGGCGAGCGAGCGGCCTTCGCGTTGCAGAGCCATGTTGGCCGCCTCGATCAGATGATCGAGCGGCAGCTGCTCGGCGTCGTTGTTGCCGCCGACAAAACTGTATTTGGCGAGACCCGTCCAGCGCGCAGAGGGGGCCGGCAGCCCTGCGGGAAACAGGGGCGCAAAATCGAAGCTGGACGTCATGGGAGCGTTCCTCATTCTATTCTTGTCAGGCTGCCGGCTTTGCGCAGGTCAGTCGTGCTTCTTACTTATTTCTTGCCGACCGTCCGGGTCGGACGGCCCTGGCTGATGAAAGCGTAATGCGCATTGGCGACGCCGCCAACCATCAAGGCCTCGACGGCAGGCTCGGCGATCTCGCTTGTTGCGGCCCAATCGACGAGGAAATTGGCTCCCGTCCCGCCGCGTACGTCGTCGGTCGGAATGAAGATCGAGACGGTGGCGAGGGGCTTCAACGCGACGGGTGCCTTCAGATAGCTCTCGACCTGCTTGCCTGAGGTATCGAAATAGCCGATGCGTTTGACCACCAGTGCTTGCGTCTCGGAGGCGTTGTGCACGCTCAGGGTCACCGAGAAGTCGACGCGCAGCTTGCCCTGGCTCATCGCGACGCTGGAATAGGCGGGCACGTAGAACCCGCCGGAGACGGCGAGTTCTTCCTTCGGCAGCGCGGTGAGGGAATCGGCAAAGCTTTGTTCGATATTGACCTTGGATTGAGCGTCTGCGGGGATGGAGGAGGCGAGGGGGCATAGCAGCATTGCAATGGCGAGCCCCATCCGGATGTGACGAATTGCTCGCTTGCCGCGCCGCACTCGATCACTAGGGTGCGGCAAAACGGACCAATCTGGCATGCACGAGCTCATTCGCGACATCACTCTCTGTATCCTGTTTGCCTGGATGCTGGGCCTGCTTGCCCACTTCTCCAGGCAGCCGCTGATCCTGGCCTATCTTATCGCCGGCTTCTGCATTGGTCCATTTGGCGCCGGCTGGGTCAAGTCGCAGGAATCGATCAGCGTCATCTCCGAGCTCGGCCTGATCTTCATGCTGTTCATGATCGGCCTGGAGATCGACCTGAAGAAGATCGTGCGGGCCGGAAAGGTCATCCTGTTCGCGGCGGGCGGCCAGCTCCTCGGCGGCTGTCTGCTCGGGGTGCTGTTCTTCGTCGGCATCGGCCTATCGCTCGGTGGGGGCCAGTTCGACGCGGTTTATCTCTGTGTCGCCTGCGCGCTGTCGAGCACCGTCATCATCGTCAAAGTGCTCTACGAGAAGCGCGAGCTCGACACGCTGCCGGGCCGCATCACCCTCGGCGTGCTGGTGCTCCAGGACATCTTCGCCATCCTGTTTCTGGCGGTGCAGCCGAGCCTTGCCAATCTGGAAATCAGCGTCATCCTGCTCTCGATCGGCCGGGTCGCGGTGCTGGTCGCCGCGGCACTGCTGGTGAGCCGCTACGTGCTGCCGCGTCTGTTTCACCAGATCGCCCGCCGCCCCGAGCTGATCCTGCTCGGCGCGCTCGCCTGGTGCTTCCTGGTCGCCGAGACAGCCGAGCGGCTGTCGCTGTCCCGCGAGATGGGCGCCCTGATCGCCGGCGTCTCGCTCTCGACCTTTCCCTACGCGCTCGACGTCACGGCTAAGGTCACGACGCTACGCGATTTCTTCATCACGCTGTTCTTCGTCGCGCTCGGCATGACCATTCCCGTGCCCGGGTTCTCCGTGATCGGGCTTGCCCTGATGATCGCGGCGTTCACGGTGGTGAGCCGCCTCGTCACCACTTTCGCCCCGCTCTATCTGATGAAGCAGGGCCTGCGCGCTAGCCTGTTGCCGGCCCTGAATCTCGCGCAGATCTCCGAGTTCTCGCTGGTGGTGATCCAGACCGGCGTCGCCGACCACCACATCGCGGCCGAGACGGCGAATGCGGTCTCCTTCGCCTTCGTGGTGCTGGCGGTGCTCTCGACCTTCGTGATGACCCGCAGCGACGCGATCACCCGCTGGGCGATCGGCCCCCTCAAGCGGATCGGCCTGCGCGATCTCGATCACGGCAATGGCCAAGGCGAGGAAGGGCACGAAGGCCATGGCGAGGCCCGCCGCATCGTCATCCTCGGCTTTTTCCGTGCGGCGAGCGCGCTGCTGGCCGAGATCGAACGGCAGGCCCCGGTGCTGCTCGAGCAGATCACCGTGATCGACTTCAACCCCAATGTGTACCAGACGCTGCTTTCGCGCGGCCTGCACGTGATCTATGGCGATATCAGCAGCGCCGACACGCTGCTCCATGCCGGCGTCGGCAAGTCCGAGATGATCATCCTCAGCGTACCGGATGCGCTTCTGAAGGGTGCCAGCAACGAGAAGCTGGTCCGCCACGTTCGCACCCTCAACCCGACCGCCATGATCGTTGCCACGGCCGATCTGTTGTCGGATGTAGGCGAACTCTACGCGGCCGGCGCCAGCTATGTCACCGTGACCCGGCTCAGCGACGCTCATGAGTTGTTCACGGTGATCGAGGCCGCCCAAGCCGGCCTGTTGGCCGACAAGCGTGCCGAGCTCGATCAGCGGCTCGGCGAGCGGCGCGAAGTGCTGCCCTGACCGCGCCCGGCTGGCTTCTCACCGGGCTTTTCCGCGCCCATATCCCTGGTATGCCCGTGCAAGCCGCCCGCCGGGCAGGGCTGCGGTCCGGCATATGTGGTTGCGCCGGGGACACTAGCGCCCCGGGCCAAGTCCGGCTAAGCCTCCGGGCCATAACCGATAGAGATTGGGAAATGCCGGATAACGTCCAGGAAGTCTTGCAGGCCTTTGCCCGGGGTGAGCTCGTGGTCGTCACCGACGACGATGACCGCGAGGGTGAGGGCGATCTGATCGTCGCCGCCTCGTTCTGCACCGCCGAGAAGATGGCGTTCATCATCCGCCACACGTCCGGCATCGTTTGCGCGCCGATCACCACCGAAGATGCGCGCCGCCTGCGGCTCGATCCGATGGTGGCCCACAACGATTCCGCGCACACCACCGCATTCACGGTTTCGATCGACTACAAGCCCGACGGCGGCACCGGCATCTCGGCCGAGGAGCGCGCCTCGTGCTGCCGCGCGCTGTCCAATCCCAACGCCGGCGCCAACGATTTCGCCCGTCCCGGCCATATCTTCCCGCTGATCGCCAAGGATGGCGGCGTGCTGCTGCGCTCCGGCCATACCGAGGCCGCGGTCGATCTGTGCAAGCTCTCCGGCCTGCCGCCGGTCGGCGTCATCAGCGAGTTGATGAACGACGACGGCAGCGTGATGAAGGGCGAGCAGGTCGCCCGCTTCGCCGCCCAGCACAAGCTCAAGCACGTCACCATCGCCGACATGATCGCCTACCGCCAGGTTCGCGAGAAGCTGATCGAGCGGGTCTCGACCTTCGTCACCGAGAGCCCGATCGGGCCGCTGCAGGGCTATGCCTACCGCTCGCCGTTCGATTCCATCGCCCACGTCGCCTTCGTCTACAACGGCGTCGGCGACGGCAAGAACGTCCTGACACGCTTCCACAAGCCGAACATCGTCAAGGACATCTTCACCGGCCACAAGCGCATGGCGGCGGTGCTCGAGCACTTCAAGAAATCCGGCCGTGGCGTTCTGGTCTATCTGCGCGACGGTGCGGCCGGTGTCCCCGTGGCGCCGCTGCCCGATGAGAGCGCGACCGAGGCCGACCGCAACCGCCAGTGGCGTGAAGTCGGCGTCGGTGCGCAGATCCTGCGCGATCTCGGCGTCACCTCGATCCGGCATCTCACCTCCTCGGTGCACGACTACAAGGGCCTTTCGGGCTTCGGCATCGAGATCGTCGCCAACGAGCAGCTCGAAAGCTAGCGCTGTCATCTCGGGGTGCGCGAAGCGCATCCCCCGAGGTGAGCCTCGCTCGTCCCCGGGATTCACGCAGACCCGATCATCTGCAACGCAATTGCACTTGTTGCCGCGGCGCTTTACGTTGTCGGGCAAATTTTGACGGAACCAGACGAAAGGACGTTTCATGACCGCGCGCCCTCAGGCCAAGGACAAGCCGGCTTCGGCTTCTTTCCAATGGGACGATCCGTTCCTGCTCGACGAGCAGCTCACCGAAGACGAGCGCATGGTGCGCGACACCGCGCGCGCCTACGCCCAGGACAAGCTGCTGCCGCGCGTTGCCAAGGCCTATCTCGAAGAGAAGACAGATCGCGAGATCTTCAACGAGATGGGCGAGCTCGGCCTGATCGGCATCACGTTGCCGGAGGAATATGGCTGCGCCAATGCAGGCTATGTCGCCTATGGTCTGGTCGCGCGCGAGATCGAGCGGGTCGATTCCGGCTACCGCTCGATGAACTCGGTACAGTCCTCGCTGGTGATGTATCCGATCTACGCCTATGGCGACGAGAACCAGCGCAAGAAGTACCTGCCGAAGCTCGCCAGCGGCGAGTGGGTCGGCTGCTTCGGGCTGACCGAGCCTGACGCCGGCTCCGATCCGGCCGGCATGAAAACCCGCGCCGAGAAAGTTTCGGACGGCTATCGCCTGACCGGCAGCAAGATGTGGATCTCGAACGCGCCGATCGCCGACGTGTTCGTGGTCTGGGCCAAGTCGGCCGCGCACGACAACCAGATCCGCGGCTTCGTGCTGGAGAAGGGCATGAAGGGCCTGTCGGCACCGAAGATCGGCGGCAAGCTGTCGCTTCGCGCCTCCATCACCGGCGAAGTCGTGATGGACGGCGTCGTGGTTCCGGAAGACGCGCTGCTGCCCAACGTCTCCGGCCTGAAGGGCCCGTTCGGCTGCCTCAACCGCGCCCGCTACGGCATTTCCTGGGGCGTGCTCGGCGCGGCCGAGGACTGCATGCACCGCGCCCGGCAGTACACGCTCGACCGCAAGCAGTTCGGCAAGCCGCTCGCTGCGACCCAGCTCGTGCAGAAGAAGCTCGCGGACATGCAGACCGAGATCGCGCTGGGCCTCCAGGGCTCGCTTCGCGTCGGCCGCCTGATGGACGAGGGCAAGTTCGCGCCCGAGATGATCTCGATCATGAAGCGCAACAATTGCGGCAAGGCCCTCGACATCGCCCGCGTCGCGCGCGACATGCACGGCGGTAACGGTATCTCGATCGAGTATCACGTGATGCGCCACGTCCATAACCTCGAGACCGTCAACACCTACGAGGGCACCCACGACGTCCACGCCCTGATCCTGGGCCGCGCGATCACGGGTATTCAGGCGTTTTTCTGATTGCCATGTATTCCATGGCAGTTGCCTTGCTCCGCTGTCATCGTCCGCCTTGTGCGCATTGCGCACTGGGGCGGACGATCCAGTATCCCAGAGGCCTCGCCTTCGTCTCGACCGCCGCGGCGTACTGGATACCCCGCTTTCGCGGGGTATGACGGCAGAGAGTTTGGCTACAGGAAGTCCCATGTCCGACAACGACGACGTCCCGTTCAACCGCGACTTTCCGCTGAAGCCCGGCATCGTCGAGGAAGTCCGTCCTGGCGTGCGGCGGGTGCTCTGTAACAATCCGAGCCCGTTCACTTTCACCGGCACGGTCAGCTACATCGTGGGCCGGGGCAACGTTGCGATCATCGATCCCGGTCCGGACGACGAGGCGCATGCGGCGGCGCTGCTCGATGCCGTCAGCGGCGAGACGGTGAGCCATATCTTCGTGACCCACACCCACCGCGACCATTCGCCGAACACCGCGCGGATCAAGCGGGCGACCGGCGCGCCAGTTTACGCCGAAGGCCCCCACCGCGCCTCGCGCCCGCGTTTCGAGAGCGAGAAGCACAACCCGGAATCCGGCGCCGACCGCGACTTCGCGCCGGATATCAGGATCGCCCATGGCGACGTGGTCGAAGGAGACGGCTGGCGGCTTGAGGCCGTGGCGACGCCCGGCCATACCGCCAATCACCTCGCGTTCGCCTGGCCCGAGCGGAAGTTCAACTTCGTCGGCGATCACGTGATGGGATGGTCGACCTCGATCGTGGCGCCGCCCGACGGCTCGATGATCGACTACATGGAATCGCTGGATCGCCTCGCCGTGCGCGAGGAGGATGTGTATTTCTCCGGTCACGGCCCCGAAATTCCCGACGGTCCGCGCTTCGTGCGTTTCCTGATCCGTCACCGCAAGGCGCGCGAGGCCTCTATCCTGCACCGCCTGGCCAAGGGCGAGACCGACATCCCGACCATGGTCCGGGCGATCTATATCGGCATCGATCCGAGGCTCACCACCGCGGCGGGCTACTCCGTGCTGGCGCATCTGGAAGACCTGGTCGCCCGCGGCGTGGTGGCGACGGACGGCGATCCCGTGATTGGCGGGACCTATCGGATGGCGAACTAGTCCCTCGTCATTCCGGGGCGCGCGTTAGCGCGAACCCGGAATGACAGAATCCTACTTCTTCACCGTCTTGGCCGGCGCCTTCGGCGGCGCCACCGGCGTCTTCTTCACCGGCTTGAGTGCGTCGGCATCGGCGGCGGTGTTGAGATCGTCGATGAATTTCTTCACGCGCGCGGCGTTGCTGCCGAGGTCGCTCTCGAAATAGCGCGAGGCGGAGCGGATATCGACGCGGGAATCCTCGCCGTCGGGCACGACGCGGATCGCGATGTCCTCGCGGAACCCCATGATCGGCGAGCGCGCCACCGCCTCGATGCGGCCGATGCGGCGCGGCGGCTGCGGCGCGCGCTCGTCGATCACCAGCCATTTGCGCTTGTTGACGAGCTGAAGCGCGATCGCATAGGCGCGGTCGACTGAAATCTCGAGTTCGATCGGCTCGATATCGGGATAGAACTGACGCTGCTGCTCGGCCGAATAGAGGCCGGCATACACCGCGGGGTTGGCACCATCGCCGGTGCGCAGGCGGGCCAGTGCGTCGAAGCGCGGCGGGTCGATCGGGTCAGTCGTGATGTCGTGGATCGCCGGCAGCTTGCGGTATTGCAGGCCGAGATAAGCGGGGTAGGCGAGGATCGCACCGTCGATCAGGAACGCAAGCAGGATGCGCGCCATGCCGCGCGAGCCGTTCTGCCAGATCGCGGCGAAGCCGGCGAGCCCGAACAGGATCGAGAGCGCCGCAATCCCGAGCCCGCCGAAGAAGGTCGCGAGTGCAGGCTTCATCTCCAGGAAGCCGAACCGGACGATGATGATCGAGACCACCACCGCCACCACCGCGAACACGGCCAGATTGCGCGCCCAGCTCGCGAGGCTGGACACGGGCTCCGACTGATAGGGAGCGGAAAACCTGCGGGCCATCGGGTGAGCTCTGCCGGGGTCTTGAGGGCGATGCCGGCCGATCGGGCACGACGATGGGCCGTTGAGACCACGGCCCCGAGGCAAATTCAAGGGAGACCGGACTGTTACCGCCCGTCATTCCGGGGCGATGCGGAGCATCGAACCCGGAATCTCGAGATTCCACGGTGCGCAATTGCGCACCTGAGGTCTGGTCCTTCGGACCATCCCGGAATGACGTCGCTTGCTTTACCGTTACGCCGCCGCGTTCGGGAAGCGGTATTCCTTAAACTGGTCGCGCAGCGCGGTCTTCAGGATCTTGCCCGTCGCCGTATGCGGGATGCCTTCGACGAAGGCAACGTCGTCGGGCATCCACCATTTGGCGATCTTGCCGTCCATGAACTTCAGGATGTCCTCGCGGCTGGCCTGCTGGCCCTGCTTCAGCTGCACGATCAGCAGCGGACGCTCGTCCCATTTGGGGTGGAACACGCCGATCACGGCGGCTTCCGCCACGGCCGGATGGCCGACTGCGAGGTTTTCCAGGTCGATCGAGGAAATCCACTCGCCGCCGGACTTGATCACGTCCTTGGAGCGGTCGGTGATCCGCATGTAGCCGGCCTCGTCGATGGTCGCGACGTCGCCGGTGTCGAAAAAGCCGTCCTCGTCCAGAATGTTGGCGTCGACCCGGTAATAGGCCTTGGCGACGGCCGGGCCGGCGACCTTGAGGCGGCCGAAGGTCGTGCCGTCCCACGGCAGTTCCTTGCCGGCATCGTCGGTGATCTTCATCTCGACGGCGAACGGCGCGTAGCCCTGCATCTGCAGCACGTCGAGCCGTGCCTCGCCCGTCGCATTCTGGAACGGCGGCTTCAGCGCCGCGACGCTGCCGATCGGGCTCATCTCGGTCATGCCCCAAGCGTGGCGGACGTTCGAGCCCATGTCGAGGAAGGCCTTGATCATCGAGCGCGGCATCGCCGAGCCGCCGCAGATCACCATCTTCAGATCCGGCAGTTTGAGATTGTTGGCGGTCATGTGCTGGAGCAGCATCAGCCACACCGTGGGCACGCCGGCGGTATGCGTCACCCTCTCGGTCGAGAGCAGCTCATAGACCGAGGCGCCGTCGAGCTTGGCGCCGGGCATGACGAGCTTGGTGCCCTGCGAGGGCGCGGAGAAGGCGATGCCCCAGCTGTTGGCGTGGAAGAGCGGCACCACGGGAAGCATGGTTTCGGAGGCGCTGGTGCCGAGCGCATCGACATTGTTGGCCATCAGCGCGTGCAGCACGTTGGAGCGATGCGAATACAGCACGCCTTTGGGGTCGCCGGTGGTGCCCGATGTGTAGCACATCGCGGCCGCCGTGTTCTCGTCAAAGTCCTTCCATTTAAACTTGCCGTCGGCCTCCGCAATCCAGTCCTCGTAGGCGACCACGTTCTTCAGCGTCGTCTGCGGCATGTGCGCCTTGTCGGTCAGTACGACGTAGCGTTCCACGCTTGTCAGCTTGTCGGCGATCTTCTCCAGGACCGGAATGAACGTGATGTCGGTCATCACGATGCGGTCCTGCGCATGGTTGATGATCCAGGCGATCTGTTCGGGGAAAAGGCGGGGATTGACGGTATGGCAGATAGCGCCGATCCCCATGATGCCGTACCAGACCTCAAGATGGCGCCAGGTGTTCCAGGCGATCGTTGCGACACGGTCGCCGAGCTTGATGCCGTCGCGTTCCAGCATCTGCGAGACCTTGAGCGCCCGCTTGTGGATATCGGCATAGGTGGTGCGATGGATCGGTCCCTCGACCGAGCGCGTCACGACCTCCTGCTTGCCATGAATCTTGGCGGCGTGTTCGATGATCCGGTGGCAGAGCAGGGGCCAGTCTTGCATCAAACCAAGCATTCCGTCGTTCCTCCGAGAAGCCGCTGGGCGGATTGTCGCTCTCAGCGTTGGGCCAAAGAATTGTCATGAGTCTTAGCCTGCCCGCCATTCGCCGCAAATGGTCTTGTCGCGGCTATATGTCCGTCGGCGCGGCCATGGTTACCGTGGCGCTCGGGCTCGCGGATCGGGCAGAGGCGCGCAAATATGGGTCCCCGCTGGACATCTTTGGTATTGCTGCACCACGGCCGCGCGCGACGGTTCGTTCTGCCAATATCTCTGGCAAGATCCCGCTCCCAAGGCCTCGCCCCGAGGAGGCCCCCAAGGCGTCGGACGAGGCGTCGGACGAGGCTCCTCCGGAGACCGGCGGCAAGCCTTCCGTGGACAAACCTGGCACCACCAAGCCCGCCGAGGCGGCGCCGCCGCCCGAGAAGCAGGCCTCGGCGTGCCGCCTCGGGCTGACCGAGGAGATCGCGATCGCGCCCTCGATCCCGGATATCCGCGGCCCCGGCGCCTGCGGTGGTGAGGATCTGGTGCGGCTCGAAGCCATCGTGCTGCCGGACCAGCGCAAGGTGGCGGTCAAGCCCGCGGCGATCCTCCGCTGCACCATGGCGTCCGCAATCGCCGATTGGGTGCGCAAGGACGTGGTGCCGCTGGCCGCGAGCCTCGGCTCGACCATCAGCGATCTCGACAATTTCGACAGCTTCGAGTGCCGCGGCCGCAACCGCGTTGTCGGCGCCATGCTGTCCGAGCACGGCAAGGCCAACGCGATCGATGTCCGCGCCATCAAGCTCGCTAACGGGCAGTCGATCGGCCTGACCGACCGCACCATGTCGCGCGAGGTGCGCGAGCGCGTGCTGCATTCGGTCTGCTCGCGCTTTTCGACCGTGCTCGGCCCCGGCTCGGATTGGTACCATGAGGACCATATCCATCTCGACCTCGCGCAGCGGCGCAACGACTACCGGATCTGCCAGTGGAACGTCTGGGATCCCCTGCCGCAGGTTGCGCCGCTGCTGCCGCCGGAACGGCCCGAGGAGGCCCCGCCGCGTGAGGTCGCGGCCAAACCTGAAGAAAAGCCCGAGACGAAGCAAGGAGTTGACGACGAGGCGGAGAAATCTCCTACGCCTGCGGACAAGTCGGCGGCCGAGGGCCACAAAGCCCAGCCGCACAAGCCGGCAACAAAAAAGCGCCGGTGAAACCGGCGCTTTTGAATGTCAGAGATCAGGAGGCAATCAGTAGCTGCCCGCCTGGCCAGTTCCGCCGCCGCCGAGCGCAAGGCGCGAATTGTACGGCGAGTCGCCATGCTTCGGTTCGAGCACCACGACGATGGTGCCGACCTTGACCCGGCCATAGAGGTCGATCGCGTCCTCGTTGGTCAGGCGGATGCAGCCCGACGAGATTGAGGCGCCGATATATTCCGGCTGATTTGTGCCGTGAATGCGGAACAATGTGTCCTTGCCGCCCGAATACAGATACATCGCCCGCGAACCCATCGGATTGTCCGGACCGGGGGCGACGAAGGTGGGCACGCCCAGGCGCGAAATCTCGCCGGGGGTCGGGTGCCAGGCCGGCCATTCGGTCATGCTGCCGACCTTGGCAATGCCGGACCAGGCCATGGCTTCTTCACCGACGGTGATGCCGTAGCGGATCGCCTTGCCGCCATCCAGGACGTAGTAGAGGTAATGGTTGTCGGAATCGACCACGATCGAGCCGGGCGATTCCTTGCGGTGGTACTCGACGATGGCGCGGCGGAACGGCTCTGCGACCGGGGTGTTCTCGTACCGAACCTTGGCAAGGAGTTCCTTGTCCTTCGGCTTGAATGCCTTGGTGTCGGTCGCTTCAAAATGCGTGGCCTGCATGCAGCCCGACAGCATCAGGCCAGCGGCCAAAATACCCAGCGTAACTTTCAGCAACGACATGATTTGGTTCCAATCGACAACAACAAGCTTTCGTGGGGCTTGAGCAGGCCCAATTCCACGATTCCGTTGGCCCCATTATCGTTGAAATCTGCCACAATTCCAGCCTTACGAAGCTTCTCCCGCGCTGCAAGACCTTACCTGTGGCTTTTCTGCCGCAAGTTTTGCGGGCCCGAGTCGGTTTCTGGGCAAAACGGGCACATGTGTCGATTCCGTGCCACAGTTGGGCCACGGCGCCGCCACAAATGCAAACGCTCCGTTAATGTGCTTGTCATCATCAACTTGTCAGAATCGCGCTAAGGGCTGTCAGTCTGTCGCAGGCCCCTCCTGGAGTTGTGCATGTTTTCTGTGTTTGTTCCCTCCGAGTCCTCCCTCAAGAAGGCCATCGTCGAGGATCTCGCGGCAGTACCGGAGCATGCGGTCTGGATCGACCTGGTCAACCCGACCGCGGCCGAGGACAAAGCCGTCGAGAAGCTCTCGGGGATCGCAATCCCGACCCGGGAGGACATGCAGGAGATCGAGATCTCGAGCCGCCTCTATATGGAGAACGGCGCGCGCTACATGACCGCGACGCTGATGTGCCACTCCGATACCGATATGCCCCGAACCACGGCGGTGACCTTCATTCTCGGCGACCACCGCCTGGTGACGGTGCGCTATGACCAGCCCAAGCCCTTTGCGCTGGTCGAGGCCAAGCTGGCCCGTTCCTGCACGCCGGCCATCACCGGCGAGATGGTGCTGATGGAACTGCTCGATGCCGTGATCGACCGCTGCGCCGACATCCTGGAGCGCTGCGGCGCCGAGATCGACCAGGTCTCGCATGACATCTTCGAGCCGGAGAGCGAGCGCCACGGTCATGCCAAGCAATATTCGCAAATCCTGATCTCGATCGGCCGCAAGGGCGACCTGACCTCCAAGGTTCGCGAGAGCCTGGTCTCGATCGGCCGTGTCGTCGCCTTCCTCTCGGCGGTGGTGGAGGGCGTGAAATGGTCGAAGGACATGCGCGAGCAGCTCAAGACCATGCAGCGCGACGTCGTCTCGCTGACCGATCATGCCTCCTATCTTTCCAGCAAGATCACCTTCGTGCTCGACGCCATGCTCGGCGTCGTCAATCTCGAGCAGAACAACATCATCAAGCTGTTTTCGGTCATGGCGGTTGTCCTGATGCCGCCGACGCTGATCGCCTCGATCTACGGCATGAACTTCAAGTCGATGCCGGAACTCGAATGGGCGCACGGCTATCCGTTCGCGCTGGTGCTGATGCTGATTGCGGCGATCGTTCCGTACTGGATCTTCAAGTGGAAGAAGTGGCTGTAATAGCTACCGAGACCTTACGCGGGACGCAGAGACACAGTGTCTGGTGTCGCAGAATAGAGCGGGATTGCGGCCGCACGGCGATGTGTGCTCGCCGCCCCAATTCCTCCGGTAAAATTTGAGCGGTGGGCTGAACGTTTACGCGAAACTTGTCTGCGATAAGGAGCAGGTAAGCCGCGAGGAACAGCCATGGTTGAAAAACACATAACGACGCCCCCCAACGTCATCGATCTGGCGAGCTATCGCCACGTCGTGACGAGCGGCAAGGCGTCGTCGATGTCGGCACGCATGTGCCGACACTGTGGTGCTCCGCTGCTCGACGGTGAGAACGACGACGATTGTTCGACTGCAATCAGCACGGCCGCTCCGCAGCCACGCGAGAGGTCACGTCGGATTCGACTCGATTGAGGAACGGGAGCCAAGGGCGATCCAGGTCTTGCGGCGGCGTTGTCTGGATCGCCTTGCTCCCGCCCTTCGGCAAATCAGCTAGCGCTTCACGATCTGCGCCGTCGAGACGATGGTCTCGGCCACGACCCCGTTGCCGCTGAAAGAAGCCAGGTGCTCCCGGACGTCGCGTAGCATCGCCTCGACATTGTCGCCCAGCGCATCTGGTGATGACGACGAATAGGTCAGCGTGCGCCGCGTCAGGTCCTCCACGCCAACTACGTGGCTGGTCTCGACCGTGACGAGTTCGGTGGGCTGAAAGGCGCTGCCGCGAAAGAACGCTGGCAAGTCGCGATGGGTGCGCGTGCCCCTGCCTGCCTCCTCCCAGAGCTTGGCCGGCGACCAGCGGCGGCGTACGTCGCTGTAGCCATCGAGCCACGGGTTTCTGCCGTCGGTGACCGAGAACGAGGCGCAGATCAGAATTGCGCCACCGCGCGCAACCAGCCGATCGAGCCGTGCAAGCGTCGGCTCACGATCCATCCAATGCAGCGCGCGGCCGATCGTCACGACGTCGAAGCTGATGTCGGGGCTGAGCGTCTCGACCTTGCCTTCGATCAGCGTGAGTGCGTGGCCTGCGCTCGCAGCCGTACGTCGCGCCGCATCGAGCATGGCAGGTTCTGGGTCGACGCCGACGATGCGGCCGACATAGGGCGCAAAGCCGAGCGCCAGCAGCCCAGGTCCGGTGCCGAGGTCGATCAAGCTGCTTTGCGTGGAGAGGCCGAGCTTTTCCGCGACGCTGCGAAAGAATTCGCTCGGGTACGGCGGTCGCAAATGCTCGTAAAGTGCCGCAGTGCTAGCGAACCGCCCCATGCTTCGCCTACACGTGCTGGCCACCGTTGATGTGGATCTCGGCGCCGTTGACGTAAGAACTGGTGTCCGTACACAGCACGTAGATGATCTTGGCGACCTCGTCGGGCGTGCCGAGCCGGTGCATCGGGATCTGCTGGTCGACGATCTTCTCGGTGCCCGGCGACAGGATGGAGGTGTCGATCTCGCCCGGCGCGATCGCGTTGACGCGCACGCCGACGCGGCCGAAGTCGGAGGCCATCTCGCGCGTCAGGGATGCCAGCGCGGCCTTCGAGGTGGCGTAGGCGGCGCCTGCGAAGGGATGCACGCGCGAGCCCGCGATCGAAGTGACGTTCACGACAGAGCCCTTGGCCGTCTTCAGTTCCTCGAGCAGCCCGCGCGCCATCATGATCGGCGCGAAGAAGTTGACGTTGAACACATGCGTCCAGGTGTCGAGGTCGGTGTCGATCGAGCCGAGCCTGGAGCCGCCGGCGCCCTTCGGTGAGATCGCGGCATTGTTGACCAGCGCATGCAGCATCCCGCCTTCGAGCCGGTCGCGGATGTCGGAGATTGCGCGGGTGGTATCGGCGGGCGTGGCGAGGTCGACCTGGATATGGTCCTCAGGGCCTGCATCCCACGGACAATCCTCCGGGAACGGATGTCGCGAGCAGGTGATCACGCGCCAGCCGGCCGAGGAGAAACGGATCACGGTGGCATGGCCGATGCCGCGGCTCGCCCCGGTCAGGAGCAGCGTACGGCGCGGCGCGTTGGAAGGCTGCGGCATGAAGGTCTTTCAGGTTGGAGCATGATCCGGATCCGGAGGGGCCGCGTTAGCGCAAAGCGTGCAGCGGTTTTCCGAAAGGACCATGGTCGAACAAAATACTAGGGATACATCCGCGTCTTGGACCATTTCTGGCCGGCCGCGTCACGGCGAAATTCGATGCGGTCGTGCAGGCGGAATGGGCGGTCGTGCCAGAACTCGATACGCGACGGCGCGATGCGCCAGCCGCTCCAGCCCGGCGGCCGTGGCACCTCGCCGATCATGTGCTTGGCGGCGACCTTGGCGATCGCCTGCTCGAAGGCGAAGCGGCTCTCCAGCTCCTGCGACTGCTTGCTCGCCCAGGCACCGATCTGCGCCTGCTTCGGGCGGGTGGCGAAATAGGCGTCGGCTTCGGCCTCGGTCACGGGCGTCACGTTGCCGCGGATGCGGACCTGCCGGCGCAGCGACTTCCAGTGAAAAAGTAACGCCGCCTTAGGATTTGCGGCGAGTTCGCGGCCCTTCTGGCTGGCGATGTGGCTGTAGAAGACGAAACCATCGGTATCGAAGCCCTTCATCAGCACCATGCGCACATCCGGCAGGCCATCGGGATCGACGGTTGCGAGCGCCATGGCGTTCGGATCGTTCGGCTCGCTCTTGATGGCTTCGTTCATCCAGGCCTCGAACAGCGCAAACGGCTCGTCGGCGGCGGTGAAATCACCGGATGTTAAGGGTGTCTGGTGTTTCATCGAGGTCGTGTCGGTCATGTCTGGGGTCCGAGTTGCGTCCTGCGGTCCAAAACGCGCTGTTGTCTGCTACCGCCCTATATAGGGTATGGGGACGCGTTGGCCTATCGGCGATCCGGCCGTCCGGCTTCGTCATGACGATCATTCTGATCGGGCTCGGCACCGGCGGTTGCAGCTTCTCCCGCAACGACAAGAGTGCCTACGCCAAGGCCGAGGACAGCGACCTCACCGGCTCGATCGCAATGCCGGCCAGGGCGGCGGCACCGACCGAGACCGATCTCGCCTTCGCCCGCAACGCCGCCTCCGACGTCCTCAGCAAGAACGATAAGGATTCCAGCCAGCATTGGGAGAATCCGGAAACCGGGGCGCGCGGTTCGGTCACGCCGATCGCGCAATCCTATGCCGCCGAGGACGGCCGCAAGTGCCGCGACTTCCTGGCGAGCTACGTCAACGGCAGCACCGAAAGCTGGCTCCAGGGCGCGGGCTGCCAAAGCAGCCGTGGCAGTTGGGAGATTCATACGCTAAAGCCGTGGCGGAGCTAGGAATCGCTTCACCAGGCTAGTTGCAAAAATACCACTCGCCCCCCACATGAGGCTCAGTTGGGGGCGGGGAGCCCTTTGAACAATTCGATTTCTTGAAGGAGACGTGACGGATGCGCGACCCCTATGAGGTCTTGGGGGTGCCGCGGAGCGCCAACGCTGCCGCGATCAAGAGCGCCTATCGCAAGCTTGCTAAGAAGCACCATCCTGACAGCAACAAGAACGACCCGAAGGCGGCCGAGCGCTTCGCTGAGCTCAATTCGGCCAACGAGATCCTCGGCGACGAGGACAAGCGCAAGCAATTCGACCGCGGCGAGATCGACGCCGACGGCAAGCCGCGCTTCCAGGGCTTTCCCGGCGGCGGCGGGCCGCGCGGTCGCGCGGGTCCCGGCGGGTTCGAGAGCTATACGTTCCGCGGTGGCGGCGCGGGCCCTGGTCCGGGCGGCGGCGCGTTCGAGGACATCCTCAACAGCATGTTCGGCGGTGGGCCGCGTCCGCGCCCCGGGGCCGGCGGCGGTGCCCAGTTCGAATTCGACACCGGCGGGATCGGGCTCGATCTCGACGTCAATGTCGCTATGACCGTCTCGCTGGAGGAGGCGGTGAAGGGTGGCGAGAAGCGCGTCCGGCTGCCGAACGGCAAGGAACTCAACGTCAAGGTTCCGGCCGGCGTGACCGAGGGCCAGCAGATCCGGTTGCGGGGACAGGGCGAGAGCGCCCAGGGCCATCCGCCGGGTGATCTCTTGATCACGATCGGCATCGCGCCGCATCCGTTCTTCAAGATCGAGGGCGCCGATCTCCGGATCGACCTGCCGGTCACGCTTTATGAGGCGGTGCTTGGCGGCAAGGTCCGCGTGCCCACCCTCGGCAATGCCGTGGAGCTTTCGGTCCCGCAAAACACCTCTAGCGGCCGGACCTTCCGGCTTAAGGGCAAGGGACTGCCAAAAGCTGGCGGAACCGGGGATCTCTTCGTCACTGTCAGGATTATGCTACCGGACGGGAACGACGCCGAGCTTGAAGCATTGATGGAGAAGTGGCGGGACCAACGCCCCTACAATCCACGTAGCGGGCTTGGCTAAGCGTGATCCAGAAAGTGTGAAGGGGTTCTCCTAACGACTGAGAGCGTCGTCCATCGAGATGATGCTCATCATATGCCCGAGGCGTGGTAGCTCTTCTTGGCTCAGGTGCTCGACGTGTCGGCTGTCCGGCGGGGCAGCCGATAAAAAGGTGCGGCCTCGAGAGGGGGACCAGCGCGGTACCAAAAACCCCAATCGAGGCCGCCCGCGTCGATCGGCGGATCGAACGCTGCTCATTTTCGCGTGATCATCCGGTGCGATAATGAGACGCGCCGATGTCTTCATTCCAAATTTTCAATGTCGGAATCGAGGCACCGCGTTTGCGTAGTTGTCTAGGTGCCGCTTTTCTCTGCTTGGTCGTAGACCGCCTGCGCCACTTTGGTCAGCCGGTCCCGGTCACCGCCACCGCTGACGACGTAGCCGACGCCGCGCTCCGACCAGAACAGCGCCCCGTCCTTGTCCGTTCGGGCGTAGCGCATCTGCGTTGCACCATTCTCGGTCTTGGCGGTGTAAATCGTGTACCGCTCGCCCGAGGCACCCTCATACATCAGGAACGACGCCGGCCCGTTCGGCCCCGGCAAAAGCCGGCCACCGACGAGCTTTAGTCCACTCGCCTCCAGGTTCGGTGCAAACACGGTCCAGCCGCAGCGCCGGGTCAGCCAGGCCTGGAGGTGGTCGCGCTCGTTGCCGCCGACCTCGACGGGATGGCGAACCTCGACGACATAGAGGCGGTGGGCGTCGAGTGCGTCAGTCGTAAAGCTCTGGAAGGTCGAGGGCGCGTTGGCGGCACCATGCGCCAGCCAGCCGGCGGTGCCGCCGGCGACGAAGGCCACCAGCACGGCCGCGGCGGCGCCATAGAGCCAGTGCCGCGGGCGGCGCTCCAGCCGTTCGAGCTCGAGCCGCGCCGGCACCGGCTCCTGGGCGACGGAATCGTAGCGGGCGTGCAGCATCTCGGCCATGGCGCGCCAGGACTGCACGCGCTCGCCATCCTCAGGCTGCGCGGCAAGCCAGGCCTCGACGTCGGCGCGGCGCTCGGCCGGCAACTCGCCGTCGACATAGGCGTGCAGTTCGTCCTCGGTCACTGGGATCTTGCGGTCGTTCATATCGATCGTCTCTGGCTCTGCGGCCCAAAATGTTCTTCGTGGTTCAACTGCGCCGCTTCCCATGCCATGCAGGAGAAACGACCGGCGCGATGCATCAATCCTGCCATCATTTCACCCGCCTGAGCGCCGGGCGCTCACCCTCCAGCGAGGCTTTAACGTGGGCGCGGGCGCGTGCCAGGCGCGACATCACGGTGCCGATCGGCACGCCCTGGATGTCGGCGACCTCGCGGTAGCTCATGCCCTCCAGCATCACCAGGAGCAGCACCGAGCGTTGCTCCTCGACGAGCGTCGCCAGCGCCCTCTCGATATCGCGCCCTTCGGCTTCGGTCCCGCTGGCGTCCGGGTTGTTCTCCGTCAGCTGCATGAATTGCGGGCGCCGTGCCAGCGAGCGCCGCCGGTTCTTGTTGAGGTTGGTCAGGATCGTATAGAGCCAGCTCCTGACGTCGCCCCCGAGGAACAGGCGCTCCGAACGCAGCGCCCGCACCAGCGTGTCCTGCACCAGATCGTCGGCCGCATCTGCCTCGCGCGTGAGCGCGCGGGCGTAGCGGCGCAACGCCGGGATCATGGCTTCAACACTCTGGCGAAACGCACTCATTGCGATCTTGACGTCCTGATGTCCGGCGCGAGCGCCACAACGATCATAACACCCGAGCGGAACGGCTATTCCGGCGCGTGAAACAGCGTTAACGCCGCGTATTAGGACTGTACCGCCACGGAGGGCTGGTGTACCTCCAAACCTTACCGGGAGCTCGACGGGACGTTAGCAAAATGGCGCAGAATTCAGGTCTGATGCAGGGCAAGCGGGGCGTGGTCCTCGGCGTTGCCAACAACCGCTCGATCGCCTGGGGCATTGCCAAGGCATGCCACGCGGCCGGCGCCGAGCTTGCCTTCACCTATCAGGGCGATGCGCTGAAGAAGCGCGTCGAGCCGCTCGCCGCCGAGATCGGCGGGCTCGTGCTCGGCCATTGCGACGTCACCGATGCTGCGACCATCGATGCGGCCTTCGCGGTGCTGAAGGAGAAGTGGGGCGAGATCGACTTCCTGGTGCATGCGATCGCCTATGGCGAGCAGCTCGACGGCCGCTACGTCGACACCACGCAGGAGAATTTTTCGAAGTCCATGCTGATCTCCTGCTACTCGTTCACAGCCGTGGCGCAGCGCGCCGAGAAGCTGATGACCGACGGCGGCTCGCTGATCACGCTCAGCTATTACGGCGCCGAGAAGTGGATGCCGCATTACAACGTCATGGGCGTCGCGAAAGCGGCGCTCGAAGCGAGCGTGCGTTACCTCGCCGCCGATCTCGGCGAGAAGAACATCCGCGTCAACGCGATCTCCGCAGGGCCGATCAAGACGCTCGCGGCGTCCGGCATCGGCGATTTCAGATATATCCTGAAGTGGAACGAGGCCAACGCGCCGCTGCGGCGCAACGTCTCCACGGAAGACGTCGGCGGCAGCGCGCTGTATTTCCTCTCCGACCTCTCGCGCGGCGTCACCGGGGAGGTGCACCACGTCGATTCCGGCTATCACGTGCTCGGCATGAAGCGCCCGGACGCGCCGGACATTTCGTTCGGCGGGAAGGACTAACTTTTTACCCAGCAATGCCCGTGCCCACGATCTATTATCTGCGCCACGGCGAGACCGAGTGGAATGCGCTCGGGAGGCTTCAGGGCATCAAGGACATTCCGCTGAACGCGCGCGGTCGCGATCAGGCCGTGCGGGCCGGCGGCATTCTCGCCGATCTGTTCAAGCGCGAGGGCCGCGACAAGGCTGCATTACCCTACGTGTCGAGTCCGCTTGGCCGCGCGCGACAGACCATGGAACTGGCGCGGAGCAAGCTCGAACTGCCGATTGCGGACTATACGCTCGACGATCGCCTGCGTGAGATCGGCTACGGCACCTGGGAGGGACTGACGCTGGCCGAGAGCGAGGCCTCCGATCCCGACATCTACGCCCGGCGCCTCGCCGACAAATGGACTGTGGGCCCCGCGGGCGGGGAGACCTACGCCGATGTCCAGGTGCGCGTGCGCGCCTGGTACGACCAGCTCCGGACCGACACCGTCGCAGTCGCCCATGGTGGGACCTGCCGGGCCCTGATGGTTTCACTCGGCCTGGAGACGCCGGCGAGCGCCGCCGAACTCTATATCGAGCAGGGCGCCGTCTACGTGTTCCGGGATGGGCGGCTCGAGAAGTTCAGTTAAGCCGGCTCGCCGTCTCCGTGGGGGCTGCGGGTTTGACCACCGGCGCCCCGCGCGTTACCACACGCGGGAACCGAGCCAGCGAGCAGCGATGTCCTTCAACACCTTCGGCCACATGTTCCGCGTCACGACCTTCGGCGAGAGCCATGGGGTGGCGATCGGCTGCGTGGTCGACGGCTGCCCGCCCATGATCCCGCTCGTCGAGGCCGATATCCAGGGCGATCTCGACCGGCGGCGGCCAGGCCAGACGCGCTTCACGACCCAGCGTCAGGAGGCGGACCAGGTCAAGATCCTCTCCGGCGTGATGGCGCATCCGGAGACCGGCGTGCAGGTGACGACGGGCACGCCGATCGGGCTCCTGATCGAGAACACCGACCAGCGCTCCAAGGACTATTCAGAGATCAAAGACAAGTTTCGCCCCGGTCATGCCGACTTCACCTATGAAGCAAAGTACGGCCTGCGCGATTATCGCGGCGGCGGCCGCTCGTCGGCGCGCGAAACCGCGACGCGCGTTGCCGCCGGCGCGATCGCGCGAAAGGTGTTGCCCGATGTGAAGGTGCGCGGCGCGTTGGTGCAGATGGGGCCGCACAAGATCGACCGCGCGAAGTGGGACTGGGACGAGATCGCGAAGAATCCGTTCTTCTGTCCGGACAAGGACAAGGCCGCATTCTTCGAGACCTATCTCGACGGCATCCGCAAGAGCGGCTCCTCGATCGGCGCGGTGATCGAGGTCGTCGCCGAAGGTGTGCCGGCTGGCCTTGGCGCGCCGATCTACGCCAAGCTCGATTCCGATCTGGCGGGCGCGATGATGACCATCAACGCGGTGAAGGGCGTCGAGATCGGCGCCGGCTTTGGCGCGGCGGAATTGACCGGCGAAGAGAACGCCGACGAGATGCGCACGGGCAATGACGGCACGCGTTTTCTCTCCAACCACGCCGGCGGCGTGCTGGGCGGCATCTCCACAGGGCAGCCGGTGGTGGTGCGTTTCGCGGTCAAACCGACCTCGTCGATCCTGCAGCCGCGTCTCACCGTCGATCGCAACGGCGCCGACACCGAGATCATGACCAAGGGCCGCCACGATCCCTGCGTCGGCATCCGCGCCGTACCCGTCGGCGAAGCCATGATGGCCTGTGTTTTGGCGGATCATTTCCTGCGCGACCGCGGCCAGGTCGGGCGCTAGCGTTCTGCGAGGCGCTTGTATCGCGCCACTGGCCCACCGCGCAGCTTGACGATCCCACAACTTCGTCCGCAAATGCGCGCATGGAAAGTTCCGAGCTCCAACGCATCACCAGCTGGCTGATCGACGGCGCCTGGTCGTCGAAGACCCCGGCCGAGATGACGGCGGAAGCCTGCGAACGGATGGTCGCAGCCGGTCTGCCGCTATGGCGGTTCGGCATCTTCATCCGCACGCTGCATCCCGAAATTTTCGGTCGCAACTTCATCTGGCGGGAGGGCGAGGAGGTCGAGATCGGCACGGTCGATTTCGAGATCCTGGAGACGCCGGAATTCGCCAGAAGTCCGCTGCGGGTCGTGTTCGAGCAGGGACTTGAGGTGCGCGGACGCATGGACGATCCCGGCAGCAAGCATTTCCCTTTTTTCGACGATATGCGTGCCGAAGGCGTAACCGACTACGTCGCGATGCCAATGCAGTTTCTCGACGGCTCGGTCCACGCGACGAGCTGGACCACGCGCCATCCAGGCGGATTCACCGATGAACACATCGCGGCGATTCACGCCATCATCAAACCGCTCGCGCGCATCACCGAGATCATCAGCCTGCGCCGCACCGCCGAGATGCTGCTCGACACCTATGTCGGCAATCGTGCCGGCGCGCGCATCCTTGGCGGTCAGATCCGCCGCGGCCACAACGACACCATGCAGGCTGCGATCTGGCTCTCCGATCTGCGCGGCTTCACCGCACTGTCGGACCGGCTGCCGGCCGAGACCGTGGTCGAGATCCTCAACCATTATTTCGACTGCCAGGTCGCCGCGATCCGCGGCCATGGCGGCGAGGTGCTGAAATTCATGGGGGACGGCCTGCTCGCGGTATTCCCCATCGACGAATATGTCGGCGATGCCGCGCATGTCTGCACGCGGGTGCTGGAGGCGGCGCGCGAATCCCGCGCCAGCGTCGAGGCGCTCGCGTACCCTGTCGGCGACGTCGTCGAGCGCTTCCGCTTCGGCGTTGCGCTCCACGTCGGCAACATCCTCTACGGCAATATCGGTGGCGGCAATCGCCTCGACTTCACCTGCATCGGTCCCGCCGTGAACCTTGCCGCCAGGCTCGAGAAGATCACCGGTCGCCTGGGGCGGACCGTCGTGGCCTCGGAAATGTTCGCCAATGTCTGCCGCCACGACTGGCACGAACTCGGCGAATTCCCGATCGCGGGCTTTTCAAAGGCGCAGCGCGTGTACGGGCTGACGGAGGAGACGCCGGTGCTGATGGCCTGAGGTCGTCCTCGGATGTCCGCCGCCGCCAAGCCGGTGAGCAGAATTCAGGCGTTCGACGCCATCACGGACTTCAGCGGTACATCCAGCTGATAGACAAATCCGGACGGTTCGTAGGCCAGCCGCACCTGCCCGTTCAGTTGCTGGCCGAGCGACTCGATCATCCGGGTGCCGTAGCTTCGCCGCGTCGGCGGCGCCACCACGGGGCCGCCGCTTTCGCTCCACTTCAGGCGCAGCCTTTGCTCGATCTCGTCCACCGTCCATGCGATCTCGACATGGCCGGAGGAACTGGACAGCGCGCCGAATTTCGTTGTGTTGGTGCAGAGCTCGTTGAATGTCATCGCCAGCGCTATCACGGCACCGGACGTGATCCGGAGGTCCGGCCCATTGAAATGGAATCGTCGGCCCCCCTGACTGTCAAAAGGATCGGTGGCGCCGCTCAGGGTGTGAGTGAGGCTCGCATTTGACCAGCTGACCTGTATCAACAGGTCGTGGGCACGCCCCAACGCCAGCAAGCGGCCATCCATGGCTTTTTGGCCTTGCTCGAGATTGATTGCGGCCCGGAAGCTCTGGGCTGCGATTGCGCTCACCGTCGCAAGCGTATTCTTGATGCGATGATGCAGCTCTCCGAGGATGAGCTTTTGCAACTTGTCGGCGGCCTCGCGTTCGTGGGCTTCGATGCCGGCTTGAGCGAGCAGGACCTTGGCGTCGGTGTCGGCCTGTTCCAGCAACAGGCGCAGATTGTCGTTCTCCGCTACCAGAACCGATTCCTGTGGCGATCGAGCAACCTCAAGGTTTTCCCCGGGATCTGTCGTTGTGTTCGGAAGGATTTTTAGCGCGCCCGCTCCGATCATCGTCTGCAACTGCGAGATCATTTCGTCGACGGCGAGCGGCTTGCGAAAGAAGCGGCTGTCCGCCGGCGTTTCGTTTTCAGACGGCTTTACCTGACCGGAAACCAGCACGATCTTGATGGCAGGCCAGCGATCGTGCACCGCGTGGGCCAGCTTCAAGCCGTCCATGGTCCCGGGCATCTGGATGTCGCTGAACAGAAGCGAGATGTCCGACCGCGACTCGAGGATTGCGATGGCTTCGTCGGCGTTGACGGCCTGCACAGGGCAGAAGCCTGCATCCTCCACGATATCGACCGCGCGCATGCGCAGGATCATCTCGTCTTCGACGACGAGCACATTCGGCAGGGAGGTTGGAGGTGTTGACATCTGTGCACGATACTTTCCTGGACATCCGACAAGCTCGGCCGGCGCTTTGCGATTGTTGATTTAGCGGCGCGCCGTCACCAAACGAGCTTCATGAACCCTGACATCGGATTCACCTCGGCGCAGACACGACGCTTCGAAGTCCGGCCAGACCTGGCCCAGGCAATTCCTGGCCACCGGATGGCTCGCCAGCCGGTCCGCCTTCGCCAAAGCAACGGTTTCGCGCGCTTTCACTTGCGGAGCGAAGCCGGGCAACACCATTACCGACACTCCGAGGAGCGCGAACATCGCGAACGCGATAAGAGATTTCATCATCGGGGGGCTGCTTTGCTGTTGCCTGCTCCCGCTGCGTTCGGGGAACGCTATCTCAACAATCAAAACAAGATATCGTTCACCACGTGCAACTTATATTTGAGTTCTGGTTTCCGGGAATGCTGCGCCGGCGCTCAAACTGGCACTGCTGCCTTGGGCTTCGCTCCATCGGCAGGCTGATGCATTCGCGACTAGCGCGGCGCCTTCAGGCCCGGCGAACTTAGCCAATCATGAATGTGCGAGGCTGTTTCGCTCAAGCGCGCCGCCTTGAGAAGCGATTCCCGCTGAACGCCGGGCGGGGCAATCTCTGCGCGACGGCGAGCCTCGGCTGCCAATTGGGCAAGGCGATTGCTCAGCGGGATGGTTCTCTTGGTGGTGTCTTGCATGGGACGCTCCGCATTGGGCGGGAGCGCAAAGACTCTCTCAGTCACCGATAGATGCCGTGACGGGCCGGTGATGGCTCACCATGCGCCTGTTGACGGCCAATAGATACATTATTCGGCAGAGCCGATTCGGCGCTGAAATCGCAACAGGGCGCCAAAGCACCAAAGCCGGGCCGGAGCCACTATTCCTCCGGCTCCGTGGTGAACAGCAGCGGATAGCCCTTGGTGCGGCCGGCATCCGTTGCGCGGGTAGCCTTGGTCTCGGCGACGTCCTTGGTGAAAACCGCGACCACGCAGGCGCCGAGCTTGTGGGCGGTGATCATCACCTTGTAGGCCTGATCCTCGGTCATCCGGAACTCGGCCTTGAGGATCATCGTGACGAATTCGCGCGGCGTGAAGTCGTCGTTGATCAGGATGACCTTATGAAGCTTCGGCCGCTCGACCTTGGTCTTCGTCCTGGTTTTCGGTTTGGCAACGGTATCGTTCATTCCGCCTCCCGGATATGGCGGGCTCGGGTTCCTGCCGGCGCGCTCAGCGCGCGGCCTTCTCACCATATTGCAGGACCTGCACCTTCTCCAAGGTGATCAGGCCGCTCGACATCATGCCATCCAGGATGGGCAGGAATGCATTGATGTTGTCCTCGCTGTCGACGATCTCGATCAGCAGCGGCAGGTCTTCCGAGAGCCGCAGAATCTTCGAAGTGTGCAGCCGGCTCGACTTGCCGAAGCCCATCGGGCCGCGCAGCACGGTGGCGCCGGCCAGATGCCGCTCGCGCGCCGTCATCACGATCGCTTCATAGAGCGGCTTGCCGTCGAAATGGTCGTTCTCGCCAATGAAGATCCGGAGCGAAACTGCCTGATTGGGGATTTGCATGATTAGCTCCTTCGCAAGCGGTTGGTGCCGCTGGCTATCATATGGCCTGCCCATACCGACACCAGCCAGCAAATGACGGATGCCGCGATATAGGCGAGCGCCGTATATTTCATGCCGCCGTGGAGCAGGCGGAAAGTCTCCAGGCTGAAGGTCGAAAAGGTCGTGTAGCCGCCGCAGAACCCGGTCATGACGAACTGCCGGTGCTCGGGCCGGGCCAGCAGGCGGCCGTCGGGCCCGGTCAGGGTCGCGTAGAAGCCGATGATCAGTGAGCCCGTGGCGTTGATGAACAGCGTCGCGACCGGGAAGCCGGGGCCGGTGTCGAGCGCAAGCCCGACCAGATAGCGCGCCAGCCCGCCGACCATGCTGCCGGCGGCAATCCAGGCATAGAGCGTCGCGGTGCGCCAGCGATCGGCAAAGGAGGGGGACTTCATCTGCCTCTAGCCTGCCAGAGTGTCCGCGAGGAGGAAGCCGCAACTGACGGCCGCGAGGCAGAGCACGACCGAGACCGCGACATTCCCGAGCGCGTGCATCGCCTCGCCGTTGCGCGCCAGCGTCAGCGTTTGCAGACTGAACGAGGACACCGTGGTGTAGCAGCCAAGAAAACCGGTGACCGCGAACAGCCATGGATCGGGCGCGGCGAAGACCGAGCCGGGATGGGTCGCCAATGCGCCAAAAATGCCGATCAGAAAGGCGCCGGTGACATTGATGGTCACGGTGCCCCACGGAAACGTCTCGCCCAGCCGCCGGGCGATCGCGCCGGAGATGAAATAGCGCGCGCAGCCGCCGAGCATGCTGCCGATCATGATCGCAAGCACTCCGCTCAGCACGGCGAACAGCCCCCCGTCATCGTTTCTCCTCCGTAGCCAGCCTGCCGCCGACGGCGAATAGTCCCACGAGCGCGACCAGCGCGAAGCCGAGCCCCGCCAGGAACGTGCCGGCCGGACCATAGGCATCCCACAAGGCGCCGGCGATCACGCTTGCGGCCAGCAAGGCAAGGCCGGTGAACAGGTTGAAATAGCCGAACGCGGTGCCGCGCAGGCTCGGTGGCGCCGCGTCGGCGACGAGGGCCGAGAGCAGGCCTTGCGTCAACCCCATATGCAGTCCCCACAGCACGACGCCGAGGGCGAGGCCCCCAAGGTTTGGCAGCAGCGCGAGCGCAAGATCGGCGCCGGCGAGGAAGACGAGGCCGAGCGCGAGCAGGCCGGTGCGGTTGATCCGGTCCGAGAGCACGCCGGCCGGATAGGCCGACAACGCATAGACGATGTTCATCAGCACCAGCACGGCCGGCACCCACATCGCATTGAGGCCGATGTTCTGCGCGCGCAGGATCAGGAAGGCCTCGCTGAAGCGCGCCAGCGTGAACACGACGCCAACCGCGACCACGCGCCAGTACACGGACCCGAGTTGGCGCACCGCGGCGGTATTCAGTGGATTCCTTGAGGGCTCCCGGCCAGGGTCTGGCTCCGGCTCGCTCACCGCGAACGCGATCAGTCCGAACGACAGGAAGCCCGGCAGCACGGCCACCCAGAACACCATCGTAAAATTGTCCGCCGTCCACCACATCAGGCCGATCGCCATGAGCGGCCCGACGAAGGCACCGATAGTGTCGAGCGACTGCCGCAGGCCGAAGCTCGCGCCACGCAGGCCGATGGGTGCGATATCGGCGATCAGCGCATCGCGCGGCGCGCCGCGAATGCCCTTGCCGACGCGGTCGATGAAGCGCGCGGCAACCAGCCATCCGACGCCGGGGGCAAGCGGGAATAGCGGTTTTGTCAGCGCGGCGAGTCCGTAGCCCAGCGCGGCGAGCAATTTGCGCCGGCCTAGCCAGTCGGACAACGCGCCGGAGAAGATCTTCGTGATCGAGGCGGTCGCCTCGGCAATGCCCTCGATGAAGCCAACGGTAAGCGTGGAGGCGCCGAGCACGGTGACGAGATAGACCGGCAGCAGCGCGTGGATCATCTCGGAAGAGACATCCATCAGCATCGAGACGAAACCGAGCACCCAAATTCCCCTGGGCAGCCCCGCACGTGCAGCATTCGGTGTTGTCGTCGTCACGTCCAGGACTTCTCCTCGGCCTCTGCTTGACCTCTGCTTGACCTCTCCTTGGCCTTCGCGTCCAGGCAACAAAAAACCCGCCAGCGGCGGGTTTGTCCATGCTCCCGCCGAAGGCAAAGGCTTAGAAATTGCCCGTCCTCAAGCAGGAGTCATCAGCCCATTACGGTCACAGGCCGCCGGGCGGTTGTCGGGGGACTCCATCCCCATCTGTGTCGCCAGCCTAGCATGAAAATGGCGCCGGACAAATGGGCGAGGGTGCTCTGTCCAGTGGCCCGTTCTTCCGGGGCGCATGGCGCATGACGGCATACCCGTGCCAGCGATCGCGCAGTCAGCGGCGCGAGCGCGGCAACATGGCGGCAGCTTTGCGTAATGCTTCGCAATTCCCGACTCGCAGATCCCAACGCGCAAATCCCTAACTGGAATGTGAAGCGCAAGCGATCTTCGGACTTTGCGGCAAGGCGATTGCATGTCACCATCGCGTCATACGACGGGAGGCTGCGATGCGCTTGCTGTTCTCGATCGGGGCTGTGCTGGTGACCGGCATGTTTGCCGGAGGGGACGTCGCGGGCATAGCGGCACCAGGACCCAAATTTGAGTCGCCTAAAATTCAGCCGCAGCGGCAAGCAGCCGACAGGGAGGCGCAGACGGTCGATGTCGAGCTGATCCTCGCTGTCGACGTCTCCTACTCCATGGACATGGACGAGCTCGCGATCCAGCGTGAAGGCTATGCGCAGGCGATCCAGTCGAAGGAATTCCTGCAGGCGCTGAAGCTGGGCCCGAACGGCCGGATCGCGGTGACCTATTTCGAGTGGGCCGCCTCGACCGACCAGAAGATCATCATCCCCTGGCGCCTGATCGACGGACCGGAGACCGCCGATGCCGTCGCCGCCGAAATCCTGAAGACGCCGATCCGGCGCGCCTCGCGCACCTCGATCTCCGGCGCGATCAGTTTCGCGATGCCGCTGTTCGACGAGGATCCCTATCGAGGCTTGCGCCGTGTGATCGATATTTCCGGCGACGGTCCCAACAACAATGGCACTCCGGTCACGATTGCGCGCGACGCGGCGATCGAGAAGGGCATCGTGATCAACGGCCTCCCGATCATGGTCAAGGAGCCGTCCTATTCGACCATGGATATCGACAATCTCGACTTCTACTATGAAGATTGCGTCATCGGCGGCCCCGGTTCCTTTGTCATCACGATCAAGGATCGCGAGAAGTTCAAGGAAGCCATCCGCACCAAGCTCTTGATGGAGGTTGCAGGCCGTATGCCGGAGCGCCCGGTGATGCGCGTTGCGGAGAAGGACAGGGAGCCGCGTGTGAACTGCATGATCGGCGAGAAGATCTGGTCAGACCGCTGGGGTCGCTGAGCGCGGCCCCCGGACGAGACCTTTTGCCCTATTTGCCCGCGATGGAATTTTAACCATGCGTTAACTGTTGCGTGGCCCTAATCGGCTGCTTCCAATTGTTTCCGGATACTGTTCTGACGTTCCTGTCGGGGCGCGAACCAAGCGGGCCTGTCAGACAAATCCGCCGAGCAATCCAATGGCCATCGTCTCATCGAGCACCAGCCAGATTTCGCCCGCCAACGAGCGGGTGTATCACCAGAGCGCCCTGCTCGGTGACTGGAAGGGCAATTGGGCGGGCAACAACCAGCCCGTCGGCTTCAAGGTCGTGAACATCCGCGGTGCCCGGGCGCAGGTCGAGTACACCCATAACGGGCACACCGAGCGCGGCTTTGGCGAGGTCGCCGGTTCGCTTCTCACCTTCGGTAACATCACGGTCGGCACCAAGGACGGCAAGAGTTTGGTGCTGTTATCCTCCGCGGGCGCTGGCAAGCAGACCGCGACGCTGGACAAGCAGGCGCCGCCGGCCTCGGACAGCCGTCTGATGGGAAGCTGGGGTGGCTATTCAAGTGACAATGGCAAGAGCGCGAGCTTCAGGGTGCTCGGTGTCAACGGCAACGAAGCGCAGGTCAGCGTCACCACCGACGGCGTCACCCGTCAGGGCACCGGCACCGTCTACAAGAACGTCATCATGTTCGGGCAGGCGCAGATTGCGACCGACGACGGGCAGAACGGCAAGATCATCTACCAGGTCGGCAACAAGTCATTCATGGTGCCCGTGACGAAATATCCGCCGGCGGACACATCGTCCTCGGTGGACAGGACGGCATAGCCGATCACGGCTGCTGCTCGCTGGACCGCGTCAGCGCCTTCAATTGCCGGTCGATCTGACGCAAGACGTCGCACGCGGGCGCCAAAGCGCCATTACCGATCATTTGCGGCGGCCAGCTTACGTTGCCGCGCGAGCGAGGCAAGGATGTCGGCGCCAGGCGTGGCTGCAGCATCGGCATGGCCATATACCGCAGCCACGCGCCGGAATGGGGAAGATCAGATCCGCGCCTCCAGAATCAGATTGAAGGGCGTTTCAGCTGCGCGGCGGAAGCGCGTCAGTCCGCCCTCTCGCGCGACCTTGCGCAGCCTTGCCTCGCCGGCTTGCGCGCCCAGTGCGAGGCCCACCTCCTGGTCGAGCGAGGCCGGCGTGCAGATCATGGTCGACGCCGCATAATAGACCCGCCCGACCGGGTTGAGATTGTCCTCGAGGCGGTCGCCTGCGAACGGCTCGACCAGCATGCAGGTGCCGTCCTTTGCCATGGTCTCGCGCACGTGGCCGATGGCGCCGACGGGATCGCCCATGTCATGCAGGCAATCGAAGAAGCAGACGAGATCATAGCCCTCGGCCGGATAGGTCTTGGCGGAATGAACAGCGAAGCTGACCCGGTCGCCCAATCTGGCTTCGGTGGCCGCCTTTCGCGCGGCCTCGATCGAACCCTCGTGATAGTCGAAGCCGTAGAAGCGGGAGTTCGGGAAGGCTTCCGCCATCAGCCGTGTCGAGACGCCGTGCCCGCAGCCGACATCGGCGACCTTGGCGCCGCGCTTCAGCTTGTCCACGACGCCGTCGAGCGCGGGCAGCCATTCCTGCACCAGATGATGCATGTACCCGGTCCGGAAGAAGCGGGCGGTGCCGCAGAACAGGCACTCGCTGCGCCGGTTCCAACCGACGCCCTTGCCGGATTTGAATGCGTCCGAGACCTTCGGCTCGTCGAGAAACGCCGAGGCAATGACATTGCCGAACGCGCCGAGGAACACCGGACTGTCCTCATCGGCAAGCGCCATCGCCTGCTCCGGCAGCATCGAGAATTTTGCCGAAGCGGAATCGTATTCGATATAGCCGGATGCCGCCTGGCTCGCGAGCCATTCGCGGACGTAGCGCTCCGCCGTCCCGGTGGCGCTTGCGAGCTCGGACGAGTTCATCGGTCCCTTGGCGGCAAGGGTACGGTAGAGACCGAGCTTGTCCCCGAGCAGGACCAGCGACGCATTCATCGCTGCCCCGAATTCGGTGACCATCTTGCCCATAAAGGCATTCAACCTGTCGGAATTGACCTCCATGACAGCCTCCGTGCTGACGCGCCCCCTTAGGTGGGTCAATCCGGAATGCGGGAAGTTCAAACTGGCAGGAAAACGTGATCCCGGAACTCAAGGGAAGACTGGTGTCGCTATGCTGGCATTCATGCTGTCTGGTGGGTATAATTCGCAAGCTTTTCGACGGTTATTTGGATGTCCAGGCTTACACGCTCTTGCGGTCTCGCGGTTTTTCTTGCCCTGCTCTGCCTCGGCGAAGCGCCGGCTCATGCGCAAGGCGCACCCCTGCAATATTGGATCCCCGGCGGACCTTTCGGCTTCGGCGGCGTTGCCGGCCAGAGCGCCGACAGCTACGGCAATTTCCCGAGCTTCAATGGCGGCGACGCAAGCGGCCGCAGCAATTTTGCGAACGGCTTCTTTGTCGGCAGCCAGCATGGCAATCTCAATTGGAGCGGTCTCAGCCCGGCCGGACTGAGCGGCAATTTCAGCGCGCTCTCCTACGACAGCACGCAGTTCGGCTACAACACCAAGACTGCGGACGGCATGCCCGTCACGTTCTTTGCCGGTTTCGACACCCTGAAATACGGCAACGGCATCGGCAGCTCGCTTGCGCCGCTCACCTCCAGCGCCTCGCCCGGCTACGGCGCATTTGCGGGTGTCGAGTTCAAGCCGACCTCCAACCTCAGCCTGTCGTTCGGCGCCGGCTTCACCCAGCAGGACTCGGGCCGCATGGATAGCGATCTCAGATCGAACATGCTGCCCGGCGAGTCGCCGGCGTTGAGTGGCCTTCGGCGCTAACTAGCGCGTGAACTTCGCAACCAGCTCGACATGCGGCGTGTGGCGGAACTGATCCACCGGCACGACTACGTCAATCTTGTAGCCGCCATCGATCAGCAGCCGCGCATCGCGAGCAAAGGTCGCGACATTGCAGGAGACCGCGACCACCACCGGCACCTTGCTCGCGGCGAGCTTCAAGGCCTGCGCCTGTGCGCCCTGGCGCGGCGGGTCGAACACGACAGCGTCAAAATCGCGCAGCTCCGGCGCCACCAGGGGACGGCGGAACAGGTCGCGCGGCTCGGCCTTGATCGGCTTGAGCCCCGGCGTGCGTGCTGCTTTTTCGAGCGCTGCAATGGCGCCGACGTCGTTGTCATGGGCGCTGATGCGGGTCTTCTCGGCGAGCCGCAACGCAAACGGCCCGACACCGCAGAAGAGGTCGAGAACGTTCTTCGCCTTGCCGATGCGCTCCGCGACCAGCGACGCAAGCGTCTCTTCGCCGGCGACGGTGGCCTGCAGGAACGAGCCCGGCGGTAGCGTCACTTCGGCGCGGCCCATCTGCAGGGTCGGTGGCAGGCGTTGCAGCACCAGTTCGCCGTGCCGTGTCAGCCGTGCCAGGCGATGCTGCTCGGCGACGCGCGACAGCGCCGTCACGAGCGGCGTTGGCAGCGGGCCGGAGCCGCGCACGTCCACGTCGAGACCGTTGGCGGTCGCGGTCACCTGGATGTCCAGCGGCTTCGTCACCAGCATTTTGGACGTCAGCAGTTCGGCGAGCGCCCAACCGGCATCGAGCGCGCCCTCGAGCCCGGGATCGAGGATCGGGCAACGATCGATCGGGATGACATCGTGCGAGCTCGCAGCCGAGAAGCCGACCTTGAGGATGTCATGGGTGCCCAACCGGCCGTGCAGCGTGATGCGCCTGCGTCCCGCACCGTGGGCATCGACCAGCGGCGCCACCTCGCAGTCGATGCCGGCCTGGGCCAGGGTCTCGACCACGATGCCGCGCTTCCAGGCGTGATACGGTTCAGTCGCCCAGTGCTGGATCGCGCAGCCGCCACAGACGCCGAAATGCGGACAGAACGGCGCGACGCGCTCGGGGCTGGCGACATCCACCGCCAGCAGCTTGCGGCGATCAGGATGGTTGCCGACGACACGATCGACCTCGACGGTCTCGCCGCCGAGCGTGTAGGGCACATAGACGGCATCACCAGCGTCGAGCGAGACGCCGTCGCCGCGATGGCCGACGTGATCGATCGTCATGCGCTCAACCACGGCGCGCGCCCAGGAAGAATTCGATATTGCCGTCGCCGCCGGTGATCGCCGACGGGAACACCTCGATATCGGTGCAGCCGAGCGAGGCCGCAAAGGCGGCGATGTCGTCGCAGATCTCGCGGTGCACGGCGGCGTCGCGGACGATGCCCTTCTTGTTGTGCTTCCGGTCCGCCTCGAATTGCGGCTTAATCAGTGCCAGCAGGCTCATCGGCGCGGCCGCCAGCGACAGCGCCACGGGCAGCACCGTCTTGAGCGAGATGAAGCTGACGTCGATCACGACGACATCGGGCCGCGCCGGCAAACGCTTGCCGTCATAGGCGCGGATGTCGGTCTCTTCCATCGACACGATTTTGGAGTGACCGCGCAGCGAGGGATGCAGCTGACTAGAGCCGACGTCGACGGCAAAAACGAGACTCGCGCCATTCGCCAGCAGCACCTCGGTAAATCCGCCGGTGGACGCGCCGACGTCGAGGCAGACATGGTCCTCGATCTCGATCGGATAGCGCTCCAGCGCGCCGGCGAGCTTGACGCCGCCGCGGGAGACGTAGGGGTGCGCGGGCTCGGCCTGGATCACGGCGTCCTCGGCGATGGTCTCCGACGGTTTTGCCACCCGCTTGTCGTCGGCCGTGACGAGCCCGGCCTCGATCGCCGCGCGCGCCCGCGCCCGGCTCTCGAACAGGCCGCGCTCGACCAGCAGAACATCCGCGCGCTTGCGGGCAGGGGACATCATCTCTCCGAAGACGCCTGAGGCGCTTATGTAGCGATCAATCGCGCGGCCGCCATCCGGACGCAAGCCTCGAACGCGGCCAGATCGTGCCAGACGTCGATCGGCATTTGCGCCGGCGTCACCAGCGGGCAGCCATGCAGCTCCAGCGCGTGGATCATCATGAGATTGTCGACGAGGCCGAAATCCTCGACCGTCAGCCCCTGCGCATCGATCAGCCGCCCGTCCTCTGACGTCACGTCCATGAAGCGACTGAGGCGGTCGGCATAGGCGGCGCCATCATTGGAATAGGCGAGGCAGAACTTGCGGCGGCCGGCCATGTAGCCGAGCTCGTAGACCGTGCCCGGATCGGCGCCGGCGCCGCGGAACGGCGTGAGGTTGGCGATGATCGCATCGGCGCCGTCCATCATCGCCTCGTTGCCGCAGAAGATCTGCCGCGAGGCGTCGGGAGCGGCGAGGTCGATCTCGTTGTCGAGGGGATAGAGGCCGGTGAGGCCGTTCGCGGCACAGATCGCGACCTTCTGCCGGCCGATCTCGACCGCATCTGGCAGGAACACGTCGGGGCCTGCCAGATAGATTTTCATCAGAGCTGCTTCGCGGAAGGTCGAAGCTCGCTGTTAGGCGAGCTTGACCGTCTCGGCCTTGACGTCCTTGCCGAGCGCCTCGAACACCTTGGCGACGATGCCCTTGGCGTCGAGACCGGCACGACCGTACATCGCCGCCGGGGTGTCGTGGTCCTGGAACACGTCGGGCAGCACCATGGTGCGGAACCGCACCAGGCCGCTGTCGAGCGCGCCCTGGTCGGTCAGGTATTGCGCGACATGCGAGCCGAAACCGCCGACCGAGCCTTCCTCGATCGTGATCAGGATCTCGTGGTCGCGCGCGAGCTTGAGCACCAGCTCGGTGTCCAGCGGCTTCATGAAGCGCGCATCCGCGATCGTGGTCGAAAGGCCGTGGGCCGCGAGCTCGTCGGCGGCCTTCTCGCATTCGGCAAGGCGCGTGCCGAAGGAGAGCAGGGCGATCTTGCTGCCCTCGCGGACGATGCGGCCCTTGCCGATCTCGAGCGGAACGCCGATTTCGGGCATCTCGATGCCGCGGCCTTCGCCGCGCGGATAGCGCAGGGAACTCGGACGATCGTTGATCGCGACCTGGGTTGCGACCATGTGCACCAGCTCGGCTTCGTCGGCCGCCGCCATGATCACCATGTTCGGCAGACAGCCGAGATAGGCGTTGTCGAACGAGCCGGCATGGGTGGCGCCGTCGGCGCCGACGAGGCCGGCGCGGTCGATGGCGAAGCGCACGGGCAGGCTCTGGATCGCGACGTCATGCACGATCTGGTCGTAGCCGCGCTGCAGGAAGGTCGAGTAGATCGCGCAGAACGGCTTGTAGCCTTCGGTGGCGAGACCGGCGGCGAACGTCACCGCGTGTTGCTCGGCAATGCCGACGTCGAAGGTGCGGTCCGGGAACGCCTTGTTGAAGATGTCGACGCCGGTGCCGGAGGGCATCGCCGCGGTGATGGCGACGATCTTGTCGTCCTTCTCCGCTTCCTTGACGAGGCTCTGGCCGAACACGTTCTGATAGGCCGGCGCGTTCGGCTTGGACTTGGCCTGGGTGCCGGTCGCGACGTCGAACTTGACCACGGCGTGGTACTTGTCGGCGGAGGCTTCCGCCGGGCCGTAGCCCTTGCCCTTCTGCGTCACGACGTGGAGCAGGATCGGGCCGGTCTCCATGTCGCGCACGTTCTTGAGCACGGGCAGGAGATGGTCGAGGTTGTGGCCGTCGATCGGGCCGACGTAATAGAAGCCGAGCTCCTCGAACAGCGTGCCGCCGTCCATCATGAAGCCGCGGGAATATTCCTCGACGCGATTGGCGCGGTTGGCGAGGATCTTGGGCAGGCGCTGGTTGATCTGCTTGGCCACATCGCGCAGCGTGCGATAGGTCTTGCCGGAGTAGAGCCGCGACAGATAGGCGCTCATCGCGCCGACCGGCGGTGCGATCGACATGTCGTTGTCGTTTAGGATGACGATCAGGCGCGAGTTCATCGCCCCCGCATTGTTCATGGCCTCGTAGGCCATGCCCGCCGACATCGCGCCGTCACCGATGACGGCGATAACGTTGTTCTTGCCGCCGGAGAGGTCGCGCGCGACGGCCATGCCGAGGCCGGCGGAGATCGAGGTCGAGGAATGCGCGGCGCCGAACGGATCGTAATCGCTCTCGCTGCGCTTGGTGAAGCCGGACAGGCCGCCGCCGGTGCGCAGGGTACGGATGCGATCGCGCCGGCCGGTGAGGATCTTGTGCGGATAGGCCTGGTGGCCGACGTCCCAGATCAGCCGGTCGCGCGGGGTGTCGAAGACGTAATGGATCGCAGTGGTGAGCTCGACCACGCCGAGGCCTGCGCCGAAGTGACCGCCGGTCACCGAGACGGCATCGATGGTCTCCTGACGCAGCTCGTCGGCGACCTGGCGAACCTGCTCGACCTTGAGCTTGCGCAGGTCGTCCGGCGTCCGGATGGTGTCGAGAAGCGGCGTTTTACTATATGCGTTCACGGCGATTTCCAATTTGTCAGCGCCGGAAGATTGTTCCGGTGCGCGATGGGTTTGCTCAATATCGGCGCAGCGCGAGTCCTTAAACCGTCGGAGCCACCTGCATGGGGCAAAGCCCCGTCTTCAAGCTTAGGTGAGCTTAAGTGCTCTCCGGTTCAGTCTCTGTGATCCCTGTCACTTAGATCGGCTTCGTCCATCCCAGCCAATTCATCAGCAGTTTGAAGCGCTTGTCGTCGGTAATCAGTGCCTACGCAAGGCTTACAAAAAGCCACACTCCGCGCAGCTTTACACCAAAGCTTGGGCCAAAGCCAACCCGCTGGGCCGATTACGGGCATGCACCTGCAACCCCCGGGCCAGAGTGGTTAATCCCAGCGCCAGCGGAAGGGTTCCAAGCTTGCCCGGTTCCTCGGCAAGGTTTTTCGCGTGCGGAAGCTATTTTTAGACGGATTTAGGAGGGCGAGGGGCCCTCTGCGGGAGGTTCCGTGATCTCCAGAGTGCCGGTTCCCTTGAATCAAGCAGCAGCAGCAACGCCGACGGCGCCGTGCGATCATGAAAAATTGCCGGTGCCCGCTGCGTGAGATAGGCGGCTTTGAAGGCGGCCCTTACTGGACGTCGAGCGGCGCGGTGCCGGTGGCCTGGCCGCTGGCATCGGTGGTGATCTTGTCGACGCGCGCCTCGGCCTGGCGCAGCAACTCCTCGCAGCGGCGCTTCAGGGCCTCGCCGCGCTCGTAGATCGTCACGGATTCCTCGAGCGGCACCTTGCCGTCCTCGAGCCGCTTCACGATGGTTTCGAGCTCCTCGATGGCGCGTTCGAAGGTCAGCCTGGAGATGTCGATTTGGGTATTTTCGGCCATATAAGTTTCCGATTGCCCGATTCGCTTCATGTCGGAGAAAGCAAAGTTTTGCGGGCGCAATGTGGCGGGTGTGTCAGGCGCCCATCAGGGCGCCGACATGCGCCGTAACAGATTCTTTCAGTCCTTGCAGGTCGTAGCCGCCCTCGAGCACAGAAACAACGCGCCCCCCGGCGGTCTTGTCGGCGAGGTCCATCAGCTTGCGCGTCACCCAGGCATAATCCTCCGCGCGCAAATTCAGCGACGCCAACGGATCGCGATAATGCGCGTCGAAGCCCGCAGAGATGACGAGCAGCTCCGGGCTGAATTTTTCGAGCTGCGGCAGGATCAAATTCTCGAACGCGATGCGGAATTCCGGCCCGCCGTCCTCGGAGGCGAGCGGCGCGTTGACAATGGTGTCGTGGTCGCCGCGCTCGCTCTTGGCACCGGTGCCCGGAAACAGCGGCATCTGGTGCGTCGAGCAGTACATCACGGTCGGGTCCGACCAGAAGATGTCCTGCGTGCCGTTGCCGTGATGCACGTCGAAATCGACGATGGCCGCGCGCTTGATGCCGTATTTGCGCTGCGCGTGGCGCGCGGCGATGGCGACGTTGTCGAAGAAGCAGAAGCCCATCGGCTTGCCGATCTCGGCGTGGTGGCCGGGCGGGCGCACCGCGACGAAGGCGTTGCGATGCTCGCCATTCATCACCGCTTCGGTCGCCGCGACCGCGCCGCCGACGCCGCGCATCACCGCTTCCCACGTGCCCGGCGACATCGAGGTGTCGCCATCGATATAGACGAGGCCGCTGGTCGGCGCGATGTGGCGCAGCTCCGTGACGTAGTGCTCGTTGTGGCAGAGCGTGACGAGATCGAGATCGCCCTCCGGCGCCTGGTCGCGCACCAGGAACTGGAAGCGCTCGTGCGACAGCGCCTCCTCGACCGCGCGCAGGCGGTCCGGCCTTTCAGGGTGTCCCGGCGGCGTGACGTGGTCGAGGCAGGCCTTGTGGGAGAGGAGAAGCGTACTCATCAGTCGGCCTCATGGGATGCGGGCTCTCGACGTCGCTTGGCGCATCCGGCGCCAAAACGCAAATGCAAAACCCAATCTATGCGTTCCCCCGGGAATGGCAAAGGGTGTCCCGAACCGGCCCGTTTGATCCGGATCAATTCACGCGCAGGATGCGGCTCAGCGGCAGCGGCCCGATCGGTCCGTGCGCCCTGAAGAACGCGAACAGCGCGTCAGCGTCGTAGCCGCCATATTGCGGCCCCGTGCCTTGTTTGGCGACCGTAAAGCCGTCGCCGCCAACTGCGAGGTAATCGTTGAGGGTGACGCGGTAACCGCTTCCGGCTTCGATCAGCCTGCCGTTGAGCGTCATCTTCTCGTTGATCACGCGCTCGCCGAATGGCTTCGCCGCATCCCAGGCGTAACTGAACCCGTTCGAGACCTGGAGAATCCGCGGCCGCTTCGGATCGAGCCATTGCTGCTCCAGCATGTCCTTGAGCTGGCTGCCCGTGAGCGTCGTGGTGACGAGCCGGTTGCGGAACGGCTGGCTGGCGAAAACGTCGCCGAAGGTGATCGCGCCGTTCTCCTTCGGGACGATGTCGGTGCGGATACCGCCGGGATTGGTGAGCGCGATGACGGCGCCGCCATCCTTGGCGTCCCTGGTCGCGGCGAGCTGCGCGTCCGCAATGACGTCGCCGAGCGGGCTTTCTCCGGCCTTGTTGGGCACGCGTGACAGCGCCTGCGTCACCGATCCAGCCGGGCGATTGGCGATCGGCGCCGAAAGCCTGTCGTAGGCATCGATCAGTGCGGTCTGCTCGGGATCCCTAGGCAGCGAGGCGTTGGCGACGAGGACGTTCTCGGCCCGGGCGCTGACGACGTCGCGGGTTACAGGATCGAGCTTGAGGTCGATCGCGGTGACCAGCGTCCCGTATTTGTCCCCGCTGGTGACAAGCCGCCCGTCAATATCGCAGACATAAGCACGATGAGTGTGGCCGCTGACGACGACGTCGACGGCGCGATCGAATTGTTTCACGATGTCGACGATCGGCCCCGTGATCGCAGGGCATTCGTTGTAGTCGCCGGCCGGCTCGCCGCCCTGGTGGATCAGCACCACGATCGCCTCGACCCCGCGCGCCTTCAGCTGCGGCACCAGCGCGTTCACCGTCTCGGCTTCGTCGCGGAATTCAAGACCCGTGATGCCCGATGGCGAGACGATGCCCGCGGTGTCCTTCAAGGTCAGCCCGATGAAGGCGATGGGGATGCCCTCGAATTCCCTGATCTCGTAAGGGGGCAGCACGCTCCTGCCGGTCGCGGTCTCGATGGTGGACGCCGCGAGATAGCGGAATTTGGCGCCCGTGAAGGGGTGCGGCCCCTGGCAGCCGTCGACGGGATGACAGCCCCCGTTCTGCATCCGCAACAGCTCGGTCTTGCCCTCGTCGAATTCGTGATTGCCGACCGAGGTGATCGCGAGCCCCATCATCGAGAGCGACTCGATCGAAGGCTCGTCGTGGAACATCGCCGACAGGAACGGGCTCGCGCCGATCAGGTCGCCGGCGGCGACGAAGATCGTGTTCTTGTGGCCCTCGCGCAGCTGCTTCACCAGCGTCGCCATGTATTCGGCACCGCCGGCCGCCACCATCACCTTCCTGGACTTGTCCTCGGGATCGCTGATCCGGATGCCGCCCGGCGGCGGGCGCAGATTGCCGTGGAAATCGTTGATCGCGAGGATGCGCAGCTCGACGGGGGCGGGCGTTTGGGCGGACGCGGGCAGGGCAGCGAGCGCGAGCGCGAAGACGGTCAGGCGGAGAACATGTCGCATGGAACCAGACTAGTCGTTCCGCACGAAGTTTTCACGAAAGTTATCGCGTCATTCCGGGACGAGGCGCCGGGCGGCAGCCTACTTTTTCTTCTTCCTGCTCGCAAACGCGTTGAACGCGGCGGTGGCTTCTTCCGACTTCAGCCGCTCGCCGAACAAATGGGCCTCCTGGTCGATCCGGCGGGTGAGCTCCTCGGATGCGACGCGCAGCAGTTTGCGCGAGGTCGCGACCGCTTCGGCGGGGAGCCGGCAGATATCGCGCGCCACCTTGCGCGCCTCGACCTCGGTATGTCCCGGCGAGACCACGGTGTTGACGAAGCCGGCGGCATGCGCTTCCGCGGCCGTAAAAGTCCGCCCCATCACCAGCATGGCGAAGGCGCGCTGGTAGCCCATCGTGTTCGGCATCAAGAGGCTGGACGCGCCGACCGGCACGAGCCCGAGATGGATGTAGGGCGCGGAGAAGGTCGCCGCGTTCGAGGCCAGCACATAGTCGCAATGGAACAGCATCACGGTGCCCATGCCGATCGATGCACCGTCCACGGCCGCGATCACCGGCTTGGCGTTGAGGGCGAGCGAATAGAGAAACTTGGCGCCGTCGGACAGCGTCTCGGGGCGCGACGTGTCGGCGTGCATGAAATCGTCGATATCATCGCCGGCGGTGAACACGCCGGAGCCTCCGGTGATGATCATGCAGCGGATGTCGGGATTGTTCTGCGCGGTGTCGATCGCGCGGCTCATCTCCCGATACATGTCCTGCGTGATCGCGTTCTTCTTGCTCGGGCGACGCAGGGTGATCACGCGTGTTCCGCGCTCTTCGGTGACGACGATATTGCCATTCGGCATGAGGGGCCCCTGCGGTCACCGCGATACTGACATTGGCTAGACTCGCGAAACGTCAGCCTACATCATCTTGCAGGCGTGCCAATGCGCTCGCTCAACCTTTTGGAGGTCGAATTCGCCCGAGACGGGCGCATCACGCTCCCGCCGTGTGACGCGTTGCAATAATCAGCTGCCATTTTCGATTGAAAAACCCCTGGTTGTGGTGCACGATCGCCTCGCGCCGCTCCATTTGGCCGATTGCCTGATTGATGATTGCCGCCACTCGTGTTGACGAATCCTCGCTGCACTATCGCGGCTGGCGCGTCGTGCCGGCCTGCTTCCTGATGGCTTTCTTCATGTTCGGCTTCGGCCTCTACGGCCAGGGCGTCTATCTCGCCGAACTCCAGCGCGCCCATGGCTGGCCGGGCACGCTGGTCTCCGCGGCCAGCACCTTCTCCTTTCTCCTGACTGCCGTCCTCGTCATCTTCACCGACGATCTGCTCGCCCGCATCGGGCTTCGGTCGCTGATCCTGTGCGGCCTGTCGGCGCTCGGCGCTTCGACGGTGCTGCTGGCGCTGCTGCAGACGCCCTGGCAGCTCTATCTCGCCTATGCGCTGATGTCGGTCGGCTGGACCGGCATGGGCACGGTGGTGATCGCGACCGTGCTGAACTCCTGGTTCGAACGGCGCCGCGGGCTCGCGCTCAGCCTCGCCTACAACGGCGCGACCTGCGGCGGCATCGTCCTCGTGCCGCTGCTGCTGTCGCTGAGCGCCAGCATCGGCTTCCGTTCCGCGATGCTGGCAGCCACGCTCGCGATGGTGGTGCTGGTGCTGCCGGTGGTGGTCATCTTCACCGGCTGGCGGACCGAAATGCCGCCGACGCCGGGTGGGGATTCATCCGCTGGCGGCACTGCCTTGCCCGCGATTCACTCGCGCAAGACGCTACTTGCCAACGCGGCGTTCTGGACCATGGTGCTGCCGATCGCGGTCGCGCTGCTGGCGCAGATGGGATTCATCATCCACCAGGTGACGTTCCTCGAACCGCTGATCGGCCGCGCCAGTGCGGGCCTTGCCGTCACCGTCATGGCGGCGATGGCGGTGGTCGGGCGCCTGTCGCTCGGCCTGTTCGTGGACCGGCTCGATCCGCGGCTCGCCTGCGCGGCATCGATGACGAGCCAGGCGGCGGCTCTGTTCGTGCTTCTGCAAAGCACGAACCCGACCGTGCTGCTCGTGTGCTGCGCCGTCTACGGCTTCTCGATCGGCAACATGATCACGTTCCCGCCCTTGATCATCCAGCGCGAGATCGGCGCGAGCGCCTTCGCCGCCGCGATGGGACTGGGCACGTCGATCAGCGGCATCGTCAGTGCCTTCGGCCCCGGCATCGTCGGTCTCGTGCGCAGCGTAACCGGCGATTACACGACGGCATTTGCGATGTGCGTGGTGCTCGACCTGTTGGCGGCGGGCGTGGTGCTGTGGCGGCCGGGGCGACGTACCAAGCTCGCGGCTTCGTAGCCCGGATGGAGCGCAGCGCAATCCGGGATTCGTGCCACGAGCAATGACGGCCCTGGATTACGCTGCGCTCCATCCAGGCTACGCCGTCCCAGCTACCCCAACAGCACCGCATCCGCCGCCGCGACCGACTCCGCGCTTTCCGTCACGGTGCGCTCGAGCGCGCCGGCCTGCACGGCGATGTTCTCGGCGAAGAAGCGCGCCAGCGAGACGTAGCGCGCGGCGTCCGTGATGCCATCGGATTTCGCGGCGAGCGCTTCGGATGCCAGCATGCAGCCGCCGAGCGTGGCGCCGAACTGTTGCAGATACGGCGTCGCGCCGGCCAGCGCCTCGTTCGGCGCGGACGCAACCCGCTCCAGCAGCCATTTGCTGGTGCGCGTCAGCGCCTCCAGTGCCTCGCGCAACTTCACGCCCGTGGTGCCGAAGGCGGGATCGTTGGAAGCTTCGACCTGCTTCACGATGGCCGAGAGTTCGTCGAGCAGCGCCCACACCGCTGCGCCGCCGTTGGCCGCGAGCTTTCGCGTGACGAGGTCGATGGCCTGGATGCCGTTGGTGCCCTCGTAGATCGCGGTGATGCGGGCATCGCGATAGTGTTGTGCCGCGCCGGTCTCCTCGATGAAGCCCATGCCGCCATGCACCTGCACGCCGAGATAGGCGACCTCGTTGCCGATGTCGGTGGAATAGCCCTTGGCCATCGGCGTCAGCAGCGCCGCGCGCGCGGCAGCGTCGGCGCGGACCTTCGGATCACTGGCGCGCGTCGAGACGTCGATCGCCACCGCGGTCGCGTAGCAGATGGTACGCGCCGCCGCGGTCTGCGCCCGCATCCGCATCAGCATGCGCTTGACGTCGGGATGCACGAAGATCGCATCGGAGCCGTCACCCTTCTTGCCGAGAGCGCGGCCCTGCTTGCGCTCCTGTGCGTAAGACAATGCCTGCTGATAGGCGCGGTCGGCAACACCGACGCCTTCGAGGCCGACGCCGAGGCGGGCCTGGTTCATCATTGTGAACATGCAGCGCATGCCCTGGTTCTCTTCGCCGACCAGGAAGCCGATGGCGCCGCCATGATCGCCCATTGTCATGGTGCAAGTGGGCGAGGCATGCATGCCGAGCTTGTGCTCGACGCCGCTTGCGAAAATGTCGTTGCGCGCACCCAGCGAGCCGTCTTCGTTGACCATGAATTTCGGCACCAGGAACAGCGATATCCCCTTGGTGCCGGCCGGCGCGTCCGGCAGGCGCGCCAGCACGAAATGCACGATGTTGTCGGTCATGTCGTGCTCGCCATAGGTGATGAAGATCTTCGTCCCCTTGATGCGATAGGTGCCGTCGGCCTGCTTCTCGGCGCGGGTGCGCAGTGCGCCGACATCGGAGCCGGCCTGCGGCTCGGTCAGCTGCATCGTGCCGGTCCATTCGCCGGAGACGAGCTTCTCGAGATAGATCTTCTTCAGCTCATCGCTGCCATGCGCGTCCAGAGCCTCCATCGCCGACGCCGTCAGCAGCGGGCAGAGGCCGAAGGCGACGTTGGCGGCGCTCCAGATCTCGGTGCAGGCGGCGTTGATCGCGAGCGGCAGGCCCTGGCCGCCAAAATCCTCGGGGCCGGAGACCGCATTCCAGCCGCCCTCGGTCCAGCGCTTATAGGCATCCGGCCAGCCCGGCGCGGTCGTGACCTTGCCCTCGCTGAGCTTGATGCCGTGCTCGTCGCCGACCTTGTTGAGCGGCGCCAGCACGTCGGTTGCGAACTTGCCGGCTTCCTCCAGCACGGCGCTCACGATATCGCCGTCGAAATCGCCGTAATGGCCGGCCTCCATGGCAGCCTTCAGGCCGGCGCCGTGGTTGAGCGACAGCAGCATGTCAGAGATTGGCGCGCGGTAGGTCATGGCTCACTCCCGTGGACAGTTCTTGGCGCCGTATTCCCACGAAACGGGGGAGGTCTCAACTGCCGGGAGGGGTGGCGGAGCGGCCGTCGGGAGCGGGGGGCGTAGCGCCCCTATAAGGCATGGCGCGGCGCCGCCGGCGCCTGTGGTATTTTGCCCCTCCGGGCGGTTGAAATGCCGCGCCTCTCCCTATAGACCGGCACCACTCGAGGGAATCCGCGGGCGCTCCTGTCGCCGCCGTTCCCACGGGCCTGATGGGGCGTAGCCAAGTGGTAAGGCAGCGGATTTTGATTCCGCCATTCGGAGGTTCGATCCCTCCCGCCCCAGCCAGCGCTTAGCTCGCGGCGCTTACTCGGTCGCTTCCATGTGGTTTTGGTCGACGACCCGCAGCGTCCGCCGCACCATGCCCTCGACAATGACCGTCGACTCGCTTGGACGCAGATGGATCGCCGTGGACCTGAGCAGCCATGGCAACACCGACTGCTCGAGCCGCTCTTCATAGGCGTGGCGCATCATGTCGAATGCCATCAGGCCTGGACCCGCCAGGATGACATGGTGCGGCCGCAGCACCGATATGGTTGCGGCGACCGCCTCCGCGAGCGCGCGACCCGCCTGCAGGAACAGGTGCTCGAGACGTGGATCTCCGCCCAGTGCGCGCTCGCGCAACAGAGCCATCTGTCCTTCGGACGGCTGCTGCGAGTCCGCCGGCGGCAGATCGAGAAAGGTGCGGGCGTCGCGGTAGAGCGCATAATCGGCAAGATAAGCCTCGATGCAGCCGCGCTGGCCGCAGCGGCATTGCGGGCCGTCCGGCGCCAGCTTGACATGGCCGATCTCGCTGCCGGCGCCCCAGCGTGCTTCACCATCGGCAACGACGCCCATCCCGATGCCGTGACCGACCATGATCGTGGCCGAGAGGCCTTGCGCCAATGCCGGTTCGGCGGACGTGAGGGCGAGCGCGACCGCGACAGCGTCGTTCGCCATCACGACCTCGACCCCGAACGCCTGACGTATCGGCGTCGCCAGATCGACTTCGGTGATCGACAGCGCGGGACTCCACAGCGTCGTGCCGGTGTCGACGTTCACGATGCCTTGCAGCGCAATCCCGATTCCCAATAGCCGATGGCGCGGCGTCGCCGTCGCATCGAGCAGCGCATTGATCTGCGCGATCACGAGATCGCGCAGCGCGTCTGCATCGAGCGCGCGCGTCGACAGTGCAAGTCGCGACTGCGCCACGCCGGAGCCCCGGAAATCCGCGATCAGCGTCTCGATCAGGTTCATACGCACGGAGATCGCGACGATGCGCCCGAACTCCGGGTTCAAGGTCAGCAGCACGGCCGGCCGGCCGCGGCGACGGCCATTCGGCCCGTCCGCATCCTCTTCGTCGGGATCGTCGGACCATGCGGTTGCCGCTGTCTCGGTCTCGCACAGCATCTCTTCCGCGATCAGCCGCGACGTCAGGCCTGAAACGGCCGGGAAGCTCAATCCCGTGTTCCGGGCGAGCTCCACACGCGGCAACGGCCCTTGGCGTCGCAAGACTTCGACCAGGCGGCCACGGTTGGAGCCGCGGGCCACGGTTGAAACGCGTCTCGGCGGCTCAGTCTGGTCAACCATGTTGCCCCTTTAATTCTATTGGTGAATTTAATATGCGCGCGGTGCAGTACTGTGGCGTAAAAAGCACATTCGGAAAACGTCTTTGGGCGCCATGTTTACTAATATCGTACCTTATGTACTATTTACGCTTGAATAAGACGCTCGTACATCCTGATCTTGACACTTTGCGCTGCGTCATTTCTTCGCGGCGTAAATAAAATAAGGGCGCAAAAGCGCTGTGAAGCCCCGGAGTGGGTGAACAAAGGGAGATACACATGAACGGATCAATCAAGAAATTGATAGTGCCGCTGCTCGCGACCGCCGCCGCGCTCGCGATGGCCACGGGAATGGCGCAGGCTCAGCAGAAAAAGACCATTGCGCTGGTCACCAATGCCGCGGCCGATTTCTGGACCATCGCGGGCCGTGGGCTCGAGAAGGCTCAGAAGGAGCACCCGGAATACGACATCCAGTTGATCGTCACCAACGAGGCCACCGCGGCCGGCCAGCGGCGCGAGCTGGACGACCTGCTGGTGCGCGGCGTCGCCGGCATTTCCATCTCGGTGGATGATGCGCCGCACGCAACCGAAGAGCTCAACAAGGTTGCGGCCAAGACCGTGCTGATCACGACGGACAGCGACGCGCCGCAGAGCAATCGCCTTGCCTATATCGGCACCGACAACGTCGCGGCCGGACGCCAAGCAGGCGAGGAGATCAAGAAGGCGCTGCCGAACGGCGGCAAGATCGCGCTGTTCGTCGGCACGATGGATGCGGACAATGCCCGCGAGCGGGTGCAGGGTATCAAGGACGCGATCGCCGGCACCAAGGTCGAGCTGGTCGACGTGTTCACCGACCAGGTGGACTTCGCCAAGGCCAAGGCGAACATGGAGAACGTGCTCGTCAAATATCCCGACATCGCGCTGTTGTCCGGGCTTTGGAGCTACGAGACACCGCTGATCTATGACGCCGTCAAGGCGGCGGGCAAGGCCGGCAAGGTGAAGATCGTCGGCTTCGACGAGGACCAGCGCACACTGCGGGGCGTTTCCGACGGCACGATCGAATCGACGGTGGTGCAGCAGCCCTACGAGTTCGGCTATCTCTCCGCCACCAACATCATCAAGACGCTGAACGGCGACAAGTCCTGGATCCCGGCGGGCGGCAAGCTGATCGTGCCGACCAAGGTAATCAGCAAGGCCAACGTCGCGGCGTTCACCGCAGACATGAAGAACCTCCTCAAGAAGTGAGTATCAGGCGCCCGGCGGCACGTCCGCCGGGCGTCGTGCGGGAGGAAATGAATGGCGGAAATCCTGTTCGAACTCGCCGGGATCAGCAAATCCTATCCCGGGGTCATGGCCCTCGATGACGTCAGCCTGCGGGTGTACCGCGGCGAGGTGTTGGGCCTGATCGGCGAGAACGGCGCCGGCAAGTCGACGCTGATGCGCGTGCTCGGCGGCGTGATCGCGCCGAGCGAGGGTGTGATCCGCATCGGCGGTAACGACTACGCGCGGATAACGGTGAACGAGGCGACGCAGGCCGGCATCGCCTTCGTGCATCAGGAATTGAACCTGTTCGAGAATCTCGACGTCGCCGCGAACGTCTTCATCGGGCGCGAGAAGCTGATGGGCGGGCCGCTGAAGCTGGTGGACAGCGCGCAGATGCGCGCCCGCGTGACGCCGCTGCTGGAGCGGCTGGGTGCGGATTTCGCGCCGGATACGCTGGTCGAAGACCTGTCCATCGCCGAGCGTCAGATGGTGGAGATCGCCAAGGCGCTCTCGATCGACGCCCGCGTGATCATCATGGACGAGCCGACCTCCAGCCTGACGATTTCGGAGACGGAACGGCTGCTCGAGGTGATTGCCGACCTGAAGGCACACGGCATCTCGGTGATCTATATCTCCCACCGGCTCGGCGAGATCATGACCTGCGCCGACCGCGTCGTGGTGCTGCGCGACGGCCGCACGGTGGGAGAGCTGGCGCGGAACGAGCTAAGCCATGCCGCGATGATCCGGCTGATGATCGGCCGCGACCTGAAAGCGCTGCATACTCCGCCGAAATACCCGCCGCAGCCGGGCGGCTGCGACATCGTCGGCGTCGTGACATCAGCCTTTCCCGACCGGCAGGTCGATCTTTCGGTGCGGCATGGCGAGATCCTGGGCCTAGCGGGGCTGGTAGGCGCCGGCCGCACCTCTCTTGCCCGCGCGGCCTTCGGGGTTGACCCGCTGCTGGGCGGCGAGATCAGGATCGACAACGCGCCGATCGCAATCGCATCGCCGCGCGACGCGATCAGCCAAGGCATCTATCTGGTGCCGGAGGATCGCAAGAAATCCGGGCTCGTGCTGGAGCTGCCGATTCGCGAGAACATGACGCTGGCGAGCCTGTTGGATCATGCGCGGATGTGGCTGGTCAGCGGCGCGGCCGAACGCAAGGTCGCGAAAGAGCAGGTCAGGCGCCTCTCCATCAAGGCGCCGAGCATCGACATGGAGGTGGTGACGCTCTCCGGCGGCAACCAGCAGAAGGTCGTGCTCGGCAAATGGCTGTCCATGCAGCCGCGCGTGATGTTCTTCGACGAGCCCACCCGCGGCATCGATGTCGGTGCCAAGAGCGAGATCTACGCGCTGATGCGCGACCTCGCCGACCATGGCGTCGCGATCGTGATGATCTCGTCGGACATGGAGGAAGTCATCGGCGTCTCCGACCGGGTGGCGGTGATGCATGAAGGCAGCGTCAGCGGCGTGCTCGAGCGGGAGCAGTTCAGCGAATACAACGTATTGCGACTGGCCATGGGCCAGGCGCTGGAAACCGCGGAAGCGGCTGCGCCATGATCAGGAAAGAGCTCGGTCTGGGATTGCTGCTGGTGGTGATCGCCGCCATCACGGGCGCGATCAATCCCGCCTTCCTGTCGCTGGTGAACCTCTTGAACATGGCCAATCTGATCGGCCTGTTCGGTGTGTTCGCGCTCGGCGAGGGGCTCGTGATCATCACCGGCGGCATCGACCTGTCGCTCGGCTCGATGTTTGCGCTGCTCGGCGTCGTGTTCGTCGACCTTCTGACGACCTACGACGTGCCGTGGCCTCTGGCGCTGGCGGCCGTGCTGCTGGGCGGGCTGGTGCTTGGCGGCATCCAGGGGTTCCTGATCACCCGGCTGAAGATGCAGCCCTTCATCGTGACGCTGTGTGGGTTGCTGATCTATCGCGGCGCCGCCCGCTACTACACGAGCGATTCGACCCGCGGCTTCGGTTATGGCGACGAGGCGGCGACACTGAGCAACATCGCCTCGGGCAATGTGGCGGGAATCCCGAACACCTTCATCCTGCTGATCGTCCTTGCGCTGATCCTCGCTGTGCTGCTGCACCGCTCGGTCTACGGGCGCTGGCTTTATGCCGTCGGCAAGAACGAAGAGGCGGCGCGCTTCTCGGGCATCAGCACAAACGTCGTGATCGCAACCGCCTATATCATCAGCGGCGGGCTCGCCGGAGTTTCGACGGTCTTGTTCGTGTTCTACACGAACTCGGTCTCGCCGAGCTCCTTCGGCAATTTCTACGAGCTCTACGCGATCGCGGCCGCCGTCCTGGGCGGGTGCAGCCTGCGCGGCGGCGAGGGGTCTATTCTCGGTATCGTGCTGGGCACGGCGCTGCTGCAGGTGTTGCAGAACCTCGTGAACATCCTGGGCATTCCCAACTCGCTGAACTTCGCGGTGATGGGCACGGTCATTCTGATCGGCGTGTTGGCGGATCAGCAATTGCAGGCACGACGGCGCCGCAAGCTGGCGCTGGCCGGCCTCGCCCGTGCGGCGCCGAAATCGACATTGGCCGAGCAAGTCCAAGGCGCGTCACCGCGCCCCGCGGATGCATTGCCGGCGAGAACGGGTGATCGGGCATGACAGATCCACGCTCCAGTTGACACAAGGCCGCCTGGTCGGCGGCCGCTGGGGGAGGGAGCGCGTTCCAGGCTCGAGGGCTTTGGGCAGGGGCGTGAGGCGAAACAAGCAAAGCCTGAGACGGCGGGAGGACGAGACAAATGTTGCGCAGGTTTATAAACACCGCAGGGGTGTGCGGTGTGGGGATTGCTTTCTCATCGCTGTTTTGCGGTGGAGTACATGCGGCCGATTTTTCGACGAAAGCTGCACCTGTTCCTTATGCGGCTGACGATTTCTGGACGAGACCGTATCTGTTCGGCGATCTCGGCAGGACCAGGCTGAAGGAGCAGGGCATCGATATCGGCCTGACGCTCGGTAACGAATCCGTCGGCAATCTCTCCGGCGGAAGCAGGAACACTGCGGCCAACGCCGGTCAGTTGTGGTTTGGCGCGAAGCTGGACATGGGGAAACTCGCCGGCATCCCCGGCGGCACCGTCGGTCTCACGCTGGTCGACCGCTTCGGCAAGAATCTGAATACCGAAGCGGACATTCCCGCCCTGCAGCTGACGAACGAAGTGTTCGGTCGCGGCAATATTCTGCGCCTGACGCAGCTCTACTACTCGCAGAAGCTTTTCGATGACCGGCTTGAACTCAAAGGCGGCCGTCTTCCGGTCGGCTCGGACTTCTTCTTCGGCCTGTGCGAGTTCATCAACCTGACCTTCTGCGGCGGCCAGCCCGGCAACATCCAGGGCGGCTACATCTACAATTGGCCGGTGAGCCAGTGGGCCGGTGTCGTGCACTACAAGATCGCGCCGGAATTCACGGTGTCGGTCGGTGTCTACGACGCCAATCCGGGTTACCTGACGACGTCGGACCCAGGCGTCTACTTCTTGCCCGGCATTCCCGCCTCGAATCGCGCCAGTGGCGTGATGGTGCCGGTGGAATTGGTTTGGACGCCGAAGGGGCCCTTGACCGGGACCTGGAGACTTGGCGGCTGGTACGACAGCGCCTCGTCTATTGATGGTGGCCTTCCGGGTGTTATCAGCACCATCCCGGGCGTCGGTGGTGTGCCGGATCAAAATATCAGCGATCAACGCGGCCGCTTCGGCGTCTACGAGTCGATCCTGCAACGATTGACTGTTGACGGTCCCGGTGCGGTAGGTTGGTACACCTTCCTCAATACGACCGTTGCCGATCACCGGACGTCGTACCAGGATTACCAGATCGCCCTGGGCTTCAGGCATACCGGTACGTTCTCCTGGCGTCCCCAGGACGAAGTCGGCTTCGCGGTGGGCACGACCCACGTGAACACGGCTGCCCTCAGTCCCAACGCCGGCGGCAACGAAGTGCCGCTCGAAGTCTGGTACGGATGGCAGGCGACCGGCTGGCTGAACCTCAAGTTCGACGCCCAGTATGTCATCAATCCCGGCGGGCGCGGCTATAACGGGGTGGGCGTGAAGACCGACAATGCCGTGGTTCTTGGCATGCGCACCGAGGTCCACTTCTGACGGGACGCTCACCCGTCTGATGCGAAAGGTGGGGCATGCCCGTCCCACCGGAGCGCACGCAACATGTGGCGGCTCCGCTCAGCGGAGCCGCCCGGCCGCGCCTTCGGTCATTCCGACGTTGCTGCGGCTAGGCGCGGGACTTGGTTATCACCTATCCCTCGTATTGATCCGGCCCCATCGCCCAAAGCGCCTGATCGTGGCCGGATGCATAGTTCCGATTGTTCAGCGCCGGATTGCGATTGACCATCGGCCGCATGAACATCGGGTGGGTGGCGCTGCGCACCTCGTGCTCGACCGTGAACAGCGGCTTGCCGCTGTCGAGATCGACGATGTCGCAGAAGCGGTACTGGTACTGATTGTCCTCGCGCGAGATCAGATCGCGGGCCAGCAGCTTGCGATAGGGGCCGGAGAAATCGGTGATGTACATCTGCACATGGTGGCCGTCATAGTCGCCTTGCGGCCGATCGGTCTCGCGAAACAACAAATGCTGGTCGCGGCCGGTCTTCACGGCGGCAACCGTGCCGTCGCCGTTCCGCAACTCGGATGGCATGCCCATGATCTCGGGGTAGAAGGTGCAGATGCGCGCGGCAGATCCCACCGGCACGTCGAACTCGACATAGGGAATGCCGAGCGCGACGCGACCGAAGCGCGCGGCGTCGGGCTCGTAACAGCGTAGCCGGTTGCCCCACGGACAAATCGCTTCGACATGGTCGTTACGCTCGGCGAAGGCGAACGCCGTGCCCTCGAGCTTCTTCGCGACTGACGCCAGTCGCGCCAGCAGCGCCTCGCGGCCCGCGATGACCAGCCCGACATGACCGCGCAGCACCTGCGGCCGGCCGCTCGGCAAATGAAACTGGCTCCGTCCGGCGTTGATCCACATGTTGGTGTCGGACACCATGAGGTAGGGATCACGGGTGAGCCCGAGGCCTGCGACATAGAACAGCGTGGCGAGGCGCTGGTCCGGGACCTGGATGTTGACGTGCTCGAAATGGATCGCGTTGCCGAGATCTTCTTTGGATCGATCGAATTGTTGCGGCATGGACGGGGCTCTGATGCGGGAGGGGCAGGTCCATACTAGAGCACAATTTCCGCCAGTCGAAATGATTCGCCGATCACATCTCGAGGGCGGGGCATGGCGTCTGTTGCCACCTTGCCGCAAATGCCAATCCCTGTAAGCTGACGAACAGCACAAAGGAAAGAGATCGATGGGAGGGGTTCTGGACGGCGTCCGGGTTCTCGATTTCGGGCGCTATATCGCGGGGCCCTATTGCGCGACCTTGCTGGCCGAATTCGGCGCCGAGGTCATTCGCGTGGAGAAGCGCGACGGCAGCGAGGATCGCTTCGTGGCGCCGGTCGGCGAAAATGGCGAAGGCGCGCTGTTTCTTCAGGTCAACCGCAACAAGAAGTGCCTCACGCTCGATCCGATGAAGCCAGAAGGGCAGGAGGTGATGCGCCGGCTGATTGCGACCGCGGACGTGGTCGTCGCCAATTTGCCGCCGCAGACATTGCGCGCGATGAAGCTCGACTACGATTCGCTCAAGGCGATCAAGCCGGACATCATCCTGACGACGGCGACCGCGTTCGGCGGGCCGGGGCCATGGTCCGACCGCGTCGGCTTCGACGGTGTCGGCCAGGTCATGTCGGGATCGGTGTACATGACGGGCGCCGGCGATCCGCCCTACCGGGCTGCGGTCAACTGGGTCGATTTCGGGACTGCGCTGCATTGCGCGTTCGGCACGCTCGCCGCGCTGATCGAGCGCGGCAAATCCGGGCGCGGGCAGATCGTCGAGGGCGCATTGCTCGCCACCGCCTTGTCCTTCACCAATGCCACGCTGATCGAGCAGGCCGTCATCAACGTCAATCGGGTGCCGACAGGCAATCTCGGCCAGACCGCGGCGCCCGCCGACATCTATCGCACGAGGGACGGCTGGGTGCTGTGCCAGGTCACGGGGTATCCGCTGTTCAAGCGCTGGGCGAAACTGATGGGCGAGGAGGAGGTCTGGCTGAACGATCCGCGCTTTACCGACGACATCAGCCGCGGCAACAACGGCCCTGTCATCAGCGAGCGGATGGCGCGCTGGTGCGCCGAGCGCACCACGCAGGAGGCCGTCGACACCCTGGGCAAGGCCATGATTCCGACCGGCCCCGTGCTGAGCCCGCAGCAGGCGCTGGATCATCCGCACATCCGCTCCGCCGGATTCATGCAGGACGTCGACTATCCCGGCTTGCCGAAGCCCGCACCGGTGGCGCGCGCCGCCGTCCGCCTGTCCGAAACGCCCGGTGAAATCGCGACGCGCCCGCCCACGCTCGGCGAGCATACCGACCTTATCCTGAGCGAGCTCGGCTACGACAAGGCCGCGATCGCGGCGCTCCGGCAGGGCGGCATCGTCTAGCGGTGAACAACGGCGCCTGCACGGCGGCTTGCCGTCGTGATCGCCGCGCTTTGCCGCACGTTGAGCAATTGCTTCAACGCCTGTGCATCGGCCGGCGCCGCGCTCTTCTGGTCGTTGTCGAAATAGACGTAGACGTCGCAGCCCTGCCGCTTCCAGGACGTGATGCGCCGCGCCCATTGCGCCAGCGTGGGTTTCGTATAGTGCCCGTGATAGCGCCCGCTTGGTCCGTGTCCGCGCACATAGACGAAATCCGCGGTGCGCTTCCACGGCGCCGGCGCGTCGTGATGGTCGGACAGGCACAGCGAAATGTTCTCGTCGGCCAGCATCCGCAAGATGCGCGGTTGATACCAGCTCGGATGACGGAATTCGAAACTGTAACGCCGCTTCCGCGACAACAGCTTGAAGAAGCCGGCGAGGCGGTCCGCGTCGGCTTCGAATTGCGGCGGCAGCTGGAACAGGATCGGGCCGGCCTTGCCGCCGAGCCGTGAGATGCGATCCTCGAGCAGCTCGAGGCTGTTCACCGAGCGGTCCGACAGGCGCTTCCAATGCGTGATGAATTTCGAGGCCTTCCAGGAAAAGACGAAATCGCGGCCGGTCTGCTCGCGCCACCCCTTGACGGCCTCCGGCGTCGGGGTGCGGTAGAACACGCCGTTCAGCTCGGTGGTGTCGAACTGTCCGGCGTAATAGCTCAGCTGCTGCTTCAGCGTCACGCCCTCGGGAAAGAACGGGCCTCGCCAGGAGGCGTAATGCCAGCCGGAAGTTCCGATCAGAACGCGCGCCATGTTTGCCATGTCCATCCGTTGCGATTTGCCGGATGGGAACGTCCGTGCGGCCGATACGTTGCTCGTGAGCTTGATCAACGCAGGAACGGAACCGATGTACGCGCTGTTCGAAGGCAATAAGCAGATCGGCGACCCCTTTCCCTCCGAGAAGGAAGTGTGGGAAGCCGCCTTGATCGAGGGGCTGGTGACCGACGTGCCGGTCGCGGACGAGGAGGGCGGCCGGCTTCTGCCTGCCGGCTATCACGTCGCGCAGGTCGAGGAGACGTTCGAGCCGAAGCCGGGCTGGAAGCTGCCGCGCGAGATCTCTTGAGCGGGCGCGTGTTCGCAGGGCGGTGAGCTTACTACGCGCAGCCAGGCTTAGCCGGATGAATGCGCAAGACCCGGTGAGTTCGTTATCGCTTGAAGCACGGCAAGACGGTCGGGCCTCAAGATGATCCGCCGCGGCGGCTGATCGCCGACTTTCGAAATTGGTCCGTCGACGAAGTAGTGGCGCACCTCGTTGAGGCCCGTTCAGCGAGGCATGACGGATTTGGATTTGCTCAGGTTCAGTTCTTCGATGCCGCTATCGCGATGTCGGGCCGAAACCCGAAAGCTCGTCGAGACCGTCACATAGTTTGCATCGAGGTTAAAATGATACTTGGCAGATCTGACGGCATTTGGCTGAATGAGCCGAAACAATGGACCGAGAAGGGCAACAGCCTTGAAGTGGTCACTGACAATGCCACCGACTTCTGGCGCGAGACTCATTACGGCTTTATCCGCGACAACGGACATTTTCTCGGGTTTCTGGCCGGGGATGCCTTCACGGCCGAGTTGCGGGTGCGAGGTAATTTCCAAGCGCTCTACGATCAAGCCGGCATCATGGTGCGCGTAGACGCTAATCGCTGGCTTAAGGCCGGAATCGAATTTGCGGACGGACGGGCCATGCTTTCGAGCGTATTGACGGATGGGCGGTCGGACTGGGCAACAGCACCCTATGAGCACGACGCACGTGACTTCCGATTGCGGGTAACCGTTGCTCATGGCGTTCTTCGTGTGCAAGCTTCGAACGATGGCAAGGTTTGGCCTCTCATGAGGCTTGCGCCGTTTGCCAAGAAACCTTCCTATCTTGTTGGACCGATGGCTTGCACGCCGGAGCGGGCCGGGCTGGAAGTGGCTTTTTCGGAGTTTCGGATGACGGCGCCGCTCGGCAAGGACCTTCACGATCTAGAATGAGGCTGCTGGCGCGGCCGGAGGCAGCGCTGAAGTCTGAAGTCGCCCATCGCCGTCGGTTGGCGCATTGCAGCGGCAGGTGTGGAGTCGGGGTAGGGCAGAAGTCGTTGCCCGGTGCAGACCGCCGCCTTTGACCCGTCGGAAGCATGGCGGGCATCAAGTGCAGTGTCATTCATGGATACACACTCTAGTTCGAGGCCAGCGCCGCCTTGGCGACTTCCACCATCCAGCTCGATGCCACCGGCAAAATCGCGTCGTTGAAATCATAGCGCGGGCCGTGCAGCTCGGCGCCGTCGCGCAATTCGCCGTTGCCGATCCAGACGAAAGCGCCGGGGCGCCGCGAGAGATGGTGGGCGAAATCCTCACCGGCCATGCTGGGCGCGAGGTCGCGTCGGAGCTCGGCCCGCACCTTGTCCGCGGCGAGGCGCGCGAGATCCGCCTCGGCCGGCGTGTTGATCACGACGCCGACGCCCATGACGATCTCGGGCGTGACCTTGACGCCGAAGCTCGTGGCAATCCCGGCGCAGATCTGTTCGATCCGCGCCACGACGGTGTCCTTCACCGCATCGCGATGGTAGCGCAGCGTGCCGCCGATCGAGACGCGTCCGGCGATTTGGTTGCGTGCCGTGCCGCCTTCGAGCGTACAGAGCGAGAGCACGGCGGTGTCGAGCGGATCGACGCTGCGCGAGACGATCGATTGCAGCGCCACGATCAAATGGCCGGCCGCCATCACCGGATCGCGCGTCAGATGCGGCATGCCGGCGTGTCCCGCATGGCCATCGATGGTGATGGTGATGCGCCCGCCGGAGGCCATGACGACGCCGTCATGGACCGCGATGGTGCCGGCGGCAAGCCCCGGCCAGTTGTGAAAGCCGAACACCCGCTGCATCGGAAATCGCTCGAACAGCCCGGCCGCGACCATCGCGCGCGAGCCGCCATAACCTTCCTCGGCCGGCTGGAAGATGAAATCGACCGTCCCGCTCCAGCTGGTGTCGGCGGCGAGCAGCGCGGCGGCGCCGAGCAGCGAAGCGGTATGTCCGTCATGGCCGCAGGCATGCATCACACCGGGATTTTGCGAAGCGTAAGCTAGCCCCGTATCTTCGGTGATCGGCAGCGCATCCATGTCGGCGCGCAGGCCGACGCGGCCCTGGGCGTGGCCGCGCGTGAGGGTCGCGACGATACCGTGGCCGCCGATGCCTGACACGAAGGGAATGCCGAGCTCGGTGAGCTTGTCCTGCACGAAGGCGGCGGTGGCTTTCTCCTGGAGGGACAGTTCGGGATGCGCATGCAAATGCCGGCGCCACGCGGTCAGTTTCTGGTGCAGCTCGGGTGTCAATGCGGGAATCTCTCGGCTTGTGTGTCGGCGCCGACACCATAGCCGAATAATTGCGGCTTGCATCAAGCGCCAGTGAATGCCCCGCGTGCAGCAACGCGTTGGTGATTGCTGGGACAAACCGACTGCGCTGCGCGCTCCGCTTCACCTCTCCCGCTTGCGGGAGAGGGGGCGCGGTCGTGGCTCCGCGCTACGCCGACAGCTTCGCCAGCCCGTCCCAATCGAAGCTGATGCCGTGGCCGATCCGGTCCGGCGCGAGCGCAAGCCCGTCCTCAAGCACCAGCGGATGCTCGATATATTTGTCGAGCCCAAAACCGTGCGCCTCCAGATACGACCGGTTCGGGCAGGCTGCGAGCAGGTGCACGGTGATGTCGTGCGCGCCGTGGCTGGTGACGGGCAGGTTGAACGCTTCCGCCAGCCGCGCGATCTTCATGAAGGCGGAGACGCCACCGCAATTGGTGACGTCAGGCTCGGGATAGGACACCGCGCCTGCGACGATGTAGTTCTTGAACTCCCACAGCGAACGCAAATTCTCGCCCGCCGCGATCGGCACGCCGCCGGCCTGCATGATGCGGGCGTGGCCCGCGACGTCGTCGGGAATGATCGGCTCCTCGAGCCAGGTGAGGTCGTAGGGTTGGAATGCGCGGGCGGCGCGGATCGCTTCCTCGACCGTCCATTTCATGTTGGCATCCACCATCAACGGAAAGCCGTCGCCGAGATGCTGTCGCATCGCCGCGACCCGCGCCACATCCGATTTGAGATCGGGCCGGCCGGCCTTCATCTTGATGGCGCGAAAGCCCTTGGCGAGATTGCCGTCGGTCTGCCTGAGCAGGGCCTCGACCGAGAGATCGAGGTCGATGCCGCCGGCATAGCAGGGCACGCGCGCATCGAAGCCGCCGAGCAATCGATACAGCGGCAATTTCGCGCGCCGCGCTTTCAAATCCCACAGCGCGATGTCGAGCGCCGAGAGTGCCAGCACCGCCGGCCCGCCGCGCCCGCCATAATGCAGCGCCCACCAGACCTGATGCCAGATCGCTTCGGTATCATCGGCTTCGCGACCCTCGACCAGCGGCGGGATTTCGCGCTTGAGGATGTCGGCGACGGCGCCGCCATTGCGCCCGACCGTGTAGGTGTAGCCGACGCCCTCGGCGCCATCGGCATCGCGGATGCGGCAGGTGATCAGCTCGAACGCGGCGATGTCGCCGTGGGTCGAGTCGGAGAGCATGACGGGGAGGGGGATCCGGTAGAATCCGGTCTCGATGGTCGAAACGCGCGGCATGCGGCCTCCCTTATTTTTTTTCTTGTAGGATGGGTTTCGCTGCGCTCTACCCATCCTACAGGCTGCGTGCTCACCGCATCGTTGCGAGCTGCACGGCCAGCGCGCAGGCGCGGTCATATTCGTCGAGATTGATCCACTCGTCGATCGTGTGCGCCTCGTTCTGGCCGGCGCCGAAGGTCACGGTCGGAACGCCGTGGCGGACCATCCAGTTGGCATCGAGGCCGCCATTGGCGGTGCGCACGTTCGGGGTACCGCCGACGGCGGACACGGCCTCGACAGCGCGTTTGACGACGGGCAAATTGTCCTTCATGCGGAACGGGAAATAATCGGTCTCGGCCTTGAACTTGACCTTGCCGGATTTGCCTTGCGCGTTGGTGACTTTCTTGGCCGCCTTCTCGAACGCGGCCTTGTAGGCTTTCGTGATCTCCTTGAAGAACTTTCCGTCATGGCTGCGGCTTTCGCCGCGCACATGCACGTAGTCGGTGACGACGTTGGTGGCGTCGCCCGCAGGCCGCCCCTCGCCGCCGGTGACGGGGCCGACATTGCTGGTGCCTTGCTGCTTGCGCTTGACCACCTTGCCGAACCAGCCGCCGGCCTTCACGTCGGCGAGCGCGAGGGCCATGATCATGGTCGATGAAATGCCGCGCTCCGGCGCGACGCCGGCATGCGAGGCGCGGCCGAAGATTTCGACGGTCCAGCGGTCGGCGCCGACTGCGCCGATGACGACGTTGGAGGCCGAGCCGCCGTCATAGTTGAACGCCATCACCGGCGAGCCGAGTTCGTCGAGCTTGACGTGGCGCGCGCCGTAGAGCCCGCTCTCCTCGCGCACGCAGAACAGCAACGTGATCGGCGGATGATCGAGCTGCTGCTTCTCGAGCTCGGCCGCCAGCGTCACCAGCACGCCGCAGCCGCAGCGATTGTCGCCGCCGAGTGCGGTCTTGGCCTCGTTGACGATCTTGCGACCCGACTTCTTCGGCTTGGCGCCGGCGCACAGCGGCACGGTGTCCATGTGGGTCATGAACATGACGCGCGGCTGGTTGTGCAGCGCGCCGCGGCCGGGCAGGTCGACGATGAGGTTGCCGGTCTCGGTCGGCACCGGAATGCGCGTATTGGCGTCGTCGAGCCGGATCGCCTTCGCCGGCACGCCGCTCTCCTTCAGCGCGGCCGTGAGCTCATGCCCGATCGCCGCCTCCTGTCCGGTGACGCCCTCGACGGCGAGAAAGCGCATGAGGCGTTCGGTGGCGGCTTTGGTGTCGACAGGCATGAGATGTCCCTTTGATGCACGGTGCCTGCCAGCATCCCCTGCGGCAGCTTGTTTCGCAAGGCGGCCTCAACGCATGAACTGTGGCGCCGCGTTGCTGTGCGCGCATGGTCCCAGAACCAACCGCTGTTCCCGTCCGATCAGTCGTGCACGATGGCCGTCGCCTCTATTTCGACACGAGCCCGGGCGGGGGTTAAAGCGGCTACCTGAACGAGCGTGCTTGCCGGACGCGTCGCCCCGAATGTTTCGCTATGCGCGCGGGCGACTTGGTGTGTGTCCGCCATATCGAGAACGTAGACGACTGTTCTCACCACGTGCCGCAGCTCCGCGCCAGCATCTGCAAGCGCCTCGGCGACTATCGCGATTGCGCCCAGCATCTGTATGTACGCATCCCCTTCGAGTGCCGGAGGACGAGCCGTCGTTCCGGAGACGAAGACATGGTCCCCGACACGGACGGCACGCGCATAGCCATAGCTGTCCTCAAAAGGATAGCCGGACATGACGCTTTTCCTGATCAAAACGATTTCCCGCATCTGCATCTACGACATCAGCACGCCTTCCGCACCGGATGTCTGCGAATTGACATCCTCCGGCCGGGACTTCGCCGGCTACATCTGCCGGGCCGCGCCGGAGACCCGGATGCTCGCGCCGGGTTCGGCGCTGATCTCGGCGCGCAGCCGCGACGGCACACCCATGTCCTCGCCCTGAACGATATCAATCGTGCCGCCATGAGGCCAGCCAAGGTCCCGCAGATATCCGGCGAGGGCCGCGGCCGCGGCGCCTGTCGCGGCATCCTCGTAGACTCCGCCGGCTGCGAATGGATTGCGGGCGTGGAACAGCGTGTCGGTCTCGGCATGGACGAGGCTGATGGTGACGAGGCCGGCTGCTGTCATCAGCTGCCGCCCTTGCTCCAGGTCATAATGCATCGCGGCCAACTTCTGCCGGCTCGCCAAGGCCAGGACGAGATGCCGGGCGCCGGCCTCGGCGATCGCGGGAGGCAGGCGCGGGTCGAGATCGGCAACGCTGTACGAAAACAAACCCAGCGCGGCTGCGACCAGTGCGTCGGGCGCCTGCGCGCTGCGCGTGCGCGGCGATTGCAGCGCCGCCATCAGTGCGGACTGCTTCCGCCAGCCTGTCACCGTGATCGCTGTGTCGTTGAGCTGGAGCGCGAAGGTGCCTTCGCCATGGGCAAGGGCAAGCGCGGCCCCGAGCGCGATCGTTGCATGGCCGCAGAACGGCACCTCGATCTCGGGGGCGAAGTAGCGCACCCGCCAGCCATCCTGGTTTGGCGCGGCGAAGACCGTCTCCGAATACCCGACCTCCGCCGCGATCGCCAGCATCCGGTCGGCCGGAGGCAGCGCGTCGCAGAGTACGACCCCGGCAGGGTTGCCCCCGTTCTCTCCTTGCGAAAAAGCGGCGATCCGCTGCACGTCCATTCGTCCCTCCAGAATGAAGACCAGGAACTCCGAGCCTACCGGTTTTGGACGGTCCGCGTATAGGCCAGAAAGATGAGCGTACCGAACAGAAGCATGGCTGCCATGAACAACAGCACCGCCGGCAGTCCCGCGAACGCCGCCACCGCGCCGGTGATCGACTGCATCAGCGCCGCGCCGAGGAAGAAGGCGAGGTTGATCGCCGCGAGCGCCTTGCCTGCAACCTGGGCGTCGACCAGCTGCCGCGACATGCCGAACAGCAGCGGCTGCGCCGAGGTCGCCAAGCCAATGAGCACGAACAGTACGAGGTCGTATTCCGGCGGCATCACGGGAAGGCCGAGCAGTATCGAGACGGCATAGTGCGGCGCCCCTAACGCCATCAGCGCCAGCAGCAATGCGCCGGCCAGGTGCGTCCCCGCCACCAGCGCGCGGCGGCGGCCGATCCTGCGGTCGATCATGCCGATGAGAAGCGGACCTGCGATCATCGCCAGCGTAAACGCGCCGAGCTGGTTGCCGGCCTCGACCCGCGACAATCCCTTGACCTGCATCAGCCACGGTCCGCCCCAGAGGCCGCGCAGCACCAGCGAGGTCGCAAGCGACACCAGCGCCAGCGCGATCAGGCCGCGCAAGGGCCGCGACAGTCCGAGCCTGAGCACCTCGATCATCTGCGACAGCGGCGAGGATTCGTCCTTGTGCTCGGCCGGCTGGTTCGGCACCAGCAGGAACACCGCGAGCGCCACGGCGACGCCGCCGAGCGCCGAGATCCAGAACCCGGCGCGCCAGCCGTAGGTGTCGACCACGAAGGCGAGCGGGCTCGACGACAACAGCATGCCGATATTGCCGATCGAGAGGATCGCGCCCGACCAAAGCCCGAAGCGGGCGGCCGACAATTGCTTGGCCGCCAATGTCATCGGGCACATCAGCATGCCGGAGGTGGCGACGCCCAGCAGCACCTGACCGACCGCGAAGCTTTCGGGGCCCGTCGCGAATCCCGACGCGATGGCGCCGACCACGGTTCCCGCAAGCAGGCTCAGCGACACCGGCCGCACGCCAAAGCGGTCCATCGCCGCACCGACCGGGATCTGCGCGGCCGCAAACGCGAACGGGTAGACCGAGGTGAGGCTCGCCAGCGCCTGCGGTTCGATGCCGAAATCCGCCGCCATCAAATCGAGGCTGACCGCCGGAATGGTGCGCAGTAAGGTCGAGAGCATGTGCCCGCAGGCCAGCGCAAGCAGCGCAAAGATCAGCGCGCGGGTGGCTCCCGCGTCGTTGGTGGCGGCGGTGGTCATGGGCGTTGCGTCCCGAGAAGGTTTCGGGTGGGGTTACATGATTGACGGGTGCGTGCCAACATCGGGAACGCCATGGCCGCAATGTCATGGATGCACAAGGCAAGTGACATCATGTATCTCGGCATCGACCTCGGCACCTCTGCCGTCAAAACCGTTCTGGTCGACGACGCGCAGCGCGTGGTGGCGAGCCGCAGCCGGTCGCTGACGGTCTCTTCGCCGCGTTCCGGCCATTGCGAGCAGGACCCGGCGCAGTGGATCGAGGCCACATTTGCGACGCTGGACGCGCTGAAGGCAGATCACGCGCGCGAACTGGCCGCGGTCGAGGGCATCGGCCTGTCCGGCCAGATGCACGGCGCGACGCCGCTCGACGCCGGTCACATGCCGTTGCGGCCCTGCATTCTCTGGAATGACGGACGGTCCGTTGCGGAATGCGCCGAGCTGGAGCGGCGCTGGCCCGCCTTGCGAATGACGACAGGCAACAAGGCGATGCCGGGATTCACGGCGCCAAAATTGCTGTGGGTCGCGAGGCACGAACCGGAGATCTTCGCGGCGACAACACTCGTGCTGCAACCAAAAGCCTATCTGCGCCTGGTGCTGACGGGCGAGGCGATTGAGGATGTCTCGGACGCCTCGGGTTCGCTGTGGCTCGACGTTGGCAGCCGCGATTGGTCGGATGTGGGGCTTGCCGCGACCGCGCTGTCGCGCCGGCAGATGCCGCGTCTGGTCGAGGGCTGCGCGCCGGCGGCACGGCTGCGCAGCGAGATGGCGCAGCGCTGGGGCATGACCGGGCGGCCGATGCTCGCCGGCGGGGCCGGCGACAATCCGGCGGGAGCCGTCGGCATCGGCGCCATCAATCCCGGCGCAGCCTTCATTTCGCTCGGAACCTCCGGCGCATTGCTGGTGCCCACCGAGACGATCGCGGTCAACCCGGAGCGGGTCGTGCACACGTTCTGTCACGCCGTCCCCGACAGGTGGATACAAGCCGGCGCGATCCTCTCGGCGGCCTCGTGTCTGGCCTGGATCGCGCGGCTGTTCGGGACCTCCGAGGCCGACCTGCTGGCGCCGCTCGGGTGCCGCCCGCGGGCGCCGTCGCAGGTCAGCTTCCTGCCGTACCTCTCCGGCGAACGCACCCCGCACGATGATCCGGATGTGCGCGGCATGCTCGACGGGCTCAGTCACGCCACCGATCGTGATGCGATCGTGCAAGCCGTGCTCGAAGGCGTCGCCTTCGCGCTGGCGGATTGCCGGGACGTCCTTGCCGAGACCGGATTGGCGATCGCGGAGGCGGATGTCATCGGCGGCGGCTCGCGGTCGCGGTTCTGGCTTTCGGTGCTGGCCAATGTCCTGAACATCCCCATGCATCGCTTTGCCGACGGCGAGACGGGCGCGGCGTTTGGTGCGGCGCGGCTTGGCCGCCTCGCCGTCACCGGGGAGGCGATTGATGCCGTCTGCACTGCACCACGGCGCGTCGAGACCTTCGAGCCTGAGCCCGCGCTTGCGCAGGCCTATGCCGAGCGGCTTCCGCAATGGCGCCGCCTGTACCGGCCGCGGCGCTGATCGCGATACGCGATGATGTGGCGAAGAAAAGGCATCACGCGTGGGATCGGTTCCGTCTGCAAAAGATAAAAGCAGCGCCGGACCGTTCGTCGGCATGCGTGAGGTATTGCCCTGCGCCACAACCTTTTGTTTAATGCTTGCACCCGCGCCAGGGACCAACGAGACGCGGGTGAGATTGCGATGCCGCCGTCGGCGCATCGGGGAGGTGTGATGAGCGAGCCCATCCTCGAGATGCGCCGGGTCTCTAAATCGTTTTTCAGCATCAAGGCGCTGCGCGACGTCGACCTCACCGTCTACGCGGGCGAGATCCACGCTTTGATGGGCGAGAACGGCGCCGGCAAATCCACCCTGATGAAGATCCTGTCGGGTGCCTACCGGCCGGACCCGGGCAGCGAAATCCGCATCGACGGCCAGCCCGTGCAGATCAGCGGTCCGCTCGGCGGCCGCGCGGCCGGCATCGCGATCATCTATCAGGAACTCTCGCTCGCCCCCAATCTGAGCGTTGCGGAGAACATCTATCTCGGTCGCGAGGTCTCCCGCGGCGGCTTGCTGGCGCGCGAGGCGATGCAGGCCGGCGTCGGTCCGATCCTGGCGCGGCTCGGCGCGGATTTCACGCCGCAGACGCAGGTCGCCAATCTCTCGATGGGCCAGCGCCAACTGGTCGAGATCGCGCGCGCGCTGCACGCCCGCTCCAGGATCCTGATCATGGACGAGCCGACCACCGCGCTGTCGGCCGGCGAGAGCGAAAGGCTGTTCGCGCTGATCCGCCAGCTGCGCGCCGAAGGTCTCGCCATCATCTACATCTCGCATCGCATGGACGAGGTCTATGCGCTCGGCGACCGCGTCACGGTGCTGCGTGACGGCACGCTGGTCGGTTCGCTCGACAAAGGCGACATCCGCGCCGACACCATCGTCCGGATGATGGTGGGTCGCGACGTCTCCTCCTTCTACAAGAAGGAGCATGATCCCAGGAATGATGCGCGGTCGGGAGCTCCCGTGCTCGCGGCCGTCGACATCGCCGACGGCAGGCGCGTCAAGGGATGTTCGCTGACGGTGCATGCGGGCGAGGTCGTCGGCCTTGCCGGCCTGGTCGGCGCCGGCCGCACCGAGCTTGCGCACCTCATCATCGGCGCCGCGCCGATGGTCTCCGGTCATGTCGAGATCGAGGGGCGCACGGTCTCGATCCGCACGCCCGGTGAGGCGCTGGATGCCGGAATTGCCTATCTCACCGAGGACAGGAAGGCGCTCGGCCTGTTCCTCGACATGTCCTGTCTCGACAACATCAATCTTGCGGTGCTCGGCCGGGATGCGAAATTCGGCGGCATCCTCGATCGCGACAAGGCCCGCGACCGCGCCAAACGCGCGTTTGCGGGGCTCGGCATCCGTGCTGCCAATGTCGGTGTTCCCGCCGGCGGGCTCTCCGGCGGCAACCAGCAGAAAGTGCTGCTGTCGCGGCTGCTCGCGATCGGCCCGAAGATCCTGATCCTCGACGAGCCGACGCGCGGCGTCGACGTCGGCGCCAAGTCCGAGATCTATTCGATCATCGACAATCTCGCGAAGTCGGGCACCGCGGTTCTCGTCATCTCGTCCGACCTGCCCGAGATCATCGGCATCTGCGACCGCGTTATCGTGATGCGTGCGGGACATATCGCCGGGCAGATCCGGCGCAACGCGACATCGCCGCTCAGCCAGGAGGACATCATGGCCCTCGCCACCGGAACGGAGCAGCTCGATGCCTGAGAACGGCGCTTCCTCCAGCACCGCCCCCGCCAAAGCCGTCCCCGTCGCGCCCGGTCTTGCCGCCGCGCAGGAGACGAAGCGGCAGCGGACGCGGATGATCATTCGCGCGGTCGGCATGCTGCCGGTGCTGCTGCTGCTGTGCATCGGTTTTCACGTGCTGTCGGACGGCCGCTTCTTCACCGGCCAGAACATCGGCATCGTGGTGCAGCAGTCCGCGGTCAATACGGTACTGGCCGCAGGCATGACCTTCGTCATCCTCACCGGCGGCATCGACCTGTCGGTCGGCTCCATCCTGGCGGCGTCGGCGATGGCGGGGCTGATCATCTCCAAATTCCCCGATCTCGGGGTGCTGTGGTTGCCGGCCGCGGTGCTCACCGGCGCCGTCTTCGGCATTCTCAATGGCGGCTTGATCGCGCTGTTGCGCCTGCCGCCCTTCATCGTCACGCTGGGGTCGTTGACCGCCGTGCGCGGCGCGGCGCGGCTGCTCGGCGCCGACACCACGGTGTTCAATCCGTCGATCCCCTATGCTTTCATCGGCAACGGCGCTTTGACGCTCATTCCGGGCGTCGTGTCGATTCCCTGGCTCTGGGTGATCGCGTTGCTGGTCATCCTGGTGTCGTGGCTGGTGCTCAAGCGCACCGTGCTCGGGGTCCATATCTACGCGGTCGGCGGCAACGAGAGCGCCGCGCGGCTCGCCGGCATCAAGGTCTGGGCCGTGCTGATCTTCGTCTATGGCGTGTCCGGCCTGCTCGCGGGCCTCGGCGGCGCGATGCAGGCGGCGCGGCTCTACGCCGCCAATGGCCTGCAGCTCGGCCAGTCCTACGAGCTCGACGCCATCACCGCCGTGATCCTGGGCGGCACCTCCTTCGTCGGCGGCATCGGTTCGATCTGGGGAACGCTGGTCGGCGCGCTGATCATCGCCGTGTTGTCGAACGGCCTGATCCTGATCGGCGTGTCCGACGTCTGGCAATATGTGATCAAGGGCCTGGTGATCATCGGCGCGGTGGCGCTGGACCGCTATCGGTTGCAGGGCTCGGCCCGCACGTGAGCGCGGAAAAAATGCAGCGGGCGCTGCGCCGTCATGTTCATTTCGTCACGGCAACTGGTCGCCGTGCCGGAGCTTCAAACGGACCAGGGAGGAAGCCAATGTTGAAGTCGATCTCGTTTGCCGGCGCCGCGATGGCGCTCGTCCTGAGCTCCGCGCCGTCCTTTGCGAAGGAGCTCAAGTCGATCGGCGTTTCGCTGGGCTCGCTCGGCAATCCGTTCTTTGTCGCGTTGTCGAAGGGCGCCGAGTTCGAGGCCAAGAAGACCAACCCCAACGTCAAGATCACCACCGTCGGCTTCGAATATGATCTCGGCAAGCAGGTCACCCAGATCGACAATTTCATCGCCGCCGGCGTCGACCTGATCCTGCTCAACCCCGGCGATCCCAAGGCGGTCGGACCGGCGATCAAGAAGGCGCAGGCCGCCGGCATCGTCGTGGTTGCCGTCGACACCGCGGCCGAAGGCGCCGACGCCACGGTGACCACCAACAACGTCCAGGCCGGCGAGATCTCCTGCCAGTACATCGTCGACAAGCTGGGAGGCAAAGGCGACGTCATCATCGAGAATGGCCCGCAGGTCTCCGCGGTGATCGACCGCGTCGTCGGCTGCAAGAACGTGCTCGGCAAGAACCCCGGCATCAAGGTCCTGTCCAACGACCAGGACGGCAAGGGCTCGCGCGAAGGCGGCCTCACGGTGGCGCAGGGCTATCTGACCCGCTTCGCCAAGATCGACGCCATCTTCGCCATCAACGATCCGCAGGCGATCGGCACCGACCTTGCCGCGCGCCAGCAGCAGCGCACCGGCATCATCATCACCGCGGTCGACGGCGCACCCGACATCGAAGCAGCCCTCAAGGATCCGCAGGCGGCGCAGATCCAGGCCTCCGCCTCGCAGGACCCGTTCTTCATGGCCCGCCGCGCCGTGCAGGTCGGCGTCAACATTCTCAACGGCCAGAAGCCGGCGTCCACGGTCGAGCTGCTGCCGTCGAAACTGGTGACGCGCGACAATGTTGGCGAGTACAAGGGCTGGACCTCGGACCGGACGCAGTAGCGGGCGCGAGACGGCCGGCGCCGGATGTGGCGCTGGCCGGCTTGCGTGGCGTGGTGCTAGCTCGGCATGTAGCGTTTGACCGGGGCTGGGTCGACCGCGCTCTCGTTAGGCTCATGATCTTGAGGTCGCAGGTTCAAATCCTGTCCCTAATCATACCCGCAGACTCAACCACCCGACGTCCGCTTTTCGACACGAAGCGGGCCCCTGGCTTTCAATGCACCAGTTCAGCTTGTGACCCGTTGCCGACATGATCCGTGTCCGACATATTGATCGCATGCCTAGGGATGAGAGCTATCTTGAAGGAATTTCTGATCTTGCACCTCAATTGAGAGAGGTGCTCGCTAAACTGAAGGCCCAGTGGTCGCCCGAAGTGGTGCCCGTAACCCTCGTGGGTACCGGATTGGCGGAGGCTTTTGTCGAGCATTTCAATCGACTGCCAAAAAGCACAGTACGATCCATCTTTGAACTCTGCGAACAAGCACTCGAAGACGGCTCTGCTCAAGAACGTGCCGCCTTATCAACCGGCTTTCTTGAATCACTACAGCATGCAGATGGCAGAAAGGCGTTCGATTTCAGGTCGGTGGTAGGCCTCCTGGGACCGAAGTCCAGAGAGCATTGCTCAGCAATGGATAGGTTCTGGAAAGCCACGACGAGCGGCTTGTAGAGGTCCGCTTATGGCCCATAGCTGACCTGTCCCGCGCAGCCGGTCCATGACCGCTTGTGACCCTTAGCCGACCTCGCGCCGCTTGGCTCAGGTGCGGACATCAAGTTGCACCAGAATTGCGATCGGACAATTCCACCGGCTTGCGCAGCGACATCGTGTGTTGGTGGGGTGCGCCGCCGCGTCAATGCGTTACCACGATGAAATCCGTGTCTTTTCCCGTCTCCTGGCTAATTCCGTTGTCGGAAACAATCAACGAAGAGGCCGGCGTCAGGAGTTCAGAGATCTTCTCAACCGTATCCTGGGGCATTTCGATGCGGTTGAGCGCCGCGTTGGCTTTGTCGGGTAACGGTTCCGGCGCGGTTTGCTTCGCGGGCGCTTCTCGCCGTTTCGTGGCAGCTTCGGACATACGGGGCAATTCCTCTGGAATCGACACGACGCTCCAGCGAATAGCCGTTCCCTCGTTCTGGAATTCCATTGCGGTAAACACGTGCGTTCCCAGCGGCTCCTCCGGATTTTCGATCTTGACCGGGACATCAAACAACGGCGTGAAGCCCTGACGCACGAACAGCTTGCTCAACTTACGACTGACGAAGATGGAGATCGGGACGATCTTTTTAGGCACGCTTGCAGCGGGAGCCGAGCCCGGCTCCTGGAGACTGGCGGCTTCTGGAGTCTCGGCGCTTGACACCAGTGATCCCTGCGTTGCCGCGGCTGCACCGATGCTCTTGGTTGCGACGGTGGCACTCTGGAATTCGGACGAACCGGACGCGGCTTTCGGTTGAAAAAGATGCGGATTGGTTATCTCGACCGGCTGGACATCACCATGCGCAATGATCACGCGCGTGCCGCGCTTCGTGAGATGCCAGAGTCGAACGGCAAAATCATTTTTCAAACGGATGCAGCCGTGTGACGCTGGATGCCCGGGCACGACACCGGCGTGCAACGCTATCCCTGACCAGGTGATGCGTTGCATGTAGGGCATGGGGGCGGCGCTATAAATATTTGAACGGTGCCATCGTTCTTTGCTAATGACGCTGAACACGCCGAGGGGAGTCGGATGCCCCTCCATTCCCGTGGACACCGAAGAGCGTGCAATCAGGGCCCCGTTGTCAAAAAGCGAGACCCGTTGGTCTGCGAGCGAGATGATGATCTGGAGCGGGCCCTTCGGAAGGGGCTCGGGCCGAACGCTCTTGGCCGTTTCAGAGTTTGTCTGCCGGTGGTGGTGCTTGTCTTTGTACGGAGCGTATTGGCTTCGCCAGAACGTGTGTTGGGGTCCAAACAGAAATTGAGCGTGTGCGATCCCCGCAGGGAGCATGAAAATGGCGAGTACAGCGGTTGTTATCGCGCGCTGCATTGCTGGTAATTCCTTAACGAGCATCGCCCGGTCCCGTAGGCGCGATTCCATCGTTTCGAGACGATGCGCGAAGCCGAAGCCTGATGCGTCATCCTGACAGCGCACCAAGCCTCTCCTCCAAATCTGGTCGCAGTGGGTCGAAAATTGGACCGTACTCACAATTACCGTGGGAGTTGCCGCTGAGACGGGCGCGATTGCTTGCGATCGACGCGTTGCAATCGGGCAACACGTTTCGGAAAAATTGACGAGCGGCCGTTTGCGCCATTGCGCGACCCACATTGATCCCAAGAATGAGCCTCTTCGCATGCTTGGCTTTTCTACACGGCTCCGGTGGAGCCTATGGGGGCGACGGCATCATGAACCCGCGGCGACTTACGATGGTGGCGCCGACGTTTTGCGGAACGGTCGTTCTCGCGGGGTGGATCGTTGGCTGGCTGGCCGGCTTCGGTCCGGCCGGCTCCGAGAACGGCCGCGCAGTGACCATCCAGGACCGCGCAGCATCTCTCGCCGCCACCGCGATGCTCGCGGATGAACCGCAGGCAATCGCAATGGGCAACACCGGACCCGCGAACGCCGCTGTCGCTAGCGCCGAAGTGGCGACGGCCGCTGAGCCCGCGGCGGTGACGGCCACCGACACGACGGCGGCCTCGGATAAATCGGAATCAATCGTCGTGGCCGCGTTGCCCGATCCGTCGCAAACGCTGTCGGCCGATTTACCGCCTGCGCAGGACTCGGTGGACTTGGGCCACCACGATGTCGTCCAGCCGGCGCCGACCACGTGCGGTGCATCCGGCGGTGCCTCCAGCACGGGGCCGCAGGATTTCCGGTATCTCATTTGTTATGTCTGGTCCGAACTGCCGCCTGCCGAGAAGCCGGCGGCGATCGTCTTGCGTTCGTTCAAGGACATCCCGGTCGGAACGCCGGTGGAAGAGATCAAGCGCGCGTCCGACGCTTTCGGTCTGGATTTCACTTTCATGAAGGCCGTGGCCAAGGTCGAGTCCGGTTTCGATCCCAAGCAGCGCACCGGGTCATATATCGGGCTGTTCCAGCTGAGCAAATACGAGTTCAGAAAATTCGGCTCCGGAGACATTCTTAGTCCCCGCGATAATGCCGTTGCGGCAGCCTACAAGGTCATCACGGAAGGCATTCTATTCCAGTGGGTGACGCACAGGAAGCCGGACTTGAACGATCTTTACCTGATCCATCAGCAGGGCTGGGAAGGCGCCGCGGAGCACCTCAGTCAACCCAATCGCATCGCCTGGAAATCGATGTGCGCCACTGGCGAAGGCAGGGAGAAGGGCGAAAAATGGTGCAGGCGCGCGATCTGGGGCAATACGCTTCCGGCCGTCAAAGAGGCGTGGAAATCCGTGGAGAAGCTGACGTCGGAGGCGTTCGTCGGAATGTGGCGCGAGCGGGTTGCTCATTTCCAATCGAAATACATGGGCACCGCGACCGCCGACGCCGAGCGGGCGCAGGCACCAGTGAATGTCCGTTGAGTGGTTAGCAGGAGTTGCCGCACCCGCGGGCGAGCGGGCCTTCCGTCGCTGGTCGCGCGGATGCACTTTACATTGTTGCCTGATCAGTCATTCGCGCCGACATCGGTAAAAAGGAACCCCGCCGGCGTCTTGGTAAAGACGAAGATGACCTCGCCGCAGAAGACGAAGTAAGTGTCGTTGTTCTCTTGATCGCGGTCGTAGACGGCCTTGCCGCGCTGGATACACGCGCGGTTTTTCGCCGTGAACGAGGTCGGATAGGTCTTGGCGCGAAATTGCGCGGCGTCACGAATTGCGCTGTCGTTCATGAACGGCAATCGTGTCATACCGGCGACGGCGGCGGAATCGTTTGTCCTCAGCGCCGCGCGAAACCTCTCGATGAAGGCATCGAATTCCTTCTGCAAGGCAGGAGAAGCGACGGCTTTCTTCGCTTGTACAACGGCTGGAGCAAGGTTCACGAAAGCGGTTGCGAGCATAATTCTCAGCAAAAATCCCAAGGGTCGGCTCCGTCCATCGACTAATCAAGGCCCTCCGACCGATCCAAATCCATGGTGTTCTGTTGCGTCAAGGGCTTTCTGGCGCGCCAGCGCAGCGTTAGCCCGCGCCCAGGCGTGGACCAACAGTATTTGCTTGGCGCCCACTGCTGATTTTCAACCCTTAGCCGATCTCCAGGCTGGCGCCGAGCTTGTCCGCTCGTGACGGCGTAGCCGAGCAAAGCCCTCAGGGACTTTAAGAAAATGACCCACGGTGCAAGTCTGCAGGGCATCTGTTGCGGGTCTCTGCAAGCGTCCTCGTCAACAACAATTGCGATCTACGCTGGCTTGAGAATCTATTCGGCAACTCGCGACAGCTCCCCAAGTAGCTTCAACGCATCATCCAGCACCTCGTGAAGCTGCCTTCGTTCAGCGGCCGTATCACGCGTGAATGCGCCGTGCGTTTGCGCATTCTGATTTCCTTTCGGCGCGCCTGATCTCCGTGCGCCGCCGTGCATGCGCCAGCGAGACTTGCCGTGCACGGCGGGTGAGAAGACAGCTATTTTGATCTCGCTCCAATGCGAGCAACGCAAGGATCAGCGCGCGGGCACCGCCCGCGTCGTTGGTGGCGCGGTCCCCATCAGCGTCCCGTCCCGATCAGCTTTTCGGTGGCGTTACACGATCGGGCGGCCCGTGCGCAAGTGGCGCGCCGACAGACCATCGTTGCAGATGGCGAACGGTCAGATCACGGCGTGGAACATCATATACAGCAGGCCGGCGATCAGCATGGCCGCGGGCAATGTCAGAACCCATGCCAACACGATGTTCCTGATCGTGCCCGTCTGCAGCCCCGAGCCGTTGGCCGCCATGGTGCCGGCGACGCCGCTGGACAAGATATGCGTGGTCGACACCGGCATGCCGTAAAACTCAGCGCCGAGGATGGTGCCGGCGGCCACCAGCTCGGCCGAAGCACCTTGCGCGTAGGTCAGGTGCTGCTTGCCGATGCGCTCACCGACCGTCACGACGATCCGCCGCCAGCCGACCATGGTGCCGAGGCCAAGCGCGATCGCGACCGAGACCTTGACCCAGGTGGGAATGAAGCGCGTGCCGTCTTCCAGGCTGGTGCGATAGTTCTTCAGGATCGCGGCATCGCCCGGCTCGAGCTTGGCGCCCGCCTCGGGCAGCAGACGGATGGCGTCGGCCGCCAGGTACATGTCGTTGCGCATATTGGCCGTCGCCGCCGCCGGAACCCGGCTGATCGATCCGTAGCTCTTCACGCCATTGGCGACCTCGTCGGACAGGCTTGCGAGCGCTGCGAACACGTCCGGCCGGTTCAGGTTCCGGGTCTTGAGCGCGGTCCCGATCAGGCCGCGTGCATCGTTCGGACTGACCTGCTGAGCGCCTTGTGCATGCGCCGCGAACACCCACTTCGCCTTGCTGGTGATGTCGACGAACGCCGGCGTGCTCGAATCCGGCATGGTCCGGTTCAGAGCGTAGGCGGTCGGCGCCACGCCGATCAGGATCAGCATGATGAGGCCCATGCCCTTCTGCCCGTCATTGCCGCCATGCGCAAAGGACACGCCGGTGCAGGTCAGGATCAGGATGCCGCGGATCCACCACGGCGTCTTGCCCTTCGGCTCCTGGTACAGCTTCGGCACGGGAACGACGGCCTTCAGCAACAGCAGCAGCAAGGCCGACAACGCGAAGCCGACCACCGGACTGAACAGCAGCGCCTTGCCCACGCTCATGGCCTGGGTCCAGTCGACCCCCGACGTGGCCTGCCCGGCGGGGGCGAGAAGCTCGTTGGTAAGCCCGACGCCCATGATCGATCCGATCAGACAGTGCGACGAGCTGTTCGGGATGCCCATCGACCAGGTCGCGAGATTCCAGATGATTGCCGCGATCAGCAGGGCGAAGATCATGGCGTAGCCGGCGGCGCTGCCGACCTGGAGGATCAGGTCGACCGGCAACAGCGTGATCACGCTGTAGGCCACCGCGCCGGTGGAAACGAGCACGCCGAGAAAGTTGAACACGCCCGACCAGATCACCGCGGTCAGCGGCGGCAGGCTGTGGGTGTAGATGACGGTCGCGACTGCATTGGCGGTGTCATGGAAGCCGTTCACGAATTCGAAGCCGAGTGCGATCATGAGGGCGACGCCCAGCAGCAGCAGCGCACTGATCGCGAGTGGCTCGCCGACGCTTTGCGTATCGGTGAAGATGCCGTAGGCGGCATAGCCGATGCCGCTGACGAGGAAGAGCAGGAAGACCGCCACCATGCTGACATGGGGTTTCTTGTGGAGGTCGGGTTTGGCGGCGGCTTGCGCGGCCGGACGTGCATCGTTGAGTGCGAGATCGGACATGGGGATTGCTCGGCGGTCAGTCTGTCAGCGATGATCCCGGCGGATCAGGAAATCCATGGGAGCCTCAGCTCAGCCGCTGGGCACGGCGCGCAGCCGGCGCAACCGGTGCAGCTCCCTTGCCGCGTCCTTCATCAGGCCATCGGCGGCCTCGCGTTCCTGGCCGACGATGACCCCCGATGTGAAAGCCTGGGCGCGGCGGTGTGCAGGCGGCGCCGCCAGCGCAGCCTCGGTCGCCAGTTTGCGGTGTGTCATGAAGTCGTTCAGCGATCCCAGGGCCGATTGAATCTGCTTCAGCCGGCCGGAAAGAGCTGCAAGCTCCCTCTGGCCGCGATCGCCGTAAAGGCTGCTGAAGAAGTCGGTTGCATAGCGAATCTTCTTGATCTTGATCCGCAGCTTGTGGCGTTGCACCGGATCGAGATCATTCAGTCGCTTGCCTTGCTTTCGCGCCTTCCTGATGCGCCGATCCAGCACCTCCGCGGCGTAGGCGGCGATCGAGCGGTCGTCATCGACGCGAGGCCGTCCGGCTTCGATCCACTCGATCGTATCGATCAGCAGGCGGCGGTAACGCGCCGCCGCGACCGCGTCGCGGGCGCGCTTGAAAGCCGCCATCCTTTGCCTTGAGAACCTCTCGCGGATCGCCCGTGCGCCGCGTGCCGGGACGCCGTGCCTGGTGATCGGCTGTATGCTCTCCTTCAGAAACACGTCGATTTCACGCGCAGGCGCCAGTTCGTCGGTGAGCCATTTCAGCTCGGCCTTGATCCGCGCCGTGCTTGCTCGCGGCAGGATGTCGCCGAACAGCGAAATCGCCGCGCGCAGGCGCCGCAGCCCGACGCGCATCTGATGAACGCCCTCGGCATCGAGGTCACGCACCGGATCGGCGTTCGCCGTGATGTGACGCAGCGTCGAATGCGCGATCACGCGGAATGCCTCGTGCGGCGATTGCTCGGGAATGAGCTCGATCGCCTCGGCATGTTGCGCGCCGCCGCCGCTGTTCGCGACGAGCTGGTAACCGCGCTCGGCCTTGGAGCGCAGATCAAGCTCGGCCCCCGTTCGGCGTTCGAGATGGCGCGCGAGGCGGAACAGGTCCGCGACATGTCCGGATTTGAGTTCCAGCTCCAGTTCGGCAACGGGCCGTGACCGCCGCCCGGCGCTGATGCGGCCCCGGTCGACGGCGAGTTCGATCTGGCTCTTTCGTACGCGGCGGGCCTGCGCCATCCGACGGATGTCGGTCTGGAATACCGGCTTCAGCTTGCGGGGAAGTTTCCCCGTAGCAAGGCGCCGGAGCGGTGTATGGCTGGTCTTGGCAAGATCGGGATTTGCGCCGGAGACCTCGTGCTCCCATTCTCCGCGCCTTATGCCGCCCGCGCTGCCTGCTTTGACGGTTTGCACGTAGCGGTCCTCGATCTTGCGAACGCGTAGCGTTAGGCCGTGGCGCCTCAGCTTGTGCCTGTTCGTATCGTAGTAGGTCGACACCAGCGTCTGCTCGGATTTGTCGCGGCGCTGGCCCGCAGCGCCGCTCCGCAAAATCGACGACAGTTTGTGCGGTGAAATCCGGAATTTCAGTTCCGTTTCTGCATTCATGGCTGGATCTTTCCGTTGCCCATTCAAAGTGGCGCACCCGCGGGAAGTTCCGATGCTGCGAGCATTTCAAAGCGGCTGGCGATTAGGGGCGCCGCAAGTCATGGAAACTTCACGGAACCCGGCGCCAGCGTGCTCGATTGAGGAGCAGCACCACGATTGAAGGAGGCAGCCTTGAGGCGAACGAACGCAATTGCGATCCTGATCATCGTGCTCATCCTCGCTGGCGGTGCTGCTGCGCTTTATCGTCTGGATACCGGCGAAGGAACCCGTACCAGTCGCGCGGATTCGGCAAGGACGGCGTCGGATTGAGCCGGGCGGATCCTGCCGAGAGCCAGGCTTGCTGCAGCGATTGACCGGAGAGCAAATACGTCGATGTCCAGAACCGCGATCACCGTTCGAGACCTCACGGCCGGGGTGCTTGCCATTGTCCATGCGCATCCAGACTGCGAGCTCGTGAAGGAGATCGCGATCACGCCGGTTGAGATCACCGGCGTGGGAAGGACTTGGCACGCGAATCTCGTCGACAGCGGCGGCGCCGATGTGCAGCGCGCGGCCAGCGTCTTGAGGCAGGCGAGAGACGATCTCGAGCCGATGTTTGAATTGGTTGACGAACCGCCACCGAAGGACGAGCCATGAAAAAGCCCGCGATCCATCCAGATGACTTCCCGGTTGAGACCAGCAAGACGACCGTCAAGACCAACAAGGGCGAACCGCTTGCGGACGCCGAAAGCGAGCCGGTGGCGGAGGAGATCGCCGACCGTCTCAACGAGCATGCCTACCGCGAGGAGCACGATCGATGGTCGCCGTGACCTCCGGATATCCACGGTCGCGATCGACGCTACGCGCAACAGCCGTTCGCTGTCATTCCGCCGACGGACTGGCGGCTTAGTTCGCGAAGCAGTTCGCCTGCCTGATCCAGCAGCGTCCGAACGTTGTTCCGCTCCGCGACCGCTTCCCCCGTGAACATCCCATGCTTCCGCGCATTGCGGTTGCCGGGCGGCGCGCCTGTCCTTGCGGCGCCGCCATGCATGCGACATCGACTCTTGCCGCGCACCGCCGGCGCGCAACAGGGGGTACCACTACGAGCCCTTGCGCCGCAGCGGCGGCTCGCTTGCATCGGGCTGGTGTTGCGAACGTGATCGCTGCTCATGCGATGGCGCCGTCCTCTACGTCAACGTTCGGCTCCGCGACGATCATGCTGGCGTGTTGCGTGACGTTGCCTACGATCGCCCTGCCGCCGTCCTGCACCGACAAATTCCGGACCGTGATCGCGCGCTCGCCGTTGTTGCGGTGGCGGCTCAGTGCCTCGATCTGGCTTGCGAAGGTGCGGGCCAGCCGGGTCAGCGCGCGTGTGAGGCTCTCCTGCTGCGGGATGTCATCGGTGAGGGCGAGGCGGCAGGCGGAGCGCATCGCTGCGGCGTGAACGGACACCATCTGCACCGCGAGCATGGCCTCGATCGAGTCCTTCGGCGCGATATTCTTCACCAGTGAGATCAGGAAGGCGAGGGCGGATTCAAACGGTCGTCGCAACACCAGTTACTTTCACTCATAACAGAAGATCGTCAAGCGCCTCCGCCGGCGTTTTCCAGCCTAGTGTCTT
>NZ_JBEPRY010000015.1:0-195051 GCF_040548605.1 Bradyrhizobium sp. JR4.1
GCCGATCAGCTTCTCGAACCGGTACCACTTGACTAACCCCGACAGCCGATCCAGCGCTGCATTGGCACCTGCTCCCTTCGGGAGCCAAGCCTCAACAAAACTCGGCTGCCCCGTCTGCTTCACCGCCATCGTCATTCCTCCAAGGCTTTGCCTTAGAGAATCACAATTGACGGATTACGCAACAAGCCCCCTGTGGGAGAAGGTGGCGCGAAGCGCCGGATGAGGGGTCTCTCTCCGCGAATTCAAAAGCGAAAAGAGTCACACGCGGAGACAGACCCCTCACCCGTCTCGCCGCTACGCGGCGAGACACCCTCTCCCGCAAGGGAAAGAGGGGAAGAGCCTTACTTCGGCAATAGCGCTTTCAGCTTGTCCATATCGCGCACATTCATCTTGAAGCCGCCGGGCATCACGATGTCGCCGGGCTTCTGGTCCGGCTTGCAGGCCCCCAGCCATTTCGCTTCGAGCTGCAGGGTCGTGTCGCGGCCTGCTGCGCCGGCGGCGCCGCCTTGCGCGTGCGACGACGTCTTCACTGTATAGGCCGAATTGAAATCGCCGGTGATCTCGGCATGCGAGGTCGTGCTGATGCCGGCGACATTGCATTCGGAATCGCTGACATAGCCGGTCGCGGTCTTCTTGATGTCCTGCTTGGCGCAAATCTGCTTGGCCATCGGGGAGACGTTGTTGTTCATCTCCTTGTCGACGGTCTCGTCGGTGCAGTGCTGCATGGTCATCTCGGGCACCGGCGTGCCGGTCCTGACCATCTTCAATTCCCACAGGCCCGCCTTGCGCACCGGCAGGTCGTCAGCGCGGGCGCTGCCTGCCGACACGACGAGGCAAAGGGCGGAGCCGAGCAAAGCGAGTTTGCGCGTCATGTGGGAAGCTCCCGGCTGAGAGGTAGCGGCGCTGCGAAAGCGCCTCAGTAGAGCGTGCGGATCGGCTGGTCGGCCGCGCCATAGGGCACCCAGCGGCAGGAGAACGAGATGTAGCCGCCCTCATAGGCCTGCATCGCCAGGAATTTGGCGACCTTGCCGTAGCGCGCGCAGTGATCGACCGCGACCTGCCGCGCATCGACCTGGGTTGCCATCGAATAGGCGATGATACCGCCGGTGTCGTTGCCCTTGAACGGAGGCACCGGAAGCAGATCGGCGCGCGCCGACTGGCTCGCCATCATACCCAAGGCAAGTAGGCCCGCGGCCGCAATGATTCGCATTCCCGTCACTCCGATTGGTTGGCGGCAGTTTACGGTGCCGGCGCGGCGGTGGAAAGAACCGAAGACCCCTCTATTGCAGCATTGCGGTCAACTCGTCGGCAAGTGTTGCCGCGCTGCACTTGACCTCCCCCGGCCTTCACGGCACCGTCGGACCCTCGCAGATCATGCTGTCTGGATTGCCCATGCGCGCCTCGACCTTCCTGAAATCGCTCCGCTTTGCCGCCGTGCTCGGCCTCCTGTTTGGGGCGCTGTCGCTCGGTGAGGCCAGGGCCGCCAATCCGCTGGAGCTGAATTTCTGGCTGAGCGGGCCGCGCTATGACGGCAACGTCTCCGAATGCGACAGGGCGCTGCCGACGATCGCCAGCCAGTTCTGGGAGAAAGAAAGCTCGTTCTGGAATTCCTCGTTGAAGATCACCGGCTTCTCCGCCGTTCACGAGACCGCGTTCCGGCCCTGGGCGTCCGACAACATCCCGCGCCGCTATTGCACCGGCGAGGCTATGCTCACGGATGGCAAGCTGCGCAAGGTGCATTTCTCGATTGTCGAGGATGGCGGCTTCGCCGGCTACGGCCAGGGCGTCGAATGGTGTGTGGTCGGGCTCGACCGCAACTGGGCCTACAACCCGGCCTGCCGCGCCGCCAAACAATAATTGCAAAAGTTCTGATCCGGAGCGATCAGGCGGCCGAACGACGGTCGTCCGAATTTTGTTCTTGAAATGTTCTTACCGCCTGCTAGGCTCTTCTGCACAGTCTAGTTGAGGGGCGTCGCCATGTTTCATTCCAGATTGCATTTTTTCTCCCGCCTTATGATCTCGCTGACGCTTGCAGCCGGGCTGGCTGCGCTGGCCGGCGGTGCCAAGGCCCAGGACAAGCGGCAGAACACGCCCGGCGAATTCGATTTTTATGTGCTGTCGCTGTCGTGGTCGCCCTCCTTCTGCGAGGAGGCGGCGGAGCGCGGCGGCCGCTCGCAGACCCAGTGCAGCGGACGGCCCTACGCTTTCGTGGTGCATGGTCTGTGGCCGCAATATGAGAACGGTTTTCCGGAATATTGCCAGCGGCCGTCGCCGCGGCTGAACCGCAGCATCGTCTCCTCCATGCTCGATCTGATGCCGGCGCCGGGTCTGATCTTCAACGAATGGGACAAGCACGGCACCTGCTCGGGGCTCGCCGACCGCAGCTATTTCGAAACGATCCGGAAGGCGCGCGCCGCGATCAAGATTCCGGCTGAATATCTCGATCTGTCGCAGGCCAAGACCGTGGCGCCGGCGGAGGTGGAGGAAGCCTTCATCAAGGCCAATCCGGGCCTCAGCAATGCCGCCGTCTCGATCACCTGCAACCGGACGCGGCTATCGGAAGTCCGCATCTGCCTCAGCAAGGACCTGCAATTCCGCGCCTGCGAGGAGATCGACCGCCGCGCCTGCCGCCGCGACCAGGTGGCGATGCCGCCGATCCGGGGTGGGTAGTCCAGGCGTCGTGCCTCTTTGCTCAAGCCGCCACGTGGCGTAGTGCTCTTGCATGAATTACCGCCACGCCTTCCATGCCGGCAACTTCGCCGATGTCATCAAGCACATCGTGCTGGCGCGCATCATCACCTATCTCCAGGACAAACCGGGCGCGTTCCGCGTCATCGACACCCATGCCGGCGCCGGCCTCTACGATCTCGAAAGCGACGAGGCGCGCCGCGGCGGCGAGTGGCTGACGGGCATTGCGCGGCTGATGCAGGCGCGGCTGTCGAACGACGCCATGGCACTGACCAAGCCCTATCTCGACATCGTCCGCGCCTTCAATCCGAAAGGCGAGCTCAAGGCCTATCCGGGCTCGCCGCTGATCGCGCGCGCCCTGATGCGGCCGCAGGATCGCCTCGTCGCCTGCGAACTCGAGCCGAAGGCGCGGAAAGCGCTGATCGGCGTGCTGCGCCATGACGAGCAGGCCCGCGTGGTCGACCTCGACGGCTGGATGGCGTTGCCGGCTTTCGTGCCGCCAAAGGAACGGCGCGGGATCGTCCTGATCGACCCGCCGTTCGAGGCAAAGGACGAGTTCGAAAAGCTCGGCGAGGCCTTCTCGACGGCTTTCGCGAAATGGCCGACCGGTATCTATGTAATCTGGTATCCCGCCAAGAGCCGGCGCGCCACCGACGCGCTGGTGCAATCAGTGGCGCGGCTCGCAGCCGCAGCAAAACCGCCGGGAAAATGCCTGCGCCTCGAATTCAGCGTGGCGCCGCAGGCCGACGGTGCAACTCTCACCTCCACCGGGCTCTTGATCGTCAATCCCCCTTACACGCTGCAGGGCGAGCTCAAGACGATCCTGCCCGAGCTGGAAATGCCGCTCGGCCAGGGTGGCGCTGCCAGATTCCGATTAGAGGTGCCGAGACCGTAACACTCCGGCATCTTGGGAAAAATATGCAGGAGCGGTGGTCAATCTGCGGAGAACCGTATTATGCTGTTTCCGTGACTGGCTTTACGTTCCGCTTCCGCGAATGGTTGCGGCGGAGTGAAGGCCTAAGAAAGATCCAGTCGGACCAAATGGTCTGCCCAAGGATGGCCAGCTCCCGGGCTTCGTAAGGCCCGGTCATGTCGTGACGTGCGTCTGCGTCACGACGGAGGAGCAATGAGGGGGAGTTTCCCGATGGCCATGACGGGAACGGTCAAGTTTTTCAACGGTGAGCGCGGCTACGGATTCATCAAGCCGGACGACGGGGGCCGCGACGTCTTCGTACATATTACTGCTGTGGAGCGGGCCGGACTGAAGGACCTTGCCGAAGGACAGCGTATTACTTTCGAAGTCGAACCGGACAAGAAGGGCAAGGGGCCGAAGGCGGTCGATTTGGTCATCCTTCCCTAGCGAGCCTGGCGTAAAAAAAAATCCCGGCCGCAAGCGGCCGGGAGGTTGGTCCGGTATTTTCTTCTTAGCTATCAGAAGTGATAGTTCACGCCTGCGCGCACAACGCTGGCGCTATAGCCGTTTGACACGCCTGTAATCGCGAACTGACTCGTCGACAGATCGATATAGAGATATTCGAGCTTGGCGCTCCAGTTCGGCGCGAATCCGACTTCCGCGCCGGCACCGATGGTCCAGCCAGCGCTGGTGTGCGACTCGGTCCAGCCGAACGTCTGCGCGCGCAGCTCGCCGAAGGCGAGGCCCGCCGTGCCGTAGAACAGCACGTTGCTGAAGGCATAGCCGGCGCGGCCGCGCAGGGTACCGAACCACGGATTGGAGAACTTCCACGGCGCGAAGGTGTCGTCGGCACCGGCGGCCTGGATGTCGCCCTCGACGCCGAACACCCAAGGGCCGGTCTGGAAATTGTAGCCGGCCTGAACGCCGCCGACGAAGCCTGACGGCTTTGCGGGATTGTTGTTCACCGAACCCCATTCATAGCCGAGATTGGCACCGAGATACGGGCCGGCCCAGCTATAGGCATTGAGCGGCTGATTGACCGTATAGGGCGCACGCTGCCCGTAATTGAGATCGGCGGCCTCTGCCGAAGCCGTCCAGCCGACTGCAGCCAACGCGGCTGCGCCCACAACGAGCGCCTTCATCACACACTCCAACGCAACTGCCGTCACCGGTGCGATGCCTGCGCCGCCGCGCGAGGCAAAACCGCATGGTTACGGAACCACCACTTTTTCGCGTAAGATTTATCGAGAGTTTTAAGTTAAAGGCCTGTTAAGTCGGGTTACCGGGCTGTTAACAGGCTTAAGCAAGCGTTACCGGGAACTGCGCCGCCATCCTGTGCGTGCCGCACGGCCGGAACTTCAAATCGGCACCCGCAGCGCCTAAATTCGCACCATGGTTCACGATTCCACCGACAATCCGGACGACGCACGCACGCGCAAACCCGTGCGCGGCAACGCACCCGATGTCCCGGCCCAGGAAACCGAAGCGGCGCCGCCCGACCTCGATCCCGCCACAGCAAACGGCGACGACGAGGACGACGCACGGCTGCCGGACATCCTGGAAGAGAGCGGCACCGTCGGCGAAGAGCCGCTGGCGACCGGCCACGAGGCGATCGAACGCGCGGTCCGCCTCGCTCCCACCTCGCCCGGCGTCTACCGCATGCTCAATGCGAATGCCGACGTGCTCTATGTCGGCAAGGCCAAGAACGTCAAAAAGCGCCTGTCGAACTATGCGCGCCAGAGTGCGCCGCAGCCGGCCCGCATCCTGCGCATGATCGCCGCTACAGTTACCGTGGAAATCATCTCGACCCACACCGAGACTGAAGCACTGCTGCTGGAGGCCAACCTCATCAAGCAGCTTCGGCCGCGCTTCAACGTGCAGCTGCGCGACGACAAGTCGTTTCCCTACATCCTGATCACGGGCGACCATTGGGCGCCTCAGATCCTGAAGCATCGCGGCGCGCAGACGCGGCCCGGTCGCTATTTCGGCCCGTTCGCCTCTGCCGGCGCCGTCAACCGCACCATCACCGCGCTTCAGCGCGCGTTCCTGATCCGCTCCTGCACGGATTCCTTCTTTGAGAGCCGCTCGCGGCCCTGCCTGCTCTATCAGATCCGCCGTTGCGCCGGCCCCTGCACCCGCGAGATCGACTTCCCCGGCTACACGACCCTTGTGCGCGAGGCGAGCGACTTCCTGTCCGGCAAGAGCCATGCGGTGAAACAGGAGCTTGCCGCCGAGATGGAGAAGGCCTCCGGCGAGCTCGAATTCGAGAGCGCCGCGCTCTACCGCGACCGCCTCGCTGCGCTCTCCGCGATCCAGTCGCAGCAGGGCATCAATCCGCGCACGGTGGAAGAAGCCGACGTGTTCGCCATCCACCAGGAGGGCGGCTTCTCATGCGTCGAGGTGTTCTTCTTCCGCACCGGGCAGAACTGGGGCAACCGCGCCTATTTCCCGCGCGCGGAGAAGACGTATACGCCGGAAGAGGTGCTCGGCTCCTTCCTCGCCCAGTTCTACGACGACAAGCCGCCGCCGAGGAATATCCTGCTCTCGCACGAGATCGAAGAGAGCGAGCTGCTCGGCAACGCGCTGTCGATCAAGGCCGGCCGCAAGGTCGAAGTGTCCACGCCGAAGCGCGGCGAGAAGAAGGAGCTCGTCACCCACGCGCTCACCAACGCGCGCGAGGCCCTGGGCCGCAAGCTCGCGGACACCGCGACGCAGAGCCGGCTGCTGGACGCCATGGCCACGACCCTGAGCCTGCCGCATGCGCCGAAGCGGATCGAGGTCTACGACAACAGCCACATCCAGGGTACCAACGCAGTCGGCGCCATGATCGTCGCCGGCCCGGACGGTTTTGTGAAAAACCAGTACCGCAAGTTCAACATCAAGTCGGAAGGGATCACGCCGGGCGACGACTTCGCCATGATGCGCGAGGTGCTCGAGCGCCGTTTCAAGCGCTTGATCAATCCACCCGAGGACAACGCAGCCAAAACCAAGGACGACGACTTCCCGCAATGGCCCGATCTCGTGATCATCGACGGCGGCCGCGGCCAGCTCAACGCGGTCCGGGAAATCTTTGCAAATCTCGGCCTGACCCAGGTGGCGCTGATGTCGGTGGCCAAGGGGCCGGACCGGGATGCCGGCCGCGAGACCCTGTTCATGCCGGAGCGCGAGGCGATCAAGCTGGAGCCGCGCGACCCCGTGCTCTATTTCATCCAGCGGCTGCGGGACGAGGCGCACCGCTTCGTCATCGGTTCGCACCGCAAGCTGCGCAAGAAGGATATCCGCGAGGCCGGCTTGCAGGAGATTCCGGGCATCGGTCCGTCACGCAAACGTGCCTTGCTGCACCATTTCGGAACCCTGAAGGAGATCGAACGGGCTTCGATCACCGATCTCGGCAAGGTTCCGGGGGTGAGCGCCGAGAGCGCTCGCAGGATTTTCGAGTATTTCCATCCCCAGCCGGGGTGAAATAAAGGGGGGCCGCGGTCATATGGCCGTCGCATCCCGCACCCCATTTGGGGAGCGGAACGGTTGACCTTCAGGCTGCAGCGGTATTGGTAGGACGGATGAACATCGCCACGACACGAGGGACCACCAGCCGCGCGATGTCCCTCCCGAACATCCTGACCTACGGCCGGATCGCCGCGATCCCGGTCGTGGTCGGGTGCATCTACGCACAGTCGATCATGGACGGCCCGCTGTGGCTGCGCTGGGTTGCGGTCGCCATTTTCATCGCGGCTGCGGTCACCGATTACCTCGACGGCTATTACGCGCGAATCTGGAATCAGCAATCGGCGTTCGGCCGCATGCTCGATCCGATCGCCGACAAGCTTCTGGTCGCCTCGTGCCTGCTGATGCTGGCCGCCGACGGCATCATTCACGGCTGGTCGCTGTGGGCCGCCATCGTGATCCTGTGCCGCGAGATCCTGGTCTCGGGCCTGCGGGAATATCTTGCCGCGCTGCGCGTCAGCGTGCCCGTGACCAAGCTTGCGAAGTGGAAGACGACGGTTCAGCTGATCGCCATCGGCTTCCTGCTGGCTGGTCCGGCCGGCGATGAGGTGGTGCCCATGGTCTCGATGATCGGGCTGGCGCTGCTCTGGGCCTCGGCGATCCTCACCATGTACACCGGCTACGATTATTTCGGCGCCGGCATCCATCACCTCATCAAGGAGGATGAGGGATGAAGGTGAAGTACTTCGCCTGGGTGCGCGAGCGCGTCGGCAAGGCCGAGGAGACCATCGAGCCGCCCGCAACCGTGCGCACCGTGGAAGAGCTGATCGCCTGGCTGTCCGGCCAAAGCGAAGCCTACGCCTACGCCTTTGAGAAGCCGAAGGTGATCCGCGCCGCGATCGACCATGCCCACGTCAAGTCGGACGCCGCGATCGCGGGCGCTCGCGAGATCGCGTTCTTCCCGCCGATGACCGGCGGCTAGGCCATGCCCGTCACCACCTGCCCGGTCACCATCCGTATCCAGCAAGACGATTTCGACATCGCGCGCGAGATCGCGGTGTTGACCGGGAACCGCACCGATATCGGTGCGGTCGTGAGCTTTTCCGGCATCTGCCGCGGCGACGAGGACAGCGCGAAGATCGCCGCGCTCTCGCTCGAGCATTATCCCGGCATGGCCGAGGAAGAGATCAGGCGCCATGCCGACGAGGCCACCTCGCGCTGGCCTCTCAACGGCGTCACGGTGATCCATCGCGTCGGCCGTTTCATGCCCGGCCAGAACATCGTGCTGGTGCTGACCGCCTCGCAGCACCGCCAGGCCGCGTTCCAGGCAGCCGAGTTCCTGATGGATTATCTCAAGACCAACGCGCCGTTCTGGAAGAAGGAAGAGAGCGCCACCGGCACCGGCTGGGTCGAGGCCCAGGCTCGCGACGACGAAGCGACCGCACGCTGGACCCGATCCTGATGGCAACAACGACCAAAAAGAGCGTGCGCGGCCGCGCCGCGCCAAAGCTCGCGAAAGTGGGCCGCGGCGAGCTTCTCACGCCGATCGATTTTGTCCGCTATGCGGTGAGCCGCTTCAATGAGGCCAAGCTTGCCTTTGCCCATGGCACGCCCGATCCGGTCGCGGAAGCGGCCTTCCTGGTCTGTGAAGCCCTGCATCTGCATCCCGAGCAGTTCGAGATTTTTGCCAACGCGCGCGTCACGGCCGCCGAGGGCAGGATCATCATCGATCTCATTCATCAGCGCGTCACCACGCGCAAACCGGCCGCCTATCTCGTCAACAAGATCTACATGCGCGGCCTGCCGTTCTATGTGGACGAGCGCGTCATCGTTCCCCGCTCCTTCATCGGCGAGCTCTTGGAGTCGCATTTCGGCGGCGACGGCGAAGCCGGCTCGCTGATCGACGATCCCAGCGCCGTCGAGCGCGTGCTCGATCTCTGCACGGGATCGGGATGCCTCGCGATCCTCGCCGCGCATCATTTTCCGAACGCCACGATCGACGCCGTCGATATCTCCAAGGGCGCGATCGACGTCGCCAGACGGAATGTCGGCGAATACGGGCTCGATGACCGGATCAGCCTGCATCGCGGCGACCTGTTCGCCCCGCTCGGTGACGCCAAATACGACCTGATCATCACCAACCCGCCTTATGTCGATGCCGAAGGCATGGCGGCGCTGCCGCCGGAGTGCCGGGCCGAGCCGAAGCTCGCCTTTGACGGCGGCGCCGACGGTCTCGACGTGGTGCGCCAGATCCTGCGCGACGCGCCCGACCACCTGACGCCGGATGGCGGGCTGATCTGCGAGATCGGACGCGGCCGCGAACTGGTCGACGAGGCCTTTCCTGAATTACCGCTGCTCTGGCTCGACACCGAGGACTCAGAGGGCGAAGTGTTCTGGATCGCGGCCGCCGATCTCGGCTGATCCATCACGGCGGGCAGACCTCGTCGGAACAAGTCAAATACCGCCACGTTCATCCCCCGACGAATTTTCTCGCACTCGGAGGATAACCGCATGCTTGCGCCATCGGGCGAATTGCTGCGCGCCGGCGTCGCGCTCAAGCTCAACCATCTCAAGCGCGCTGCCCAGTCCTATGCCCGTGACCGGAGCAACCAGGCCACGGGCCGCATGACGTCGTATGCGGCTGCGGCCGGACTGCTCGCGGTTGCGGGCTTGTTTGTCGTCGCAGCCTTCTTCGTCGGCCTAATTGCCCTGTACCGCTGGATTGCAATCCATTACGGGCAATTCTGGGGGTTCGGCGCCGTCGGCGGCGTGCTCCTGGTCCTGGCCGCCGCCTGCGCCGGCGTGGCCATGGCCCAGATGAAGCGCAAGACCAAGCCGATCGTGCCGCTTGCCAGCCGCCTGCGCGTGGCTATCGCCACCCCGCGCATCCCGCGCGGAACGGTGAAGGAGGCGGTGAAGGAGGTCGCGACCACAATTCCCCTGGCGCCGCTCGCGCCGGGCGAACGCGGACATGAAGGAGGACATGGCGGCAGCACGTGGCCGGCTCGGTCCAACCGGCCCGTGCAACTCGGGCTGATGCTCGCGGCCGTTGGGCTGGTCGGGCTCACGGCAGCGCGCCGGCGGCGTCACGGCCACCGAGCGGATACCTAAAAATGCGTATGCGGCGCGCCGAGCAATTCGACCGCTGGCTGTTAGTGGCAGCCACGACCGTGTTCGTGCTCACCGCGGAACGGTATTTCCAGGATTCTGGCCTGGTCAGGGCGGGACCTCCGCAAGACCACCGCAACGGCGAGGCGAATTCGCCGGAAACGAGCCCGACGGGCGCAGCCTCGCAGCCCGGCCGCGGCCGCCGCGCGAAAAGCCCGTTCGCAATCCCGTGGGCAGGCTGGAAGGACATCCTCTGGCGCACCTATCAGCGCATCGACGAGGATCGCCTGCTCGCGACCGCCGGTGGCGTCGTCTTTTTCGGGCTGCTCGCGATCTTTCCCGCCATCACAGCTCTGGTTTCATTCTATGGCCTGTTCGCCGATCCCTCGACAATCAGTTCCAACCTGCAATCGCTCGCGATGATGCTGCCCGAGGGTGCGTTCCAGATCGTCGAGGACCAGGTGGCGCGCGTCGTGTCGCACGGCGGTGCGACGCTTGGTGTCACCTTCCTGTTTGGCCTCGTGCTCGCGATCTGGAGCGCCAATGCCGGCGTCAAAGCCATCTTCGATGCCCTCAACGTCGCCTATGAGGAGCGTGAAAAGCGCAGCTTCATCCGGCTGAACACGGTCTCGCTGGCCTTCACGGTCGGTGGCATCGTTGCCCTGCTGCTGATGGTGGGCGCCGTCGTCGCCTTCCCGCTCGCGCTCAACCACCTCGGCATGGCGCCCGAAAGCAAGCTGATCGTGGCGCTGGCGCGATGGCCGGTGCTGTTCGTCATTCTCCTTGCGGCGCTCGCCGTCCTCTACCGCTTCGCGCCCAGCCGCGATGCCCCGCGCTGGCAATGGCTGAGCCTCGGCGCGGTGGCGGCCGCGATCCTCTGGATCGCCGGCTCGGCGCTGCTGTCCTGGTACCTTTCGGAGTTCGCCAATTACAATGCGACCTACGGTTCGCTCGGCGCTGCGATCGGCTTGATGATGTGGATGTGGATGTCGGCGATCGTCATCATGTTTGGGGCCGAGCTGAATTCGGAGATCGAACGGCAGACCCTGCGCGACACGACCACCGGGGCACCCAAGCCGCTTGGCACCCGCGAGGCCGTCTCGGCCGACACGGTCGGCGCTGCGGCGCCATCCTGACTCCGCGATTGGGTCGCTATCCCCTCGAATCAACAATGATGTTAAGCTCATGCCGCTTGGGGGAGCATGCGGCGTGACGCGTTCGAGACGCCACCCGTGTTTTCCCGGTCAGGCAGTCAGCTCTTGAGGCGTAACGCGCGGCATGATTCGTATTTCGACGATCTTCATCGCCATCTGCATGGTTCTGGTCGCGGCCTCGCTCGGGCTCGTGCTCTACGCGGTCGCCGGCATCAGCGGAACCGAATCCGCGATCGTGGCGCTAACGGCGCTGACCTTCCTGATCCTCTACAATGCAGTGTCGATGCGGTTGCGCGACCGCAGCGACGTCGGCGGCCAGATCGCCGACCTTTCGCGCGGCACCGCCGATCTCGCCCGCCAGGTCGCCGAGTTCGGCCGCCGGCTTGCCACGATCGAAGCACGCATCGCCTCCTCCAATTCGGCCAACTCAGACCGCATTCAGGCGGTGGTCGGCGAGATCAACGAGCTCGGCGGATTGGTCAGGCAGCTCGCCACCACCGTCTCGGCTCATGAGGATCTGATGGCCGGCAACGCGCCGCTCCCGGCCCCAGCTCCGGTCGCAAGGCAGGAGCAGGACGCGTCGCTCGACCTGATGGCCCCGTTCGAAGAGGAGCGGTCGGCTGCCCCTCCCCCGGCACCCGCGCCGACGCCACGGCCGGCGGCACCGGCGATCCAGACCCAGAGCGCCAATCCGGTTCAGACCGCCAACGGCCGCAACCAGACCCAATTGCTGGCGACGCTCCGCAACGCGATCGACGAGAACCGCATCGACATCTTCCTCCAGCCGATGGTGACGCTGCCGCAGCGCAAGGTCCGCTTCTACGAGGCCGTGACGCGCCTGCGCGACGAGCGTGACCAGCTGGTCGCGGCCGAGGAGTTCATCAGCATTGCGGAGGCCTCCGGCCTGATCGGGCGCATCGACAACATGGTGATGCTGCGGTGCGTGCAGGTGCTGCGACGCCTGATGGTACGCAACAAGGAGGTCGGCGTGTTCTGCAACGTCGCGGCTTCCACGCTCGGCAATTCCACGACCTTCGCGCAATACCTCGATTTCCTCGAGGCCAACCGGGCGCTGGCGCCCTCGCTGGTGCTGGAATTCAAGCAATCGACCTTCCGCAATCTCGGTCCGGCCGAGACCGAGAATCTCGCCGCGCTCGCCCAGCGCGGTTTCCGTTTCTCGATCGACCATGTCACCGATTTGCGGATCGAACCGCGCGAGCTCGCCGATCGCGGCGTGCGCTTCATCAAGGTGCCTGCCTTGCTCCTGCTCGACCCCAGGCAGGCTTCGGCCTCGGATATCCACCCGTCCGATCTCTCCGACCTGCTCGGCCGCTTCGGCATCGACCTGATCGCCGAGCGGATCGAGGGCGAGCGCGCCGTGATCGACCTGCTCGACTATGACGTGCGGTTCGGCCAGGGGTTCCTGTTCGCGCCGCCCCGGCCATTGCGGCCGGAGGGGTCATCTGCTACCGCCGCGCCGAACCAGGCACAGGACACTCAGGGATCCAATGGCTCCGGCATACCGAGCTCAAGCGCAACGTCGGCTGCGTCTGCGCCACAGCGCGTCACCGGCAACGCCGCGCTCGCGCGCCGCATCTGATCGGCCGCACGCATCATGACCACGCTGCATTTCGCTGAAAGCCTGCGTGAACTCGTGGCGGGCGTGGACGTCGTGCTCAGCGACATCTGGGGCGTGGTCCATAACGGCCTCGAATCCTTCCCCGAAGCCTGCGACGCGCTGCACACCTATCGCAGCCGCGGCGGTACGGTCATCCTGATCACCAACGCGCCGCGCCCGGCCGACTCCGTGCAGCGTCAATTGCGCAAGCTCGGCGTCGCCGACGAGACCTACGACGCGATCGTGTCTTCAGGCGATCTGACGCGGCTCTATGTCGCCGACCATCCCGGCCGCAAGATGTTCTGGCTCGGCCCCGAGCGCGACAACTCGATCTACCGCGGCCTCGATGCGGTGACCGCGCCGCTGGAGGAGGCAGACTACATCGTCTGCACCGGTCTCTATGACGACGAGACCGAGACGGCGGAAGACTATCGCGGCATGATGCTGAAGGCGCGCGAGCGCAAGCTGACGCTGGTTTGTGCCAACCCCGACATCGTGGTGGAACGCGGCGACCGCCTGATCTATTGCGCCGGCGCGATCGCGGAGCTCTATCGCGAGCTCGGCGGCGAGGTGATCTTCTACGGCAAGCCGCACCGGCCGATCTACGAGCGCGCGATGGCGCTCGCCGGCGAACGCCATGGCCACCAGATCGACCGCAAAAAGGTGCTCGCAATCGGCGATTCCGTCCGGACCGACCTCACCGGCGCGCGCGAGTTCGGCATCGATTGCCTATTCGTGACCCGCGGCATCCATGCCGAGGAGTTCGAGGGTCTCGACCAGCTCGACCCGGCTTCGGTGCTGGAATTGTTCGGCCATCCGCCAAAGGCGCTGATGCGCGAACTGAAGTGGTAGCGAGTTGATCGTCATTCCGGCTTGATATCGGGCATCGATTCCAGAACGACGAACCAGACGCAGAAAGCCCGGGACAACCGCCCGGGCCTTCCGAATTCAACCGATGGCTTCGAGCGCGCCTTACGCGCTCGCCATGTCCGGGAAGACCGCCTCGATCTTGGTCTTCAGCGTCGCCGCGTTGAACGGCTTGACGATGTAGTTGTTCACGCCGGCCTTCTTGGCCGCGATCACGTTCTCGGTCTTTGATTCGGCCGTGATCATGATGAAGGGCGTGGTGGCGAGGTTCGGATCCGCGCGCACTTCGCGCAGCAGGTCGTAACCCGTCATCGGCTCCATGTTCCAGTCGGAAATCACGAGACCGTACTTCTTGCCACGCATCTTGTTCAGCGCTGCCGAACCGTCGCTTGCATCATCGATATTCTCGAAGCCAAGCTGCTTCAGGAGGTTCCTGATGATACGGATCATGGTGCTGTAGTCGTCAACCACCAGAACCGACATCGACAAATCAACCGCCATCTCGACTCCCCCAACGCAAACCCAGGAAATATTACGATCGGACCTGCCGGGCCGGAGCCCCGCGGTTCCACGCTCCAAGGACTAGCACCAAGGCGTTAAACAGCGCGTTAACTGGGAACGCCCCCGGTGGACTGAAATCACCTTCGATGCGGCCGCCCCCCTCCCGCTTGACTTCATCCGGCCCGTCGCGCCACGGTCCCGGCCGGTCCCGCCGGTTCGAGAATTCCCCTGATGGCTCCGCATTTTACCGTTATCCGCGACACCACACCGGACTCCGCCATTGCAAGGGGGGCCGTGGTCGCCATGGGCAATTTCGACGGCGTTCATCTCGGCCATCGCGCCGTGATCGCCGCAGCCCTGGAAATGGGCAGGATCCATGGCCGCCCTGCGCTGGCATTGACCTTCGAGCCGCATCCGCGGCGGTTTTTCAGCCCCAACACCCCGCAATTCCGCCTGACGGACGAGCGTGCCAAGCTGCGGCTTCTGGCCGGCACCGGACTTGACGGCGCCGTGGTCATGACCTTCGACAAGTCCCGCGCCGGGACCAGCGCGCAAGACTTCATTCACCATGACCTGATCGGGCGCCTGGGCATCGGCGGAATCGCCGTCGGCTACGACTTCCACTTCGGCAAGGGCCGGGTCGGCTCGCCGAGCCTCCTCGTCAGCGAGGCGCCCCGGCTCGGCATCGAGGTCGACGTGCAGCCGCATGTCGACATCGACGAGCGGCCGGTCTCGTCCAGCGCGATCCGGATCGCGCTCGCAGAAGGCCAGATCGACGAGGCCACGGCCATGCTCGGCGCGCCCTGGTTCATCACCGGCGAGGTCATCCACGGCGAGAAGCGCGGCCGCGACCTCGGTTATCCCACCGCCAACATCCGCCTCGATGCCAATTGCGGCCTCAAGCACGGCATCTATGCGGTGCGGGTCGGCCGCGGCGCGGAGCGGCTGGACGGGGTGGCAAGCTTCGGCCGCCGCCCGACCTTCGATAACGGCGCGCCGCTGCTGGAAATCTTCCTGTTCGACTTCAAGGGCGATCTTTACGGACAGACGCTCGACTGCGCCTTTATCGGCTTCATTCGCGAGGAGCTGAAATTCGACGGCCTGGATGCCCTGATCCGCCAGATGGACGACGATTCCGCCCGCGCCCGCGCCATGCTCGCCGCCGCCCCGGACGCGTTTCCGCGGCTTGGCATCATCGATTGAGGCCGGAAACCGGCCCCCCGAACCTTTTGCGCTTCCCTTAGCCCCCTGCTATGGAGAGCCCATGTTTGCGCGGCGCATCATAGGGATTAGCGGCCCGGCTTCCGCCTGAGCCTTCGGCTCGGCGCAAGACCGGGATGTTGTCGTTTCACCCGCGATTCCGCATCGCCATCGTTCCCGCGCCCTTCCGAGCCAGTCAGCCTCATGTCCGACAAGCCACAAAAGTCCCAAAAATCCGAAGCCAAAGACTATTCGAAAACCTTGTTCCTGCCGCAGACCGAATTCCCGATGCGCGCCGGCCTGCCGCAGCGCGAGCCGGAGCTGCTGAAATACTGGAACGACATCGGCCTTTACGACAGACTCCGCCAGGAAGCCCAGGGCCGCGCCAAATTCGTGCTGCATGACGGCCCGCCCTACGCCAACGGCAACATCCATATCGGGCACGCGCTGAACAAGATCCTCAAGGACGTCGTGACCAAGAGCCAGCAGATGCTCGGATTCGACTCCAACTATGTGCCCGGTTGGGACTGCCACGGCCTGCCGATCGAATGGAAGATCGAGGAGGAGAACTACCGTTCCAAGGGCAAGCAGAAGCCCGACTTCCGCGACTCCGCCGCGATGGTGGCGTTCCGGAAAGAGTGCCGCGCCTATGCGACACACTGGATCAACGTGCAGCGTGAGGAATTCAAGCGCCTCGGCATCATCGGCGACTGGGATCATCCCTATCAGACGATGAGCTATCCCGCCGAAGCGCAGATCGCCCGCGAGCTGATGAAGTTCGCCGCCAACGGTACGCTGTATCGCGGCTCCAAGCCGGTGATGTGGAGCGTGGTCGAAAAGACCGCGCTCGCCGAGGCCGAGGTCGAGTACGAGGACTACACCTCCGACATGGTGTGGGTGAAGTTTCCCGTCACGTCCCCGGCACATGGTGTGCTCGCCAATGCTTCGGTCGTGATCTGGACCACCACGCCCTGGACACTGCCCGGCAACCGCGCGATCTCGTTCTCACCGAAGATCGCCTACGGCCTCTACAAGGTGACGGATGCTGCCGCGGACAATTGGGCGAAGACCGGCGATCTCCTGATCCTGGCCGACGCGCTTGCGGCAGAGGTGTTCAAGCAGGCGCGCGTCACGGCCTATGAGAAGCTGCGCGACATTCCCGGCGATACGCTGGACGCCGTGGAGTGCGCCCATCCCTTGCGCGGCCTCGATGGCGGTTACGCGTTTATCGTGCCGCTGCTCGCCGGCGAGCATGTCACCGACGATACCGGCACAGGCTTCGTGCACACCGCGCCGAGCCACGGCCGCGAGGACTTCGACGTCTGGATGGCCAATACCCGCGAGCTCGATGAGCGCGGCATCTCGACCGCGATCCCCTACACTGTCGACGAGAACGGCGCCTATACCGCGCAGGCCCCCGGCTTCACCGGCAAGCGCGTGCTCAACGACAAGGGCGAGAAGGGCGATGCCAATGAGGCCGTGATCAAGGCGTTGATCGAGGCCGGCAAGCTGCTCGCGCGCGGCCGCCTCAAGCACCAATATCCGCATTCCTGGCGCTCGAAGAAGCCGGTCATTTTCCGCAACACGCCGCAATGGTTCATCGCGATGGACAAGGACATCAGCGAAGATGGCCATGCCAAGAAGGGCGATACACTGCGGGCCCGCGCGCTGCATGCGATCTCGGTCACGCAATGGGTGCCCCCGTCGGGTGAGAACCGCATCAACGGCATGATCGCCAACCGTCCGGACTGGGTGATCTCGCGCCAGCGCGCCTGGGGCGTTCCGATCGCCGTGTTCGTGCGCGAGAAGAGCGACGGCTCGGCCGAAATCCTGCAGGACGAGATCGTCAATCAGCGCATCACCGAGGCCTTCATGGAGGAAGGCGCCGACGCCTGGTACATGGAGGGCGCCCGTGAGCGCTTCCTTGGATCGCGGGCGAAGGAAGACTGGAAGAAGATCGACGACATCTGCGACGTCTGGTTCGATTCCGGCTCCACGCACGCCTTCGTGCTCGAGGACCGCCAGAACTTCCCGCAGCTCGGCAACATCGTTCGCAAGGTCGACGGCGGCGACGACACCGTGATGTATCTCGAAGGCAGCGACCAGCATCGCGGCTGGTTTCATTCCTCGCTGCTGGAGAGCGCCGGCACGCGCGGCCGCGCGCCCTATGACATCGTGCTCACCCACGGCTTCACGCTCGACGAGAACGGCCGCAAGATGTCGAAGTCGATCGGCAACACCGTCGAGCCACAGAAGGTGATCAAGGATTCGGGCGCGGACATCCTGCGCCTGTGGGTCTGCGCCACCGACTATGCCGACGACCAGCGCATCGGCCCGGAGATACTGAAGAACACCATCGAGACCTACCGCAAGCTGCGCAACACCGTGCGCTGGATGCTGGGAACGCTGGATCACTTCAAGAAGGAGGACGCTGTTCCATTTTCCGAAATGCCGGAGTTGGAACGGTTGATGCTACATCAATTGGCCGTCCAGGATGTGAGCGTGCAATTTGCTTACAAAAACTTCGACTATAAGCTGGTCGTCGCCACACTTTCCAGTTTCCTGAACACCGAACTGTCGGCGTTCTATTTCGACATCCGAAAGGATACGCTCTACTGCGACCCGCCGTCATCGTTGACGCGTAAGGCGTCTCTGACCACGATCAACATTATCTGCGACGCGGTCCTGCGTTGGCTAGCGCCGATTTTGAGCTTCACCGCTGATGAGGCATGGCGACAATATAAGCCAGACGCCGAGCCATCAGTGCATCTGACTGTGTTTCCCACGGATATCGGCGCATACGGTGATGGTGAGCTGGATGCAAAATGGGAGATCATCAGGAGAGTCCGCCGCGTCGTCACCGGTGCGCTGGAGCTCGAACGCGCCGCCAAGAACATCGGCTCGTCGCTGGAGGCCTCGCCGGTGATCTATGTCGCCGACCGCGACATGCTTGCGACGCTGTTCGACATCGACCTCGCCGAGATCTGCATCACCTCGAACTACGAGGTGCGCGAGGACGAGGCGCCGGCTTCCGCATTCCGTCTCGATGCCGTTCCCGGCATCGCTGTCGTGGTGGAGAAGGCGGTCGGCACCAAATGCGCCCGTTCCTGGAAGATTTCGCCGACGGTGGGTGAAGACCCCGAATACCCCGACGTCACCCCGCGCGACGCCAAGGCGCTGCGCGAATGGAAGGCGCTGGGGGTGAGTGTCTAACTTCGTGTCGTCCCGGCGGAGGCCGGGACCCATAACCACGACCGCCGATTGCAGCGAAGGCTGATGACCACGAGTCCCTCAAACAACTTCCGTCTCGGAGTATGGGTCCCGGCCTTCGCCGGGACGACGGCGGTGTTTGTAGTGGAGATAGAGATCTCGCCTGCATGACCCCGCTCCGCGCCGGCATCCTCGCGGCCCTGCTCACGCTGGTGGCCGACCAGGCTTCAAAGCTCTGGCTGCTGAATGTGTTCGACCTTGCCCGTCGCGGCGCGGTCGAGGTGACCCCGTTCTTCGACCTGGTGCTAGCCTGGAACATCGGCATCAGCTTCGGCTGGCTCCAGAACGACGGCCAGGCTGCGCAAATGGCGCTGATGGCCGTGAAGGTCCTCGCCGTGGTTGCGCTGGCGATCTGGATGGCCCGCTCGCACACCCTGCTGGCAACCATCGCGCTCGGCCTGATCATCGGCGGCGCCATCGGCAATGGGATCGATCGCCTCGCCTATGGCGCGGTGGTCGATTTCGCCCTGTTTCACGTCGAGATCGGCGGAAAGACCTATAATTGGTACGTGTTCAACCTCGCGGACGTGGCCATCGTTGCTGGCGTGGCGGCGCTATTGTATGATTCCTTCCTGGGGGTACCCGCCGCAAAAGCGCCCTGATCCCGGCCGATACGGACCGGCAGGCGGAACCTTGTTTTTGCGAGGGATTATGCCGCGCGAGAGCGGCAAACTGCCACAATTTGGAACAGGTACAGTGATGCGCAGCTCGAAGACCAGCAGTTCGATGGTTGGAGACCCCCGGCAGGGGTTCTGGCGGGCGTTGAAATTGTCCGCTGTCGCACTCGGCATCGGTCTCGTCATGTCGGCTGGCGCTGCCCGCGCCGGTGACGACGGCGAGGACGATGACGATATGACCTTCGAAGAGAAGCTCATCGACAATCTGATGTCGGGCATCGGCGCCAAGAGCATGGAGAAGAAGGGTATTGAGTACCGCGAGCGGTCGCCGCTGGTGGTACCGCCCAAGCTCGACCTGCCGCCGCCCGCCGGCACCGAAGCCAAGAACGCGCCGAACTGGCCGAAGGACCCGGACGAAAAGCGCCGCAAGGAGGCCATCGCCCAGCGGAAAAAGGCCGTCAAGGCGACGGAGAATTGGCAGGCAGGCCGGACGTTGTCGCCCGCCGAGATGGAGGTCGGCAGAACAGCTGCACCCGAGCGCACGAGCAACGACCCCATCCAGCCGGGCACCAACGGCAACCCGTCGCTCAGCCCCGCCCAACTCGGTTTCACCGGCGGTCTGTGGGGCATGATGTCGAACAACAAGGGCGAGGCCAAGCAATTCACGACCGAGCCGCCGCGCCAGTCGCTGGTCGAGCCGCCGCCGGGCTATCAGACGCCGTCGCCGAGCTACGCCTATGGCGCCGGAGAGGACAAGACGAGGCGGACCTATTTCGACATCATGTCCGGGAAGGACAAGGAACAATAACGCTCCTGTCACTTTGCGATATCCCGACAGACGCGGTCCCGCGCCGACGGCTCGTGCGCGCCGGACGCGGTCTTTAATTGCTTATCAGTAACTTGCGCCCGAGTTGAGTTCTCTGCTTCGTGACGCGAAGCGTTTGCCGCACGGTGTACCATGCCGTGCCTCCGAGCCGGACATCCGGGCTCGGCCTTTCATAAGGATCATGATGTCCTCTTACCGATCGGCTGCCCGCCTCCTTGCCGCGCTGCTTTCGACGAGTGTCCTGACGGCCGGCGCATCTCTTGCGCAGACCACGGTGAGATCGGCTCCGCCCGCCAGCTTCACGCTTGGAAACGGCATGCAGGTCGTGGTGATTCCCGACCACCGCACGCCCGTCGTCACGGAAATGATCTGGTACAAGGTCGGCTCGGCGGACGAGACGCCGGGCAAGTCCGGGCTCGCGCACTTCCTCGAGCACCTGATGTTCAAGGGCACATCGAAGCATCCGGTCGGCGAATTCTCCCAGACCGTTCTCCGCGTCGGGGGCAACGAGAACGCCTCGACCTCGGTCGACTACACCAACTATTACCAGCGCGTGCCGAAAGAGCAGCTGCCGACCATGATGGAGTTCGAGGCCGACCGCATGACCGGTCTGATCCTCAAGGACGAGAACGTGCTGCCCGAGCGCGACGTGGTGCTCGAAGAATACAACATGCGCGTCGCCAACAATCCGGACGCGCGGCTGAACGAGCAGATCATGGCCGCGCTCTATCTCAACCATCCCTACGGCCGGCCGGTGATCGGCTGGCACCAGGAGATCGAGAAGCTCGATCGCGAGGATGCGCTCGCCTTCTACCGCCGCTTCTATGCGCCGAACAACGCGATCCTGGTGATCGCGGGCGACGTCGAGGCCGCCGACATCCGCCCGCTGGTGGAGCGCAATTTCGGCTCCATCCCGGCCCAACCCGCGATCCCGGCCCGCCGTGTCCGCCCGCAGGAGCCGGAGCCCGCGGCGCCGCGCACCGTGACCCTTGCCGATCCGCGCGTCGAGCAACCCGGCTTGCGGCGCTATTACCTGGTGCCCTCGGCGACCACGGCTGCGGCCGGCGAAAGCGCGGCCCTCGACGTGCTGGCGCAGCTAATGGGCAGCGGCAACAATTCCTATCTCTACCGTGCGCTCGTGGTCGACAAGCCGCTCGCGGTCTCCGCCAGCGCCAGTTATTCGAGCATCTCGCTCGACCCGACCCAGTTCGCGATCTCGGCTTCGCCCAAATCCGGCGTCAGCTTCGCCGAGATCGAGCAGGTGGTCGACGGCGTCATTGCCGACATCGCGCAGAATCCGATCCGTGCCGAGGATCTCGAGCGGGTCAAGACCCAGCTCATCGCCGAGGCGATCTACGCCCAGGACAACCAGGCGGTGCTGGCACGCTGGTATGGCGGCGCACTGACCACGGGCCTGTCGATCGAGGACATCCGGAGCTGGCCAGATCGCATCCGCGCGGTCACCGCCGAGCAGGTCCGCACCGTCGCGCAGAAATGGCTCGAGAAGAAGCGCTCAGTGACAGGCTATCTGATCAAGGACACCGCGACCACCAAACGCGAGGAGAAGCGTTCGTGACCTATCACTTCCTTCGACGCGTTGCGTTCTCCTTTGCCACCGGCGCGGCACTCGCGCTCGCTACCGTCTCGCCGTCGCAGGCGGCTGCAAAGATCCAGCACTTGACGTCGCCGGGCGGCATCGAGGCTTGGTTCGTGCAGGATGCGACCGTACCGCTGATCGCCATGGAATATTCCTTTGCCGGCGGCTCGGCCCAGGATCCCAAGGACAAGTCGGGCGTCGCCAATCTGGTCGGCGATCTCCTCGACGAAGGCTCCGGCGATCTCGATTCCAAGACCTTCCATGAGCGGCTCGATCGCCGCGCCATCGAGCTCTCCTTCTCCGCCACCCGCGACACGTTCCGCGGCAGCCTGCGCATGCTGCGCGACAACAAGGACGAGGCCTTCGACCTGCTGCAGAGCGCGCTGACCTCGCCGCATTTCGAAACCGCCGATGTCGAACGCATTCGCTCGCAGGTAATCTCGGGCCTGCGCCGCGAGACCACCAACCCGACCTCGCTGGCGAGCCGCAAATTCCTGGAAGTCGCCTTCGGCGAACATCCCTACGGCCGGCAGTCCAACGGCAACCTCGACAGCGTTCCGACCATCACGATCGCCGACATGAAGGACTATGTCGGCCGCGTGCTCGCCAAGGACACGCTGAAGATCGCGGTGGTTGGCGACGTTGATCCCGATACGCTCGGCAAGCTGCTCGACCACACGTTTGGCAGCCTGCCCGCCAAGGCCAATCTCGTGCCGGTCCCCGACGTCGAGGCCGCCAAGCCGCCGCAACGCGCCTTCGTGACGCTCGACGTTCCCCAGACCGTGATCACCTTCGGCGGCCCCGGGGTGAAGCGCAGCGATCCGAACTTCATGGCGGCCTATGTCGTCAACCACATCCTCGGCGGCGGCGGGTTGTCCTCGCGGCTTTATCGCGAGGTGCGCGAGAAGCGCGGGCTGGCCTATTCGGTGTTCGAATCGCTGCTTTGGATGGAGCATTCGGCGGTCTTCATCGGCAATACCGGCACCCGCGCCGACCGCGCAGGCGACACCATCGACGCCATCGACAAGGAAGTGCGTCGGATCGCCGAGGAAGGCCCGACGCAGAAGGAGCTCGATGAGGCCAAGTCCTACCTCAAGGGCTCGCAGATGCTGGCGCTCGATACCTCCTCGAAGCTCGCGCAGGCGCTGCTGCAATATCAGCAGGACAAGCTGCCGATCGACTACATCGAGAAGCGCAACGCCGTCGTCGATGCGGTCACCATGGATGACGCCAAGGCGGCCGCAAAGCGCCTCTGGGGCCAGGGCCTCCTGACCGTCGTCGTCGGCCGCGCTCCGCAGGCGGCGGCGCAACCGGCAGCCGCACCGGTGACGAAGTCGAACTGACGTCTTCCATACGCTTCCTGAAATGGCCGGGCTCGCCCGGCCATTTGCATTCCGGGCGCCATTGCCGAACCTAGGCGTCCGGGATATGTCCGGGCATCACGAATGGTGCCACCATGCTGCGGATATCCCGCGATCTCGTCATCGACGAGGACGACATCGAGATCGGCTTTGTCCGCGCCTCCGGCCCCGGCGGGCAGAACGTCAACAAGGTCGCGACCTCGGCGCAATTGCGCTTCGACACCCGCAAACTGACGCTGCCGGAGGATGCCGCGTTGCGCCTGGCCCGGCTCGCAGGGCAGCGCATGACCAAGGACGGCGTCATCGTGATCCAGGCCCAACGCTTCCGCACCCAGGAGCGCAACCGCCAGGACGCCATCGATCGCCTTACGGAGATGCTCGGCGAAGCCATGATCCGGCCGAAGCCACGGCGCGCGACAAAGCCGACCTTTGGGTCCAAGCAGCGCCGGCTCGAGGGCAAGAAGCGCCGCAGCGACATCAAGTCGAAGCGCGGCGGGCATTTCGACGATTGACCGATTGACGAAAAAACCTCCGGCCGCCATGCGACCGGAGGTTTGCCGTTTCGCTGGCTGCGTCAGTAGCGCTTGCCGGTCGCAGCACCGCCCGACACGGAATCGTCAGCCGTGCCCTTATGCGTCGCGCTGCCGGTGGTGCCGACCGTGCCCTTCGTACCCTTGGTCGACTTCATGCCGACCTTCTCACCCGCGGCTCCCTGCTGTGCGCCGAGATCCTCTTCATCGCCGCTCGAGGCACCGCCCTGCATGGTCTTGCCCTGCGCGCTGCCACGCAACTTGGTGTCCGACGATGCGCCTTGTGCGAGAACCGGTCCCACCAGCAGTGCGGAAAGAGCGCATGCGATTACAGAGGTCTTCACTACCTTCATCCATTTCTCCTGGATTTTATTCGCGATGAGCGGTTGGTGTTTTCGCCGTTCGCCTGGACTGGACCATCCCATCGCGCAGAGAGCCGAACGGCGCAGTCGCCATGCAATCCGGATCGTGTGGTCATCGTTGAGGGATTTCGCGGCGGTTTCGCGGAATTGTGCTCCTCATATGCGGCGGTGCGGAACAAGTATGCGGACCGCGAACGCGACGCTCGGGCTCGCGGGGTCGTCAACGACGGCCCCCGCGACCGGCGCGATCGTCCAATGTCTTCAGTGCGATAGGCCCCCCTTTTCCCCAGGGCGCCACGCGCCTGTTGCTCACCACATGCTTTTGACGCAACACGGCCTAGAATAGCGTCCCGAATCTGAAATCGAACTCATGCCCGTCCGCCAATTGCCAGAACAGATCGTCAACCGCATCGCCGCCGGCGAGGTGGTCGAGCGTCCCGCGAGCGTGGTCAAGGAACTGGTCGAGAACGCCATCGATGCCGGCGCCAGCCGCATCGACGTCTTTACCGATGGCGGCGGGCGCCGGCGTATCGGCATCACCGACGACGGCGGCGGCATGACCGCCAGGGACCTCTCACTGGCGGTCGAGCGTCACGCCACCTCCAAGCTCGACGACGAGGACCTGCTGCAGATCCGCACGCTTGGATTCCGCGGCGAGGCGCTGCCCTCGATCGGCTCTGTGGCGCGGCTCTCCATCACCACGCGGCATGCCAGCGAGCCGCATGCCTGGGCGCTCAATGTCGAGGGCGGCGAGAAGTCCGAGATCATGCCGGCCGCGCTCGCGCACGGCACGCGGGTCGAGGTCAATGACCTCTTCTACGCCACGCCGGCGCGGCTGAAGTTCTTGAAGACCGACCGGACCGAGGCGGAAGCGATCCGTGAGGTGGTGCGGCGCCTCGCGATGGCGCGGCCCGAAATCGCTTTCACGCTCGCGGGCGAAGAGCGCGCCCCGGTGACCTGGGCTGCCGCACTGCCCGGCGTCGCCGGTCGCCTCACGCGTCTCGGCGACATCCTGGGGGCAGAGTTCCGCAGCCATGCCATCGAGGTCCACGCCGAGCGCGAGGGCGTGGCGGTCGCCGGCTATGCCGCAGCGCCCGCGCTGACCAAAGCCAACGCGCTCGGACAATATCTCTTCGTCAACGGCCGTCCGGTGCGCGACAAGCTGATCTTAGGGGCGGTACGCGGAGCCTATGCCGACTATCTGCCGCGCGATCGTCATCCGGTGCTGGCGCTGTTCGTCACGCTCGATCCGCGCGAGGTCGACGCCAACGTGCATCCGGCCAAGACCGAGGTGCGCTTCCGCAACGCCGGCCTCGTCCGCGCGCTGATCGTGCACGGATTGAAGGAAGGGCTTGCACGGGAGGGCCGGCGTACGGCCGCCAACAGCGGCGAGAGCGCGCTGTCGTCGTTCCGCCCCGCATTCACGCCGCGCCCGGCAAGCTGGGACTGGCGGGCGTCGCCATCCGCCCCGGTCGCGCCGATGCCGTCATTCGACGGTGCGGCTGCGCCCACCTTCGCCGAGCGCGCGCAGGCTGCGTTCGATGTCGGTGCGCCCAGTGCGGACGTGCGGATCGAAACGCAGCCCGCCGGCGATCTGGTCCACCGCCCGCTCGGCGCGGCGCGCACGCAAATCCACGAGACCTATATCGTCTCGCAGACCCGCGACGGCCTGATCATCGTCGACCAGCACGCCGCGCATGAACGCATCGTCTACGAGCGGCTGAAGGCCTCGCTGGCTGCCAACGGCGTGCAGCGGCAGATCCTGCTGATCCCCGAGATCGTCGAGATGGACGAGGCCACGGTGGAGCGCCTGCTCGAGCGCAGCGACGAGCTGGCGTCGTTCGGCCTCGCGATCGAATCCTTCGGCCCCGGCGCGGTCGCGGTGCGCGAGACGCCGTCGCTGCTCGGTAAGACTAATGCGGGCGGGCTGTTGCGCGATCTTTCCGAGCATATGGCCGAGTGGGACGAGGCGCTGCCGCTGGAGCGCCGTCTGATGCACGTCGCCGCCACCATGGCCTGCCACGGCTCGGTGCGCGCCGGCCGCAGGCTGCGGCCGGAGGAGATGAACGCCCTGCTCCGCGAGATGGAGGACACCCCGAACTCCGGCCAGTGCAATCACGGCCGCCCGACCTATGTCGAGCTGAAGCTGAGCGACGTGGAGAAGCTGTTCGGGCGGAGGTAATTCGTAGGGGGGGTTAGCGAAGCGTAACCCACCAACTTCGTCCCGCGTACGCGGAAGGGTGGTGGGTTACGCCTTCGGCTAATCCACCCTACGAACCGATTGTGAAGTTACGGCCGCTTCAAAAACACGAACTCCGTGTCGTCATACGCGCGCCGCTCCAATTCCTCGAAGCCTTCCGGCGTGACGAACTGCGCAGCCTTCGCCTCTTCCACGACGAGCAGCGCGCCCGGCGTCAGCCAGCCGCCGTCGCGCAGGCTCGCAAGCGCCTTCTCCGCAAACCCCTTGCCATAGGGCGGATCGAGGAACACCAGCGAGAACGGCTCGACCGGATGCGCAGGCCCGAGATCGGTCGCATCACGACGATAGACTTTTGTCACGCCACCCAAGCCCAGCGTCTCGACATTATTCCGCAGCAGGGCGCGCGCTTCCGCGCCGTTGTCGACGAACAGCACGAATTTCGCGCCGCGTGACGACGCCTCGATGCCCAGCGCGCCGGTGCCGGCGAAGAGATCGAGCACGCGCGCATCCGCAATCGGATCGTCATAGGCGTGCACGAGGATGTTGAACACGGACTCACGCAGGCGGTCCGCCGTGGGGCGGATGTCGCGCGAGGACGGTGAGGCCAGATTGCGCCCCTTCAATCGACCGCCGACGACGCGCAACGTCAGTCCTCCTTCGGCGCCAGATCGCGCTTGCCGTGATAGCCGCGCCTGGGACGGCGCGGCGGGCCGTAGCCGCTGGCCTCAGCCTCGTTGCGCTCGCGCGCTTCCTCGCTGCCGGTGCGTTGCACCAGGACGCGGCGGCCCTTGCGGTCGTTGATCACGCCGCGCTTGCTCGCGGGCTTCTTCTCGCGCGGCGCGTCGTCTCCCTCATGCGAGGCAGATTTCTGCGGCACGTCGAACTGCGCACCCGATTTCTCGATGATCTTTTCGCCGAGCTGGTCGCGCAGCACGCGGGACTTGATCTCCTCGACCTGGCCCTCGGGGACCTCGCCGAGCTGGAACGGGCCGTAGGAGACCCGGATCAGCCGGTTCACCTCGAGTCCAAGATGAGCGCAGACATTGCGCACTTCGCGGTTCTTGCCCTCGCGGATCGCGAAAACCAGCCAGACATTGGCGCCCTGGTCACGCTCCAGCGTCGCGTCGATCGGACCGTATTTGACGCCCTCGATCTCGATGCCGTTCTTCAGCTCGTCGAGCTGCGCCTGCGTGACGTCGCCATGGGCGCGGACACGGTAGCGGCGCAGCCAGCCGGTGTCCGGCAGCTCGAGCGTGCGCGCGAGCCCGCCATCGTTGGTGAGCAGCAGCAGGCCCTCGGTGTTGAAGTCGAGCCGGCCGACGCTGATCAGCCTCGGCAGACCTTCGGGCAAATTGTCGAATACGGTCGGACGCCCCTCGGGATCGTCATGGGTCGTCATCAGGCCGCGCGGCTTGTGATAGAGGAACAGCCGCGTGCGCTCGCGCTCCGGCAACGGCTTGCCGTCGACGGTGACGACATCGTTCGAGGTGATGTCGAGCGCCGGCGAGTTGATGACACGACCGTTGACGCTGACGCGGCCCTGCGTGACCATCTCCTCGGCATCGCGGCGCGAGGCAAGGCCCGCACGCGACAGCACCTTGGCGATACGCTCGCCAGCTTTCTTCGGCTTGACCTCTTCCTCGCGGCGCGGCCGCCGCTCGGAATCACGATCACGGTCGCGATAGGCGCCGCGACCGCCGAAGGCGGGACGTTTCTCGAAGATCCTGCTCTCGTCCTCGTTTTCGCGGCGTGGACGATCGCCGGTGCGAGCTTCGCTGCGGGGATGCTCGTGCCAGTCGGAGCGGCCCTCGGAGCGCTCGCGCGGACGATCGAATTTCGGGCGATCGCCGCCGCGATCGAACCTGGGACGATCATCGCGGGGGCGATCGAATTTGGGCCGCTCGCGGAATGGACGGTCACCCGATGGACGATCGTCGCGCGAACGCGAAAAGCGCGGACGGTCGTCGCCGCCGCCTTGCCGATCGTCGCGCTTCTGCCAAGGCTTGTCCTGACCGCGGTCGCTGCCGCCAAAATCCTTGCGCGGACCCTTGCTGAAGTCCTTGCGCGGCGGCCGGTCGCCGCGTGGGGCCGCATCGCGCTTCTGCCAGGGTTTCGAATCGCTGCGCTCGCTGCGATTGCGGTCCGGTGCGCCGCGCGAAAACTTTCGCTCGCCATCGAACTTGCGTTCCGGACGGTCGCCACGCGGCGCGTAAGGTCGCTTGTCGCCAAACTTCGTGTCACCGGTTCGGCCGGCCGGACGGGAATCGTCGCGATCCCTGCGCGGCGGACGGTCATCACGGCCATAGGACGGGCGATCACCGCGCGGTTTGAACGACCGCTTCTCGCCATCGCGCGAGGGGCGATCAGAAAATGGGCGGTCGCCACGGGGCTTGAAGGGGCGCTTCTCGCCGTCGCGCGACGGACGATCCGAAAACGGACGGTCTTCACGCGGCTTGAAGGGCCGATCGCCACGCGGCTTGAAGCTGCGCTCACCACGATCCTCGCCGCGCGGCCGGTCTTCCCGATTGAACTTCGGACGGTCGCTGAAGTCGCGGCGCGGGGCATCGCCCTCCTCGCGGCGGCGGACCGGTCGGCTGTCACGGTCACCGCGGGGCGGGCGGCTGTCGCCCTTGCCCTCGAAGCCGCGCTTGGCGAACTTCTTCTCGGGGCCCCGCGCCTTGCCGGAACGGCCGCCCTTGGCCGGGCCGCGATCACGACGGCCGCGGGAATCGTTGTCTTTGTCGCTGTCGCGAGGCATGAATAATCTCACTCAGGGGGTGGCCAGAAAGCATTGTGCGCGCTCGTCTCGAGCCGCATGCTCAGGCAAAATCGTAAGCACTTCTGCTGAAGGCGCAGCTACTAGCAGGTTTCTGGCGATGATACGAGGCTTGAAAGCCCCCTCTTTCATGGATTTGGCGCTCAAAACGGCCGAAAACGCCGGAAAGGCGGGCGAAGTTCCGATCGGATGCGTCGTGGTCCGCAATTACGAGGTCATCGCCACCGCGGCGAACCGGACGCTGACCGACTACGACCCCACGGCGCATGCCGAGATCGTTGCGCTGCGCGAGGCGGCCAAAAAGATCGGCAGCGAGCGCCTGGTCGACTGCGACCTTTACGTGACGCTGGAGCCCTGCACCATGTGTGCGGGCGCGATCTCGTTTGCAAGGGTGAGGCGCCTGTATTACGGCGCCGCCGACCCCAAGGGCGGCGCGGTTGAATCCGGCGTGCGGTTCTTCACCTCGCCGACCTGCCATCACGTCCCGGATGTCTATTCCGGGGTCGGCGAAAGCGAGGCGGCGCGGCTGCTCAAGGACTTCTTTCGCGAGCGGCGCTAAGGCGCGGCAAAGAACTCGCGCAGCGCCTTCGCGGTCACATCCGGGTTCTCCTCGGTGAGAAAGTGCCCCGAATCCACCGGCATGCCATCCACGTTGGTCGCCCACTGCTTCCAGATGTCGAGCGGGGTGGCGGCGGCTTGCGCCACGCCGGCATTGCCCCACAGCGCCAGCATCGGAATGGTGATCTTCTTGCCGGCCTCGAAATCGGCCTTGTCGAGATCGTAGTCGAAATAGGCGCCGGCGCGATAATCCTCGCACATCGCGTGGACGCGGGCGGGATCGCGGAACGGGGCGATGTAGTGTTCGAGCGCGCGCTCGTCGATGGCCTCCAGCGTCTTCGATCTGGTCTGGCTCGCCATCTTGAAGCGGAGGAAGAACTCGCCATTGCTCGCGACCAGCGTCTCCGGCAACGGGGCGGGCTGCGCCAGAAAGGTCCAGTGATAGATCTTCAGCGCGTAGGCGCGGTTCATCCGCTCCCAGTAATTATAGGTCGGCAGGATATCGAGCACCGCGAGCTTCGACAGCCGGCCGGGATGATCGAGCGCCAGCCGATACGAGACGCGGCCGCCGCGATCATGGCCGGCGAGCGCGAAGTGCACATGGCCGAGGCGCTCCATCGCCTCGACCATCGCCTTGGCCATCGCGCGCTTGCTGTAGGGCATGTGCAGCGCGTCGCTCTCGGGCATGTCGGACCAGCCATAGCCGGGCAGATCGGCGATGATCAGCGTGAACTGGTCGGCCAGCTGCGGCGCGACGCGGTGCCACATCACGTTGGTCTCGGAGAAGCCGTGCAGCAGCAACAGCGGCGGTCCCTTGCCGCCGACGCGGGTGAAGATGCGGCCGAGGGAGGTGTTGATCCATTCGGAGGCGAAGCCGGGATAGAGGTCGGCGAGATCGGACATCTTCTGCATCCTTATCTGTCAGTGCTGTTCGGTCTTGAGAATGCCCCAAAACAAAAAAGTCGAAAAACAACCCCATGCACAGTAGCTAAGTCCAACAGCCGCCTACACAATTTCGGAGTGCCGACGGCGCGGGCGGAAATTGCGCACGCGTGCGAAAAAAGCCTGTCAGCCCTTGGACTTCTCGGCGTCCACCGCCTGCCAGCCGATGTCGCGGCGGCAGAAACCTTCCGGCCATTTGATGCGGTCGACGGCTTGATAGGCGCGCGCCTGCGCTTCCGTCACGGTCTTGCCGAGCGCGCAGATATTGAGCACGCGGCCGCCATTGGCGAGGATGGCGCCGTCCTTCTCGACCGTGCCGGCGTGAAAGATCTCGGCGGTCTCGACCTTCGCGGCGTCGTCGAGCCCCTCGATCCGCGTACCCTTCTGATAGTCGCCGGGATATCCCTTCGCCGCCATCACCACCGTGAGTGCGGCTTCCGGATACCAGCGGAGGTCAAAGTTCTTCAGCTGCCCGTCGCAGGCGGCGAGGAAGGCCGGCACGATGTCCGACATCATCCTGAGCATCAGCACCTGGCACTCGGGATCGCCGAAGCGCACGTTGAACTCGAACAGTTTCGGGCCCTGCGTCGTCAGCATGATCCCGGCGTAGAGGATGCCGCGAAACGGCGTGCCGCGCTGCTTCATGCCGGCGACTGTCGGCAGGATGATCTTGGCCATGATCGCGTCATGGACCGCCGGCGTCACCAGCGGCGTCGGCGAATAGGCGCCCATGCCGCCGGTGTTCGGACCGACGTCATGGTCGAACACGCGCTTGTGGTCCTGCGCGGAGGCCAGCGGAATGGCGGTCTCGCCGTCGCACAGCGCGAAGAAGCTGATCTCGCGGCCCGGCAGAAACTCCTCGATCACGACCTCGGCGCCGGCCTCGCCAAAGCCGCCCTCGAACATCATGGCGATGGCGTCCTCGGCCTCGCGCACCGACTTGGCGACGACGACGCCCTTGCCGGCGGCAAGGCCGTCGGCCTTGACCACGATCGGCGCGCCCTGGCTCTGGACGTAAGCGCGCGCATCGGCGGCGTTGGTGAATCGCTTGTAGGCGCCGGTCGGAATGCCGAACTCGGTGCACAGCGCCTTGGTGAAGCCCTTCGAGCTTTCGAGCTGGGCGGGGATCCTGTCCGGCCCGAACGCCTTGATGCCGGCGGCGGTGAGGTCATCGACGATCCCGGCCGCCAGCGGCGTCTCCGGGCCGACCACCACGAGCTCGACCGCATTCGTCTTGCAGAAGTCGATCACGGCGGCATGGTCGGCAACGTCGAGCGCCACGCATTCCGCCTCGCGCGCGATCCCGGCATTGCCCGGCGCGCACCAGAATTTGGTCACCAGGGGAGAGGCCGCGATCTTCCACGCCAGCGCATGTTCGCGGCCGCCGGAACCAAGCAGGAGAATGTGCATCGAAGGCTCAGAATGAGGGGTTTGCTGAGGGCGGAGGTCGCACGAATCGGGGTGGGGCTCAAGGGGTGTTGGCCCACCTCCTGTCATTCTGGAGCGCGCCTGTTGGGCGCGAGCTCGGATTCATATGCCGTCCCATGTGCGGACCGGTTGGCGACGCTTGCGAATTATGCCGCTTTCGGCTGAATCCGAACATTGCCGAAGCTGCTACTGTCCTCGCCCGGCCTTGATGACCCAAGGGCGATCGCCCCTTTTATCGCGGTTGCGGGACGTCTCGTCAGCATCTCAACGGATGGAGTACGCCTGCACAAGATCGCCGCAGGGCTGGACGCCCAAGGTATTCCGACGCCGCGCGGTTCGGAGCGTTGGCGCCCGGCCCAAGTGGCTTGCGTCCTCGGCGGGAGCGGCTCCTAAGGAACTAGCTAGTTGAAAAATGCCTCACCAAGGTAGTTGGGCGCAACTAGACCGGTGCGGATTTATACCACCTGAGGACTAGGTGCTGATTCTACTCTAGCCTATGGGCAGACAATCTTGTAACCGCAGGTAGTCCGGCTAGGATAGCTCCATGGCAAGGGTTTGAGATGGCGCGCGTCGTATTTCAGTTTTGTTTTCTGCTGGATTCGGCCCTGCATACCCTGAAGGTAGGAGAGCATTAGAAATGCTGGTGCGGGCGCGAATTGAAATTTCTAGTACCGACGGACCGACCTCTTCGCGTACCATGTTTTGGAGAGAGTTTCTGCGTGGCTCGCCTCTGACACCATCAGCGGACGCCACGTTACGTGATCCTACGAGAGCCGAGCGAGCCATTCGCAATAGGCTGCCCGGTACGTTGGGCTTCTACTTGAATCAAGATCCGGAGGAGTACGGATTCGGTTTCGGGAGACGCCTTCGTCGATATCTCACTCCCGACATTCGCGTAAGGGTAAGAGGCATTTCCTACGGGAGCATGGACCTTCTGCTTGACGTGTTGGGCGTCAGCAAAGAGACGCCCGAAGATGCGGTCTTGTCGTTGCTTGAGATGTACCTGCCCGATGCTGTGAATGAAGTGTTCGATACGTCTGTCGAATTGGGAGCTAGCGCGACGAAAGTGGGCGAGGATGCTGGGGTAGAGGCTACTCGTGCGGCACGTATTCAAAGGCTGATCACGGCGACGCTTCTGGTGCCGCTCGCGCTGACTTTCGCCGTTTGCTACATCGTGTTTTTTGAGATGCGGAAGGACATGGAGAGCATAAAAGCTCGAGAGGACAAAATAATAACTGAGAGTGCAGGCATGTTCCGCGCGCTGTTAGAGCAGAATGAAAAGCTGTCAAAGGTAATCCTGGAGCGCGCGCAAAACGAAAATAACAAGCTCAAACAAGCTCCGAACAGCGGTGATACAAAGCCATGATGGGGCGACGAGCGTTAGCGCGAGTGGATGCGAAGAATGACGATTCGCGCCGATCTTAAGCCACAAACGCGGCTTCTTGTCATGGATATTCTCCGTTCTCTCGGAATGGACGTTTCACATTGGGCGAACATGAAAGGTGGGGCCGCGCGTGCGGCAAGCAACCCCAAGTACTGCTATAACTGGTCTTTCCTACAGCCTGGCGAATTTGTTGCTGCTTGCCTCTGGCATGAAAATCTCAAAGAGCGCGACGGCAAAATCTACTATGAGGTTACCCGGGGGAAGTGGAAGAGACCAAGAACAGAGCCGGGCACGGGTAGTGTAAATAAGAGGGCAAACGACTTTGATCAGCACCTGTGGGTAGCCTACAGCGAAGCATTGCCGCTCCGTGTCATCTTTGTAGATGGTCCTCAGTCGGATGGCACTGGACCGAGCAAAGTCGAAGCGCGTCTGCTCGACCCGGTCCCTTGGGCGATAACGCACTATGACCTAAGCACAGGGCGCTGCTCGATGGTGCGTGGGGCTGAACCGCTTGCAACCAAGCTGGCTGCTCAGGACGCCGAAATATTTGCATTCGAGGGTGAGGAGCGGCGGCGCTTCATAAATCATCGCCGCCGCGAGGGCGCCATGCGCCGAGCAAAGATCAATGAAGCTCTCGGAAGGACGGGCAGGTTAGTGTGCGAAGTGCCCAAGTGCGGATTTGATTTTGAATCGCGCTACGGGGCTTTGGGCAAAGGTTACGCTCAGGTGCATCACTTGACACCACTTCACAAGGCTCCGCCCGCGGGACGCAGGATCACGCTATCTGAGTTGGCGATCGTATGTGCAAATTGCCATGCCATGATACACGCAGGTGGGAGATGTCGCGAACTGGCGAGCCTTATAGAATGAACCTTGCGCATCAGCCTGCAAAGGAAGGAGCGTGGCAACGATCCGCTTTGATGAAGTGGTTTGTGATCGCTACTCTAGGGTTACTCAATTTGTCACCGGCCGCGCTTGCTGAGGGCTCCGAGATCGAGCACCGCTGTACGGCTCTGTATCCAAGTATGACGCAATACTTCGCTCGGAAAGATTGCGTGAAGACCCAAACAGAATACGAGGAGAAGGAAGCCTTTAGACGTCATGGCGAGGAGCGGAAGCGCTCGAACGAAGAGGCCGCGCGTCCGTGCGTAGCCGCCGACATACGGCGCATGGAGAGTCTGGCTGCTAAGGTAAAGGCCGCGGTATTGCCAGACGTCCCGTTGGAAGAGGTGCAAGCGGCAGTCGGTCTCGTCCTCGGAAAGCAAGGCGTCATTGAAATCCCGGACAACGACATACGAGAGCGTGTGCTGATAACATCGATTCCCACGCAGTGCGGGACGGACTTTCATTTTTTGATCAACGTCCGCGAGGGCAAAGATAAAAAGCTGCGTTGGCTTCGTGTCTCGGCAGAGAATGCGCCGTCAGGTTATCCTGCCAAGATACACTCAGAGCTTGGAAACGAGTTTGAGGAGCAACGAGAGCAGGAAAGCAGACGAGCTGAGGAGGCGAAATTTCAACAAAGAATTCAGGCGCGCATGGACGAAGAAGAGCGAAAGGCCAAGGAGGTGCGCCGCGAATTTCTCAAGAGCGTCAAGATCAGTAACGTGCGGCTGACGTGCGATAAACCCGATCGTTGCTCCATTCGCACAATTGAATTCAAGATTACGAACGTTTCGCAGAAACCAGTCAAGGATGTTTCCTTCGGGTGGTTGTTGTTACCGACGAAGACGGCCAATTGCCCAGACGAGCTTGCAACAAACCAACGTAGCGTTGGATCCGTCCTTCAGCCTGGTCAATCCCGGGCAGAGCGCATCATGATTTTAGCGACCCCAGATGATGGCGACGCAAAGCTGTGCCTCAAGGTGACCGATCTGCGTGGATTGGAGCGTTGGGAGCAGTGAAAGCTCCAGGATGAAGCGGTAAGAAGTTACCGCCGGCGTTTAGTATACATTTCTTATCTCAAATGGGTGACGGACCTTGCCGAAAAAGAGTGATGATGCCGAGCAGGACAAGAAGCCCGTTCGCGACCGCGATGGAAAACCTGACGCCGAGAAGGAAGCCGATCCGGCTGACACCTTCGGTAGCGAAACCGAGGAATTGCGGTGACAGTGCACTAAATTCCAAAGCCAACGCACCAGTTGACATGATTAGTGCACTGTCACCGTAATCAGGATCACCCTGGGCTACTGATTCTATTCAAGAAATGCCGCCGCAATTGTGTAATTGTCGTCAGCTCCTCTTTGCTGAATCAACTCTCCCACCCTCTGAACAAAGATAGAAGCAGTCGCTGCGCCGTCGGACACGTCCTTAAGTTCTCGCAAAAATACTTTGCCGTGAACGCCATCCGAGATGATGAAAACGCGGTCATTGGTTGAAACGTCGTGAGTCGCGGAATCGATCTGCGGATGTGTCGGAGCCCCTAACGCGCTCTCCAGCACATTTCTTCGTGGATAGTTCTCAAATTCCTCAGGCGAAAGCTTCCCAATCGAGAGCAATCGATTTGCCTCGGTGTGATCTTTCGTTAACAGCTTAATACCTTTTCCTCGCTGCAGTATAACTCGGGTATCTCCGCAGTGAGCGATTCGCATCGTATCGCCCTTAATATACACGGCAGAAAATGTCGTCGCCATGCGTCGTAGCTCGGGTCTATCTGTTTGGGCTTGCCTTATACGCTGATGGATCTGCCACGCGAGCATCGGCAAATCCAAATTGAGATCCTCGCGCACTGCGTTCACGAACACATCTATCGCCAAGCGGGAGGCGAATTGTCCGCCGATGTGCCCGCCTAACCCATCAGCAACCGCCATCGCGAGCCCGTCCGGCATTCGCCACAAGCCTGCTGAGTCCTCGTTTTCAGGTCGAGGGCCTTTGTCAGACAAGTAGGCGCAATCGAATTTCATCGACAGACTTCAGTCAGAACGGTCTGCAAAGACGGATGCAACTCAACTCTGGACGCGCCGACCGAATTTTCCAAGTGAGCTATCAGATGACAGATGTTATCGCCGGTTGCTCGGAATTCGATACTGAGGCGTCGCGCCATCGTTTCGTCCATCTTGGAACCGCATAGCTGTAAAAATTTGCGCTCAACATACCATCGATTGTGCGAAGTGCCCATTTCAAGCATCGCCATTAATGCATCAGCTTTGGTCTCAATCGAACACAATGAAAAGAAAGCCTCTAAAACGTTGGCGAGGGAATCGCATCGCTCAAAGGCAAACGAGTTCTTCAACACCCACTTGGAGTAAATCTGGCCGAGACGGTCGCCGAGGCCCGTCCACTTACTGCAGAGATCCTGGACTTGCGCCAGCGAAAGACGGTCTAATATCTGGGGTGCGTCGCCGTCGTTGTCTTCGACAAACTGCACCAACGCTTTTGCTGCTTGTTCATCCAACGGCTCGCCCCGGCTTAGTTGATCACCGAAGCCGGGAGTCTTAGTTGCAAGGCTTGTCGGCAGCGCATCAGCGGAAGCCGAATTTATTGCGTCGAGTACCGCACGGACGGACTTGAACCTCCTGTCAGCGTCGGCTCTAGTGCAGTTTCTGAGTATCGCGCCGAAATCACCACCTTCTTTAATCTCTGCGCAAGGAACGCGCGGATCGCTACCGACTATATCGTGCAGTATGCAGCCTAACGAGTAAATATCAGACTGCGCCGTGGCCTTCCGTAGGTCCGAGGTAATTTCTGGGGCAGTGTAATAGTCGGTGCCTTTCGCCATGCCGGTCACTGTAAGAACCGAAAGGCGGCTTTCGTTCATCGCAATCAAGCCAAAGTCGCTTATAGCATAGTACTCTCGAATCTCGCCTCCGGGGACGACTACTTGATACTTGAGAACGTTCTGCGGTTTTAGATCTCTATGATAGATGCCCATGTTGTGCAGTTCGTCTAGCGCTGCGACCATGTCTGTAATCGCGGCGATCCATTTACCGCCTAATGTGCGATCGCGATCCATGTCGTCTTGCAGGCTGCAGATGGCTCTTGGCATCAAGTAATAGGGAGGATTTTCGTCAAGCTCGGTGTGAACGACGGGCACAATGTTTCGGTGCTTGATGCCGGACTGAATTCGGGCCTCGCGCGCAAAACGCTTTCGTACGTTCTCCTCGATTGCAGGCGTCAAGGGTTGAGCAGGACAGAAGGTCTTCTTAGCGTATTCTAGCCCATCGGCTCCCTTCACCAAATCGACGGTCCCAAAGCCGCCGCTCCCGAGATTGCGGATGACGTCCAGCTTCATTAATCCTCCCGATCTGCCGCAAGGCCCGTTAACCAGCGCAGGGGCAAGCTACTGTACGTCTTAGTTGCGGAACTCCAACACAACAACTGGGGATTTGGCAAGTATAGCCTTCCGGCACGGGTCTCAAGGGGCGTCGCCCCAACTCCCCGTCATTCCGGAGCCATGCTCCGGTGTCCCTTCTCCTCTTGTGGGAAGGTGGCGCGAAGCGCCGGATGAGGGGTCTCTTTCTACGGCGAGACTTTTATCGAGGAGCCAACCCCTCACCCAATTGAGCCTGAGTCTACCAGCGGAGGAGCCCTCTCCCACAGGGGGCGAGTGCACAGCAATGCGCATTGCGATCCCGACGCGCGACGAGGGTCAGCCCTGCCTCCCCGCAATAATCTCCTGCAGCGTCGCCACATGCCGCGCGAACGCGCCGCGGCCCGCCGCCGTGGCGGTGACGGTGGTCTGCGGCTTCTTGCCGACGAAGGCCTTGTCCACTGACACGTAGCCCGCCTTGGCCAGCGTCTCGATATGCGCACCGAGATCGCCGTCGGTCGCGCCGGTGAGCTTTTTCAGCCGGGAAAACTCCAATCCTGCGGACACCGGCAGCGCGTTCAGCGCCGCCATGATCTTCAGCCGCAACGGCTGGTGAATGATGTCGTCGAGCTCGGCCATCAGATCCGCCGCATCCATAGGCCGCCGAGGATCAGGCCTCCGCCATTGACGAAGGCCATCCAGAGCGGAAACGCCTCGCCGATGTAGAAGTAGCCGATCAGCGTCAGCGCGGAGATGCCGACACCGATCGCCATGAAGGCATAGCCGAACCAGAGACCCGCCAGCGAATAGAACAGCATGAAGTAGAGCGGCCAGCCCGTAGAATGGGTTGAGCCCTTGCGAAACCCATCGCACTTGTTTCGTGATAACGTCCGTCATGACCTCGTACCGCCGCAACTTCGTTTCGGGTGGGTGTTTCTTCTTCACCGTCAACCTGGCGGAGCGGAAGCTAGCGTTGCTGACGGATCATATCGGGTTGTTGCGCACGGCGTTGCGTGAAACGCACCGACGCCATCCATTCACGACCGATGCCATCGTGGTGCTGCCGGATCACCTTCACACGGTGTGGACGTTGCCAGAAGGTGATGCCGATTTTGGAATGCGCAGGCAGTTGATCAAATCCACCTTTTCGCGCGGTCTGGCGCGCAACGAGAGGATATCCCCAAGCCGCGCGGCTAGAGGTGAACGGGGCATCTGGCAACGCAGATATTGGGAGCATACCATTCGCGACGAAGCCGATGTCGCGCGGCATGTAGACTATGTTCATATCAATCCGGTCAAGCACGGGCTCGTCGACAGAGTCCGTGACTGGGCGCCCTCCTCGTTTCATCGCCACATAAAGCTCGGCAATTACCCGGCCGATTGGGCCGGCGATCAGTCGCATGACGGCCGCGATTTCGGAGAACGGGGATAGAGAAGCGATTGGGTTTCGCAAGGGCTCAACCCATCCTACGAGCTGAAGACGTCAGCTGGGAAGCCAGGAGCGGGCGCTTCCGGAACCATCATCGCTCGATCATCCCGCAGGTCCCGCTCGCCGAGTCGCCCAACGGGCGTGAATAGTATGATGTATGCAAGATCCTGCTTGCGCGGCGAGACGCCGGCAGCGTCTCCGCAAATGTCCGTGCTTGATCTCGACCAATGGCTCTGTTTGGATGGTTGCGTTTCGCGCAACTCGTATTCGGATAATCATAGTGAATGAAAGAGATGGATACCGGCGTTCAATGGATGCTCTTTCACAAGAGAAAGCATCGTGACCCTCTACCGTACCGGCATCGGGAATCGGCTTTTGGCGGCGCTGCCGCCGGCGGATCTCGGCTTGCTCACGCCCCACTTCCGGAAGGTCTCCTTTGGGCCAGATGCCGTTTTGGTGCGCTCGGGCGATGAGATGGACCCGGTCTATTTTCCCCATAGCGGCGCAATCGCCTTCATGCTCGATATGCCGGACGGGCAAACGGTCGCAACCACCTTGATGGGACGGGAAGGCGCTTTGGCCTCTTTCTCCGTACTCGGCCCATCGCTTTCATCCGTGACCGCGATTGCACGCATGGCGGGCACAGCATCATTGATTTCCGCCGCCAAATTTCGGGATGCCTATGCGCAAAGCGCGGCCATCAGGAATGTCGTTCAGCTCCACGCCCGCGCGGTGTTATTGCAACTCCAGCACGTAGCCGCTTGCAACGCGCTGCACCGGGTGGATGGCCGCATGGCGCGGTGGCTTCTGCAGCTTCACGACCGCGTTCCCGATGACCTCCTCCCGGTGACGCAGGAGGCGCTTGCGCAATTGCTTGGGGTGCGGCGGACGACAGTGACTCTGACGATGAGCAAGCTACGCGAGGCCGGAGCCGTCCCCTCCGACCGGCGCGGATTTGTTGAGATCGATCGGGCGCGGCTCGAGAGGGTCGCATGCGACTGCTATGCGCTTATGCAGCGCAAGATCGATCGGATGTATTGCCAGGAATTGTCGGGGCCCCAGCCTACCCGTGCGCCGTTCCGGGAAAGCGCCATCGTCTCGTCCGGCGGAGCGAGGGGCGAATCCAGAGCCGTTTCGCGGGCGGAGAAGTAGAGACCATGCGATGACCGCCTTCGGGCAGAAGCTGCCATTAGGTAGCAGTCGGCGCAGGTCCACAACGGGTCACAAGCCGTCGATCACGCCCGTGGTGGGAGACTTCCCGCTTTGCGTTAGTAAGCCGACGTTTATGAGTACACGTCCTAGCTCTGCTTCCCCGCGATGATCTCCTGCAATGTCGCAACATGCCGCGCGAAAGCGACGCGGCCGGCGGCGGTGGCGGTGACGGTCGTCTGCGGCTTCCAGCCGACGAAGGCCTTCTCCACCGACACGTAGCCCGCCTTGGCCAGCGTCTCGATATGCGCGCCGAGATTGCCGTCGGTGGCGCCGGTGAGCTTCTTCAGCCGCGCGAATTCGGGACGAGGCGAGTCATCTCATGGCTTGACATCGTAGGAATGAATGTCGCTCGCCATATCATTTGACTGTGAAGTTCTCCTTCACACCCTGTGAGTTTTATCTTGGATAGCCCCTGTCGAGCATGCGTCCTATCTCTCCTCCGCAATTTCAAAGCTCTCAAGGAGACACTGAGATGAACGACATCCCCGCAAAGCGCGATGAACTCCACCAGAAAGAAGTTTATTCGCCGCCTTCTCGACGGCTTTCTGAGCAGAACGCGGGCGGAATACATCGCCGAGCGTTTCTAGCTGCAAGTGCAGGCGCCACGGTTCTGCTTGGGGGCCCGAGTTCTGCGCAGGTCCAATCCCCGGTTGCCTCTGCTCCAACAGGTTCGGGCACAATGCCAAGCAATGTCAGAGTGGAACGCGTGGACGGCTCAATTCTGCTGATCGGCATTCGGCAGGAGACCGACGGTGTCGACCTATCAAGCGTCATTGGCTTGGGTCGCCTGATGTATATGCTCGACCACGATGACGCGCTGCGCGTCGCAGTCCTCTACTCCCAAGGCTCCGACTTCGTTGGCGGTGTGCTCGATCCTGACAGCTGGGCGCCAGTCTTGCGCACGGGCAAGTTCCCGGAAATGTCTGAGTTCATCAATCCCGTCGGCACGATACCTCCTCGCAGGCAGAAGCCACTCGTCGTCGCCGTCCAGGGCAAATGCCAGGGTGCAGGCCATGAGCTTTTCCTGGCGGCAGATGTCCGCGTTGCAGCGAGCGATACCGTGTTCGCCCAACCAGAGGTCACCCGCGGACACTTCCCTGCTGGGGGTGCACCGATCACGTTCGTCCGGGAAGCGGGTTGGGCAAATGCGATGCGCTACATGCTGACAGGCGACGAATGGAGCGCCGATGAGGCCTACCGAATGGGATTGGTTCAATACGTGACGCCGCCCGGAAAGCAACTTGATCGGGCGATCGCAGTCGCTCGCAGGATATCGGCCGCGGCTCCGCTTGGAATTCGAGCGACAATCGCCTCGGCCCATCGCGCGCTGAGCGAAGGTCAGGAAGCCGCGTACGCGGCGCTGTTTCCTGAACTGGCTCGATTGGCTCAGAGCGACGATCACCAGGAATATTTCCGGGCGCTTGGGGAAAAGCGTGCTCCCGCCTTCCGCGGGCGCTGACCGCCACACCGGGGCGGCCGAGTGAGTGCAGGCGTCAACGGCGCCGAGACTTGGCGTGATGGTCAATGAAAGCGCGCAGTTTCGGCAAGATTTGGCGCTTGCTCGGATAGTAGAGAAAAAGGCCGGGCGTTGTCGTGCCAAAGCGCGTCAACACCGCCTGCAATCGGCCCTCCGAGATATGAGCCTTAACAGGTGGGCCAGGCACCTGCGCAAGTCCCAGACCCTCCACTGCCGCTTCGATCAGCGTCGGATAATCGTGCGCGACAAGCGGACCCGAGACGACTGCCTCGATCGTTCTGTTGCCGTCGAGAAACGACCACGGCACGACTGATCCGTTCGGCCGGCGCAGACGCAGGCAGGCATGGCCACGCAGGTCGTCGATAAGCTTCGGTCGTGTCCGTGCGCGCAGATAATCGGGACTCCCGACAACGACGAACGGGAAGGGCTGGGAAAGCCTGACCACAATCATGTCGGCGTCGATGAACTGACCCATCCGGATGCCGGCGTCAAATCCTCCGGCGGCGAGATCTACTCGCTCCTCGCTGGCAGCGATCTCCACTTCGATCTCGGGATAAGCCTTGCAGAACGAGAGGATGACCGGCTGCAGGATCAGCGGAACGACCGCTCTGGGAACGGCGAGCCGCAAAAGCCCGACGGGACGTTGCCCGAGTTCGCGCACGGCAGCTCCGGCCGCGATGAGCTCTTCAAAGGCTGGTCTGGCGCGGGACAGGAATTGCTCGCCAGCTTGAGTGAGGCCGACACTGCGCGTTGTGCGAACGAACAGGGCAACGCCCATGCGCGCCTCGAGCGCGCGCACCGCCTGGCTCATCGCCGATGGGGTGATGCCCAGCTCTGCGGCCGCCTTTCGAAAGCTGCGGTGCCGGGCAACGCTGAGGAATGCCTCCACACCATCGATCGTGCCCTGCTTCATTGTGAAGTTCTGCTTCATGGCTTGTCCACTTTATAGCGGATAGTGGACCGACGAAAGCTTTCTTAAGTTCAGTTGCAGAGCGAGACGCCACGCCGGCGGGTGACTTGGTTGCCTATCGCGCCAGAGTCGGAGCCTGAGAACGATGACGCAAGTCCGGAACGCCGCCCTCACCTTCATCCTCATAGGAGCCCTTGCCATGACTGAAGCATCCATTGCCCAAACACAAAACCTATCGCCCGTAACAACTGGGGTGATGGTTATCCTGACGGCCAAGAGCAACGTCACACGCGAACAGGTCATGGCTGTAATGCCGGCCGAAGTCCGACAGACCGTGCAGCTCTACGTCGGCGGGAAAATCCGGGAATGGTTCTCGCGTGCCGATGGCCGCGGTGCTGTCTTCTTGCTCGACACCAGGGATGTCGCGGAAGCGCACGCGATCATGGATGATCTGCCGCTGGCCCGGCAAGGCCTCGTCGATCACGAGTACATCGCGGTCGGTCCGTTGCTGCCCCTTCGGTTGCTTCTGGCCAGCCCGGAACGCCCGCAATAGCGAGGAGGCAGAGAAATGCCCGCCATCAACCTGCCATTTGTTCTGAGCGTCGTCGGCGCCTTCCTGACAAGTTCAGCGATCGGTTACATCTATGTCTGGCCATGGCTGCGTAGCCTGCCGCGATTTGAGGCTTTGCGATTGATTGCGGCCTTTCATGCCTTCAGATTCTTTGGGATGAATTTCCTGGTGACTGGATTTGTGTCGCCGGAATTGAATCCGGATTTCGCCCGTCAGGTCGGATGGGGCGATTTCATCGCCGCGGCCTTGGCCCTTGGCTCGATGGCGGCACTCTCCCGGCGCTGGTCGATCGCCATTCCAGCTGTTTGGGTCTTCAATGTCTGGGGCACGATCGACCTCCTGAACGCATACTACATGGGAGTGACACAACTCAGAGATCCCGGTCTGATGGGCGCAGGGATTTACGTGCCCGCACTTTACGTCCCCTTGCTACTTGTCAGTCACGTTCTGATCTTTCTGCTTCTGTTTAAGGTCGGACCAGCGGAAGAATACTCGTCGACTCCGGCGCCGGCTCGCAACTAAGTCTCTTCGCATCCCGTACAACCCGGTGACGTATGCGCAGCATAGCGATGTGGGCCTGGTGGCAAGCGAACAACGAGCGCGCCAGCTTCGGAAGATCAGACCTATTGGAAGATCAGACCTGCTTCCCCGCAATGATCTCCTGCAACGTCGCGACATGCCGCGCGAACGCGCCGCGGCCTGCCGCGGTGGCGATGACCGTGGTCTGCGGCTTCTTGCCGACGAAGGCTTTGTCCAACGATACGTAGCCCGCCTTGGCCAGCGTCTCGATATGCGCGCCGAGATTGCCGTCGGTGGCGCCGGTGAGCTTTTTCAGCCGGGAAAACTCCAATCCGCCGGTGCCCGGCAGCGCGTTCAGTGCCGCCATGATCTTCAGCCGCAACGGCTGGTGGATGATGTCGTCGAGCTCGGCCATCAGATCCGCCGCATCCAGAGGCCGCCGAGGATCAGGCCTCCGCCATTGACGAAGGCCATCCAGAGCGGAAACGCCTCGCCGATGTAGAAGTAGCCGATCAGCGTCAGCGCGGAGATGCCGACACCGATCGCCATGAAGGCATAGCCGAACCAGAGACCGGCCAGCGTATAGAACAGCATGAAGTAGAGCGGCCAGAACGTGCCGAGCTGGCGCGGGCCGAAGTGACCGATCACGTTGGTGCAGAGATAACCGAAGGCGAAGAACAGCACGAACACCAGAAGCAGTCTGACGTTGAAAGCGGCGCCATGGGAGTGATGCGGCGGATTGAAAATGCGCAGCGCCACCAGACCGCCGGCGCCCAAAGTGTCCGCAGCGACCCAGGCGTAGACCGCATAGACCGGCCAAAGCCAGGTCACGAGATTGGCCGCGAACACCAAGAGGCCCCACCAGACGGCAGCAAAGCTCGCCAGCTCATAGAGCTGCGATTGCTTCACGCGCTGGACGATGTCGTCGATATCGGCCAGCGCCGCGGACGCTTCCTTGCTGTCGATCATGACTGCCTTGCCCCGCGCGTCGCCACATCGTCGGCGATGACCGAAATCGCCTTCGGGTTGGTGACGATGCCCATATGGTTGATGCCGTCGATGATCTTGACATCGACCGACGGTTTGGTGGCCTGCACGACTTCCGCATATTTGTCCGAGATCATCATCTCGTCCTCGGCGCCGCCGAAGATCGTGACCGGACGTGTCGTCGCCGGAAGATCGATGCGATAGCCGCGCGTCGCGAAATTGCGCGTCAGGCGATCGGAATAGGTGGAGACGAGGTACTTTGCCGAAGTCGCGGGCACGGCGAGCGCGAGCACCGGAAGCTGCGAACAGCAGTCGATGCCGAGCTTGCGCAGCGTGGCGAGCGCGAAGAAGCGCGGCAGGTCGACATTGGCCCAGCCGCCGGCATGCGGCTTATTGGTCGGGGCGTCATAGCCGAGATATGGCGCGAGCAGCACGGTGCGCACGAACATGTCCTGCATGATCGGTGTCGCCGCGATGCGCAGCGAGAAGCCGGCGCCGGCGGAATGGCCGATCAAGGTGAGCGGCAGCTCCGGCGCGGTCTTGCGCACCTCGGCGACAAAATCGACGAGGTCGTCCTCGAGCTGGCCGACATAGCCGATGTCGCCGCGCGTGCCGGAGCCGCCATGGCCGCGGATGTCGAGCGCCCAGGTCTCCACTCCGCGCGAGGCGATGGCATGGGTCAGGGCATGATTGACGGTGCCGCTGGAGCCGGACGAGCCATGGATGAAGATCGCGCCGCGGCCGGTCGCGGGGCCGTTGGCAGCGTAGTGGCGGAAACCGATCCAGGTGCCGTCGCGGGCCTGGAAGCGCTCTAGGGGCGGGAGGGTGGACCAATCGATGCCCTTGGCGGAGTCGGAGACCGATCGCATCTCGGGCGGCCGCGTCAGCGGGGTTGCGATCATCGCGGCCAGGATCAGCGCCACGGCGCCGACCGCACAGAGGGCCCATTTCATTCCGTTCAACACGCCGCGCAGCAATCGAACTGCCATGATCCACTCCCCTCAAACCGATCAACTATAGAGAACTCTATATGACAGAGTACTCTCTTGGTCAATCCCCGGATTGGCGCGGCGCCGCAAAAATCCTTAACGTCGGGTCTGATCCCCAAATGCCGAATCGTTTGCCGATGCCTTCAGCGGAACCCCTGCTCAACACACCCGAATTCACCGTTTCCGAGCTCTCGCAGTCCCTGAAACGGACGGTTGAGGACACCTACGGCCATGTCCGGGTCCGCGGCGAGATCTCCGGCTTCCGCGGCGCGCATTCCTCCGGCCATTGCTATTTCGCGCTCAAGGACGAGAGCGCCAAGATCGAGGCGGTGATCTGGAAGGGCGTGCACGGCCGCATGCGCTTCAAGCCCCAGGAGGGGCTCGAGGTCATCGCCACCGGCAAGCTCACGACCTATCCGGGCTCCTCGAAATACCAGATCGTGATCGAGGCGCTGGAGCCGGCCGGCATCGGCGCGCTGATGGCGCTGATGGAGGAGCGCAAGCGGAAGCTCGCCGCCGAAGGCCTGTTCGACGAGGCGCGCAAACAGCTTCTGCCGTGGCTGCCGGAGGTGATCGGCGTGGTGACGTCGCCGACCGGCGCCGTGATCCGCGACATCCTGCATCGGCTGGAGGACCGCTTTCCCCGCCACGTGCTGGTATGGCCGGTGAAAGTGCAGGGCGAAGGCTCGGCCGAGCAGGTCGCGGCCGCGATCCGCGGCTTCAATGCGATTGCCGCGGGCGGCAAGATTCCGCGGCCCGACGTGCTGATCGTCGCGCGCGGCGGCGGCTCACTGGAGGATCTGTGGTCGTTCAACGAAGAGATCGTGGTCCGTGCCGCGGCCGAGAGCATGATCCCGCTGATCTCGGCGGTGGGGCATGAGACCGACATCACGCTGATCGATTTCGTCGCCGACAAGCGCGCGCCGACGCCGACGGCGGCGGCCGAGATGGCCGTGCCGGTGCGCAGCGATCTCTTTGTCGAGGTCGGCGATCTCGGGCGACGCACCCGGTCCTGCTGGCAACGCGGCCAGGAGAGCCGTCGCAGCGAGCTGCGTGCCGCCGCGCGCGCGCTGCCGGCGGCAGGCGATTTGCTGGCGATCCCGCGGCAGCGGCTGGATTCGGCAGGTGCGTCCCTGCCCCGCTGCCTCAAGGCCAATACGCACGCGCATTTCCGCAGGTTCACCGCCGCAGGCGCCAAGCTGACGCTGCGGGTGCTGCATGGCCAGATCGCGCAGGCCGATCATCGCCTCACGGTGTGCGGCGAGCGACTCGGACTGTCCACGCGCTCGCTGCTGCGGCGGCGGCGCGACCGCTTCGCCGGGCTGGAGGTGCGCTTGCGCGCCTCGAAGCTCTCCAATGCGCAGGCGCAGCGCAACGCGATTGCGCGCCAGCGCGAACGCACGCATCGCCTGGCCGAGCGCGCGGGCCGCGCGCTGGTGACGCTGTTGCAGCGGCTCGACGCCCGCGTCGAGAACAGCGGCAAGCTGCTCTCAGCATTGTCTTATCGCGGCGTGCTCGCGCGCGGCTTTGCGCTGGTGCGCGACGAGGCCGGCCATCCCCTGCATTCGGCAGACAGCGTCGGTCCCGGCGCACGGGTTGAGATCGAGTTTGCGGATGGGCGTGTGGGTGCGACCGCGGATGCGGATCGTGCAGCACCGACGGCAAAACGCGCGCCGGCGCAAGCCAAGGCGGCGGCGCAGGAGGCGAAGCCAGCGCCAAAGCGCGTGGGCAAGCCGGTGGATCAGGGGAATTTGTTTTAGAGCGCGAGCGCGTCGCGCCACCCTCGACAGAGTATGTAGGACGCGCGTGCCACACACTTGCCGTCGTCCTGGCGAAAGCCAGGACCCATACCGCGAGGTCTATCGGGTACGCGTGGTGTCAGTCCCGAACGACCAGTCTTCGCCAAACTACTCCCTGGGGTAATGGATCCTGGCTTTCGCCAGGACGACGCTGGGAGAGAGTGCGCCTCACACGCCCGTCGTTGTGCTCGCTGTCGTAGCCCGCATGAGCGTAGCGACATGCGGGACCAGCGGCCCCGGATATCGCTACGCTCATCCGGGCTACAAGACTGCGCGTCTCAGCGGCAGGACAAGCCCGCGTCGATCGTGGTCCAGAAACCGCAATGTTCCGGCGCGAGTTGTGGCGCGCCGGCATGGGCTTCGAACAGATGGGCTTCGAACAGGAAGACCGCGACGGTGAAAACGATCAGGGCGGAGGAGAACAGGACGAAGCGGTTGCGCATGGGACTGCGTTTAATCGACATCATGGTCGAATGATGGCGTCGTCACCGGCTGAAACCATCCCGGCGCGCGATCCGTAGAGTCACGGTCGGCCATTTTCCGTGCAGGGCGGTGGTCGATGCGGGGCTGTCCGCTGTTGTTCCCAAGGGCGGCCCCGCTCGGCACATGTAGCCCGCATGAGCGCAGCGATATGCGGGACGGACCTACCCGGATATCGCTACGCTCATCCGGGCTACGGCACTGCCGTCACCGCGCCAGCCACTCCGCGACTTCCTTCTGCGACTCCGTGCGCGCGACCGCATCGGTGCCGAGATGGCCGTGCTCGGGCGCGGCGGCGTCGGTGCTGCCGGCAGCTGCGTGCAGCGGCGTGTTGGCGCGGTCGAAATCGTGATAGGCGCCGGGATAGACCACGATGCGCGCGAGCGCGCTGCGGCCATGCGCACCATCGACCATCTGGCGGCAGGCCGGCGGCGACGAGACGTCGTCATTGCCACCGATCAGCACCAGCGTCGGCACCCGTGTGCTCCAGCCGAGGCCTGCGGAAATCCTGCAGTCCGGATAGAACGCGATGGCGGCGCGGAAATCCGGGCCGACCTCGCGCGCAAGGTTTTGCGGACGCACGGCCCAGAGCAGCGCGCTGGCGCCATTCGCCCAGCCCATCAGGCTGACGCGGTCGCGCGCAACCCAGCTCTGTTTCATCAACCAGGCGCGCGACGCCGCGATATCGGTGACGCGTTCGCGCCGCGCCTTGACGTGGATGTCCTTGACGCGGCATTGCGGCCCGAGCTCACGCGAGCCGTAGCTGTCAGGGAGCAGCACGGCGTTGCCGGATTTGAGCAGCCGCTCGGCCCAGTCGCGATAGCGCGGCAGCACCGAATCGGCATGGCCACCGAGGCCGCCGCAGCCATGAAGCGCGATCACGGTCGGAAACGGCCCCGCGCCCTCGGGCTTGTAGAGCTGCGCATGCAGCACGCCGGACGCCAGCGGAATCTCGACCGGCTGCGGCGCCGGCGACGCTTGCGCGGCCGAGATCAGGAACGTCAGGAACAGGGCGGTTAACGGAAGGCGCATCGAACTTTGCCGTTGGATCCTTCGCTCAAGCACTATCACGCGGAAACGGCGCCAAAACATCACAAACCGGTGGGTTTACCGGGCGGACAAGCCACCCTATTTATGCTACATCCCGTCCAACACATCGTGCCCTCCAAGGTGACCCCGGAGCGGCCTTCCACGGAGACTTTCGACCGTGCTGAACAAGTTCGGCCCCTCGGGCCATGGCGAAGCGCAGGTGCAATATCTCGACGGCGACTTCCGCGTGATCTCGCCGGGGACCTTCGTGCGCTGCGCGATCACCGATACGCGCATCCCGCTCGACGAGTTGAAATACTGGAGCGTGGACCTGCAGGAAGCCTACGCCACACCCGCCGCCGTGCTCGAGCGACATTACCCGGGCGCGCCCAAGCCGCAAGCCTGAGGCCGCGGGCGCGCGTCTATTGCTGCTCCGCGCCATCCGTGCCCACGCAGGTTTTGATGAAACTCTTCCTGGGCTCGCCGACGATCTTCTGATCGATCGCCTGCTTGAGGCAATCCAGCCGCGCCTGCGCCATGCAGAGCTGCATCTGGTCGCGCTTGTCCTGTCCCTTCAGGTTCTGAGTTGTCGCGAGGCAGGTGACGCGCTTGGTCGCGGGCACCGGCACGGTGGTGGTTTGAGGAGCCGGCGGAGTCGTTTGTGCAAACACCGGCGCAATGATCAGACACACAAGGCTGGCGGCAACGGCGGCGAACGGCAACTTCATCGAACTCTCCTGGTCGTCTGAAACGGTTAGGAGTTTTGCGATGAACGACGCGTGAATGGCAGGCTGCTGTGTCGGATGGGCAAAGCGCAGCTGCCCTGCCGGCACAGCACGAGCGGTGCAGCTTTTTCACGAGGCATGTTCGCACGCACCAGAAATGCTGCTCGCACAGCCGAGACGATTTCCGTTATGCCGATCCGCGTTGCATCGAAGAGTGCTTGCACTCCGTGGTTAGTCATTTCGCGTTGTGGTTGGATTCTTTGTTGCGATTGGCGCTCTTAGGTTGTTTGACGAAGTCTTGGTGAAACAAAGCGCCGCTATGCTTCATCTTAGGTAATTGGCCCTGCTCTTTTTATCGCACAGACAATCAAGTCAACCAAACGGCCACTGAGCTCTGGAATTGGCGCAGTCTGTGAACGGGCTCATATCGAAGAGCCATCTGTCGGGCTACGATCACCTCGAAAATTCGCGGTGGATTATTTGGAAATCGAAAATCAACGATGGGGGTGATCATGCCCACCATATTAGACCTGCTCTATCGTGAATATTGCCGCGCCCGCCTCGCTGAAATGCGGAAACAGCTTCTGATCGCAGCTGAACGCTTTGAAGCTCTCGAAGCGCATCATCATCCGGATCAGGGTGACGATGAGAGGACGGACACACAGCGCAAGACCGGTCGCCGCGCGCCGAATTGAAGCGGCCCGAGACCGGCGATCTCTCCCGCGTAGCAGTGACCAAGCAGTTGGCAACAGTTTGGGAGGCAGCAATGAATACACCCGAGTACTATACCGCCATGGTAGCCTGCGTCTCGTGCCTGACCATTATCGGATTGATGGCCGTTGGGGCGTGGTGAGCATGATTGACTGCTGAACCGCAATCGCAGGCCGTTGCCGAGGTCGCTGGCAAGCACGTCCGGTCGGACGACGGCGCGGACGCAGCACGCAGCGTACAGCATGGTTCGTCAACGGAGGCTGGAAGGCCTTCGCCTCGGCTTGCAAACATTATTCCTGCTGTGAGGTGAGCGTTGCCGCCGCTTCGGACTGCGGCGGCTTCGCTTCAGATCCGGATGTCAGCTTCCGGGCGGGGTATACGAAGAGCGCAGCTTCGCCGCGTTCTGGCGGACCTGCTTGATCTCGTCCTGCGTGAACAGCCGCGTCAGTTTCACGTTCTGCAGGGTGCCCGCCGTGACGGTCAGGCCGGAAATGGCCGGAGCCGCACCCGGATCAGGCACATCGAAAATCACCAAAACGCCTGGGCCGTCGGCCGCAACGCTGAACATCGAAATCAGCTTTCCGCCGGCCGCTTCGATAAGTTTTCTTGCCGCCTCCTGACGATCGGTCTTGGGGTTCTCCAAAATGGCATTGAGAGCGCGTGGTGTGTATTGTCCGGTGAGGCAAAAATGCATGGCATGTTCTCCTCTGGGTTTTTGGCAATGACTTTCCCTGCCGTTCCGAACTCGTCGTTACGGCCGCTGCATCTGAAATGATGAAGGTACTGCCCGCCGTGGGCATAAACGCCGTCGATGATTTCCGGGAGTTCGGCACGTCCCGGTGACGGCTCTCATGAAACGCTACATCAACTCCCGAACGTGCGGAAGAGAATTCGTCAGCCGCGACATGTCACCTCGGTTGCCACATATCGCACCCGCGCATGAAATGCTTTTCGTCACACCGTGCGTCCACAACGAGCGCGGTTCGCCCGCCGTCCGACATTATCGCCTGCCGAATCTTCGCTCGCGCGCCTTGTAGAGATGATCGCTGATCAGTTGCCGGAGCGTAGCCGGGTCGTCGAACTCGAGCTGGACGGCGAACGGCACGATGCCGTCCGGCACGCCTTCGCGGCCGTGCAGACGCGCGAGATCCTTTTCCGTCGTCACCAGTGTTTGCAGCTCGCGCTGCGCCTCCGCGGCGAGAGTTGCGATCTCGTCGTTCGAAAACATGTGATGATCGGCGAAGGCGCGCGTGCGTGCGACTTCGATACCGCCAGCGCGCAAGCTGCGGAAGAACCGTTCGGGATCGCCGATGCCGGCGAACGCGAACACCGGCTTGCCCAACAGTCTAGCGACCGACCCGGCGTCGGGTTTCAGCCGCGCGCGCAGCTCCGGCTTGTTGCGCCTGGCAAGCTCGGCGGCGACAGCGTCGGCGGCGCGGCCGCCGCCGATCAGGACCAGCGCGTCGGTGCGCGCAAGCTGCGCCTTCAGCGGCGCACGCAGGGGACCGGCCGGAAACACCTTGCCATTGCCGAGGCCGCGCTCGCTGTCGATCACGATCAGCGAGGTGTCCTTGAGAAGACGCGGGTTCTGGAAGCCGTCGTCCATCAGGATCACGGTGGCGCCTTGCGACTTCGCCAGCACGACGCCGTCGAGGCGGTCGCGCGCAACTGCAACAGGGACGTCGCGCGCCATCATCAGCGGCTCGTCGCCGACGTCGGACGCGGTGTGACGCATGCCGTCGACCATCACCGGGCCCTTGAGGCTGCCGCCATAGCCGCGGCTGAGCACCACCGGCGTCTCGCCGAGCTCGCGCAGGAGCTTCGTCAGCGCCAGCACGGTCGGCGTCTTGCCGGCGCCGCCGACATGATAGTTGCCGACGCAGATCACGGGGATGCCGGCGTCGACGCCCTCGCGCAGCATCCGCCGTTCCGTGATCGCGCCGTAGAGCGCACCCAGCGGCCCCAATGCGTACGATTCGAGGGAACGTGGCCGGTACCAGAAGGCCGGCTCACGCATTGGCGGCCCCCATCTCGATCCGCAACTGCAAGAGATAAGGCTCGAGCGCGGTCATGGTGCGGTTGAGCGCGCCGCCGAGATCCTCGACCACGCCGGCGCCCGACTGCTGGATCTTCTTGCGCAGGGCAGGATCGGCGAGCAGCTGGCCGAGCTGCTTGATCAGTAGTTCCTGCGTGTCGGCTTGGCGCGCGCCGCCGCTGTGATCGAGCGCCTCGTAGACATCGGCGAAATTGAAGACGTGTGGACCATGGACGATGGCCGCGCCGAGCTTGATCGCTTCGATCGGATTCTGGCCGCCATGATGGATCAGCGATCCGCCCATGAACACGATGTCCGAGAGGCGATAGAACAGGCCGAGCTCGCCCATGGTGTCGGCGACATAAACGTCGGTGGTCGCGGTCGGCAGCTCGTCGCGCGAGCGCAGGGCCGGCTTCAGGCCGGAGGCCGTGATCAGGCCTGTGATCGAGGAGCCGCGATCCGGATGGCGCGGCACGATCACGGTCAGGAGCTGCGGGAAGAAACCGGTGAGGCTGCGATGCGCCGCCACCAGCATCTCCTCCTCGCCCGGATGGGTCGAGGCCGCGACGATGATCGGACGCCCGCGCGTCATCGCCATCAGCCGTTCGAGCTTGGCGGGATCGGCCGGGGGCGCCGGCACGTCGAGCTTGAGATTGCCCGTGGTGACGACGTCGCGGCCGCCGAGCGTCGAGAAGCGCTCGGCATCGGTCTTCGACTGCGCCAGACAAATGTCGAACCGCGACAGCAGCGCCGAGATGGTGCCTTGCATCCGGCGCCAGCGCGGGAACGAGCGCGGCGACATCCGCCCGTTGATCAGCACCATCGGCACGCGGCGCGCGGCGCCGGCCAGGATCAGGTTCGGCCACAGATCGGATTCGATGAACAGCGCCAGCGACGGCTTCCAATGGTCGAGGAAGCGCGCGACATAACGCGGGGAATCATACGGCACGTATTGATGGATCACGTCGGGCGGAAAACGCTTTGCCACAATAGCAGCCGACGTGACAGTGCCCGAGGTGAGCAGAATGCGCAGGTTCAGATCGCGCAAGCGCTCGATCAGCGCCGCCGCGGCGAGGACCTCGCCGACGCTGGCGCCGTGAATCCAGACCAGCGGACCGTGCGGCCGCACGTCCCGGGACAGGCCCCGCCGTTCGCTGACCCGCGCGGGATCTTCCTTGCCCTGCTTCAGGCGCCGCTTGATCAGCACAGGCGCGAGCGGCACCAGGCCACGCGCCAGGCGCCGGTACATCCGCAGCGTCAACGGCAGCGAGCCGGGCAGCGATTTAGGCATCTGCAGGTCCCGGCCGGCCGAGTTGCGCATAGGCTTGGCGGGTCGCCTCGTTCAAGGTCTCCTCCAGCTCGAGCCGCAGCGCTTCCATGGTGGCGGCGTTCGCATCCGGCGGAACGTGGATTTCCTTGATGCCGACCAACGCGCCCCGCCCGAACGGCAGGTTGATGGTGGTGCGGTCCCAGTTCTTGAGCCGGATGAAGCGGCTGGTCGCCATCGCAAAAGGCATGATCGGCCGCCCCGATTCCCGTGCCAGCATGATGATGCCGAGCCCGGCCACGCGCGAGCGCTTGGGGACGTCGGCGGTCAGCGCGACATTACAACCGTCCTGGAGCGTCCGCACCATTTCCTTGAAGGCACCGACCCCGCCTTTGCGGTGAAACGCGCCGCCATGGTCTCCGGACCCGCGGATGGTGCCGATGCCAAGCCGCTCGGCGGCAATCGCGTTGAACTCGCCGTCGCGGTGACGGGAGATCAGGACCCTGGCCTTGTACCAGTCCTTGTTCTTGATGAAGGGGGTGAGGAAATGCTGGCCGTGCCAAAACGCGAAGATCGCCGGGATCTGCGGCTCGACGCGGTCATAGACGTCCGGCGGATCGAACGTGAATTTGTTCGTCCGCCAGACCAGACGCAGATATTCCGCCGCCAGGATTCCGACGGCACGCTGAACGAAGCTGCTCCTCAGCGTATTGCGAAGCAGCTTTTTCAACGCGCCGGTTCTTGATTCGGGTCGAGCAGCCGATGGAGATGGACGATGAAATAGCGCATCTGCGCGTTGTCGACCGTGCTCTGCGCCTTGGCGCGCCAGGCGGCGTGCGCGGTCGCATAGTTCGGATAGAGGCCGACGATCTCGACGTCGTCGAGGTTCTTGAAGGTGTTGTGCTCGAGATCGACGAGTTCGCCGCCGACGACGAGGTGGAGCAGTTGTTGCGGGGCACTATCTGGCATCGGTTCTGTTCCTAACGGGCTGCCCGGCAAAGCAGTGTTCGACAAGCACGAGAAAGCGCTTCACGGCAAGGGGCGGTTTCGAAAATGCGAGACAATGTTCGCATGACGATCGCGACCCGCTGCCACCAGCACCCCATGCGTGACTTGCCGGCGGTTATAGAGGATGGGATCTCCGGAGAGATCGCTCATCCTACCATCGGCTTCCTGCACGATCAAATCCGCCGCCGCAAGGTCCCAATCATGACTGTTGCCGCCCGCAAAAGCCGCATCCAGCGCGCCATGGGAGACCCGGCACAGCCGCAGCGCGAGCGAACCGATTCGCGGATGCAGCTTGATCTCGCCCAGTGACGGCTTCAGGCGCTCGACCAGGGGCTTCGGACCCGCGACACGCGAGAAGTCGAGCTCGGACCCAGCCGTCGCCCGCACCGGCACATCGTTGAGGGTCGTGCCCTGGCCGCGGGCGGCGAAGAAGAACTCATCGCTGGTCGGCGCGAACACCGCGGCCAGCACCGGCGAGGCGTCCTCGACCAGCGCGACGCTGACGCACCATTCGTCGTGGCCGTTGAGGTAGTTGCGGGTGCCGTCGATGGGATCGACGATCCAGGTCATCCGCCGCGACAGCCGCACCTCATCGTCGGCGCTCTCCTCCGACAGCCAGCCATAGTCGGGCGTCGCCGCGCGCAGGCGCGCTTCCAGAAGATCGTTGACGGCGATGTCGGCTTCCGAGACCGGCGAGGACGCGCCCTTGGTCCACTTCTTCAGCTCGGTGCGGAACATCGACTGCGCGAGTGCGCCCGCCTCCCGCACCGTGTCTTGCAGCAGCGCCGCGTCGCGCGTCAGGATGGCTTCGCCTGTTGCGTTCGCGTCAACGTCCGCCAAGCGTCAAACCCTCGATGCGCACCGTCGGCGCATTGACGCCGTAGCGGAACTCGAGATTGTTCGCCGGCTGCATCGACTTGAAGATCTCGAACAGATGGCCGGCGATCGTCACCTCGCTCACGGGATAAGTGAGTTCGCCGTTCTCGATCCAGAAGCCGGAGGCGCCGCGGCTGTAGTCGCCAGTCACGCCGTTGACGCCCGAGCCGATCAAATCGGTGACGTAGAACCCCTGCTTGATGTCGGAGATCAGTTCGGCCGGCGTCGGCGTGCCGGGTTCAAGATGCAGATTATACGGCCCGGGCGACGGCGAGGAGGAGACGCCGCGATGGGCATGGCCGGTGGTGGTGAGACCGAGCTCACGCGCGGTGGCGCAATCGAGCAGCCAGGTCGTCAGCACGCCTTCGTCGATCAGCGCGATCTTCTTCACGGCGACACCTTCAGCGTCGAACGTCTGCGAGCGCAGGCCGCGTTTGCGCAGGGGATCGTCGATGATGCGGATGTTCTTGGCGAACAGCTGCTGGCCGAGCTTGTCCTTCAGGAAGCTGGTCTTGCGCGCAATCGAAGCGCCGTTGATGGCGCCGACGACGTGACCGACCAGCGAGCCCGCGACGCGCGGATCGAACACCACAGGCACTTTGCAGGTCTCGACCTTGCGCGGATTGGCGCGCGCCACAGTGCGCTCGCCCGCGGAACGGCCGACGATCTCGGGCGACAGCAGATCGGCACCATGCGGCGCCGAGGTGAAATCGTAGTCCCGCTCCATGCCGGTGCCGTCGCCGACAATGGCGGTGGCGGAGATGCCCTGGCTGGAACGCAGGTAAGAGCCGTGGAAGCCGGTGCTGGTGACGAGCACCATGCCGCCCATTCCGGCAGAGGCCGAGGCGCCGCCGGATTTGGTCACGCCCTTCACTCCGAGCGCCGCAGCCTCGGCTTCGAGCGCGCGGCGCTCGAGTTCCGAGGTGGCGGGCACGTCAGGGTCGAGCAGATCGAGATCGGGGAAGTCGCGCGCGAGCAATGCGGGATCGGCAAGGCCGACATATTTGTCGTCGGGCGCAACACGCGCCATCGCAACCGCTCGCTCGGCAAGCTTGGTCACGGCATCGCCGCTGGCGTCGTTGGTGGAGACCACCGCCTGGCGCCGGCCGACCAGCACGCGCAAGCCGACATCATCGCCCTCGGAACGCTCGGATTCCTCGACCCGGCCGTCGCGGACCTCGACGCCTTGCGAGACGCCACGCACGGCGACCGCATCGGCCGCATCCGCGCCGGCGCGCCTGGCAGCCTCCACCAGCCGCTGCGCGAGATCGGAGAGCGCAGACTGGTCGAACAGGTCGCGGCTGGCTGTGGACGAATTCTTGGGTGAAAGCGTCGAGCTTGGTGAAGGGTTCACAAACGAAATCCTGTTGGGGCGGGCTGCGGGACCGGAACCCACAGATGTGCCCTGATCGCGCGGACTTCAAGCATTTTCAACCCACCAAAAGCTCAGATTCGCACCTTGCGCGCAACGTCTCGTCAATCATGCGCGCCAAGGTCTTGTCAATCATGCGCGGCGGTGAGGTTGGATTAACCAGCCTTTTTAAGCGGTTTCGGAAAGGCCCGCGCTAAGGTCCTCGCATCGACCGGGAACATAATCCTGGCGGGGAGAACTAAAGCCGTGAGGCGTCAAACAGCAACAAGCGGGATCACTCCCGCCGGGTCGAGCCGCTCCCTGCGGCTCGACCCCCTTTCCCTTCCGGTCCGCTTCGATGCGCATGATCCGCGCGCCGACGGATATGTCCGGCAGATCGAGCTTCATCGCGAACGTGTCGTGCTGCACCGTGCCGTCCGCGGCATGCGGATGGCGATCAACGTCCGCGTCAGCGACTTCATCGGCGTCGCGCTGCGCGGCAACGACGAGGCCCAGACCCTCGTCCTCGTGCATCGCGATCCCTCGCTCTCCATTCCGCTGCTGGTCAGCGCCGATGGCGACGAACTCGTTGAGGCCTGGGCGATCTGGAGCGAGCTGTTCGCGCTTCCGCAGCTCGACGAAGGCGCACGCCAACCCGCGCCGCGGCGTCGCCGCGCCAACGCGATCCGCCACCGCCGTCCGAAATTTCTGATGCGCCGCCGCACCGGTGTCGCACGCGAGTTGTCGGTGCATCGCGACGAGCGCGAGATCATCGCGCGGAGTTAGGCCGCTCGCAGCACCGCGTCGGCCAGCAAACCCGCAAAGAGCAACAGCCCCGCATCGCGATTCGAGTAGAACAGGCGCTTGCAGAGATCGCCGTCGCTGATATTCAGCCGCGCGATCTGCGAGGCCAGATGCACGGCGAAGGCCACAAGTCCGAGCCAGGCCGGCCAGCGCGCATCGCCCGACGCCAGCGCCACGCCGATCAGCAGCACCGCCAGGCCGTAGAACAGGATCAGCGCCTGGTGCGTATGCGCGCCGAACAGGCGCGCGGTGGACTTGATGCCGATCAGCGCATCGTCCTCTGCGTCCTGATGCGCGTAGATCGTGTCGTAGCCGATCACCCAGGAAATCGAGCCGGCATAGAGCACGAGTGCGGTGACGTCGATGCGCCCGAAGGTGACGGCAAATCCCATCAGGGCGCCCCAGGAGAACGCAAGCCCGAGCACGATCTGCGGCCACCAGGTGATGCGCTTCATGAACGGGTAGATCGCGACGATCAGCAGTGAGGCAATGCCGGTCAGGATCGCGAAGCGGTTGAACTGCAGCAACACCACGAGCCCGATCAGCGCCTGCGCGACCATGAAGGCCAGCGCCTGCTTCGCGCTCACCTGGCCCGACGGCAGCGGTCGCGAGCGGGTGCGCTCGACCTTGTCGTCGAGGTCACGGTCGGTGATGTCGTTCCATGTACAGCCTGCCCCCCGCATCACGAAGGCGCCGATGAAGAACAGGACGATGGTGAGCGGCAGGCCGCGGACGTCATGCGCCATGCCGGCGGCGAGCGCCGCCGACCACCAGCACGGCATCAACAGGAGCCAGGAGCCGATCGGACGATCAAAGCGGGACAAGCGCAGATAAGGCCGCGCCCATTGCGGCGCACGCGTATCGACCCAGTTGCCGGTGGAATCGGCAACTCGGGCGGATGTGTCGCTCATCGCGTCAGGACGTTGCCGTTGAGTGTATCGAAGGTGCTGCCGCCCTTCTTGCCGGCATTGGCCTCGGGCGCCGAGCCCGAACCCAGCACTTCGCTCAGCGACGGACCGGCCGGTCCGCGCGGCTGGTTCTGCATCTGCTGCGCGACGTTGCAGACCTTCGCCGTCATGGCCTCGGTGTTCTTGTGGCCGTCCTTCATCTGCGCGCCGACCTGCGCCGGAATCCCGCATTTCGAGGCGTTGGCCTCGATGTACTTGATCATCTTGGTCTCAGCCTGGCTGAAGTTGCGGATCAGCTTGCAGGCCTCGTCAGGCGGAGCGTGACGGTCGCTCGCGGCCTTGATCAGCTTGCCGCGCTTTTCGGCATCCTCGCGCAGAGGCATGAAGGCCTTCATGCAGTCCTCGCCGGGACCGGCTTGCGTCGGCGGCGCCGCGCTGAAGGCGCCGGCGCCACCGACAGGCGCGGCGCCGTTCACGGGGAAGGACGATTGCGGCGCGCCGCCGACGGAGGCGACGGGCGCCGAGCCGTTCACGGGCGGAAACGCGGAACTTGTTGGGGCCTGGCCCGGCAGCGGCGCAGGGAAACCCTGCGCATAGGCACAAACGGCGCCCATCGTGACCATGGCGGCAGTGATCGGAACCATCAAATGACGGATCATCAAGGCAGTCTCTCCGGCAGGAGCTTGCGGGGTTCGGCGTCTTCCCAATTGAAGCGCAACCAGCGTGCTCGCGATTTTACGATTCCCGCCGGCCCTTAACAACCCGTTGAATAGGGCAGGAGCGCGGCGCGCCGACGCACCATTTTGGCAAAATTTACCCCGAAACTACTGCTTTCGGCTAAGAACGGCGGCAAATCGGACCTTTGAACCATGCCCTCCCACGATTTCCGCGGCCCCCGCCTGTTCGTCGATGCCCCCCTTGCCCAGGACGGCAGGGTCGAGCTCGACCGCGACCAGAGCAATTATCTCGGCAATGTGCTGCGGCTTGCCGCCGGGGCCGAAGTCTTGGCATTCAACGGCCGCGACGGCGAGTGGCAGGCCGCCATTGAAGGCCGCAAACGGCCGGACGGCCTCGTCATCCTCCAGCAGACCCGGCCGCAGGACCGGCTGCCCGACCTCTCTTACGTCTTCGCCCCGCTCAAGCACGCCCGGCTCGATTATATGGTGCAGAAGGCCATTGAGATGGGCGCTGCCTGCCTTCAGCCGGTGTTGACCCGGTTCACCCAGGCTTCCCGCGTCAATACCGAGCGGATGCGCGCCAATGTCGTCGAGGCGGCCGAGCAATGCGGCATTCTCAGCATCGCCACCGTTGCCGAGCCGGTGCCGCTGGAGCGCTTCCTGACCCAGCGCGCCGCCGGCAGGCTGCTCGTCTTCTGCGACGAGGCGGCGGAGCTTGAAAACCCCATTCAGAGCCTGCAAGGCGCAGGCGCGGCAGAGGGAATCGACGTGCTGATCGGCCCCGAAGGCGGCTTTGCCGGGGAAGAGCGGGCGCTGCTGCTGCGGCAGCCGAATATCCTGCGGCTGGCGCTGGGACCCCGGATCATGCGGGCCGACACGGCCGCGGTGGCCGCGCTGGCGCTGGTGCAGGCGGTGCTGGGCGATTGGCGTGGCAAAATGGCCTGATGCCGATATTGGCCGACCGTTAAGCGATTGATCCTTTGGAGGTCGAAACCGCTTTCGGGCCATGCTAAGGCCTGCGGCAATTCGCTCCCCTTGCTTGCCCTGCCCGGTTCCACCGGGACGATGGACCCCGACATGACTGCGACTGCCACCTCAAATGCTGCCGGCTCCGCCGCCTGGGCGGACACGCTGCTGCTGTCGTTCGCGCAGGCGGGCTATGTCAGGGCCGAGCCCGCGATCCTGCAGCCGGCCGAACCGTTCCTGGATCTCTCCGGCGAGGACATCCGCAAGAGCCTGTACCTGACCACGGACCTCTCCGGCGAGGAGCTGTGCCTGCGCCCGGACCTGACCATTCCGGTGGCCCGCGACTACCTCAGCTCTGGCCGTGCCGGCCAGCCGGCCGGGTTCAGTTATCTCGGCCCGGTGTTTCGCTACCGCAACGGCCAGAGCAACGAATTCCTGCAGGCCGGCATCGAATCGTTCGGCCGCCAGGACCGCGCCGCGGCCGATGCCGAGATGCTGGCGCTGGCGCTGGAGGCGACCGCCGCCTTCGGCGTCCGCGACGTCGAGATCCGCACCGGCGACGTAGCGCTGTTCAACGCGCTGCTCGACGCGCTCAACCTCTATCCGGTCTGGCGCCGCCGCCTGGTCAAGGATTTCAACCGCAAGATCAGCCTGGAGCAGGATCTGGAGCGGCTGGCAGCCGCGACGACCGCGACCCGCAGCGAATATGAGGGCGTGCTCGCGGCGCTCGCCGGCTCCGACCGCAAGGCGGCACTCGCTTTCGTCACCGATCTGATGTCGATCGCCGGCACCACCAATGTCGGCGGCCGCAGCACGGCCGAGATTGCCGACCGCTTCCTCGAGCAGTCGACGCTGAAGGGCGGTGCGCTGCCGCGCGAGGCCATCGCCGTGCTCAAGCGTTTCCTGTCGATATCGGGTAACCCCGATGACGCCGTCGCCGAGCTGCGCGCGCTCACCAATGACGCGAAGCTCGACCTCAGTGCTGCGGTCGACCAGTTCGAAAGCCGGGTCGGCTTCATGGCCGCGCGGGGCATCGATGTGAAGGGAACGCGCTTTTCGACCGCGTTCGGACGCGGGCTCGACTACTACACCGGCTTCGAATTCGAGCTGCATCACCGCGGCAACGGGGCCGAGCCGCTGGTTGCCGGCGGCCGCTATGACGGGCTGATGACCCAGCTTGGATCGGCCGAGCCGATCCCTGCGGTCGGTTTCTCGGTCTGGGTGGATGCGCTGACCCGGATCGGCCGCAAGGTGGGAGCTTAAGTCATGAGCGCGCCATTCGTTCTGGCCGTTCCCTCCAAGGGCCGCCTGCAGGAAAACACCGAGGCCTTCTTCGCCCGCGCCGGGCTCAAGCTGTCGAAGGCGGGCGGCGCCCGCGACTATCGCGGCACGCTCGCGGACCTCGACAATGTCGAGGTCGCCTATCTCTCGGCGAGCGAGATCGCCTCGCAACTGTCCCGCGGCTCGGCGCATCTCGGCGTCACCGGGGAAGATCTGGTGCGCGAGACCATCGCGGACGCCGACAAGCGCGTCTCCCTGATCGAAGGCCTCGGCTTCGGCTATGCCGACGTCGTCGTCGCGGTGCCGCAGGCGTGGATCGACGTGCGCACCATGGCCGACCTCGACGACGTCACCACCGGCTTCCGCGAGCAGCATCACATGCGGATGCGGGTCGCGACCAAGTTCATCAATCTCACCCGCGCCTTCTTCCAGAGCCAAGGCATCACCGATTACCGCATCGTCGAAAGCACGGGCGCGACCGAAGGCGCGCCGGCCGCCGGCAGCGCCGAGTTGATCGTCGACATCACCACGACCGGCGCGACGCTCGCCGCCAACGGATTGCGGGTGCTCGACGACGGCGTGATCCTGCGCAGCCAGGCCAATCTGGTCGCCTCAAGGGACGCCGATTGGTCGCCGCAGGCGCGGGAGACCGCGCGAGTCATCCTCGATCACATCGCGGCGCGGGCGCGGGCCAACAAATACCGCGAAGTCCGCACCCGCTTCCGCCAGTGCGACGCGGCCATGCTCACCGAGGCCCACGAGCGCTTCGGCGTCGAAGCCCCGTTCGGCGGACCGACCTCGTCAGGCATGCTCACGCTGCACTGCCCGCCGGGCCAGCTCTATGCACTCGCGAGCTTCCTGCGCGGGCATGGCGCCGAGACCGTCTCGGTGGTTTCGCTGGATTACGTGTTCGACCGGGAGAACCCGCTGTTCGCCAGGCTCGAGGCGTTCCTGCGGCAGTGAGCCCAAAGTTTGTTGAGCAATTCCGTTCAGCGTAGCGACAGCAAACGGCAGCTACCATATGCTGTCGAGATGACCTTGCAAGAAAACCTGATCGCCTCTGGAACCTTGATCCATGACGCTGGGCTCTGACGTTTCCGGCATGACGACCACCGCGGCCAGCGCCGCCGCGAAGGGACTGTCGATTGTCGTCCCGCTCTACAACGAAGCGGCGGGCCTCGCCGCCCTGCACCAGCGCATCTGCGATCTCGCAAAGACCTTGCGGCAGCGCTACCACCTGGCTTGCGAGATCGTTTATGTCGACGACGGCAGCGCGGACGCGACGCTGTCGATCGCCCGCGCACTGCCGGCCGACGCGGTCGACGTCCAGGTGGTGTCGCTGTCGCGCAATTTCGGCAAGGAGGCCGCGCTGATGGCCGGCCTCGACCATGCCCGGCTCGGCGCGGTGCTGTTCATGGACGGCGACGGCCAGCATCCGCCGTCGCTGGTCGAGCGACTGGTGCGGCACTGGATCGAGGACGGCTACGACGTCGTCTATACCGCCAAGGCGCATCGCGACAACGAGCCGTTCCTGCGGCGGCTCGCCGGGCGCGGCTTCTATGCGCTGATCAATTGGGGCGCGCGCCAGAAGATTCCGGAAGACGCCGGCGATTTCCGCCTGCTGTCGCCGCGCGCGGTCGCAGCACTGCGGCAGCTGCCGGAGCGCAACCGCTTCTTCAAGGGCCTTGCGAGCTGGATCGGCTTCCGCCAGATCCGCGTCGATTACGAGCCCGCACCGCGCACCCATGGCGTGACAACCTTCAGCGCCGCGCGTCTGCTTGGTCTTTCGATCGAAGGCGTCACCTCGTTCTCGGTGGCGCCGCTGCGCTTCGCCAGCCTGCTCGGCGTGATCCTCGCCGGCGGAGCGTTCCTGTTCGGTCTGTCGATCCTCTGGGAGGTCCTGACCACCGGCAAGCAGGTGCCCGGCTATCCCTCACTCGTGATCGGCCTGATGACGATCGGCGGCGTGCAGCTCATCATGATCGGCATCGTCGGCGAATATATCGGCAAGATCCTTTCCGAGCTGAAGGCGCGCCCGATCTACTTCGTCGCCGAGCACAGTGAAAAGCATTTCGAGACCGACAAGGCCCAGGATGCTTCAAGCCTGGACGCCTCGAAGAGGACGGCGGCCGAATGAGCGCGGCCGCGCCGCCACGGCGGATCTGGCTCTGCGCCGACGATTACGGCATCAGCCCGGGCGTCAATCGCGCCATCCGCGACCTGATCGAACGCGGCCGTCTCAACGCCACCTCGGTGATGATGGTGGGACCTGCGGTCGAGCGCAGCGAGATCGAGGCGCTCCAGACGGCGGCGCAAGCGAGCCCGCGCTGCGCGATCGGATTGCACGTGACATTGTCGGCACCGTTCCGGCCGCTCACCATGCATTTCCGCCCGCTCGACGGCGACATGTTTCTCCCGTTTCCGAAGCTGCTCCGCGCCGGTCTTGCGCGAAGGCTCGACCGCGAGTTCTTTCGCAACGAGGTCAAGGCGCAGCTGGCAGCCTTCGCGAAAGCGTTCGGGCGCGCGCCTGACTTCGTCGACGGTCATCAGCATGTGCAGCTCTACCCGCAGGTGCGCGACGGATTTGTCGACGCAGTCGCCGAAGCCGCGCCAAAAGCCTGGGTGCGCCAGGGCGGCCGCGACCTGCCCCTGATGCAGCGGCTGGCCTCGCCGAAAGCCATGGTGCTGGATATCCTCAGCGCGCAATTCCGCCGCCGTGCCGGCAGCGCGGGCCTCAGCTTCAATCCCGGTTTCGCCGGCGCCTATGATTTCACGCAGGCCGCCGATTTCGGTGCGCTGATGCGGCAATTCCTCGAAGGCCTGCCGGATGGCGGCCTCATCATGTGTCATCCCGGCTTCGTCGACGACATCCTCACCGGGCTCGACCCGATGACGGATGTCCGCGAACGCGAGCACGCCTATCTCGCCGGCGATGCCTTCGCGCGCCTGCTGACGGACAGCGGCGTCACGCTGGGGTGAACCGGTGGAAGTTTGCGAGAAAGCCGCCCGCGAGGCAGCTTGTCGCATACCGAAATTTAATCCTGCCGGCACTGTTGGGGCCACAATGGAACCCTACATCTGCCTCGCGCTTGTTTTGCGCAAGGGAGACTGACCATGACGCCGCAGGAACGCCAGCTCGTCGACGAGCTTTTCGATCGGCTTTCGAAACTGGAAAATGCACCGCGCGATCCCGACGCGATCGCCGCAATCTCCGACGGCCTGCGCAAGGCCCCCGGCGCTGTCTATGCGCTGGTTCAGACCACGCTGTTGCAGGACGAGGCGCTGAAGCGCGCCCACAACCGCATCCAGGAGTTGGAGGCGGGGCAGGCGCCCGAGCAGGCGCAGTCCGGCGGTTTCCTGGACACCATGCGCGACACGCTGTTCGGCGGGGGTCCATCGCGCGGCTCGGTTCCGAACGTACCGCCGCGTGACTCGCGGCCGGTCTGGAACAGCGGCCAAGCGATGCAGCAGCCTCAGCCCGGTTACGGCCAGCCGCCTTATGGGCAGGCATACGGTCAGGGTCCAAATCAGGGTCCAGGCCAGGGCTATGGCGCGCCGCCGGTCGGCGGTGGCGGCTCGTTCCTCGGCACGGCGGCGGCAGCCGCGGCCGGCGTCGTCGGCGGCTCGCTGCTGCTGTCCAGCATCCGCGGCATGATGGGCGGACCGCACCAGCAGGCTTTTGGCGACACCAATGCCCTGGGCGACCGCAGCGCTGGTGGAGGCCCCTGGAGCGGCGGCGACCAGTCCGGCGGATCGCTCGCGCGCGATGCCGGCCTCGACGACATCGGCTCGAACCGCGACCGCGGCGATGCGCCCCGCCAGGGCTTCGCCGACCACGCATCGAGCGACGACCAGAATTACAACGATCAGAACGACAATGTCGACCTCGCCGACGACAGCGATTTCGGCGGCGGAGACGATGGCGGCAGCGATTACGCCTGACGCTTCTTACCCGTGCTCCAAACGAGAACGGCCGCCGATGAGGCGGCCGTTTTTGGTTCCGGGCACTATGCGCCTACATCACGACGACCTTGGTGCCGACGTTGACGCGGCCATAGAGATCGATGACGTCTTCGTTGCGCATGCGGATGCAGCCCGAGGAGACGTTGGTGCCGATGGTCCAGGGCTCGTTCGAACCGTGGATACGGTAAAGCGTCGAGCCGAGATACATCGCGCGCGCACCGAGCGGATTTTCCGGGCCGCCTTCCATATGCCTCGGCAGGTCGGGACGGCGCGCGATCATTTCCGCCGGCGGCGTCCAGGCAGGCCATTCGCGCTTGGCCGTGATCGACTTCACGCCGGACCAGGTGAAGCCGGGACGCCCGACGCCGATGCCGTAGCGCATCGCACGACCGCTGCCCTCGACCAGATAGAGGAACTTGTTCGGCGTATCGACCACGATCGTGCCGGCGCTTTCGTTGCCGCTATAGTCAACGAGTTGTTTCTCGAATCTCGGATCGAACTGACGCTGCCGCGGATCGACCGCCTCCTGCTGGAGACCTGCGCCCTGTGTCTGCGGCTCGCCCATCGGCGGCAGGCGACGCTGGTCATAATAACCAGGCTGCTGTTGGTACACCGGCTGCTGCGGAGCGTAGGCCGGACCGCGGCCGGGCCCGTCGCCGAAGATGAACTCGATGAAGCCGCCGCCCATGTTCGAATTGGAGGCGACACGCACCGGCGCAGGCGGCACCTGCGGCTGGTACAGCACCGCGGGCGGATCGTTCGGCACGCTATTGTCGAAGGCGCTGGCGCTGTTGACGCCGGCAATGAAGGTGCAAGCGCTGCCAAGCAGCGCAACAGACATTTTCTTGAACATCGACGTACTCTGTACTGTTTCGTCTAGATCACATGCGTCGTGGCGAGGTGATGGCTGATCCGCACCCGCGACGTGGTCAATAAAGAGCAAAAGCCGTTTTGTTTGGTAAACGGAAACGCCATTTCGATTCACCACGTCGTCGGCAGCGGTGCAATTTGGCGATCAGCGTTTATTTTCGATGAACGCCGCGCACGCATGGTTAATCGCCCGTTTGCAAGCCGTCGCGCACAACCGCACGACAGTTCCGGCTGTGAACTTCGTGTTAAATCGCTTCTGCCTACAAAGACGCGTGAGTGAGGTGGGGGGAGTTCTTGATGGCTATTCACCGCAAACGTTTTCGTGTCGAAGAGGCTATTGTCGGCGAGATGCCAAGCCCCGAAATGATTGAGGAGGCTGCGCCGATGCATAGCGAGATCATGGCCGAGTTGCGTGCGATCCGTGCACAGATGGCGAAGGGCACCGTGCCCTTGTCCGGCAGCGCCGCCATGGCGGCGATCGACGCCTCCACCGCCCATGAGCTCTCCGAAGCCCGTACCATGCTCGATACTTACCGGGCGCAGATCGAGCAGTGCGAGAAGCTGAAGGTCGAGCTCGACCTCATCCACGACGCCATCGACCGCACCAAGCGCGAGATCGCGACACTGCATGGCAAGAGCTTCGACGGCGGCGAAATGGCCAAGGTCAATGGCGAGCTCGGCGCGGTCGTCGGCGGCACCGAACAGGCGACCCAGCAGATCCTCGAAGCCGCCGAGTCGATCGACCAGGCGGCCAGCGCGATGGCCAAGGTGCAATCGGCCGATCAGCAGAAGCGGCTCGCCGACGATATCCAGGAACGCGTCATCTCGATCTTCGAAGCCTGCAACTTCCAGGACCTGACCGGCCAGCGCATCAGCAAGGTCATGAGCACGATGAAGTTCATCGAGCAGCACATCAATTCCATGATGGAAATCTGGGGCGGTGTCGACGCGATCAAGTCCCACGTCGTGCCGCAGGTCGACACCCGCAGCGACGACGACAAGCTTCTCAACGGCCCGAAGCTCGCCGGCGACGTCGGCCACGCCTCGCAGGACGACATCGACGCGCTGTTCGACTGAGTGGACGCGACGCTACGGAAAACAAAACGCCGGCGAGAGCCGGCGTTTTTTTGTTTTGGACGTCATTGCGAGCGAAGCGAAGCAATCCAGATTGTGTCCGCGGAGACAGCCTGGACTGCTTCGTCGCTTCGCTTCTCGCAATGACGAGTGGCTAGGCCGGCGCCGCGATCACGCCCTCGGCGCGCAGCGGACGTAGACCATGTTGCCGTAGCGGGTGGCGGCGTCCTTGTCGATGAAGCGGGTGATGAGGACGCGACCGTCGAAGGAGACGATCTCGCGGTCCTGCTCGCCGGGCGTCGGACCCGCCGGCCCGATATAATTCTTGCCGCTGGGCGACCCCTTCAGCCGCAGCTCCTGCGGTGTTGCCTGGTCCGCCAGATGCATGATCACGCCGCCGGAGGAGCCGGCGGTGATCACGTAAGGATTTTTGCATTGGGCCCGGGCGGCAGCCTCGGTGCGGGCGCGGTCGGCCGGGTTCTGGAACGAGGCGAGGCCCCAGCGCCCAACGATCTCGTCGGCGCGGATCGACGCGGGCATTTCCGGACCGGTGCCGGGCTCGGCCTCGGGGGGCGGTGAGGACGAAGAAAAGGACGGCAGGCTCATGCCGCCGCCGCAGGCGCCAAGCAGCAGCGCCAGGCAAGAAGCCGCCGCCAGATTGGCGACCGTGCGCGCGTGAGCTGAACTGATCATGGCATTCCCCCGGACAAAACCATGGCCGCACCCCTTCCGCAGCCAAGCGCAAAACCGCTGCCGGAGCAATGACGTCCTTTAATACGCCGGCGCCCCGAACAAGTTTCCAATCTCACCATCCTATATCCGTCTCACCAATCGCTTAACCACCTTTGCTTGACAGGATCGCGGCCAAGCCATATTCCCGGACGCACCATTAGCACTCTGAAAGATGGATTGCTAACGCGCGCCGATCGATCCTCGGGAAGGGTAGACGGAAGCGCCGCCCGCCCACTTTCACTCCTTCCGAAGCGAGCCTCCAAAGGGAAACGTCATGACTAAATCCAAATTTCGTCCGCTGCATGACCGTGTCGTGGTCAAACGTATCGACGCCGAGTCAAAGACCAAGGGCGGCATCATCATTCCGGACACGGCCAAGGAAAAGCCGTCCCAGGGCGAAGTCGTCGCCGTCGGCCCCGGTGGCCGCGACGAGGCCGGCAAGCTGATCCCGATCGACCTCAAGGTCGGCGACCGTGTGCTGTTTGGCAAGTGGTCGGGCACCGAGGTCAAGATCGACAACGATGAGCTCCTGATCATGAAGGAGTCGGACATCATGGGCGTGATGGCCTAAGGCCAGACGCCTGAACGGCCGCTGAATGCATGCCCGGGTCACTCGATCCGGGCATGCATCATTCCGCCGGGTTCGATCGCGGACCCCGGAATGAGGCGGCCCAACAAACAAGACACATCACGAAAAAAGAAGAGGAATTGCAGACCATGGCTGCCAAAGACGTCAAGTTTTCCGGAGACGCGCGCGATCGCATGCTGCGCGGCGTCGACATTCTCGCCAACGCCGTCAAGGTGACGCTCGGCCCGAAAGGCCGCAACGTGCTCATCGAGAAGTCGTTCGGCGCGCCCCGCATCACCAAGGACGGCGTCACCGTCGCCAAGGAGATCGAGCTCGAGGACAAGTTCGAGAACATGGGCGCCCAGATGGTGCGTGAGGTCGCCTCCAAGACCAACGACCTCGCCGGCGACGGCACCACCACCGCGACCGTGCTGGCCCAGTCCATCGTGCGCGAAGGCGCCAAGTCGGTTGCCGCCGGCATGAACCCGATGGACCTCAAGCGCGGCATCGACATCGCGGTCGCAGCCGTCGTCAAGGACATCGAGAAGCGCGCCAAGCCGGTCGCCGCCTCTTCCGAGGTCGCCCAGGTCGGCACCATCTCGGCCAACGGCGATGCTGCCATCGGCAAGATGATCGCGCAGGCGATGCAGAAGGTCGGCAACGAGGGCGTCATCACCGTCGAGGAGAACAAGTCGCTCGACACCGAGGTGGACATCGTCGAGGGCATGAAGTTCGACCGCGGCTATCTCAGCCCCTACTTCGTGACCAACCCCGAGAAGATGACCGCCGAGCTCGAGGACGCCTACATCCTCCTGCACGAGAAGAAGCTGTCCGGCCTGCAGGCCATGCTGCCGGTGCTGGAAGCCGTGGTGCAGTCGGGCAAGCCGCTCGTCATCATCGCCGAGGACGTCGAGGGCGAGGCGCTGGCCACTCTGGTCGTCAACCGCCTCCGTGGCGGCCTGAAGGTCGCCGCCGTCAAGGCGCCGGGCTTCGGCGACCGCCGCAAGGCCATGCTCGAGGACCTCGCGATCCTCACCGGCGGCCAGCTGATCTCCGAAGACCTCGGCATGAAGCTCGAGAACGTTACGGTGAAGATGCTTGGGCGCGCGGGCAAGGTGGTGATCGACAAGGAGAACACCACGATCGTCAAGGGCGCCGGTAAGAAGCCGGAAATCGAGGCCCGCGTCGGCCAGATCAAGGCCCAGATCGAGGAGACCACCTCGGATTACGACCGTGAGAAGCTCCAGGAGCGTCTCGCCAAGCTCGCAGGCGGCGTCGCGGTGATCCGCGTCGGCGGCGCCACCGAGATCGAGGTCAAGGAGAAGAAGGACCGCGTCGAGGATGCGCTCAACGCCACCCGCGCCGCGGTGCAGGAAGGCATCGTCCCCGGCGGCGGCGTCGCGCTGCTCCGCGCCAAGAAGGCGGTCGGCCGTCTGACCAACGCCAATGCCGACGTCCAGGCCGGCATCAACATCGTGCTGAAGGCGCTGGAAGCCCCGATCCGCCAGATCTCCGAGAACGCGGGCGTGGAAGGCTCGATCGTCGTCGGCAAGATCCTGGAGAACAAGTCCGAGACCTTCGGCTTCGACGCCCAGACCGAGGAGTATGTCGACATGGTCGAGAAGGGCATCATCGACCCCGCCAAGGTGGTGCGCACCGCGCTCCAGGACGCCGCCTCGATCGCCGGCCTGCTGGTGACCACCGAGGCCATGGTCGCCGAGTCGCCGAAGAAGGACGCCGCGCCCGGCATGCCGGCCGGCGGCGGAATGGGCGGCTTCTAAGGCCCGCCCGTTCCATTGCAGTGTTGCGAAGGCCGCCTCCGGGCGGCCTTCTTTTTTGGCAATCGTGCCCCGTGCTTTCCAATTCAACCGGCGGCCAAAACCCACTACGGTGACGCCCGATTCGAATTGTTTGGGCATGATCTGATCGGAAAACCGCTTCACATTTTTCCGGATCATGCCCCATTGCCTCAGGGATTTCCTCGATGCGCGCGCTTGTGTTTTGCTCCACGGCCGTTCTGACGGCTCTGCTTGCAGTTTCGCCTGAGGTCGCATCCGCCCAGATGAAGCTGTCGCCGAAGGCCACGGCGCCCGGCGGCGTCGAGACTCGCTATTTCACCTCGATCGACGGGCTGATGGACGGCAATGCCGACGTGATCCTGAAGGAGACACGCCAGGGCAAGACCGTCACCGCAGCCGTGCTCGACGTCTGTTATCCCGTCGCGAAGAATTCCGACCGCAAGGACCGCTTCGTCGTCAATCTCCAGGTCGCCGGCCAGAACCTGACGGGTACGACGCAGAGCCTCGGCGCGAAGGCGCCGGTCACCGTCAAACTGCTGCGCAAACAGGCCGGAGACACGTTCGAATTCCGCGGCCAAATCAGCATCGGCCAGGCCGTGACCGAGGTCACCTCACCCGACAATTCCGATCTCAGCGAGAAGGAATTCCTCGACAACCAGACCTCCGACGACGGCATCACGCCGCAGCCGAAGGATTTCACCGACGTCTCGCCGGAAGCGATCGCGGTCAAGGTCAAGCTGGATGCCGCGACCGAGTTCCTCAAGAGCCTGAAGGGCCAGGACGTCGAGGTGACGCTGGCGAGCCTCACCGTCGGCTGCGACGCGCTGCGCGCGGGCGAGCAGACCATCAACATGTCGGTCGATCCGGAGCGCGCCAGCGCGCTGCTGGCAAAATTCAAGGCGACGCCCGGCGTCACCGCCGCGGGCTGGACCGCGGGCATGACCGAGATGGACCGCACCATCCGCATTGCCGCCGCCGATTGGCGCGAGGGCGACAAGATCAACCGCGACAAGCTCGCGGCCGCGGTGGCCGGCGTGCTGAGCAGGACGCTCGCGGCAAAGCCGGTCTCACAAGGCTTCAACCCGGCGACCGGCAAGCTCAAGCTGGTGTTCAAGCGGCCGAACCAGGATTTTCCCGCGCTCGAGCTCACCGACACGATCGAGGTCGCGGGCCTTGTCTCGCCCGACAAGCCCGGCACGACCGACAAGCTCATGCTCTGGGTCGGGAATCCCGTGACCACGACCACCGACGAGAGCAGCGGTGCCAAGCTCAATCTCTCGGACGAAGCGACCGCCGACGAGGAAGGCGATCAGCCCGACGACAACGGTTCGGTCGAGGCGCTCGCGAAGGAGCTGAAAGGCCAGCGCTGGGACGCCGACAAGTCGGTGTGGAAGTAGCTCGCTGAACTATCGTGCCCCGGACGCAGTGCAGCACGTCAGTGATGCGCTGCTGAGCCGGGGCCCAGAAGCCGCGCACGAGATCGACGATAGAGAACTGGGTCCCGGCTCTGCGCAGCAGCGTTGCACGCTGCAGCGCGTCCGGGACGCGAGAGATCTAATTCCCGTTGACGCGGAAGCGCAGCGGCTTGGGGCCGACGAGCGTGAGCACGTCGCCCTGGCGCTTCCAAGTCTCGACGCTGCCCAGCGCTGCAACGAGATCGTCGTCGGCCTGGGCCCGCGCCGGCGGGCAGGAGCGGTCCTGGATCTGGCTGGGCACGAAGATCACGGTGTTGCCGGCGACCGAGAACTGGCCCTTGCCACCCTTGCACCAGAGCTCCAGCACGACCTCGCCATTGTCGCCGATCTCGATGTTTGGAATCCGCTTCGACCCCGGCTGCGGCAGCGCCTCCAGCGTCATCTCGGTGCCGAACGGAAAACCGTCCTCCGCACGCGCGAGCGTGGACATCGCGAGCATTGCAACCGCCGCGCACACCGTCTGCCTGAACGAAACCATGAGACCTCTCGACCGACCTGATTTGCGGCACCTTCTATAAGACGGCGGCGCCGTTGAGAAGGTTCGCCCATGCACGACGCAAAAATCCCCGCGAGGACCAACCTCGCGGGGATTTGCGTCGAAGGCGGGCGTGGCCTGCTACTTCAGCACCATCGCCGTGAACGGCCAGACATAGGCCTGCAACGTCACGAACACGCCGACCAACGAGGCCAGCACGATCGAGTGCCAGAACACGAAGCGCAGGATCGTGCCCTCATGGCCGTACCAGTTGGTCGCGGTCGAGGCGACCACGATCGACTGCGCGTCGATCATCTTGCCCATTACGCCGCCGGACGAGTTCGCCGCAGCCATCAGGATCGGCGACAGGCCGAGTTGCTCCGAGGTGATCTTCTGCAGGTTGCCGAACAGCACGTTGGAGGCAGTGTCCGATCCCGTCAGGGCCACGCCCAACCAGCCGAGCAGCGTGCCGAAGAAGGGATAGAGCACGCCGGTTGCGGCGAAGGCGAGGCCGAGCGTCGCGTCGACGCCGGAGAGCCGCGTCAGCGTGCCGATCGCGAGCATCGCCGAGATCGTGATCAGCGAGATCGCGCATAGCCGGATGGTGCGCCCGTATTCCGTCAAGAGCCGGCCAGGACCGACGCCCATCAGGAAGCCTGAGATGATCGCCGCAATCAGCATGCCCGTGCCGGTGAAAGAGAGATAGGTGAAGCCGAACACCGCGCTCTCTTTCGTCGGCCCTGGCGCGACCGGCGGCATCTTGTTGATCATCTGATGCAGCTCGGGAACGGGATAGTTCCAGGTGAAGATCGAATTCGCCCAGGTCTTGAATCCACCATTGCCCCAGATCAGCATCACGATACAGACGATGATCCACGGCAGCAGCGCGCTGAACAGCTCGCTCTGCGTCAGCGGCGTCTTGTCCATCGGTTTTGCCGCAGCCATGGTGGCGGCCGATTCATCGCGGCCGCGCAGCGCGGGGGACAGCCAGAGCTGCCTCGGCTGCCAGACCTTCAGGAACAGGATCAGCGCGCCCATCGAGATCAGCGATGCGCCGATGTCGACGATCCAGGGATTGATGAAGTTCGAGATTAAGAATTGCGGGACCGCGAACGACACGCCGGTGACCAGGATCGCCGGCCAGACATCCTTCATGCCCTTCCAGCCCGCGAACGCCCACACCACCCAGAACGGCACGATCAGCGAGAAGAACGGCAATTGCCGGCCGACCATCGCGCCGAGGATGTAAGGATCAAGCCCGGTGACCGAGGCCAGGCCCTGGATCGGCGTGCCCAGCGCGCCATAGGCGACCGGCGCGGTGTTGGCGATCAGCGACAGGCCGCTTGCTGCAAGCGGCGAGAAGCCGAGGCCGATCAGGACGGCGCCCGTGATCGCGACCGGCGTGCCGAAGCCCGAGGCACCCTCGAAGAACGCGCCGAACGAGAACGCGATCAGCAGCAATTGCAGCCGCCGGTCCTCGGTGACGCCGCCGACCGCGCGCTTGAGCAATTCGAAGCGTCCGGTGCTCACCGTCACCTGGTAGAGGAAGATGACGTTGAGAACGATCCAGCCGATCGGGAAGAAGCCGGTGACGATGCCCAGCACCGAGGCGCGGATCGACATGTTCGCCGGCATGGTGAAGACGAAGATCGTGATCAAATTGGCCACGATCACGGCGATGACCGCCGCGATATGAGCCTGGACGCGGCCGCTCGCGATCAGGACCAGCAATGTGACGACAGGGACTGCCGCCGCGATCGTCGACAGCACGGGGCTGTGCAACGGGTCATAAACTTGATTCCACATGATCTTCCTCCCCCACGCATGTGTGCTGCAGGCGGCCCGCGTGGACAGCCGATCCTGCTTGACGCTGAAGCGATAACCCCCGAGCCGGACGCGAATTCCTCGCGAATGCAGCGGTTCCCGTCCGCTCACAAGCTCGCGACATCCCGGAGGCCCCCACCCCGCGCCGATGAGCCCCATGCTAGGGTTGCAAGCTGCGACAAGCCAACGCAAATTGCAGGACTCGCGACTTTAGTCTAAGCGCGCCGATTTCCGCCGTCGTCCCAGGTCTTTGGCCCGGGCAGTTGTGCACATCCCCTCAGGAGACAGAGCTCTGTGAAGAACATCAGCGCCACGCTCGCGATCGTCTGGCGAATCGCCGCCCCGTATTTCCGATCGGAGGACAAATGGGCCGGCCGCGGTCTGCTCGCCGCGGTCATCGCGATGGAGCTGGCGCTGGTCGCGATCGACGTCCTGGTCAACCAATGGCAGAACCGGTTCTACAGCTCGCTGCAGGCAAGCGACTGGGATAGCTTCGTCAGGGAGATCTGGATCTTCATCGGCCTCGCCTCCGCCTTCATCGCGCTGGCGGTCTACAAGCTGTATCTGAACCAGTGGCTGCAGATCCGCTGGCGGCAATGGCTGACCCGGCACTATCTGGGCGAATGGCTGCAAGGCGCCACCCACTACCGCATGCAGCTCAAGGGCGATGCGGCCGACAACCCGGACCAGCGCATCACCGAGGACGTCAAGAACTTCGTCGAGCAGACCCTGACCATCGGGCTCGGCCTGCTCTCGTCGATCGTGACGCTGTTCTCCTTCGTGATCATCCTCTGGGGGCTTTCCAACGCCGCGCCGTTGCACCTGTTCGGCGCCGACCTCATGATCCCCGGATATCTCTGCTGGGGCGCGTTGGTCTACGCGATCTTCGGCACGGCGCTGACGCACTGGATCGGTGCCCCGCTGGTCAATCTCAATTTCGAGCAGCAGCGCTTCGAGGCCGACTTCCGCTTCAACCTCGTCCGCGTCCGCGAGAATTCCGAGCAGATCGCGCTGCTCAAGGGCGAAGGCGCCGAGCGCGGCCGCCTGCTGGATCGCTTCGGCTTCGTGATCGGCAATTGGTACGCCATTATGAGCCGTACCAAGCGCCTCACCGCGTTCACCGCGAGCTATCAGCAGGCCGCCGTGATCTTTCCCTACGTGCTGGTGGCGCCGGCCTTCTTCGCCAAGAAGATCCAGCTTGGCGACATGATGCAAACCGCTTCCGCCTTCTCGAGCGTACAGGGCGCATTGTCGTTCTTCGTCACGGCGTACCGATCGCTGGCGGAATGGCGCTCGATCGTCGCCCGCCTCGACGGCTTCGAGATGTCGGTCGATGCGGCCGCGCACCTGCCGCCGCACGAGCCTGCGATTGCCCTCAAGGCCGCCGGCGGCAATCGCAATATCGCCCTCGAACAGCTCTGCGTGAACCTGCCGAGCGGCACGCCGCTGGTCGCCGCCGACGCCTTCTCCGTCCAGACGCCGGAGCGCGTGCTGGTGACCGGACCGTCCGGCTCCGGCAAGTCGACGCTGTTCCGGGCCATCGCCGGCATCTGGCCGTTCGGCACCGGCACCATCTTCGTCCCGGAAAAGGCGAAGCTGATGATGCTGCCCCAGCGCCCCTATTTCCCGGTCGGCGTGCTGCGCGACGCGGTGGTCTATCCGGCCGCGCCGGGCGCGTTCGAAACCGCACGCGTCAGGGATGCGCTGATCGCGGTCGGATTGCCTGACCTGGCCGAGCGTCTTGAGGAGGACGGTCATTGGAACCGGATGCTGTCGCTCGGCGAGCAGCAGCGGCTCGGGCTCGCCCGCGCGCTCCTGCATGCGCCGGACTATCTGTTTCTGGACGAGGCCACGGCCTCGCTGGACGAGCCGTCCGAGGCCCGCCTGTACCGGCTGCTGGCGGAGAAGCTGCCACAGGCCACCCTCGTCTCGATCGGCCACCGCTCGACGCTGGAAGCCTTCCATACCCGCAAGGTGACGATGGTGAAGCACGGCGCGATCCACGTCCTCGGTGACGGTGGTGTGCCGGTCGAGAAGGAGCCGAGCGCGGCGCGCTGAGACGGCTCGACCAAGCCCTGAGGCTATCGCCCTTCGTTGCGGCCATCCTTCGAGACGCCCGCCCTTGGCGGGCCCTCAGGATGAGGTCTGTCCTCGCGGTGAAAACCGTGCCCCCTCATGGTGAGGAGCCCGCCGGAAGGCGGACGTCTCGAACCATGCAGGCCCTCAGCCTGCGCCCCAAAAGTCCCAAAGCAAAAGGGCGGCAGGTTGCCCTGCCGCCCTCATCAAGTCGCTTCGGGAAGAAGCTTACTTCAGGTTGCTCATCGCCGTCAGGTCGAACGACAGCTTGGCAATGCCGGCCGCGCCGCACCAGTTGGATCCAGCGCCGCCCGGATTGATCGCGGTGACGTTGGTGGTGCCGGTGGCGTTGAAGGCGCTGGTGAAGGCGTTGCAATCACCCTTGTTCAGGTCGGTGTCGGAGTAACGCAGGTCCAGCGTGAACACCTTGTAGGTGAAGCCGATGCCGATGTTCCAGGTGTTGTAGTCCTTGTAGGGGATACCGTTGGCGAAAACGGTGCCGACGCCGGTGCCGTAGAAGGCGTCCGAAGTTCCGAACCACTGCCGGCCGAACTCACCCGACACGTACATGCCCATGCCGGAGGGACCGAAGGCCGTGCTGGGCGCCGTGTATTTGGCGGTCAACGAAGCGTAGTTGCCCCAAGCACCCGAGTTCAGGAAGTTCGGCGAGTAGTACTCGGTCGCGCCGACCGTGAAGCTGTCGTTGATGGTGTAGTTCACCTTGCCGTAGACTTCGACGAAGCTGACGTCCTTCTTCATGACGTTGCCGTCGGCGAGGAAGATCGTGGTCGTGCTGACGCCGCAGACGTTGCCGCCGGGAATGCCGCCGGTGAGCACGTTGTCGGCGCAGCTGCCGCCCGGATACAGGTAGCCCCAGACACCGATGTCGAACGCGAAGGCGCCGAAGGTCGGGCGGATACCGCCGTAGATGTCGACTTCAGCAGCGGCGCGATTGGCGAAGGAGATGCTCTCGGCGGACACGCCGACGTAGAGCTGGAGGTCCTTGTTGACGTTGTAGCGCGGCTCGAAATAGGCCGCGACCGACGCTTTGTGGTTCGACTGCGTGACGCCGCGGAAGATGTAGTCGCTCATGATGGCGCCGCCGAAGGCGATATCCCAGGGATCGAACGCAACCACCGGGGCCTTCTTAGCCTTCACCGCCATGTCTGCCGCGAAAGCCGAGCCCGTCACCATTGCCAGCGCCGTTGCCAACAAAGCCACTTTTTTCATTTCGATCCCCATCACCAGTTCTATGACCCCAGCCGGATCCCGGAAGCCCCCGGAACGCACGACCTGATTGCAAATTTCGTAACTGCGGCAATCTGGATGGAGTGGCGCAAACCGAGAAGCAAAAAACGCGGGCATCTGCCGACTTTTTGGGCGTTCTGACGATTCCACGGCAGGTTGTCAGCCTGTGTGTCTTCTCGAACACATTATTTGCAATCCAAAGTGCACTGGGAGGCCCGGGTTAGTACGGGTCCTGCGGTACCGTGCTGCCCGCGCCACGAATCAGGCTGCTTCCGGACAAGACCATCCCTCGCGGCCCGTCTCGCCGATGCAAAAAGGCCGCAGCATCACCGCTGCGGCCTTCCTGTTGTCGATCATGGTCGTCGGATTGGACCCAGCCCTTTGGCCTAACCTTGGGCCTGAACCTTGGGCCTAACCTTGTCCTTCGGCCGGCGTCGAGTCCGCAGAAGACGAAGGCATCGCCCAGCTTGTCTCGGCGGCGGGCTCAGGAGCCGGAGCTGCCGGCGTTGACGGCTTCGGCGCGGGAGCTGCCTTCGCCTTCTTCGGCGCCGCTTTCTTCGCAGCCTTCTTGGCGGCCTTTTTGGGCGCAGCCTGCTTAGCGGCCTTCTTGGCCGCCTTCTTCGGCGCGGCCTTCTTCGCAGATTTCTTTGTAGCCTTCTTGGCAGACTTCTTCGCAGACTTCTTGGCTGCCTTCTTTGCGGTCTTCTTCGCCGCTACTGCCTTCTTGGCCTTTTTGGCCTTCTTGCTTTTTTTCTTCTTCGCTTTCGCCATCGTGGTCCTCCTGTTGCCGCCGAACAATGGTCGATCGGGTGTCTTCAGCCGTCACCTCCGGACGAAAGCTCAGCCCTCGAAAGCTCGGTCTTCGAAAGCTCAGTCTTGCGCGTTCAATGCCGGCCGCGACCCGCCCGTAGCCCAATCGAGAAGCTCAATCGTGTGTACGACCGGAACTGACGTGCCACTGGCAATCTGCACCATGCAGCCGATATTGCCTGTGGCAATCATGTCCGGCTTGACGCTCGCGATGTTGGCGACCTTGCGATCACGCAACCGGCCCGCAAGCTCGGGCTGGAGAATGTTGTAAGTCCCCGCCGAACCGCAACACAAATGGCTCTCGGGCACATCTTTCACCACGAATCCGTTATTGGAAAGCAATTCTTTCGGAAGGCCCGTGATTTTCTGCCCGTGCTGCAACGAACACGCCGAGTGATAGGCGACGACGATGTTGTCCTGTCGCGCCGTGGCCGCGAGTCCAAGGCCGGCGACATATTCAGTGATGTCCTTGGCGAGCGCAGAGACCTTCGCCGCATCGGCGGCAAGCGCAGCGTCCTCGCGCAGAAGGTAGCCGTAGTCCTTGATCACGGTGCCGCAGCCGGACGCGGTCACCAGGATGGCGTCGAGCCCCTCGCCGGCCGCTTCCGCGCGCCACGCCGCGACATTGGCGCGAGCCCGCGCCAATGCGTCCTGGTCGTTGCCGAGGTGATGGGTCAGCGCGCCGCAGCACTGCTCGTCCCTGACCAGGACGACCTCGATGCCGTGGCGCGTGAGGAGACTGATGGCAGCCTGGTTGATGCGCGGCGCCAGCACCTGCTGGGCACAGCCCTGGAGCAGCGCGACCCGGCCGCGCTTCTTGCCGAGAGCCGCGAACACACTGCCGGCGGCGGGCCCCGGCGGCGGCAGCCGGCTCGGCGCCAGCGCCAACATCGCCTTCAGGCGCAGGATCAGGCCGGGCGTCGCCGACGGCCGGGGCGTCGGCAGGAACGCGGCCAGCGGGCGGGCCAGCCGCGCCAGCACCATGCTGGCGCGGAAACGCTGCGGGTCCGGCAGGACGAAGGCCAGCACCCGGCGCAGCAGCCGCTCGGCCAGCGGCCGCTCGTAACGCTGCTCGATCCTGACCCGGGCCTGATCGACCAGATGCATGTAATTCACCCCCGAGGGGCAGGTCGTCATGCAAGCCAAGCACGACAGGCAGCGGTCGACATGTTTGACCACTTCGGCGGTCGGCGTCTGGTCCTTCTCCAGCATCTCCTTGATCAGATAGATGCGGCCGCGCGGGCTATCGAGCTCGTCGCCAAGCAGCACATAGGTCGGGCAGGTTGCGGTGCAGAAGCCGCAATGGACGCAGGCGCGCAGGATCTTGTCGGCTTCCGCGATGTCGGGATCGGCGAGCTGCGCGAGTGAGAATTCGGTCTTCATGCCGCAACGCCCCGCGACAGCCGGCCCCGGTTGAGGATGGTCTTCGGATCGAAGCTGGCGCGGACCCGCTCGCTCAAGGCGGCAAGGCCAGGGCATTGGGGGTGGAATACATCGATCGTGCGCCTGATGTCCTCGGCCGCCCGGATCAGCGTAGCGTGCCCGCCGGCCGCATTTGCACGTTCGCGCACGGCCGCGGCATGCGCGTCCGGCTTCGGTGGCAACGCCGCCCAGATCAGTCCACCACCCCAATCGTAGATCAATTCGCCGCCGGTCTCGCGCGCCAGCAGCGTCCCGAGCGCCGCGCCCGACGCCGGCGGACAGACGATCCGCCAGACTGGCCACGCCCCCAGCGCGCCGTCAGCCGCGAACGGCAGGACGTCGCGGATCGTGGTCCACAGCGCCGCTGACACCGTGTCCTCGACGAGAGTTGCGGTTCCGAACGGCGCCAGCAATTCGCGCAGCGAGCCGGCACGGTGAGCGGCCGAGGCGGTAATGCCCTCGAGCCGCAGCACGGTCAGCGCCTCGCTTTGGCCTGCGATATCGCCGAGACCTTCGATCTTGGTCCGGAACGCCGATGTCGGCAGATGCGCGGCCCCGGAGACGTCGAAGGGCGAGCCGAGCGCCGCCGTCATCGCCTTGTTCGCGGCGGCATCGTCGAGCCCGCGCAGCAACAGCGTCCGCTCCGCCTCCGGCTTCGGCATCACCTTCAGCGTGACCTCGGTCATGATCGACAGCGTGCCCCAGGAACCCGCGAGAAGCTTACAGAGGTCGTAGCCCGTGACGTTCTTCACCACCTTGCCGCCGGTCTTGAAGCTGTCGCCGAAACCGGAGACAGCATGCGCCCCAAGCAGATGGTCGCGCGCCCCGCCCGCCTTGATCCGGCGCGGACCGGCCAGGCCAGCCGCGATCATGCCGCCGATGGTGCCGAGCGCGGGCGTGCCGAGCAGCGGCGCGGTGTTCATCGGCTCGAAGGCGAATTGCTGGTTCTTGGCATCGATCAGCGACAGCACGTCGGCCAGCGGCGCCCCGGCCTGGAGCGTGACAATGAGTTCGTTGGGCTCATAGGCGGTGATGGCATTCAGCGCGGAGACGTCGAGCACGGCGTTGGTCGCCATCGCATGACCGATGGCACGCTTGGAGCCATGGCCGATGATCTCGAGCGGCTGCTCATTGGCAATCGCCGCGCGCACCACCTCTTCGACGTCTTTGGCGTCTCGTACCTTGAGCGTATCCACGCCTGTAGCGGGTACCGAAGTTTGCAGCGAAAATCAAATTTGGCGCGTTGCAGCGAGGCGGCTCTAGAACCGCGGAATGTCGGGAAACGCCAGCTTGCCGGCATGGACGTGCATGCGACCGAGCTCGGCGCAGCGGTGCAGGGTCGGAAACACCTTTCCGGGATTGAGCAGGCCCTGCGCGTCGAAGGCGCATTTCAGGCGCTGCTGCTGGTTGAGGTCGATCTCGCTGAACATCTCCGGCATCAGATCGCGCTTCTCGATGCCGACGCCGTGCTCGCCGGTGAGCACGCCGCCGAACTCGACGCAGGCGCGCAAGATGTCGGCGCCGAAGGCTTCGGCGCGCTCGATCTCGCCGGGCTTGTTGGCGTCATAGAGGATCAGCGGATGCAGATTGCCGTCGCCGGCATGGAACACGTTGGCGCAACCGAGCTGGTATTTTTCGGATAGCTCGCGGATGCGCGCCAGCGCCTTCGGCAGCGCACCGCGTGGGATGGTGCCGTCCATGCAGAGATAGTCCGGCGAGATGCGGCCGACGGCGGGGAACGCGGCTTTCCGGCCGGCCCAAAACAGATTGCGCTCGGCCTCCGAGGTCGAGATCTGGCAGGTGGTCGAGCCGCAAGCGTTCGCAATCGTCTCGACCCGCGTGATCAGCTCATCGACCTCGATCTTGGGACCGTCGAGCTCGATGATGAGGAGGGCCTCGACATCGAGCGGATAGCCGGCATGGACGAAGGCTTCCGCGGCGTGGATCGCAGGCTTGTCCATCATCTCCATGCCGCCTGGAATGATGCCGGCGCCGATGATGCGCGCCACGCATTCGCCGGCCGCCTCGACTTGCGCGAATCCGACCATCAGCGCACGCGCCGTCTCCGGCTTTTGCAGGATGCGCACCGTGATCTCGGTGATGACACCGAGCAGGCCTTCCGAGCCGGTGATGACGCCCATGAGGTCGTAGCCGGAGTTCTCCGCCGATTTGCCGCCGATGCGCAGGATCTCGCCGCTCATCAGCACGATCTCGCAGCCGAGCACGTTGTTGGTGGTCATGCCGTATTTCAGGCAGTGCACGCCGCCGGAATTCTCCGCAACATTGCCGCCGATCGAGCAGGCGATCTGCGAGGACGGATCCGGCGCGTAGTAGAACCCGGCATGGGCGACGGCCTGGCTGATCGCGAGGTTGGTGACGCCGGGTTCGGTGACGACGGCGCGGTTGTCGAAATCGATCTCGCGGATGCGCTTGAACTTGCCGAGGCCCAGGAGCACGCCGTCTTCCAGCGGCAGCGCGCCGCCGGAGAGCGAGGTGCCCGAGCCGCGCGGCACCACCTTGATGCCTTGTCCGGCACAATATTTCAGGACGAGCGAAACCTGCTCGGTCGTGTCGGGCAGCACCACGACCATCGGCGGCTGCCGATAGGCCGTCAATCCGTCGGATTCATAGGCCCGCATCTCGGCAGGCGTATCGATCACGCCTTCGCCTGGGACGATTGCGCGCAATGCAGCCACGATCTCGGCGCGGCGCGCGAGCACGGCCTGGTCGCTCGCAGGCATCATGATGGCCATAACATTTCCTTCATGGCGTATCCTTCCGGCTGAGGCCGCACGATCGAATTGTCGCGGCAAATCAACCACGTCCGCGGTGGTTTGGGTAGGCCATCCGAAAGTCGGATCGACGATCTTGCGCGAGTTCGCTCTGGGACAAGTAGGAAATCGTGAAACCTGCCATGGTTTGGCGGCTTGTCCAATCCGGACAGGCCTGCCAAAACCGGCAGGTCCGACCATTGCCGATCAGGCATGCAACTGACCAGACCCCAGGGAAGAGACGAAGAGCACCCGATGACAAAACTGATTTTTGGCGCATTGACCATCCTCACCGCGATTGCCACCGCACCCGCCGCGATGGCGCAGGACGTCGCGGCCGGCAAGTCGTCGTTCAACAAATGCCTGGCCTGTCACGCGATCGGCGAAGGCGCCAAGAACAAGGTCGGCCCCGAGCTCAACGGCCTCGACGGCCGCAAGTCCGGCACCGCGCCGGACTACAATTATTCCGACGCCAACAAGAATTCCGGCATCACCTGGAACGAGGCGCTGTTCAAGGAATACATCAAGGACCCGAAGGCCAAGATCCCCGGCACCAAGATGGCGTTCGCCGGCATCAAGAACGAGAACGAGATCAACAATCTCTGGGCCTATGTGTCGCAGTTCGACAAGGACGGCAAGATCAAGCAGTAAGCGCGTAAGCGGCGGCCGCTAATCGGCGGCCGCCTGCGCCGGGACGATGTTTCCGATCATCGTCTCGATCTCCGTCTTGACGAGATCGGGCACCGCGTTCTGCACCATGTGGCCGAGATCAGGCAGCACGATCAGCTTGGCATTCTGCACGGTGGCAGCGAACGGGCGCGCGTGAATGTCGGTCTTCACCGTCTTGTCGGGTTCGCCGGCGATGATCGTGACTGGCGCCGATATCTCGCCGTAGCGGACGACCTGCACGGCGACCGCTTCCTTCAGCGTCACCAGATCATAGGCATTGGCGATGAACTCGCGCGGGCGCAGCAGCAGCGGCGTCGCGGAGTCCCGCACGAAACCATCCGGCATCATTTGCGGCAGGAAGACGTTGCGCGCGCCGGGCTCGCTCAGGAAATAGCCCAGCGGCAGGGTTATGGTGTAGGCGAGCAGCGGGCCGATCACGGGCGTTGCTATGATCTCGTTGTAGCGGCCGACGCCGCCGCGCCAGGGATGGGTGACGGGCGCGAGCATCACAAGGCCCGCGACGCGGCCAGGATGATCGAGCGCCAGCCGCGCGCCAAGCGCGCCGCTCCAGGAATGCACCACGAAGACCGCGCGATCGATCCCGAGTTTGCCGAGCGCCTCATCGATCATCCGCGCCTGCACCTCCGGGGTCGAATCCTGCCGCCGCGCCCGCGTGCTCCAGCCATGACCGGGACGGTCGATCAGGATGACGCGATGATCCCTGGCGAGGAGATCGCCGAGCGGCCGCCGCATCGCCTCGAGGTTGGAGCTCGCGCCGTGCAGCATCACGATCGGCAGGCCCGAATCGCGCGGGCCGATATCGACGAGGTGAAGCACGGCGCCATCGACCTCGATCATCCGGCCTTGCGGTGGAAAGGCGCGTTGCACGGCGAGGACGCCGGCCTGCGTGACCAGCGCCAGCACAACCAGCGCGGTCACGACTGACATCACGATCATGGATGGAATCCGGGCGATCCAGGGCACAGGGCAGTTACGTGGCTTGCGGGCGGCAGTTTCGCCCGGGGAGCCCCCGCGCTCCACTTGAAATACCGGGGCTGTGGATATGTGCATAATTCAAGCGGTAAAAACGCAACGAAATCAATGCTACTCCCCGCAGCACGCAAGCCTCGAAACAGCTTCATGCAGTCGTCATCGCGGCGTCCATATAATCGCCACGGTCGGTTCCGCCATTTAGACGCAGGTGGGCGCCGATCCTGCTCGCAACCCTCGGGGATGCGGGAAAGACCGGCAGGATTTATCCTGATTTGAACCGGAGAATTTCGATGAGCCTGAGATCCAAAGATACTGCGATCGACGAGATCGTGGCAAGCTGCCACGGCGACCTGCGCGGTGCTGTGCGCGCGCTGCTGCTGATCAACGAGCACCTCGAGACGGAGCTTGCAAAGGCCTACGCCGCAGCAGTCGATCGCGGCCTCGCCGAGCGCGAGGGCAGCGTTTTGCACTAGGTCGCTGTCGACCTAGTTCGTGCTGTCCTCGTCCTTTTCCTCGTCAGGCGTGGGTGCGGGACAGGCGCGGATGGTCGAACGGGCAAGCTTGGCGTCGGCCTTCGATTTGTAAGGACCGTCACCGAACCAGACGTCGCCGATGATCACGGGATTGCTGGTCACGATGTTGCATTTTCCGGTGGCGCGATTGCCGACCACCCAGAACAGTCCGTCGGCGAGGCTCGCCGTGCCCGACGCCAACAGCAATGTACCTGCAAAGATCAAACGCTTCATGGCTGTGCTCCCGCCATGAAGGTAGGCCTGCGGCGGTGCCACCCACACCCCTCGTGACGCAGCGCGTGTCATCGTGGTTAATCCGCCTGCGTTGCATTCGCTCGAGCAATGATCGACTTGTCCGCTAAATATCGCGGCCTTCGACCTTCTCGGTCAGCGCCTTGACCTGATCGGGGATCTTCTCGAGGTGCGGATTGACGGCGAGCGCCTTGCGGTAGGCCTCGAGTGCGCGCTTTTCGTCGCCGACCTCCTGCATGATCATGCCGAGGCCTGCGAGCGCGCCGAAATGGCGGGGCTCACGGATCAACACCTCGCGAATGTCGGCGAGCGAACGGCCATAATCGTTCTGCATGTAGTAGAGCGTCGCGCGACGATTCCAGGCCTCGATATAGTCGGGCCTGAGCTTGACGACCGAATCCAGCAGCTTGATCGCGACCTCGATCTTCTTTGCGTCGACCGCGGTCTTGGCCCGCGCCATCAGCAGCGCCGCGGTGTCGCTCGGGGTCTGGATCCAGATCGCCCAGATCCGCGCCTCGACGTGCTTGGCGCTGGCCTCGTCGGGCGCAGCTTTCAGCGCGCCGAACAGGAAATCGAGATTCTTGGTGCGGTCGACCTTGGGCAGCTTGGCCGGCGCTTCCGGAAGTTTCTTCTGCTTGCCGGGTGGGGTCGGTGGATCAATCTGCTGCGCCAGCGCCGGAGCGAGTCCGGCGGCTCCCAGCACAAGAGCCAGACACAGGGTGCGCGCGACGAAGAATCTCACTGCCATGGCCGAAGTCTAAACGCGCAAAGCCGCCCTTGCAAAGCAGGGGCGGCGTCAAACTCGTGTGAGACCGTGGTCTTGCGGGGCGCTCGCGAGCGTCCGGCAGGGCGAAATCAGCCCTGACGTGCCTTGAAGCGGCGCTGCACTTTGTTGATCACATAGACCCGGCCCTTGCGGCGGACCAGGCGGTTGGCGCGATGGCGACCGCGCAGCGATTTCAGCGAGTTACGGACCTTCATGGCAGAATCCTGAACGTTCGAAAGGCCGTGTTCGGCACTACCGTTTCGGCACGCGCGAATGAGGCAAAATGAGATTTTCCCGCTGGCGGACCGACCGCCCGGGACGGGGCGGTTCTTAAGGCATGGGAGGACCGGATGTCAATGTTAACTGGCCCGATCCCACCCAGCAAATTCAGGAAAACAACCCCATGCAAAGTAGAAGCGGCCGGATCGGCCCAATCAGCATCTCGGGCGACGCCTGTCCCACGACGCCTTGTCCCACAATGTCTTGCCAAATTCGTTATATCATATAATCAATTCGACAACCCGTCGGGAGGAAACCCATGCCGAAGCTGAAGCTGCCCAATATCGACGACGTCGTCGCCATCGATATCCACACCCACGCCGAGGAGCCCTGCGGCACCCATCCCGACGACGGCTATGACGACTTTCAGGCGCAGATGGCGGACTATTTCAAGTCGCCGCACAAGCATCCGCCGACCGTGCCGGAGACCGCCGCCTACTATCGATCCAAGAACATCGCCGCGGTGATCTTTCCGGTCGACGCCGAGCGCGAGACCGGCTTCCGCCGCTACAAGAACGAGGAGATGCTGGAGATCGCCTCCGACCATCTCGACGTCCTCATCCCCTTCGTCTCGATCGACCCGCACAAGGGCAAGCTCGGGGTGCGCGAGGCGCGCAAGCTGATCGAGGAATACGGGGTGCGCGGCTTCAAATTCCACCCGACCATGCAGGGCTTCTATGCCAACGACCGCATGGCCTATCCGCTCTATGAAGAGATCAACAATGGCGGCGCGATCGCGCTGTTCCACACCGGCCAGACCGGCGTCGGCTCGGGCATGCCCGGCGGCATGGGCATGCGGCTGAAATATTCCAACCCGATGTACATGGACGACGTCGCGGCCGATTTCCCCGACCTCAAGATCATCCTCGCGCATCCCTCTTTCCCCTGGCAGGAGGAAGCACTGTCGGTCGCGACCCATAAGCCCAACGTCTACATCGACCTCTCGGGCTGGTCGCCGAAATATTTCCCGCCGATCCTGGTGCGCTACATCAACTCGATCCTGCAGGACAAGATGCTGTTCGGCTCGGACTGGCCGGTGATCACGCCGGACCGCTGGCTGTCGGATTTCGCCAAGATCGACATCCGCGATGAGATCCGGCCGAAGGTGCTGAAGGCGAACGCAAGGAAGCTGCTGGGGATCTAGGGGCGCACTCGTCAGCGCATTGAGGGCTTCGACGCTGCTATCGAAGCCCTCATGCTCAGGTCCTCAAGGCTTAAGACTCAAGGCCGATGCTCGCGCCGCGCAGGTCCAGCACCCAGCTGCGGCCCAAGTTGCGGATGGCGGCCTTGGCGCGGTGAATCCGATGGCGGCGTCGCGCGCGATCAGTTCACGCTTGCGAGGAAGCCGGCCAGGATTGTCCGGCTTTCGCTGAGCGTCTCGATACGTTCGTCGATCAGGCCGACCTGCTGAGTGAGTATTTTTCGCAGCTCGTTGCACGGCGTGAAAGCCGGATCGTTGTTCCTTACGCAGGGGAGCAACCGCTTGATGGTTTCGAGCGTCATCCCCGCGCCGCCGAGCATCTTGATGCGCCGTACGGTTTCCTCTTCGGCCGTGCCATAGTCGCGATAGCCGGAGTTCGTCCGCAGCGGCGCAAGCAGTCCTTCGCCTTCGTAGTAGCGCAGCATTCGGACGCTGACCCCCGTCCGTCGGGAGAGTTCGCCGATTTTCATCTGAAGCCTCTTGACCCTCACAGCGCTGTCAGACCTTACAGACTTCGCTCGTCCAAGTGAATGCCACTTGTGAAGGGAGCAACGATGAAAGCCTACCATTTGAATGGCCATGCTGGTGCTGGCCGCCTTGCGTGCGTCGACGTCGGCAAACCCGAACCCGCCAATGGCGAGGTCCGCATTCGGGTCGAAGCGGCAAGTCTGAATTACCGCGACCTCCTGGTCCTCGACCGTGCAGGCCAAGGCGAGCTCAACGGACGCGTTCCACTCTCCGACGGTGCGGGTGTCGTTGACGCCATCGGCGCCGGCGTCGCGCAATGGCGGCTCGGGGACCGCGTCGCTGCATCGTTCTTCCGCGATTGGATCTCCGGGCCGTTCAAGTCCAGCTATATTCCGTCATCCCTCGGTGGCAACACGATGGACGGAATGCTGGCCGAGTATGTCGTGCTGCCGGCAACCGCGCTGGTCTCAGTGCCGGCGCATCTGTCCGCGGTGGAGGCAGCGACCCTGCCCTGCGCCGGCGTCACGGCTTTTCATGGCATCATCGCACGCGGCGGGATGCGCAAAGGCGACACGCTGCTGGTCCAGGGGACAGGCGGCGTCGCGCTGTTCGGGCTTCAATTCGCAGCGGCGCTGGGCGCGCGCGCGATCGTGATATCATCCTCGGACGAAAAACTCGCCCGCGCCAAGGCGCTGGGCGGTTCGATCCTCATCAACTACCGCGACACGCCGGACTGGGATGTCGCCCTGATGAAGGCGACGAATGGCGCCGGCGCCAGTCATATCCTCGAACTCGGCGGTCCCGGCACCTATGACCGATCGCTGCGATCGGTCGCTTCGGGTGGCAAGATCGTTCAGATTGGGGTTTTGACGGGGTTCGGTCCCAAGCCCGACCTCGCACGCCTGCAGTGGGAGAATGCCGACATCATCGGTGTCACCGTCGGATCGGCCGAACACTTTGTCGCGATGAATCGCTTCCTGACCGAGCATGCGATCCACCCGATCGTCGATCGGGTCTACGACTTCGACGAGGTTCCCGAAGCATATGCGCACCTGCGGACCGGCTCACATTTCGGCAAGGTCGTGATCAGGCTTTAGAAACCAGAGGCCCAAGTCGCGATTGCCTCTTGGACCGATTTCGCTGCGCCTTGTATAGTCCGTGGACCGCAACGATCCCGGGGGACAGGTGAATTGAGTCTCAAAGCCGTTGTCTTCGACGCCTACGGAACGCTTTACGATATCCAATCGGTCGCGGAGATCACCGAGGATGCGTTTCCCGGCTACGGTGAGATCATCACGCAGATCTGGCGGATCAAGCAGCTCGAATACACCTGGCTGCGCTCGCTGATGCGGCGCTACCAGGACTTTGCAGCCATCACGCGCGACTCGCTCGCCTATACGTTGCGCGTGCTCGGGCTCGCTTACGAGAACGAGGCATTCGAGCGCGTGATCGAGAAGTACCTGCATCTCGATCTCTATCCGGATGCGACGGCAGCGCTCACGGCTCTGAAACCGCGAAAACTCGCCATCCTCTCCAACGGCAGTCCGGACATGCTGAATGCGCTCGTGCGCAACTCCGGTCTCGACGCCCTGCTCGATGCCACGATCAGCGTCGACGCGAAGAAGATCTTCAAGCCGAGCGCGGAGGCCTATGAGCTGATCGGCGAGGCGCTCGGCACCGCGCCGGACGAGGTGCTGTTCGTCTCCTCCAATCCCTGGGATGTCGCAGGCGCGAAAGCATTCGGACTGAACGTTGCCTGGATCGAACGGGTGAGGCCCGAAGCGATGGCACTGGCTTGCGTCGAGAACGAACTCGTGGCACCGCTGACGATGTTCAAGGCGATCCGCACCCAGATGGACGAGCTCGGCTTTGCGCCGGATCATCGTGTCCGGGCGCTCTCTGAGCTGCCAAGGATTGCTTAGGCGTCGCCGCCCGCCCTTAAGTCTGGAATGAGCCGACCTGAATGAGCCTTCAATCCGTTCGCGATTTCTTCGCCGAAAAAGCCCCCGACATCACGGTTATCGAATCCCCGATCAGCTCCGCGACCGTGCCGCTGGCCGCCGAGGCCTACGGCGTCGAGCCCGGAATGATCGCCAAGACGCTGTCCTTGCGGATCGGCGAACGCGTCATCCTGATCGTCGCGGCCGGCACCTCGCGCATGGACAACAAGAAGGTGAAGGCGGCGTTCGGCGGCAAGCCGAAGATGCTGGGGCTGGAAGAGGTCGCGGAGGTCACCGGCCACGAGGTCGGCGGCGTCTGCCCGTTCGGACTGAAGGCGCCGCTGCCGGTCTATTGCGACATCTCGCTGAAAGCGTTCGACGTGGTGGTGCCGGCTGCCGGCTCGACCCATAGCGCGGTACGGATCACGCCGGAGCGGATGGCCGAGCTGACCGCGGCGGAATGGGTCGATGTCTGCGAGACCAGATCCGAAGCGCGCTAATCATCCTCGTCGTAAGGCCGGGGCTGGGTCGCCGGAGGCGGCGGCGCAGCATTGTATCGTGGCGCCGGCGCGGCGCGATTGCCCGGAACCTGCTGCTGCGGCGGCATCTGGTTGTTGGACTGGAACACCGCGCGACAACCGCTGGAGAGCTGGGGCGTATTCTGCCGCAAGCAGGCCGTAATGCGGCTCACATCAGGGATCTGGTCGCTGCACAGCCGCCATACATCCGGCGTGCAGGCCATCTGCTGCTCCATGGTTCCGCGATACTCTTCAGCGGATGCAACGCCCTGCGCGGCGATGCCGCCGATCGCAAGCGCCACACCCAGCGCAATCCGCTCTGTTCGCATGTCCGATTCCTTCGCGAGTCTCTCGAATTCTGCTGAATCAATGAGACGCGGGGAGGTTCTGGACCAACAAAAAATTGTGAAAACGGGCCAGGAACCTATTCGACCTTGCCGATCTTCTTCACCGCCGCAATCAGCCGCGCGCTGTCGACCGCCACGAACTCGGCAAACGCCGGCGCGTCCTGATAGGCAACGAGACTGCCCGACGTTTCGAAGGCCTTGAGCACGTCGGGGCTCGTCATCACCTGCGCCATTGCCTCGCGCAGGCGAGTCGCGATCGGGGCAGGAAGAGCATTCTGGGCAAAGAGTCCGGCCCAGATGTACATCTCGACGTCCTTGTAGCCGAGCTCCTGGAAGGTCGGCACGTCGGGGAAGCTTGCGATGCGCTTGGCGCCGCAATTGCCGAGCACGCGCAGCTTGCCGTCCTCCACTTGCGGCTTCAGCGTTCCCGGTGCGGCGGCGATCGCCTGCACGGTGCCGCTGAGCAGCGCGGTGAGTGCCGGTCCGGCGCCGCGAAACGGCACATGGAGCAGCTTGATGTCGGCGCTGCTCGCAAACATCTCCATCGCCACGTGCAACGTGCCGTAAGGCCCCGACGAGCCATAGGTGATCTGGCCGGGACGCTTCCTGGCATCCTCGACGAAATCCTGCGCGGTCTTCCACGGCGCCGAGGCCGGTACCGCGAGCAGCGTGGGATCGGCCAGCACCCGCGCGATCGGCATGAACTGCGAGAGCTCGTAGGCGACCGGACGGTCGAACAGCCGGTCGGCCTCGGGCAGCACCGCGAGCGAGGACAGCGTCATCAGCAGCGTGTAGCCGTCAGGCTCGGCGCGCGCCGCCGCGGCGTTGCCAACGGATCCACCGCCACCGCCGGCGCGGTTGTCGACGATGACCGCCTTGCCGAGGATTCGCTCCAGCGCCTGTGCGACGGGGCGCGCCGCGAGATCCGCCTGGCCGCCGGCTGGAAACGGCACGATCATGGTGACGTTGCGAGTGGGATAGGCTTGCGCGAAAGCCGCGCTCGACAACACAGGCAACAACGGCAATGCGGCAGCGGCGCGCAGGACATCGCGGCGATCCATGGCAGATTTCCCCCTGTTTTCTTGTTTCGCTGCCAGCCTAGCGTGACCCTCCGCAAGAACAAGCCGCGCGGCGGGATTAACGAAGCATTATCCATGTTCCGCCCGGTCAGGAACGCCCCCTGGACTCTACCGTTGCCTCCCAGGGAGTGGAGCGATGAATAGACTTCAGACCATTGACGTGGCGCTGGACGAGATGCTGGTGAATCTCGCCGCTATCGTGTTGCGGCTGTCAAAGCCTGACGTGACACGAACGCCGGAAGCGCGACGCGCCTTGGCGCAATCCGTGCATCAATACGCGGTGTGTGCGGCACGCTCGAGCGATCCGCGCGTGCACGAATTGAAGACACAGCTGGAGGGGACGTTGCGGCCGGCCTTGCGCGTGGTCGCGATCGACGGCGTGAAGGTATCGTAGTCGAAGATTGGTGGGCACGCTTCGCTTTGCCCACCCTACGATAGCTGTGCGGCGAGGTGCCGTAGGGTGGGCAAAGGCGCGCTCTTCGCGCGCCGTGCCCACCATCATTCGCCGAATTGCCCGGCAACGTCCCGCATATCCCCTCCCCAATCCACGGGAAGGGTGCCTTGATCAACATAGCGGTGGAAGCTGCTGAACGACCAATCGCGCACACGCGCGACGAGGCCATGCTTCACGGGATGAAGTGTATGTAATCAACGTGCCGCTCCAAGTCAGCATCGTCGCGAATTGAGTGCTCCCAGAAGCGGCGCTGCCAGATGCCCTTCTCGCGCTTCCTCGACTTACTGATTGAACGCTCGCCGGCCTCCAGCCGCCGCGAAAACCCACCCTTGATCAGATTCCATCGCGACGAAAAGTCGGCGTCATCCTCAGGCAACGCCCAGATCGCATGGAGGTGGTCAGGCAAGATACAGATAGCGAGGGTTTCGAACGGCCGGCGTTGCACGACCGTTCGGTAAATCTGGCGTAGGCGATCAACCTGGTCGACGAGTAGCGTACTTGACCTATCAGCTAGCACGACGGTGAAGAAGAACATGTTGCCTTGCGCTCGGCGGTACTGAGGCACTTGCGATTCCTCGCGTGAATTGGTGGGCACGCTTCGCTTTGCCCACCCTACGGCACCTACGCTGTTCGCTCGCTCCTCTTCACCCGCCGTTTGCACGTACCCGGCAGTTTCGCTGCGAGAAAATCGCCGAGCGCCTCGACGCGTGCGGGGCGCGGGCCGCCGGGTGGCGTCACCAGATGCACGGCGCCTTCGACCTGCTTCCAGTCCTTCAGGATCACTTCGACCTCGCCGGAGGAGATGGCGTCGCCGACGATGAATTCTGGAAGGTCGGCGATGCCGAGGCCGGCGATCAGCGCCGGCATCACCGCGTCGCCGTTGTTGGCACGGAGCTGTCCGCCCGGACGCACGCTGGCCTGCTCGCCGGCCGCATTGGTGTAGTGCCAGACGTTCGGCGTCGAGAGATAGGCGTAGCTGAAGCATTTGTGAGCGGCCAGATGCATCGGATGCGTCGGTCGTCCCTCGCGCTTCAGATAGGACGGCGCGGCCACAGTGAAACGCGGCATGGTGAAGAGGCGCCGCGCGATCAACGAGGAATCCGGCAGCCGCGCGATCCGCACAGCCATGTCAAAGCCCTCGCCGATCAAATCGATGGTCGCATCGCTCAGATGCAGGTCTACCGAGACTTCGGGATAGGTTTCGAAGAACTCCGGCAGCAGCGGCGCCACCGCCTTGATCCCGAATGTCATGGGCACGGCGAGCCGCACCAGGCCCCGCGGCGCGACCGACTGCGCCAGCGCCTCGTTCTCCGCGGCTTCGCCATCGGACAGCAGGCGCGTCGCACGCTCGGCGAGCTTATGGCCAGCATCGGTCAGCGCGAGCCGGCGTGAGGTGCGGTTGAACAGCCGGGCGCCGAGCCGCCCTTCGAGGCGCGTGACCGCCTTGGACACCGTCGCCTTGGACATCGCGAGCTCGCTCGCGGCCCCCGCAAACGACCGTAATTCCACGACTTTTGCGAAAATCGCGAGTGCCTCGAAATCGGGAAGTTTGGCCATGGCGGGTCCGATCGGGATGTTTTTGGAAACAATACGTTTCAACAGTTTCTATTTATATACCACAGGCGGAGGCTTATCCAAGGGTCATCAGACATTCAGGGCTGGAGAAATCCAATGACCAAGAAGCTCTCAGGCAAGGTTGCCCTCGTCACCGGCGGCTCGCGCGGTATCGGCGCGGCCTCTGCCCGCGCACTCGCCGATGAAGGCGCTGATGTCGCCATCAGCTACGTTGCCTCTCCCGAAAAGGCGGAAGCGGTCGTCACCGAGTTGAAGGCCCGGGGCGTCAAGGCCCGCGCCTTCAAGGCCGACCAGGCCTCGGCCAAGGACGTGACGCAGCTCGTCAAGGCCGTCGCGAAGGAGTTCGGCCATCTCGACATCCTCGTCAACAATGCCGGCGTCGCGAGCGGCGGCGCGATCGACGATGCCAATGCCGACACCGAAGCGCTCGCCCGCCAGGACGCGGTCAACGTGCATGGCGTGATCGCGGCGATCCGCGCCGCTTCGCAATTGATGGGCGAGGGCGGCCGCATCGTCACCGTCGGTTCGATGCTTGCCGACCGCGCCTCGTTCCCGGGCCTTGCCGACTACGTCGCCACCAAGGCGGCCGTGGTCGGTTACACCAAGGGCGCAGCCCGCGACCTCGGCCCGCGCGGCATCACCGTGAACGTGGTGCAGCCCGGCTCGATCGACACCGACATGAATCCGAAGGACGGCGGCGAGTTCGCCGAGACCCAGCGCAAGCAGCACGCGCTGCAGCGCTTCGGCCGTCCCGAGGAAGTCGCCGCCGGAATCGTCTTCCTCGCAAGCCCGGAAGCCTCCTTCGTCACCGGCGCGGTGCTCAACGTCGACGGCGGTTTCGGCGCCTGATCAAGGCGCCACCCGCCAAAACAAGGAATTACGCAGATGATCGAACTCAGACCTTTCGCAAAGCTCGGCGGCGCCGATCACGGCTGGCTCAACGCCAAGCATCATTTCTCCTTCGCAAGCCATTATGACCCCGACAACATGGGTCACGGCGCCTTGCGGGTGTGGAACGACGACGAGATCGCGCCGAACACCGGCTTTCCAGCCCATCCCCACGCCAACATGGAAATCATCACCTATGTGCGCGAGGGCGCGATCACCCACCAGGACAGCCTCGGCAACGAGGGACGCACCGAAGCGGGCGACGTGCAGGTGATGAGCGCCGGCAGCGGCATCCGCCACTCCGAGTACAATCTCGAGCCGACCAAGACACGCATCTTCCAGATCTGGATCGAGCCGACCGCGCGCGGGGGGCAGCCGACCTGGGGCTCGAAGCCGTTTCCGAAAGGAGACCGCTCCGGCAAGCTCGTCACCATCGCGAGCGGCTTCGAGCAAGACACCGACGCGTTGCCGATCCGCGCCGATGCGCGGGTGCTCGCCACCACGCTGAAGGCAGGCGAGAGCGCGGAGTACGTGCCGCACAAGTCGCGGCACCTTTATCTCGTGCCCGCGGCGGGGTCGGTCGAGATCAACGGCGTGCGCGTCAACGCCCGCGACGGCGCCGCGATCCGCGACGAAGACAGCCTGAAGATCACGGCATTGGAAGATTCCGAGATCGTGCTCGTCGACGCGGCTTAGCAACGCATTCGTCATGCCGGCTTGTCCCGGCATGACGCTCCCGACACCCACCATCAAATCTGCATCCAACGGAGATCATCATGACCAAAGTTCTCGTCCTTTATTATTCCGCCTATGGCCACATCGAAGCGATGGCCAATGCCGTCGCCGAGGGCGCGCGCGAAGCCGGCGCCACCGTCGACATCAAGCGCGTGCCCGAGCTGGTGCCGGCCGAGGTCGCGAAAGCCTCCTATTACAAGGTCGACCAGACCGCCCCGATCGCCAAAATCGAGGACCTCGCCAATTACGATGCGATCATCGTCGGCACCGGCACCCGCTTCGGCCGCATGGCCTCGCAGATGGCGAACTTCCTCGACCAGGCCGGTGGTCTCTGGGCCAAGGGCGCGCTGCACGGCAAGGTCGGCGGCGCCTTCACGGCGACCGCGACCCAGCATGGCGGCCAGGAGACGACGCTGTTCTCGATCATCACCAACCTCTTGCATTTCGGCATGGTCGTGGTCGGCCTGAACTACGGCTTTGCCGGCCAGATGAAGCTCGACGAGGTCACCGGCGGCGCGCCCTATGGCGCCACCACGATCACCGGCGGCGACGGCAGCCGGCAGCCCAGCGCCAACGAGCTCGCCGGCGCACGCTATCAGGGCCGCCAGATCGCGGAGACGGCCAGGAAGCTGCACGGCTGAGCGCGGTTAAGCTTTACGCCTGAACCACTGCATGGCAGGTGCGATCTGGGCGGCATTCTCTTCGGGGGATGCCGCCCCATCTCTGTGGTCGGGATATTTCACCAAAAGCGATACGAATGGCTTTCGAACTCTTGTTGATCGCGCAGATGATCCGCAGGCCCGCCCAGGCGCTGGCGCGGCGATGGTATTGCCGCAGCCTGTTCCGCGCCTCGCGCGGCCGCTTTCATTGTGCCGGCTGCACGAAGGCGTGACCGGCTAGGCCTGCGTGATGTCCGCGTTGGGCTTGATGGGCGCAGTCGCGACAGGCGCCGGTGCCGTCGAGAGCCACCAGCCGTCACCGCCGAACCAGCACGTCTCGTCGGGAGCGCCCTCTCTCCGCAACGACTGCACGCCCTCCCATCCCCTTGCGAACGCCTCCGCCAGTCGCCGGGCAGCATCCGCATCCTGCAATCCCGCGCAGCCGATGAATTGGGCACGCCCGAGGAATTTGGCGGGCCAGGCTGCACCCTCGTCCGGGCGCGTGATCATCAGCATGCCGCCGAGCATGCCTTCAGGCGCGAGCGGAAACACCAGCCGCCCACCGGGCAGCAAGGCATCGAGCCATTCGGCAGCCGGCTGCGCCGCACCCGCGCAGACATAGATCACGTCGGCTCTGGGCAGATCGGACGCGATGCCCGAACGATCCCACACATCCACATGGTCGATGTCCTTCAGATTCTCGCGCGCGAGCCCTGCCAGACGTTCGTCGATCTCGTAGGCATGGACGCGGCCGCCAGGGCCGACGAGATGCGCGAGGATCGCCGTGTAGTAGCCGCTCCCCGCGCCGATCTGGATCACGATCTCGCCTTGCTTCACCGCGCAACCGCTGAGCCAATAGGCGTGCGCGCCGGGCATCCCGATATTGAGACCCCGCGCGCTGTCGAGCGCGAGCAGCGTGTTCTGGTAGAGGAAGGCGGGATCATCGTCGGGCGTCACGACATAGGGGTGTCCGCCAACCGAGATCGACCACGGCCCGGATCCGGCGAACGGCTCGCGCCTGACGGTGCGATAGGCTTCCTCGATACGGGGGTCTGTGGCCCTCGCCGCGGCGCAGATCAACTGTGCATAGAATGCGCGATATTTTGCCGAACGATCTTCCATGTCGCCTCCGGGAAACAGGCGACGATAACACAACGACTGCGATAATCGAGTGACCCTGCAATCCAGCGCGGCGCGTCAGCGCGCGCTCTTGCCCATCGCCTGCGCCGCAAAGGCGGCGAGCCTGGGGTGACGGCGCAGGCCCTGCGCGACATGGTCACGCCACGCGAAGGGCATGCCGCGCCAGGACAGCGCGACGCTGACATCGGTCAGCGGCACCGGCTCGGCGCCGAAGCGGCGCTTGTAGTCCTGGTTGCCGATGCTGAGGTCGAAACGGCGCACGCCGTCGGCATGCAGCGCCGCCATGGTGCGCTCGGTCACGAGCAGCCCCGGCGAGCAGTTCGACCAGGAATCGCCGGCGTGGCTGATGCGCAGCAGGAAATAGGTCGCACCAGACCTGACGCCGAGCGTGGTGGCAACGACGGCCTCGTCGCAGACCAGCGCCGAAATGACGGCGTAACCGTCCGCAGCACCCTGGCGGGCGACCTCGCGATAGAACTGCGCATGGGTTTCGTCGTTGAGGACGAAGCGCGAGCCGAGCTTTCGCATGCGCGCCTGCTGCTGGGCATCCATCACGTCCAGCAGCTCGCGCGCACGCGCGACATCGGTGGCGATCGCGAATCGCGCGCCGGCGTGACGGCTGAAGACGCGCCAGCAGCGTGGCATCTGCATGCGCTTGATCGAGGCCCGGTAATCTTCATAATCGTCGCCGGTCAGCACGAGGTTGCCGTTGAGCGAGCAGGATCCGATCCGGCCGAGCGACACCAGCGGGTTCGGGTTGCTGCCAATCTGGGCCGGCATCTTCTTCAGGCGCAGCAAATCGAAGCGGTCCGGCAATGCGCGCAATGCGTCGATCAACGCCTTGCCGATCGCATCCGCCGCCGCCGCGTCCAGCGCGGCATCGAGCGCCAGAATCGGCGCGTTGTTGTCGGAGACGCCGAGATCGGCGAATTCGACGATGCGGATGCCGCGCCTGAGATGGCTGATCATCGGCACCATTGCGATGTCCTTGCCAGTCGTGGCATCGGAGATCAATGCAATCAGCGGCGAGAGATCGTGGAACGCCTCGTACCAGGCGCTAAGCCAATAGCCATGCTGGAATGCAGTGCGATGGCCAGCGTTCAGGCGCGATGCGGCCTGCTTCCAGTCACGCACGAAATCGACCGCGATTCCCGACGCGCTGGACACAAGATCATCTGGTTGCTCGACGCTGAGGATCGTCATCCGCGGGACATGCGATTACTGGGTGTTTCCAGATAGATTATGTTTTGTCGCGGCCACAAGTGACCTCACCGCTTATCGTTAAGCCGATGCCACTGCGGCAGCACCGGCTGCGACAAGTCATCCGTTTCCGCGACGCATTGGAACCTGGCCAGGAAGTGCAGGCCGGCCACGGCAACAGCGAACATGAACCAGATCGGATTCTGCCGTTCGAGCAGGAAGGTCTCGGTGGCCCCGTAGTACAGGCCGAACAGCCACACGGTCAGGAACAGCTTTGCCAACGCACCGCTGCGGTTGTGAGTTCGGGCCGTCTGGAAATTGCCGAGCGGCGCGAGCACGAAGACGAGGATCACCAGCAACAACCCCGGAAGGCCGATGGTGACCGCGAGGTCGAGATAGCTGTTGTGGCTGTGCGCGGCGCTCGTTGCCCATTCGGCGCCCTGGACGGTCTGCCGTGCCGTCACGTCGTCCCAGAACGCGGCGTAGCCGTGACCAATGGTCGGCTTCTCGGCGACGGCTGCGAGCGTGAACTCCCAGATGGCAGAACGGCCGGTGAAGGTGGGATCGAGCGGAAGCAGCCGCGTCATCGCCCCGAGCGCCGGGCTCAGGACGCTGCCGACTGTCAGCAGGTTCATCACGATCAGCGGCACGAAGCAGATCATCCGCCTCAGCCACAGGCTCGGCGTGACGCAGACCAGCGAGGCGAGCGCGTAGATCGCAAGACACAGCACCGACGACGTCTTGCCGCCGGTGAAGATCAGGAAGATTCCGGCCAGCGCGGCGATGGCCGGCCCCATCACGAAGGAGCCGACGGCGGACAGATAAATGCCGACATAAATCAGGATGGTCATCACCGGCGAAGCGATGTTCTTGTGACCAAAGCTGCCGCGCCAGTCGCCGGCCAACTGCGGCTCGGTGACGTCGAGTGCGGTGTGCATCGAGTATTGCGGCGCCAGGAAGACGCCGAGATAGCAGAGGGTAAGCAATACGAGCGCGGCGCCGCCGAGACACAGGTTGAAGCTGCGCTGCGTCGGCGGCAGCAACGGCAAAAGCACCGCGAGCGACATCACGCTGGCTGCGAGCACGAAGCGCTGCATCGAGACTCCGCGATTCTCGGAGAAGACGATGTTGATCAACAGCCATCCGACCAGGCAGAGATGCAGCGGCGTCACCAGCGTCTTCAGCGCGGGCGCATCCGTTGCGGCGACCAACAGTACCGCGACCGCCGCCAGCAAGCCCCAGGAGACATAAGTGAGCGCCATCCGTCCGCCGACGACGGTGGTGACATCCTCGTTGCGCAGGTCAGGAAACGGATCGAGCGTCACCAGCACCAGGAGCAGGGCTGCGACTGCGACGAGGCAGCGCGCCGCCCGCACGGCGTCGATCCCCGCAAGCCCATCGCGCAGGACGCCGCCGAACGATCGGGCCTCGACGTCGGTCATATCAGTGGCGCTGCGATCCATGGCTCGAGAGTAGTGGTGAAGCCGGGGGAAGCTCCAAGAGTTAGCCGATCCCTGTTAAGCATTCGTCAACCAGTCCAACGGGGCTCTGCGGCACCGCCTGCGGCCGCACGATGCTCCGCGCGATTTCGTAATATTGAAGCGCGCGCTGTTCCAGCGTGAGGTTGTCGAGCACGAAGCCGCGCGGATCGAACGTATCGGCGGCGCACCCGGCCCAGAAATCATCCCAGCCCGCCTCGAACCCGGCGATGTCGACGAACTTGGCGCCGCAACGATCGTCCCAGTACGGCACCGACGAGACCGGGGCGAACTGGACGCGATGCGGATAATAATCGGGGTCCCGCCAGGGGCCGCCGGGATCCCAGGCGAGCACCGGGACGCCGCAAGACAATGCCTGCTGATAGGCGATGCCCTGGCTCTCGTTCTGGCAGAGGAAGATCATCGCACGCGATCGCGCGAGCGCGGCCCGATAGTCCTCTTCCTTGTAGCTGCCGTAACGCAGCTCGGTGAACGAGCGGCCTTCCCTCGTGAGCCGGGCGCGGACGGGTTCGATCAGCTCCGCCGCGTAGCGATCGCGGTCCCAATGCACCTTGTCGTAGATCAGGACGTCGACACTCTTTTGCGAGGTCGGCGACGGTGCCCAGAGATCCGTGTCGATGCCGATCGGCCAAGCCTCCGTGTCGGGCCAATGCGGCCGATACATGTCGGCGTACCACGGGCCGGGCACCACGACCTTCTTGACCGGCAGGCGCTTGAACAGGTCGGGATCGTCGAGCGGATGATTGTGGGCGGCAACGCCGAGCAGGATCGGATTTTTCCAGGCGAACTTGTCGAGCAGGAAGGTGCGGCCGATGATGCAGGCGAGTTCGCCCGGATGCCGCGCGATGTAGCCATAGTCGTTGACGCGATAGCGGATACCGAGCCGATCGAGTCCCGCACAGAGATTGAGGAACACGCGGAGCTGCCCGCTCATGCGCGGCTCGCCGAGCAGCATGCGACGCGCCATGCGCCGCAGATGCCGATCGCCGGGAAACCAGCGATCGTCCTTGTCCTCGTAGAACAGGTTGAGGACCATGTCGTCGGGATCGTAGTCGAATGTCTTTGCGGGCACTGGGTCCATCCGCGGCAGCCTGATGCGCATTCTCGCATGGGACCGGCTGCCGCACTCTTCCAAATTTGCCACAGGCTTAATGCCTGCGGCTTAACGCTAATTGACGAAACCAGCGCTGCGGCAGCCTTCGCGGCGACGCTTTTTTCCCAATGCGAGTATTATTCGCGACGGCCAAGGTTGCGATCGGTCGCATTCCCAACTCGCAGAAGCGCCCTGGTTAACAGACCGTTAAAGGCAAGCCGTATCTTGATCACCGCGGAAGACATTCTCGAATTGCCGGCGACATCGCGCGTCGTTTCGGCGGCGCGCGTCCCGCTGCAGGTCGGCTCAACCACGTCGGTGTCCGTCGTCATTCCGGCCAAGAATGTTGCGGCCTATATCGGCGAAACCCTCGCCAGCGCACTGGCGCAAACCGAGGTCACCGAAGTGATCGTCGTGGACGACGGCTCGACCGACAGCACCACCGCGATCGTCCATGCCATTCGTGACCCGCGACTGCGCCTGATGACCAACGGCGCCGCTGGCGTATCGGCAGCGCGCAATCTCGGCGCACAACATGCGAGCAGCCAATGGCTGCTCTTCCTCGATGCCGACGATCGCCTACGACCCGGCGCGGTCGCGGCCCTGCTGGCCGCTGCGCGTGCCGCGCCGCGAGCGGTTCTTGTCTACGGCGACTACAACACGATCGACAGCGAGGGACGGCAGATCGGCCGCCGGGATCTGCTGAAAGGACGCCGCAAACCGTCCGGCGACGTGCTGGCGCGGCTCGCGGCCGGAAACTTCATCGTCAATGGCGGCATTGCGCTGGCACGTGCAGAGGCCTTCCGCGCTATCGGCGGCTTCGACGTCTCGCTCAGATATTGCGAAGACTGGCACTGCTGGTGCCGCCTTGCCGCGATCGGCGAATTCGAATTTGCGCCAAACCTTCTGCTCGACTACCGCCTGCACACGGCCAACACCATGAACGCGGCGGTGCGGACGCCACAGGATTTCTTTCCGGCGATCGCACGAATATTCGACGACGGGTTGATCATGGCGCGACTGCCCGCGGGCATGGCAGCCGGGCTGCGCCAGGCCGCCGAGGTTCATCTCGTCACGTATTCGGCGATGCAAGCGGTCCGCTTCGGCAGATATCGCCAGGCCTTCGCCTATCTCGGGATGGTCGGGCGCCGCTCGCTCAAATCGCTGCCGCGTTCCGCGGTTAGGGTCGCCCTCGCCTGCTTCGGTATTTAGACCGCGACCTCGGCGTCAGGACGCGATCTTCGAGGCCTTATAGGGTTTCGGCTCGATGCCGAACGCGGCGAGCGCCGAGCCGAGTGCGACCATCACGGGATGCATCGCGACGAAGGCTTTCGACGATTTCAGCAGAGCGGCCGCGCGCACCAGCGACAACGGCAACCTCCCGAGCATCTGCGCAAACACCCACACTCGCGCCGCGGCGCCCTGCGCGGCCTTGGACTGCACACGATAATTGATCGCGCCGATGCGCAGGCCTCGCTTCACGATCCAGCCGAAACTGGTGCGGCTTTGCGGCACCGTCTCGGTGATGACTGCCTCCGCCGTCCAGTGGAACGTCATGCCGGCATTGCGGCAGCGCACGAAGAAATCGCAGTCGCCGCCCCCGAGGAAGTTGAAGCGCGGGTCGAAGGCCGGACGGGCGAACCTCTCGAACGCCGCACGCGTGATCAGGCAATTGCCGCAGCCGTAGATCAGGGGCACAGCGCCGCTGTAATCATAGGCGGGGCAGAAAACGGGGTGGCGCGAAAGCCAGGGCATGCTGCGATCCTCGAAGACCGGCAGCACCGGCCCGCCGACCAGATCGGCGCCGGTCGCCTCCGCGGTGCGAACCATCAGCTCGAGCCAATCGGGCGAGGCGATCTCGTCGTCGTCGATCATCAGGAACCGGGTCGCGGCGGGAAACAGCGCCAGCGCCGTCTCGAACGCGGCGTTGATCGCCTGGACGTTGCCTTGCCGTTTCTCAACCAGGCAGACACCCTGAAGCCTGCCATCGGCGAGATATTCCGCGGCCACCGGCGCGCTTTCGCGCCGGACCGCATCGTTCTCGACCATGACGACGGCGAAGGAGCGCGGGGTGCGCTGGCTGGCGAGCGAGTCCAGCGTCGACCGCAGATGCTGCGGGCGGCGGAAGCAGGGGATGCAGACGACGATACCAACCGACAGGTCGATAATCCGGGAGCTGGCCGCGATCTCCCGGTGGGGATCGCGCACGGCATCCGAGATACGCGTGGCGGACAGGTCTGTCGGGATCAATGTCATGACGTTCTAGATGTCCGAGATAGATTGAAAAAGCCCTGCTTCGATCCGGGGATCAGCGCCGTCCCGCGACGGCACATCGCCGCGGGACAGGCACGTCCCAAAATGAACGGCCGGTTTGAGCCTCGCGACGGCGCCACGCCGCCGATTTTCCGCCATCCATGCACTTAACTGATTTCGGGTGTTTCTGCTGCGAAGCCTTGCGCGCAGTGATACTGCAATTCGCGGTCCACCGTGCCGACGGTGGCTGGCGTGGACGATACCGTAGTTAACGCACATGCTCATTAACCCGATCGTAAGTACCGCGACGGGTGAAGCGTCGCGGTATCGGATTTGCTCTACGGGCACACGAGACTTTTCCTGTAAATTTAAGTCGAACAAGCGCGGTCAGAAAATATGAACAAGCCAGCCACGATCGATTTCGCGACAGCCACGGCGGTCCAAATTCCCGCGGCCATGGCACGCACTCAGGCGCTGCACGATCTCGTCCCCGGTGAAGCCCGCGACAGCCTGCTCGCCGTCCACGACGTACTGCGCCGCGAACTGCCGCAGGGCCAGCTCGCCACCTACGAAGCCGGAGGCGGCTCGTGCAGCGTCCTGCCACCGGAATTGCTGAGCCGCAGCAAGGTCACCGTCGTCGACATCGACGAGGACCAGGTCCGCAACAACAGCTACGCGGACGAAGCGATCGTCGGCGACGTCCAGACCTACCGCTTCGGGCGCGAGACCTTCGATCTGGTGATCTGCTACAACGTGATCGAACATCTTCCCAACGTCGACGCCGCACTCCTGAATTTCCGAGATGCGCTCAAGCGCGGCGGGATGATCCTGATCGGCGCGCCCAATCCGCGCTCGTTGTCCGGGGTCGTCACCAAATACTCGCCGCACTGGTTCCACGTCTGGTTCTACCGGCACATTCGAGGCATCAAGGATGCCGGCTTGCCGGGCGAGCCGCCGTTCCCGACCTTCTTCCATCCCCTGGTGTCGCTACCGAGGCTCGAAGCGTTCGCCGCCGCCAATGGCCTCGAGATGATCTACCGCCGTGAGGTCGAGAGCCCGCGCTATCCCGAGATGCGCCGGCGCAAGCCGCTGTTCGCAGCCCTGGTCGACGCCGGCGCCGCCGTGCTCAACGCCATGCTCCCGCGCGGGACCGACGTCCGCCGCGGCGATTATCACGTCATCCTGCGGAAAAGCTGACGGCCATGGTGCGCGCGCAGCCGATCGCAAGACCAGCGAAGCCTCGCGGCCACGTTGCACGCGGTAACGAACCGTTAATCTCTGAAGGACCGCGCCATCGCATGCGTCACGGCGACGCGTCGAAGAGTGGCATGCGCTTAAACGCTTTGTTTGCCATTTCGGTGAATAGTCCCTCAATGAGTATGGTTAATTTTCCCTGTTGCGTTGAGTGGGCACCTATATCTGAGGTGCGTGGCGTAGAGCGAAGAGTACCCCCTCAGCTCGCGGCACTTGGAATGAAAGCTGGGGATCATGCTTGACTATAACCAGCCGATAGATCGGGCCGGACCGGAGGCCCCGCAGCAGCGGCCTCGGGTTGGCTTCAACGTGCTGGAGCTGGTCAATCTGCTCTGGCGGCGGAAGGTCGCGATTGCCGTTGCCGCGCTGCTCGGTGCAACGGCCGCCGTCACCGTGGGCAAGAGCCTGACGCCCCGCTACACCGCCACCGCCCAACTCTATGTCGACCCGCGCGAGCTTCAGCTCGTCGATCGCGAGCTAACGCCTCGCGCGCAGGACGTCTCCGGCATGTCGATGGTGGTCGAGAGCCAGGCGCGCCTGATCACCTCCAACAGCGTGCTGCTCCAGGTGATCCAGCAGGCTGATCTGGACAAGGATCCCGAATTCGGCGGCGGCGCCGACGGCAAAGGCGTGATGTCCTCGCTGCTCGGTCTGATCGGCCTTCAGCCCCGCGCGCCCTCCGCCACGGAGAAGAGGGAAGTGCAGCTCGCCGCCCTCGAGGCGCTGAACCGGCACATCACGATCCGCAAGACCGAGAAGAGCTTCATCGTCGACATCGAGGTCTGGTCGACCGATCCGGCGAAAGCGGCGATGCTCGCCAACACGCTGACCAGTGCCTACCTCGCGGAATCCCGCAACTCGCAGGCGTCAGCCGCGCGGCGCGCCACCAACGATCTCTCCGGCCGCTTGAAGGAGTTGCGCGAGCGGCTGCGCAACGCCGAGACCGTGCTTGCGACCTACAAGGCCCAGAACAATTTCGTCGGTACCCAGGATGCGCTGATCAGCGACCAGCAGCTTTCCGCCAGCAACCAGCGGCTTTCCGCCGCCCGCGCCGCGACCATGGACGCGCAGGCGCGCCTCGATCAGATTGAGGCGAGCCGGCGCACCACGGCAGATGCGGGCGCGAACTCCGAAGCGCTGCAATCGCCGACCATCGCGAACCTGCGCGCGCAATATGCCGACGCGCGCAAGAAATATGCGGAGCAGGCCGGCGAGCTCGGCCCACGTCATCCGGCGCTGCGCCAGACCGAGAAGCAGGTCGAAGATCTCAAGCGCACCATCAACGAAGAGATCGACCGCTTCGCGCAGTCCGCCAAGAACGATTTGACGCGTGCCCGCGACTTTGAAGCCTCGCTCAGCCGGGCGCTGGAGGCACAGAAGCGGCAGAGCGTCCAGCTCAGCCAGGCCGCCGTGCGCTTGCGCGAGCTCGAGCGCGAAGCCGATGCCAGCCGTGACGTCTATCAATCCTTCCTCAAGCGTTCGCGCGAGACCGAGGAGCAGGAGACGCTGAACACCTCGGCGGCCCGAATCATCGGCGAAGCGACGGTGCCGCAGCGGCGCTCGTTCCCGCCGGCGATGAGCCTGTTCGCCATGATCGGCTTCATCTTCGGCGCGATCGCTGCATCGAGCTGGTTCGTCGCGGCCGAACTGCTGTTCGCCGGCGCATTCGCGCCGGCGCCGGCGCCGGCCCGGCCCAATCGCACTCCGTTGCCGCAAGCTCCGCGAGCTTCAGAGCCTTCGCGAACGGCGGAGACCGCCCGGCCCCACCCGGCCTCGCGAGCCCCGGAAATCGCGCAGGCACTGCCGGAACTCACAGCCCCGCCGCTGCAACCTTCGATGGTCGAGAAGCCCCTGATCGAAAAGCCGCTGATCGCGCGCCTCCAGGAGGCCGACGTCATCCACACGCTCGGTGCCATTCTCGCCACCGGCGGCGGCATCGACCTCACCCGGCTGGGCTGGCCGACGCTGCGCCCCGGCTTTCCCCTGACGACGCTGCTCAACGCCTGGCGCGACATGCGCGCTACGGCGGCCCGGCGCGCCGGCGGAAAGACAATGCCTGTTATCGCGCTCGTCGGTGCCAGTGAGACCACCGGGCGCAGCGTGACCGCGCTGAATTTCGCGCTCGCGGCCGCGCGCGACGGCGCTCGGGTACTGATGATCGATGCCGACCACCAGGCCCACTCGCTCTCGAACAAGGTCAACCGTCCCGGCAAGAGTGAGCCGAGCAAGGTTGGATGGCTTTCGATCGGCAGCAAGGCCGCGCGCGAGATCAAGACACTCAACGGCATCTCGGTATTGCCGGCCGCCGAACGCGACGCAGGCAAGGCCACTGACGCCATCCGCAAGGCCATCGAGCAGGCGCGCTCCGCCGGCGGTTATGACCTCGTGATCCTCGACGGTCCCGCGGCGCCACTCACGACCGGCAGCCGCAAGCTGCTCGATGATGCCGACGCGCTGGTGGCGGTGCTGCCGACCAGCCTCGACATCAACGACGGCCTCGAAGAGATATTGAGCACGCTCGGCCGCGCCGAGCGCAAGCTCGTCGGCGTCGTGCTCGACGAACTCACCCCTATGGCCCAAGCTCGCCAACGAGGCAGACAATATGCTTGAGCGCCGCATCAATCTCGATGGCCGGACCGCAACTGCCGACGTGCCGCGGATCACCATCGGCGGCCTTCGCATGGCCGCACTCGACCTGGAAGCGACCGCGGATTTCATGATCGAGGCGACCGATCCGCGCCATCGCATCGGCCGTCCGCTGCACCTGACCTCGGCCAACGGCGAGGTGCTGGCGCGGTGCTCGACCGAACCGGAGACCGAGCGCCTGTTCCGCGGCGCCGACCTCATCAACGCCGATGGCCAGCCGCTGGTGGCGGCGTCGAGGCTGCAATCCTGGTTTCCGCTGCCCGAGCGCGTCGCCACGACGGATCTGTTTCACGTCGTCGCGCGCAAGGCCGAAGCGGTCGGCCGCACCTTCTACATGTTCGGCGCGAGCGAGGACGAGAACGCCGCTGCGGTCGAGAACGTCCGGAAGATGTATCCAAACCTCAAGATCGTCGGCTACAGCCACGGCTATCTCCGTGGCGATGCACTGCGCGCGAAGGTCGACGAGATCAACGCGCTAGCACCGGATTATCTCTGGGTTGCGCTGGGCGTGCCAAACGAGCAGGCTTTCGTCGAGGAATTCACGCCGCATCTCACCAATGTCGGCGTCATCAAGACATCCGGCGGCCTGTTCAACTTCTTGTCGGGAAGCCGCGCCCGCGCGCCGCGATGGATGCAGAAGATCGGCCTGGAATGGGCCTGGCGCACCTTGCTCGAGCCCCGCCGCCTGTTCTGGCGTTATTTGACCACCAATCCTCGCGCGATCTATCTGCTGTTCAGCCGCAATCGGCCCCTTAATCGCTGAGTAGAACGACATGACCGCCGCCGGTTATCAGCCCCGCCTGCGCTGTTTCAACGCCGGCGGCGCCGGTATTGCGCCTTGCGGGTCGGGCTCATAAGCGGCTAAAGAGACTGTCACAGTCGGCGCCGGCAACTTTCGCGGCCGCCGCATGTTTTTGTATGGCCGCCGACACAAGCGGCACAATCGGCTCAGCCAATAGCGCGAGCCAGCTTTTCACAGCGAAGGCCACGATCGAGTCCGCGCATCGGCCTGCTTTCAGGCGCGACCCAAGGGAGCACGGAACGAATGCATCAGGCCGCAAGCCTGCAATTCGAGCGCATGATGGACGAGCTCATCCTCTGGCATGCCGTGCCGGAGGACGAACGATCGCCGGCGCCGGCCTGGTGGTGGGGTCCGGCGATGGCGGTATTCGACACGCACGAGCCGATGCGACAGGCCTGGTGTCGTGAGCTCGGCCTTAACGACGGATCGAGCTTTGCCGAAGGAGCGCATATCCTTATCGCGCTCTTCGCCGAACAAACCTCGCTTCCGTGGCCGGATGATTTTCCACGCAAGGCGGAGATCAGGGAAGAGGACGTCCGCGAGCTCCACCCGCAGCCATCAGACGACAGCGCTTTTCAACCGTAGCGCCGCGGCCGCGGTGGCGGCATGGTCCGGCTCCGGCTGGAGCGGCGGCGCGACAGACGGCTCCGTCGGCCGCAGCAGCTCGGCCATCTGCCGCGCCGGCACCGGCTTGGAGATCAGGAAGCCCTGCATCTCGTCGCAGCCATGAGCGCGCAGGAACGCCTCCTGTTCAGCGTTCTCGACGCCTTCCGCCACCACGGTCATACCGAGCGCCTTGCCCATGCTGATGATGGCCTGCGCGATCGCCTGATCCTCCGCATCCTGCGGCAGGTCGCGCACGAAGGAGCGGTCGATCTTGATGGTGTCGATCGGAAAATGCTTCATCAGCGACATCGACGAATATCCGGTGCCGAAATCGTCGATCGCCAAGCGAATGCCGCGGCTCTGGATGGCGTCGAGCACCTTGATCGCACGTCCGACATTGCGCATCATCATACTCTCGGTGACTTCGAGCTGGAGCAGCACCGGCGACATGCCGCTTGCGGCGAGCGCTTCGTCGACGTCCTGCAAGAGATGCTCGTCGACGAACTGGCGCGGCGACAGGTTCACCGCCATGGATACCGGCAAGAGGCCGCGCCGCTGCCAGGCCATGGCCTGCGCGCAGGCCTCCTTCATCACCCAGCGGCCGATCGGCACGATCAATCCGGTCTCCTCCGCCAGCGGAATGAACTGCGCCGGCGAGATATTGCCGAGATCGGGATGCGTCCAGCGCAATAGCGCTTCCACGCCGGTGATCTGGCCGGTCACCATGTCCACCTTGGGCTGGTAGTTCAAAGTGTACTGATCCCGCTCCAGCGCCCGGCGCAGCGCGCTCTCCAGCGACAGCCGCTCGATCGACTGCGTGTTCACTTCCTTGGAGAAGAAGCGATAGCCGTTCTTGCCGTCTTCCTTGGCGAGATACATCGCCATGTCGGCATTCTTGGTCAGCGTCAGCGCGTCGGCACCGTTGGCCGGATACATCGCAATGCCGATGGAGGCGGTGGTGTGGCACTCGTGGCCGGCCAGCTCCATTGGCTTCGCGAGCACGCGGAGCAGTTCCGTCGCGATGCGCTGGACGTCGTCGATCTCGCCGCACTGGTCGAGGATAACCACGAACTCGTCGCCTCCGAGGCGCGCCACCACGTCGCTCGCTCGCAGCGCGCTGCGCAACCGGTCGGCGACTTCGAGCAGGAGCAAATCGCCCGCCTCGTGGCCGAGCGAATCGTTGATGACCTTGAACCGGTCGAGATCGATGAACAGCACCGCGAAACGATGGTCATGGCGCTCCGCCGCATCGATTGCCGCGCGCAACACGGCACTGAATGTCTCGCGGTTGGGCAGGTTGGTCAGGCTGTCATAGGAGGCGAGATACTCGATCCGTTCGTCGGCCTTGTTCTTCTCGTCGGCGCGATCGAAATTCTCCATCGCGAAGGAGACGTTTTCGGCGAGACGCTGCAGCAGCTCGACGAACTCGTCGGTAAAGGCGGCAGGCTCCGCCGACAAGTAGATCATGACGCCAACTGCCTGGTCGTGGGCGACCAGCGGGAATGCCGCTCCCGAGCGCGCGCCGTCGCCGCGGACGATGGCGTGGAAGGCGCGGACGCGATCGTCGTTGAGATAATCGTTGCTGATGCAAGGCTGGCGCGTGCGGAATGCCGTGCCGCTCATCCCACGACCTTCCGGGCAATCGGGGTCGATGGAGAGGCGGACGGTGCGCGTGGTGCCGGCCGCGGGTCCGGCGCTGGCGACGATTTCCAGCTGGTCGCTCTCGGCGCTCGCGAGCGCGATGGTGGTGGAGGTGAATTTTGCGCCATTCGAAGCAGCAAGGCAGACGAGGTCGAACAGTTCGGCGCGCGACTTCGCCCGCATGATCGCCTCGTTGGTGGCGCTCAGCGACGCAAACATCCGCGTCAGGCGTTCCTTCTGCGCTTCGGTGCGGGCCTTCTCCTCGGCACGATCGAAATTGTCGAGGGCGAAAGAGACGTTTTCAGCCAGACGTCCGAGCAGCTCGACCAAATCGGGTGTGAACGTATTCTCTTCCGGTGCGAGGAAAAGCAGGATGCCAATCGGCTCCTGGCCGCCCCGCAGCAGCGGGAAGCTGGCAGCAGCCCGGGTTCCATCCTCGATCGCCTTGGAATGCCAGTACACCGATCGCGGATCATTCAGATAATCGTTGATGACACTGGCCCGGCGGGTCCGCAGCGACATCCCTATGATTCCCTGGCCTTCAGGATGGTCGGCGGAAACAAGGCAGGTGCGTCCCACCATTCGTTCCTGCAGGCGTCCCTTCACGGCGACGACCCGGACAAGTTCACGTTTGTCGTCCAAAGTGGCGATTGTCGCGGAGGCGAACACCCCGCCGAGCACGGCGGCCTGGCACGCGACCTCGAACAGCTCCTCGCGCGTCTTGGCGCGCATGATGGCTTCGTTGGTCGCGCTCAGCGCCTCGAACATGCCACTCAGGCGATCGCGCTGCTTGTCGGCCCGCGCTTTTTCGTCGGCTCGATCGAAATTCTCGAGCGCAAAGGCGACGTTGGCCTGGAGCTTACGCAGGAGCTCGACGAACTCGTCCGTGAAAGTGCCGCGCTCGCGCGAGTTAAACAGGAATACGCCTTCGACCTTGTCGCCATTGAACAGCGGCAGCGCGGTTGACGACGCAATGCCGTTGCGACGCGCGCTGGCGTGCCAGGGCTCGAGGCGGGCGTCTGCCAGGATGTCGTTGCTAATGCAAGCCTTCCGGGTCCGGAACGCAGTGCCGGTCAACCCACGTCCCTCCGGCACCTTGTCGCTGACCGGCAATCTGAAGGTTCGTACCTCAGCGGCGTTCGGTCCAAAGGATGCGACAACGCGAAGCAGTCCCGCGTCGCGGTCGAGCAACGCAATCGAGGTCGAGGCGAACTTCGCGCCCTGCGCCGTGGCTTCGCAAACCAGGTCAAACAGTTCGCTGCGGGATCTTGCCCGCAGAATGGCCTCGTTGGTCGCGCTTAGCGCCGCGTACATGCGCGCCAGCCGTTCCTCCTCCAGCGCGATCTGGGCCTTCTCCTTATCGCGGTCAAAGTTCTCGAGCGCAAAGCATACGGTTTCGGTCATGCGCAGCAACAGTGCGACGATGCCTTCGTCTTTTGCCCAGGCTTTGCTCACGAAGAAAAACAGCACGCCGATGCTGGTGCCACGCTTGATCAAGGGAGCAGCCACGCAGGCGACGGCGCCGGCATCGACGTTGGTTTGCTCCCAGGTCGTCCCCTTGGTACGATTGAGGAGGTCGTCCTCGACGATCGCTTTCTGAGTCCGGAACACCTGGCCGGAGATGCCCTTGCCATAGGGACTCTCCGCATCGATCGAGTAGCGCGTGCGTCTGATCAGATCCAGATTTTGTCCGGTCGCTGCCACCGGCGTCAGCCATTCGGAATCCGGCTCGCGCAGCAGAACGAAAGTGGCAAGCGATTTGCCGCTATGCACAGCGGCGTCGCAGACCCGCTGGTATAGATCCTGCTCAGTGCTGGCGTGAAGGATTGCTTCGTTGGTCGCAGTGAGGGCGCCGAACATGCGGTTGAGCCGCCGCACTGCCCGCTCGCCATCCAGGCGCGCTGTCTCGCGCGCGAAATTCTCCAGCGCATGTGAGATATTGCTCGACATCCGCTCGAAGAGCGAGACCATCGCCTCGTCGAGCGTGCCTGCCCCCGAGCGCGTCACATACAACACGCCGATGCTGCGACCGCCACAGATCAGGGGAAGCGCCGCGGCTGCCCCGACACCCGCTCCGGCAGCGCCTTCGCGCCACGCGAGCGAGCGCGGATCGTTCAGATAATCGTTACTGATGCAAATCCCCTGGCTGCGAAAGGCTTCGCCGCCGACGCCCGACCCCTCCGGCGTGCCGGCCTGCGTGGTGATCGTGATCGCACGCAGCCGCGCAACGTCGTCGCCGCTGCCGGCCGCAAATCGGAGCCGCTGGCCATCCGGCTCCGCCAGGAACACGGCGACGGCCATGAAGTCCCCACTCGAAAACCCGGCGTCGCAGACCTTCTGGTACAGCTCGTCCGGCGACTTCGCGTAAAGGATGGCTTCGTTGATGTCGCTCAACGCTGCAAGTGTGCGCGCGAGGGTCGTCTGCACGATCTCAACTCCCCGGCATTTCTGCCATTTTCTCCCGGGTAGCTTATGAGGGCGATGGCCTAAGTGGTGGTTATTGGTTCCCGCAAACCGTCGATCAAAGTGAACGAGCTGCAAACAGCTGTCGCGAACCTGTCAAAATCGCTATACTGGATGGCGGTTTCAGCCACAGACGCGCTCCCTTTACGAATTTGCAGCCCTGTATTGGTTTACGGGAGATTGATATCGCACCGGTGCTTTGAGACGATGGCTTCCAACAGGCACAGCCCGCCAAGGGCGAGACCTGAGGAAACGCTATGCCGATCGTCCAGGCCGACCGCCTCACGCACATCAGCGCCGCGCTGCTTCGTGCCGCCGGAGCTTCCGCGGAAGAGGCCGACGCGATCGCATGCGGCTGCGTCAACGCCAATCTCGCCGGCCACGATTCCCACGGCGTGATCGCTGTTCCCGCTGATGGCGATGCGCGAAGGCATGATCGGGATCGCGACGGCGGATTCCGGCCGCTCGCGGAAGCACGTGGCGCCCTTCGGCGGCAAGGAGGCACGGCTCGGCACCATCCGATCTCGATTGCGGTGCCGTCCGACCTCGATGCGCCGTTCTACCTGGACATGGCGACCTCTGCGGCGCGCGCTGGCGCGCGAGTACAGGCTCGATACGATCCTCGACCTGGCCTGACGGATTTCGGCCTGACGCAATTCGGAGAACAGCAGCATGACGCGGCAGATGGTACTGGTCGGCTTCCTTCAGGCCCAGAACTGCACGAATTTGCCTAGCTCGTGGCGGCATCCGGACTCGCGCGACGATTCGATGTCGGCGGACTATTATCAGGAGATCGCCAAAATCCTCGAAGCCGGCAAGTTCCACATGGCGTTCTTCGACGACCGGTTGGCGATGCCGGACCGCTACGGCAACGATCACGCCCACACCGTCGAATACGGCATCCGCTGCGTGAAGATGGATCCGCTGATCGTGCTGACCACGATGGGCATGGTTACGGAGAAGCTCGGGTTGGGGGCGACCGGCTCGACGACTTATTTCGAACCTTTCGACATCGCCCGCCGCTTCGCAACGCTCGACCTGATGTCCGGCGGACGCGCCGGGTGGAACGTCGTCACCTCGCTCAACGACGGCGAGGCACACAACATGGGGCGCGACTCTCATCCCGAACATGATTCCCGCTACGACAAGGCCGACGAATTCATGGAGGTCGTGCTCGGCCATTGGGACACTTGGGAGGACGGCGCGCTCATCATGGACAAGACGAGCGGCCGCTTCGCCGATCCAGCCAAGGTGAAGCGGCTCGATCACAAGGGCCCATTCTACAAGTCGCGCGGTCCCTTCACCGTGCCGCGCTCGGATCAGGGCCATCCCGTGGTCATCCAGGCCGGCGCGTCCGGACGCGGGCAGCGCTTTGCAGGACGATGGGGCGAAGTAATCTTTACCGCTGCACGTAACCTCTCCGCCGCCAAGGACGGCTATGCGGCGGTGCGTAACGAGGCCGCGAAAGTCGGCCGCGATCCGGAGGCGATGTTCCTCTGCAACCTGACGACGCCGGTTTGCGCCGCGACCAAAGCCGAGGCCGAAGATAAGATGGCGCTGATCAACAAGCTGCCGCTGCAGATCGATGCGATGTCGCTGCTGGCCGAAGCACTCAACTACGACTTCGCCTCCAAGGATCTCGACGAGCCGCTGACGACTGAGGAGTTGAAGAGCATGCAGGGCATTCTGGGCATCCGGGACGGCGTGCTCAAGAACTCCGGTAAAAGCAATCCGAGCGCGCGCGACTTCGTCACCTTCTCCGGCCGCGGTCAGGTCCAGGATGCGATGGTTGGCGGCCCCAAGGAGATTGCGGACAAGCTCGAAGAAATGTTCGTCGAGCGCGGCTGCGACGGTTTTGTCATCGCCGCGACCTATGTGCCCGGCTCCTATGCCGATTTCGTGCAATATATCGTCCCGGAATTGCAGCGGCGCGGATTGTTCCAGAAGGAATATCGCGGCAAGACACTGCGGGAAAATCTCGGGCTGAAGCGGCCGGCGGCCGGAGACTGGAAAGTGCAGCCGCGCGATGCCGCGGAATAACAACGGAGACACGGCATGCGCTGGCTGACATTCACGGCCGCGGACAAGACGTCCTGGGGATTCGTCGAGGGTGACCAAGTGATTGCGGTCGACGGCGATCCCTTCGGCGAATGGCAGCGGACCTCGCGCACGCATCCGCTGTCGCAGGTCAGAATCGAGCTTCCGCTGATTCCGCGCACCTTCTACTGCGTCGGCCTGAACTATCTGAAGCACCTGAAGGAGGCCGCCGACAAGCGGGGCGAAGTGCCGGCAGTGCCTGACAGACCAGAGATCGGCTATCGCGCTCAGAATGCGCTGATCGCACATGACGAGGACGTCGTGATCCCGTCCTTTGCGACGGACAAGATCCACTACGAAGGCGAACTCGTCGTCATCATCGGCAAGAAGGTCAAGCATCTCACGAAGCAGAATGCGATGGATTGCGTGTTCGGCTACACCATCGGCAACGACGTCAGCGAACGAAGCTGGCAGAAAGCCGACCGCAGCCTGTGGCGGTCGAAGAACGCCGACACGTTCAAGCCGATGGGCCCGTGGATCGAGACCGAAGTCGACCTCGCCCGTATGGAGACCATCGTTCGCGTCAACGGCGAGGAAACCAACCGCTTCCGCACCAACGACATGATCTTCGGCGTGGTGCCGTTCCTTGTCGAGCTATCCAAATACTTTACGTTATGGCCCGGCGACATGATCTGGATGGGCACCGACGGTGCGTCGCCCGACATCAAGCACGGCGATGTCGTGGAGATCGACATCACCGGCATCGGCACGTTGCGGAATAGATTCGTGCGGGAGGAGCGGTAGCCCACGTTGCACCAACAGTGTCGTCCCGGCGAAAGCCGGGACCCATGCGCCGCAGCAGATGTTTTGATTAGGACTCGTCGTTACGGCTTCGCAAGGCAATTGGCATTCGTGGTTATGGGTCCCGGCCTTCGCCGGGACGACGAAGCGCTGCCTCTCAAAACGGTAGGGTCACGCTGGTCTTGATCTCCTTCAGCACCACATTGCTTCTGACATAGCGAATGCCGGGAATGCGGAACATGAACTCGTCGAGAAATTTGTTGTAGGCCGTCATGTCCTGCACGACGACGCGCAAATGGTAATCGGCATCGCCCGTGGTCGCAAAGCACTCCAGCACCTCACGCCGCGTGGTCACCCGCGCGACGAACTCGTCGACGAATTTTGCGTCGTGCCGTTCCAGCGAGACGTGGAGGATCGCGGACATCGCGAAGCCGGCCTGCTCGCGCGCGACCAGGGCCGCATAGCCCTGGATGGCACCGCTCTCCTCCAGCGCGCGCACCCGGCGCCAGCAGGCCGAGGTGGACATGCCGACCGCGTCGGCGAGCTGCTGGTTGGTGGCGCGGCCGTCCTTCTGGAGATAGGCGAGAATCCGCGCGTCTTGGTCTTCGATCATGGAAAGCACCAAAATGGATTACTCTACCGATTTGTAGATTATAACGGACAATTCTACCACAATGGATATCCTATTCGGGAAAATAGGTAGGACCTACCAGTTGCCGAGGCCTACCCTTCTCCCATCCGGCAAGGATGCCGCGGGAGGTCCGCATGGACGCCATTTCCTCACTCGACGCCTACCAGCTTTCCGACCGCTACGACCGCGAAGAAGGCCGCGTCTTCCTCACCGGCACGCAGGCCATCGTCCGCATCGCGCTCGACCAGGTGCGGCGCGACCGTGCCGCCGGGCTGAACACGGCGGGCTTCATCTCGGGCTATCGCGGCTCGCCGCTCGGCGGCATCGATCTCGAACTGTGGCGCATCCAGGAGCGGCTGAAGCGGGACGGCATCGAATTCCTCCCCGCGGTGAACGAAGACCTTGCCGCGACGGCGGTGCTCGGGTCGCAGCAGGTCGAGACGCAAGCTGACCGCGAGGTCGATGGTGTGTTCGGGCTCTGGTACGGCAAGGGTCCCGGCGTCGATCGCTCCGGCGATGCGCTGAAACACGGCAATGCCTACGGCTCCTCACCGCATGGCGGCGTTCTGGTGGTCGCTGGCGACGACCATGGCTGCGTCTCGTCCTCGATGCCGCACCAGTCCGACGTCGCTTTCATGAGCTGGTTCATGCCGACGCTCCACCCCGCAAGCGTCAGCGAGTATCTCGAATTCGGTGAATATGGCTATGCGCTGAGCCGCTTCACCGGCATGTGGGTCGGCTTCAAGGCGATCTCGGAGATCGTGGAATCCGGCGCCTCCGTCGCGCTGCGCCCGCCGCGCGCCTTCCACACTCCGGACGTCACGCCGCCACCCGGCGGCTTGCACTATCGCTGGCCCGATCTGCCGGGGCCGCAGATCGAGGAGCGGCTGGAGGCGAAGAAGCACGCGGTCTACGCCTTCGCAAAGGCCAATCCGATCGATCGTCACATCTACGATATCCCGGGCGCTACCTACGGCATCGTCACCACAGGCAAGGCCCATCTCGATCTGATGGAAGCGTTGCGGTTGATGGATCTCGACGAAGCGGCCTGCCGCAGCATCGGCATCGACATCTACAAGGTTGGCATGGTCTGGCCGCTGGCGCTGCATGACGCGATGGCCTTCGTGAAGGGCAAGCGCGAGATCCTCGTGGTCGAGGAGAAGCGCGGTATCATCGAAAGCCAGTTCAAGGAATATTTTTACGATTATCCGGGCGAAAAACCCGAGCGCATGGTCGGTAAGCACGACGAAACCGGCGCGCGGCTGATCTCCTGGATCGGCGAATTGTCGCCGCGCGCGCTCGCTGGGGTGCTTGCACGCCGTCTCGATCCGATGTTCCCAAGCCTTAATCTCGCCGCGCGCGCAGCCGGCTTGATGCCTGAGGCTGCGCGCACGATCAACGTCAGCGGTGCGACGCGCACGCCGTATTTCTGCTCCGGATGCCCGCACAACACATCGACAAAAGTGCCGGAGGGGTCGAAGGCGCTGGCCGGCATCGGCTGTCATTTCATGGCGAGCTGGATGGACCGCGAGACATCGTCCCTGATCCAGATGGGCGGCGAAGGCGTGAACTGGGCCGCCTCGTCACGCTTCACCGGCAACAAGCACGTGTTCCAGAATCTCGGCGAAGGCACCTATTATCATTCGGGCTCGATGGCGATCCGGCAGGCGATCGCGGCCAAAGCCAACATCACCTACAAGATCCTGTTCAACGATGCCGTCGCCATGACCGGCGGCCAACCCGTCGACGGCCCGATCAGCGTCCACGCCATCGCGCACAGCGTCCGCGCCGAGGGCGTTGCGCGCATCGCGTTGGTGTCGGACGATCCAGCGCAATTTTCGCCAGGCGACCTGCCGGTCGGCGTGTCCATCCATCCGCGCGAAGAGATGGACGATGTACAGCGCGAGCTGCGCGAGATTCCCGGCGTCTCGGTTCTGATCTATCAGCAGACCTGCGCGACAGAGAAGCGGCGTCGTCGCAAGCGTGGGCAGATGATCGATCCCAAACGCTTCGCCTATATCAGCGATCTCGTCTGCGAAGGCTGCGGCGACTGCTCGGTCGAATCCAACTGCCTCAGCGTCGAGCCCAAGGAGACACCCTTCGGCCGGAAGCGGCGGATCAATCTCTCGTCCTGCAACAAGGACTTTTCCTGCCTCAACGGGTTTTGCCCGAGCTTCGTCACCGTTGAGGACGCGACGCGCCGGAAGAAGGGCGCAAGCCGGACCGACGCGGTCGGCCACGCGGCCACACTTCCCCTGCCCACTCTCGCAACGCTCGACCGTCCCTATGATCTGCTCGTCACCGGCGTCGGCGGCACCGGCGTGATCACGGTCGGCGCGCTGATCGGCATGGCGGCGCATCTCGAACGACACGGCGTCTCGGTGCTGGATTTTACCGGCTTTGCGCAGAAATTCGGGCCGGTGCTGAGCTACATCCGGTTGGCCGCGTCCCCCGACGCATTGCATCAGGTCCGTATCGACCAGGGCGCGGCCGATGCGCTCATCGGTTGCGACCTCGTCGTCAGCTCCTCGCCGAAGGCGTCCGGCACCTATCGGAAAGGCACGCGAGCCGCGGTCAACACCGCGGAGATGCCGACCGGCGAGGTCGTCCGCTTCCGCGACGCGGATCTCGCCTCACCCGCCCGCCTGCGCGCGATCGGCCAGGTGATCGGCGACGGCAATCTCGACACCATCAACGCCAACGCACTGGCGGAGCGTCTGCTCGGCGATGCCGTCTATGCCAACATCGTCATGCTGGGCTTTGCCTGGCAGCGCGGGCTGTTGCCGGCCTCGCTGTCGGCGCTGTTGCGCGCGATCGAGCTCAACGGCGTCGCGGTCGAAAGCAACAAGCAGGCTTTCGCCTGGGGCCGGATTGCAGCGGCCGACCCTGACTTCTTGCCGAAGGTGGACGAAGCGCCCAAGGCCGAGACGCTCGACCAGCTGATCGACCGCCGCGCCGACTTCCTCGCGGCTTATCAGAACGATGCCTATGCAGCGCGCTATCGAGCACGCGTTGCAAACGTTCGCAATGCGGAAGCCAACCTGAATAGCGAGAAGTTGACCGAGGCGGTTGCGCGCGCCCTGTTCAAGCTGATGGCCTACAAGGATGAGTACGAGGTGGCGCGCCTGCACATGCAGAGCGGCTTCCTCGACGAGCTGAAGCGCGAGTTCGAGGACGGCTTCAGCGTCAAATACCATCTCGCTCCGCCCTTCCTGCCGTCCGAGCGCGACGCCCGCGGCCGGCCGCGCAAGCGCGCCTTCGGCCAGTGGATCCAGCTGCCGCTCGCCGCGCTCGCGCGACTGAAAGGGTTGCGCGGGACAGTATTCGATCCGTTCGGCTACACCGTCGAACGCCGCACCGAGCGAAACCTGATCGCCTGGTATGAGGGCGTGATCGAACGGATGCTCGGCGAACTCGATGCGGCGCGCCTGCCCGATCTCGTCGTGATCGCCAAGGCGCCGATGGAGATCCGCGGTTACGGGCCGGTGAAGGACATCGCGATCGCGAAGGTGAAGCCGGCGGTCGAACGGCTTCTCGCCGATGTGATCGCAGCGTCGCAGGCAAAGTTGCGCGCCCACGGTTGACGTGATGCCGGCGAGGCTTCAGCCTCCCGAATTCGAGGGCTCCATGATGGAGCCGGGCAAGCGGGTGACGCATCATGGATTTCGATCAGTTGACCCTGACCCAGGCCGCCGCCGACCTCCGCGCCGGCAAGGTGACGAGCACAGCACTCACGACGGAAGCGCTTGCCCGCGCCAAAGCCAATGCCGACCTCAATGCCTTCGTCACCCTGGACCAGGCCGGCGCCCTGAAGGTTGCTGCCGCATTCGACGCGACGGGCGACCGGACAAAACCGCTTGGCGGCGTGCCCATCGTGATCAAGGACAACATCGAGGTTGCCGGGCTGCCCTGTAGCGCGGGCACGCCGGCCCTGAAGGATTACGTTCCCACGGCCGACGCGCCAGTTGCGGCAAAACTGCGGGCCGCAGGCGCGGTCATCATCGGCAAGACCAGCATGCACGAGCTCGCCTTCGGCATCTCCGGCTACAACACCGCATTCAAGACCGCTGCCGAGTTCGGCGTGCGCAACGCCTATGACCGGGCCCTGATCGCCGGCGGCTCTTCCTCCGGGACCGGTACCGCGATCGGCGCGCGCATCGTGGCAGGCGGGCTCGGCACCGACACCGGCGGATCGGTCCGGGTGCCGGCTGCGCTGAATGGATGCGCCTCGCTGCGCCCGACCATCGGACGCTATCCGCAAGCTGGAATTGCGCCGCTCTCGCACACCCGCGACACCGCGGGTCCCATGGCCGCGACCATGGCGGATGTCGCGCTGCTCGACCGCGTCATTGCAGGCGGCGATGCCATCGCGCCGGCCGATCTGAAGCTGGTGCGGATCGGCATCGTAAAGGCGATGCTGAGCAATCTCGACGCCGACACCGACGCCGCATTCGAGGCGGCCGTCACGAAAATGAAGGCGCAGGGCGTCACCGTCATCGAAATCGAGATGCCGCTGCTCGCCGAACTCAACGGCCAGGTGAGCTTTCCCGTCGTGCTGTATGAGGCCTATGACGACATGGTCGCATATCTCAGACACAGCGGTACCGGCCTCAGCATCGCGGCGCTGGCAGCGGAGATATCCAGCGCAGACGTCAAGGGTACCTATGATGGGCTGGTGATCCCGCGCAAACTGCCCGCCCCCGATGGCACGCTGGTTGACGCCAAGCCGATCTACGACGCCGCGATCAACACAGCGCGCCCCGCGCTTCAGGCGCTCTACAGCAGGACTTTCGCCGACAACCGGCTCGATGCCATCGCCTTCCCGACCACGCCGCGCGTCGCCATTGCCTCCAATCCCGATTCCAGCAGCCTCGAAAATTTCGGCCTGTTCATCCAGAACACCGATCCCGGCAGCAATGCCGGAATTCCCGGAATCCAGATCCCGATTGCGCTCGGCCCGGTCAGCAAGCTCCCGATCGGGCTCGAGCTGGATGGCCCGTCCGGAAGCGATCGCCGCCTACTTGCGGTCGGGATGGCACTTGAAAAAGTGTTCGGACGGCTGCCGGCGCCGTCCCGATCATGAATAGGGATTGATCAGCTTCTGCTGCTCAGCGCTATGATGCACGAGCATGTCGATGAAGGTCCTGACCTTTGCCGACAGATGATGGCGGTGTGGATAGACGGCATTCATCGACATCTCGACTGGACGATATTCGGGCAAGAGGCGCACGAGCCGACCGGCCTCGAGATCGTCGCGGATCAGAAATCCGGCCATCAGGCAGACGGCAGCGCCTTCCAGCGCCACCTTTCGCAAGGCCTCACCGCTGTTGGTGATGAAGCTGCCGGAGATGCGCACCGATGCCGGCGCGCCCTTGCGATCGAAGAAGCGCCAATCGTCGCCGAACGGATAATTCAAATGGCGCCCGCAATTGTGCGCGGCGAGCTCGTCGAGCTTCTGCACGCGACCGTGCTTGTCGAGATAGTCGTGCGAGCAGCACAGGACGTGGCGCCAGGTGGCCAGGCTGCGGACGATCAGGCTCGAATCCGGCGGCGCGGTCATGCGCAGAGCAACGTCATAACCTTCTTCGATGAGATCGATGTCGGCCTCGCCCATGCGCAGATCGATCTTGAGCTCCGGATAGGCCGACAGGAGCTTCGCCACCACGGGCGCAACGAACGGCACCATATGCGTGGCGACGTGGATCCGTAGCGTGCCGCGGGGCACCGACTGCAATTCGCTCGCGATATCGTCGGCCTGTTTGATTTCGGCGAGTATCTGGATGCAGCGGTCGTAATAAGCCTTGCCGATGTCGGTGAGGCTGACCTTGCGCGTAGTGCGCTGAAGCAGCCTCACCCCGAGGCGGTCTTCCAGCGCCTGGACGTGATTGCTCACCATGGTGGTCGACATGTTGAGCTTGCGGGCTGCTGCAGAGAAGCCGCCGGCCTCGGCCACCCGGCTGAAGACTTCGAGACTTGTCAATCGGTCCATACCGACTGATTATCCGCTCTTGGTCGATAATCGCAAGGAATTCTGTCCGATTATCCATCAGATCGTCTCGCGCGCGGATGGCGGATGGGTTAGCCGCAATCGCTCGACAGAGGCGGCAATCGCTCTGGGGCAGTCGCACCTCCGGCTCGGTAGACCATACGCGAAGGCCGGTCCCCGGACTATCCACTCTCAGCGGATAATCCTTCCGGTATTTCGCCGATTATCGATCGAGCGAAGAAGACCGATAGTCTCAGCCACCAGACAGGAGACTGCCATGTCCGAGATGCCCCGCACCGAAAACTTCCAGCAAGCGACTGAGATACTGCAAGCTTCTCCGCCGGTGCCGGTGCGTGGTCCGACCCGGAATATGGTCCGGCGGGCGGCGTTGGCGCTCGCGTTCCTCGCGGGCACAGCAGCGATTGTCCATTACGGACACGACTACTGGGTCAACGGCCGTTATCTCGAGACAACCGACGACGCCTATGTGAAGGCCGACTCCACGATCGTCGCGCCAAAAGTCTCGGGCTACATCGCCAAGGTGCTGGTCAGCGACAACGAAAAGGTCAAAGCGGGCCAGGTGCTGGCGAAGATCGACGACCGCGACTTCAAGGCGGCGCTCGACCAGGCCCGCGCTGATGTCGCTGCGGCGGAAGCATCGGTGCGCAACCTCGACGCCCAGCTCGAACTCCAGCAGCCGATCATCGAGCAGAGCACGGCCGATGTTGCTGCTGCGGACGCGAATCTGAAATTTGCGCAGGAGGAGCGCGCCCGCTACGACGATTTGATGAAGTCGGGCTCCGGCACGATTCAGCGCGCACAACAGACTGACGCTGCGTTGCGCGCCAGCAATGCACAGCTGCAACATGCCAGGTCGGGCCTCGTGGCCGCGCAACGCAAGGTCGACGTGCTCACCACCCAGCGCGCGCAGGCTACGGCCCAACTCGAACATGCGCGCGCGGTCGCGGAGCAGGCGACGCTGAATCTCTCCTACACCGAGATTACCGCGCCGGTCGACGGCACGGTCGGCGCCCGCTCATTGCGCGTGGGACAGTTCGTGCAGGCCGGCACGCAATTGATGGCGGTAGTGCCGCTCGATGCGGTCTATGTCGTGGCAAATTTCAAGGAGACGCAACTCACCCGTGTCCGCTCCGGCCAGCCGGTCGAGCTGCACGTCGACAGCTTCCGCAACCAGACCCTGCGCGGCCATGTCGACAGCCTGTCGCCGGCGAGCGGCCTTGAATTCGCGCTGCTGCCGCCCGACAACGCCACGGGCAATTTCACCAAGATCGTGCAACGGGTGCCGGTGAAGATCGTGCTCGACGACCACAGCCTGACCGGCCTGCTGCGCCCCGGCATGTCCGCGGTGCCGACCGTCGACACCAAACAGGCCGTCATGGCCGAGCGCGAGACGGCAAAGCATCTCGCCGACAACGCGGCCCGTCCTAACGGCGGCTGAAGCCGGGAGGGTCCCGTGGGATTTTCAAATCCTGCCGGATGATCCTTCCTGCGCTTCTCCGATTATCGAAACCAACTGCCTGATCCATCCTGTCTCCGTAACTGAGACGAGGCTTCGATGAGCACGCTCCAAATGACCGTCAACGCCGCCTCCGCCGCCAATATCCCCGCTTCAGTCGCGGCCCCCATAACGCCTGCCGTGTCGACCAAGACCTGGATTGCCGTGATCGGCGCGACGCTCGGCGCCTTCATGGCGGTGCTGAACATTCAGATCGTCAACGCGTCGCTCGCCGACATCCAGGGCGCGATCGGCGCCGGCATCGACGATGGCGGCTGGATCTCGACCTCTTATCTGATCGCGGAGATCGTGGTGATCCCGCTCTCGGGCTGGCTGGCGCAGGTGTTCTCGATCCGCATCTATCTCCTCACCAACGCGGTCCTCTTCCTGGTCCTATCGGCCGCCTGCGCGTTGGCGCAGGACCTGCCGCAGATGATCGTGCTGCGGGCGGTGCAAGGTTTTACCGGCGGCGTGCTAATTCCGATGGCGTTCACCCTCATCATCACATTGCTGCCGCGCGGAAAGCAGCCGGTCGGCCTCGCGCTGTTCGCGCTGTCGGCGACGTTCGCGCCCGCGATTGGCCCCACCATCGGCGGCTATCTCACCGAGAATTTTGGCTGGCAGTACATCTTCTACGTCAACGTCGTCCCGGGCGGGATCATGGTCGGCATGCTCTGGTACGCCCTCGATGCAAAGCCCATGAAGCTGTCGCTGCTGCGCGACGGCGACTGGGCCGGCATCATCACCATGGCGATCGGACTGTCGGCGCTGCAGACAGTGCTCGAGGAAGGCAACAAGGACGACTGGTTCGGCTCGCCCTTCATCGTCAAGCTGTCCGTCATCGCGGCCGTGGCCCTGATCGCCTTCCTGATCATCGAGCTCACGGTGAAGAAGCCGCTCCTCAACCTGCGTCTGCTGGTACGCCGCAACTTCGGCTTCGGCATGCTCGCGAACTTCCTGCTGGGGATCGCACTCTACGGCTCGGTGTTCATCCTGCCGCAATATCTGGCCCGCATCCAGGGCTACAATGCCGAGCAGATCGGCATGGTGCTGGCCTGGACCGGCCTGCCGCAACTTCTGCTGATCCCGCTGGTGCCGCGGCTGATGCAGAAGCTCGATGCGCGGCTCATCATCGGCGTCGGCTTCGTCCTGTTCGCGGCCTCCAACTTCATGAATATCTATATGACCGGCAACTATGCCGCCGATCAATTGCTCTGGCCCAATGTGGTCCGCGCGATCGGCCAGGCGCTGGTGATGGCGCCGCTGTCCGCGGTGGCCACGGCCGGCATCGAGGCGGAGAATGCGGGCTCGGCGTCCGGCCTGTTCAACATGATGCGCAATCTCGGCGGCGCCGTCGGCATCGCGCTGTTGCAGACCCTGCTGACCAAACGCGAGCAGTATCACTCCAACGTGCTGATGCAGTCGGTCTCGGTATTCGAGCAGTCCACCCGCACGAGACTGGAACAGCTCACGCAATATTTCATCAATCACGGCGTGCTCGACCGTGCGGATGCCGCGCATCGCGCCTATGTCGCGATCGGTCACATCGTCCAGAAGCAGGCTTACATCTTCGCCTTCAGCGACACCTTCTATCTGCTCGGCATGGCGCTGATCGTGGCGCTCGCCGCCGTCCTGTTCTTGAAGAAGCCCGGCCATGCCTCGGCCGGCGGCGCCCACTGACATCAACCCGGCAACCAAGGAGAACGACCATGAAACCCCGCATGAATTTCTACCAGGCCGCACCCGACACGATGAAGGCCCTGATGGGGCTGGAAGAGCAGATCCAGTCGACGGGCCTTGAGAAATCGCTGATCGAGCTCGTCAAGATCCGCGCGTCACAGATCAACGGATGTGCCTTCTGCATCAACATGCACACCGAGGACGCGCGCAAGCGCGGCGAGACCGAGCAGCGCATCTATCTGCTCAACGCCTGGCGCGAATCCCCGCTCTACACCGACCGCGAGCGCGCCGCACTGGCCTGGACCGAGTCGGTGACGCTGATCTCCGAGACGCACGCGCCCGATGACGTCTACGAGCAGGTCCGCGCGCAATTCTCCGATGCGGAGACGGTGAACCTGACCATGCTGATCGGCGCCATCAATGCCTGGAACAGGATCGCAATCGCATTCCGCGCGGTTCACCCGGTGAAGGTGAAGGCGTCGGTGGCCTGAGGTGCTGACGCATGAGGCCAAACTGCCTCCATGCATTCGACTGTCATGCCCCGGCTTGACCGGGGCATCCAGTACGCCGCGGCTTCTCGAGTCAAGCACTCCCGTCACGGCGTACTGGATCGCCCGGTCAAGCCGGGCGATGACACCGGGCGTGTGGCTAAACCGCCGTCGCCTTGGCGAACTCCACGTAGATCTCGCGCAGCCGCATGGCCATCGGGCCGGGCTTGCCGTCGCCGACCTTCTTGCCGTCGATCGCAACCACCGGCTGGACGAACAGCGACGCCGAGGTGGCAAAGGCTTCCTTGGCGGCGAGCGCCTCGGCGACCGTGAAGGAACGCTCTTCGACGCGGAGCTGACGCTCTTCAGCCAGCGCCACCACCGCCTTCCGGGTGCAGCCCGGCAGGATCGCGTTTGAGTTCTTGCGGGTCACGATGACGTCGTCCTGGGTGAGAATGAACGCCGAGGACGAGCCGCCTTCGGTGACGTAGCCGTCTTCCAGCATCCAGGCTTCGCCCGCGCCGGCTTCGGCCGCGGCCTGCTTCGCCAGCACTTGCGCCAGCAGCGCGACGCTCTTGATGTCGCGCCGCTCCCAGCGGATGTCGGGCACGGTGATCACGTTGATGCCGGTCTTGGCCGAGGCGGCGTTGATGATGTCCTTCTCCGACGTGAACATCACCAGGCTCGACTTGACGTCGCCCTTGGGGAAGGCGAAATCGCGGCCCTTGTCGGCGCCGCGGGTGACCTGGAGATAGACGAGACCGTTCTCGACCTGGTTGCGCGCGATCAGCTCTTTCTGGAGCTCGGTGATACGCTCGACCGTCTCGGGCAGCTTCAGCTGGATCTCGCCGACCGAGCGCTCCAGCCGCGCCAGATGCGAGGCATTGTCGATCAGCTTGCCGTCGAGCACGGCCGAGACCTCATAGATGCCGTCGGCGAACAGGAAGCCGCGATCGAGGACCGAAATTTTGGCGTCCGAGAGCGGGACGAATGAGCCGTTGACATAGGCGATCGGATCCAAGGCAGGTCTCCTGGGGAGGAAGGGATTTGGCGCGCTTATACGTGAAATGGGGGCGGCGATCACCCCTCTATTCGTCATTCCGGGGCATTCGCGCAGCGAATGAGCCCGGAATCCATTCCGCCTCGTACAATGCCGCCCGATGGATTCCGGGCTCGCGACTACGTCGCGCCCCGGAATGACGGCGGAGTTAGTGGGAGAGAATCTTCGACAAGAACTTCTGCGCGCGGTCGCTGCGGGGCTTGCCGAAGAAATCGTCCTTCGGGGCGTCCTCGACGATCTCGCCGCGATCCATGAAGATCACGCGGTTGGCAACCTTGCGGGCAAAGCCCATCTCGTGCGTCACGACCATCATGGTCATGCCCTCATGGGCGAGGTCCACCATGACGTCGAGCACCTCGCTCACCATTTCGGGGTCGAGCGCCGAGGTCGGCTCGTCGAACAGCATGACAATGGGATCCATCGCGAGCGCGCGAGCGATCGCCACCCGCTGCTGCTGGCCACCGGACAGGTTCGCGGGATACTTTTGCGCCTGTTCCTTCAGGCCGACGCGCTCCAGCAGCTGCATGCCTTTCGCCATCGCCTTGTCGCGCGACCGGTCGAGCACCTTCTGCTGTGCGAGGCAGAGATTATCGATGATCTTCAGATGCGGAAACAGCTCGAAGTGCTGAAACACCATGCCGACACGCGAGCGCAGCTTGGGCAGATTGGTCTTGGGATCGTTGACCTTGGTGCCATCGACGCTGATGTCGCCTTTCTGGAACGGCTCCAGGGCGTTGACGCATTTGATCAGCGTCGACTTACCTGATCCCGACGGGCCGCAGACCACGACCACCTCGCCCTTGGTGACGCTGGTGGTGCAGTCGGTCAGCACCTGGAAGCTCGGGCTGTACCATTTGTCGACGTGGCTGATCTCGATCATGACAGACTCTATCGAATGATGGCGATGCGCGCCTGCAGGCGGCGAACGCCGAAGGACGCAACACAGGAAATGGTGAAGTAGACGATTGCTGCGAACAGATACATTTCGACCAGACGGCCGTCGCGCTGCGCGACCTTGCTTGCCGCACCGAGGAAATCGGTGATCGACAGCACGTAGACCAGGGAGGTGTCCTGGAACAGCACTATGGTCTGCGTGATCAGCACCGGCAGCATGTTACGGAAGGCCTGCGGCAGCACGACGTAGCGCATGGTCTGGGCGTAAGTCAGGCCAAGGGCGTTGGCTGCGGCCGGCTGGCCGCGCGAGATCGACTGGATGCCGGCACGCATGATCTCGGAGAAGTACGCGGCCTCGAACATGATGAAGGTGATGAGCGAGGATGCGAACGCGCCGACGCTGATCGGGCGCGAGGCGCCGGTTACCCACTGCCCGATATAGGGCACCAGGAAGTAGAACCAGAAGATCACCAGCACCAGCGGCAGCGATCGCATGAAGTCGACATAGACCCCGGCGATGCGGCCCAGGATCTTGAAGCCAGACAGCCGCATCAGCGCGATGGCCGTGCCAAAGATCAGGCCGCCGAGCGCCGCAAGCCCCGTGAGCATCAGCGTGAACGTCATGCCCTCGTAGAACAGATAGGGCAGTGCGCGACGGATGACCTCGAAATCGAAATTGCTGAACATGATGCTATTTCCCCGTGATGTAGCCGGGGATCGCGACGTAGCGCTCGAGGAAGCGCATTGCGGTCACGACGACGGCGTTGACGAGGAGATAGAGAAGGGTCGCGGCGGTGAAGGCCTCGAACACCTGGAACGAGAATTCCTGCATCGAGCGCGCCTGTCCGGTCAACTCAAGCAAGCCGATGGTGATGGCCACAGCCGTGTTCTTGATGGTGTTGAGGAACTCGGACGTCAGCGGCGGCAGGATGATGCGGAACGCCATCGGCAGCAAAATGTAGCGATAAGCCTGCAAGGTCGTCAGGCCGAGCGCGGTCGCCGCCATCTTCTGGCCGCGCGGGAGCGATCCGATGCCGGCCTGCAACTGCACGGCGACGCGCGCCGACATGAAAAAGCCGATGCCGATCGCCGCCGTCCAGAACGGCGCATTCGGCAGCTGCTTCAGCCAGAGGCCGGCAGATCTCGGCAGCAGTTCCGGCAGCACGAAGAACCACAGGAAGAGCTGCACCAGCAGCGGCATGTTGCGGAAGAATTCGACATAAGCAAAGCCGAACCAGTACGCTCCCTTCGACGGCAGCGTGCGCATCACGCCGACGATCGAGCCCATGATCAGCGCGATGATCCATGCGAGCGCACCCGTCTTGAGGGTCAGCACCAGGCCCGACAACAGCATGTCGAGATAGGTGCCGGTCCCCATCGGGTTCGGCTCGAAGAAAATTCCCCAGTTCCAGTGGTAATTCACGTGTCCCCCGCGCGAACGCTCCAGTCATGGATGTCCCGGCGCCTATGCAAATGTCCGGCCACCTTGGAGTCAAGATGGCCGGACACGATCCGGATCGAAAGATCGCGGTTATAGCTTACTTATAATCGTCCGGGTTCGGCGAGTCCGTCGGCTTGGCGAACTCGTTCTTCAGCTCGGCCGAGATCGGCGTGTTGAGATTCAGGCCCTTCGGCGGAATTTTCTGCGTGAACCACTTGTCGTAGATCTTCTGGCCCTCGCCGGAGGTGTAGAGCGCGGCGGTCGCCGCATCGACCACCTTCTTGAACGGCGCGTCGTCCTTGCGCAGCATGATGCCGTAGGGCTCAGGCTTGGAGAACGCGTCCTTGGAGATGACGTAGTCGTCGGGCGACTTCGAGCCGGCCACGAGGCTCGCGAGCAGGATGTCGTCCATCACGAAGGCGACGGCACGGTCGGTCTCGACCATCAGGAAGGATTCGGCGTGGTCCTTGGCCGGGATGATATTGGCGCCGAGGCCTTTCGCAACATTGGCTTCGGTGAGCTGCTTGATGTTGGTGGTGCCGGCGGTCGAGACCACGGTCTTGCCCTTGAGATCGTCGATCGACTTCAGGCCGCTCGACTTCTTGAAGACGTAGCGGCTGGCGGTCAGGTAATGGGTGTTGGTGAAGGCGACCTGCTTCTGGCGTTCGGCATTGTTGGTGGTCGAACCGCATTCGAGGTCGATGGTGCCGTTCGCCATCAGCGGAATACGGGTCGCCGAAGTCACCGGGTTGAGCTTGACCTCGAGCTTGTCGAGCTTGAGCTCCTTCTTCACGGCGTCGACGATCTTGTAGCAGATGTCCATCGCGAACCCGATGGGCTTCTGGTTGTCGTCGAGATAGGAGAACGGGATCGAGGAGTCACGGAAGCCGAGCGTAATGGCGCCGGTGTCCTTGATGTTCTTCAGCGTGCCGGTCAGCTCCTCGGCCCCGGCCTGGCTGACAGCGAAGGTCGCGGCGAGCGCGAGGCCGATGCTACGGAAATGTTTCACTTTTTGGTCCCCTTTCAGGATGATGCCGGCGGGATGCAAGCACAAATTGGGTTGGAATAGAATGTGACTTTTGGCTGGATCGCGGCTCCGGTTAACGGCTCAGGCCGGCGGGCGCGTTAGCGGTCTTGTTAGCGCGCTTGGCAATTCCCCGAGATCCCAGAACAGGCCGGCCATCACCGTCAAGGCCTCTTCGGTCAATGGCAGCAGGATGTGCTCATTGGGCGCATGCTGGGAGCAGCCGGGATAGGAGTGCGGCACCCAGATCGTCGGCAGGCCCAATATCTCGGAGAACACGTCGTTGGGCAACGAGCCGCCGAAATTCGGCAGCACCGCCGGCACTTTGCCGGTGGTCTGGCGCACCGAATCCGCCGCCCATGTGATCCAGGGGCTGTCGAAATCCGTGCGCGAGGCGGCAAAGCTCTGCGCCGCCCGGACCTCGACCATCGGAAAGCCCTTTGCGACGAGATGCGCGCGAACCGCCTCGATCAGCCCATCGATCTTGGTGCCGACCACGAAACGCAGTTGCAGCACGGCATTGGCGTGGCCGGGAATGGCGTTGGCCGGCTTCTCGATATTGCCCGACGACATCGCCAGCACTTCGAGCGTGTTCCAGGCATAGAGCCGCTCGGCCGCCGAAAGACCCTCCTCGCCCCAGTTCTCGGTTAACGCCGGCTCGTCCTCGGTCGGCACCACCTGCACGTCCGCAAGATAGCTGCGGATCTGGTTGGTGAGGCGCGGCGGCTTCAGCGCGTCCAGCTGAAGGCGGCCGTGGCCGTCGACCAGCGTCGAGATCGCGTTGACCAGAATGGTCGCGGGGTTGGCGAGCACGCCGCCCCAATTGCCGGAGTGATGGCCGCCGTCGCGAAGGTTCACATCGAGATGAATGCGGATGCCGCCACGGCAGCCGAGGAACAGGGTCGGACGGTCGGCGGACAGGCGCGGCCCGTCGGAGGCCATGAACAGATCGGCCTTGAGCGCATCGCGATGGAGATCGCAGACCTTGCCGAGATCCGGCGAGCCGATCTCCTCGCCCATCTCGAGGATGAACTTGGCGTTGAAGCCGAGCTTGCCGCCGCGGGCCTCGCGCACCGCGCGGAGTGCGGCCATGTTGATGCTGTGCTGGCCCTTGTTGTCGGCGGTGCCGCGACCGTAAAGACGTGTGCCCGAAACCGTGGTGCGCCAGGGATCGCGGCCGTCGCGCCACTCGCCTTCCATGCCGTCGACGACGTCGCCATGGCCGTAGATCAGCACGGTCGGCGCCGTCTCGCTCTCGCGGTGTTCGGCGAACAGGAACGGCGCCTTGCCGCTGGGAGATTCGATCATCCGGCTTTCGAAATCGAGCGCGGCGAAAGCGGGCACCATCTCCTGTTCCAGATAGGCGCGCAGCTCGACACTCCGGTTCGGATTCTGGCTCTCGGTCCGGTAGGCGACGCGGCGGTCGAGTTCAGCGAGGAACGCGCCGGATTTGAAATCGTCACGGGCGCGGGCGATGGCATCGGCTCTGGTCATTATTTTCTTTTTTAGGTTGCGAGGCGAAGGAGCATACCCGATACGGGCAGGCCTCCGAAAGTGGCGGGGACTTCGATAGTCTTGGGATTTCGTTCTTGCTCTCTTGAGATTGGCTTGCCAAGCGCGGCAGCGCCGCTGATTTGGGCCTTGCCAACGTCGCGCTATATGCAAGAACTTCGCCAAGTTCGGGCGCAGCTCTATCATTCGAAGAGCGCCCGGTACAGGGCGCCGGGGGACCATCATGGCCAAGCAGATCAGGCTCAATGCATTTGCGATGAATTGCGTCGCGCACCAATCACCGGGCCTGTGGACCCATCCGCGCGACCGCACTGCCGAATATAACCGCCTGCCCTACTGGATCGACCTTGCCAAAACGCTGGAGCGCGGCCGTTTCGACGGACTGTTCCTGGCCGACGTGCTCGGCGTGTATGACGTCTACGGCAACAGCCCTGACGCAGCCTTGCGCAACGCAGCCCAGTCGCCGTCGAACGATCCGCTGCTGCTGCTATCGGCAATGGCGGCGGTCACGCAGAATCTCGGCTTCGGCGTCACCAGCAATCTCTCCTTCGAGCCGCCCTATCCGTTCGCGCGGCGGATGTCGACGCTCGATCATCTCACCGAGGGACGTATCGGCTGGAATGTCGTCACCGGCTATCTCGACAGCGCCGCGCGCGGCGCCGGCAAGGACAAGCAGATCGGGCACGACGACCGCTATGAGATCGCGGACGAATATATGGAGGTCGTCTACAAGCTCTGGGAAGGGAGCTGGGAAGACGACGCCGTGCTGCGCGACCGCACGCGCGGCATCTTCACCGATCCCTCAAAAGTTCATCGCGTCAACCACGAGGGCGCGAACTGGCGCATCAACAACACCATTCATCTCAGCGAACCGTCGCCGCAGCGCACGCCGGTGCTGTACCAGGCCGGCACCTCGCCGCGCGGACGGAAGTTCGCAGCACAGCACGCCGAATGCGTGTTCATGTCGGGACCGTCGGCCAAGGTGATCGCGCCGCGCGTGTCGGCGATCCGTCAGGAGGCCGCCGCGTTCGGCCGCAATCCGGCGGAAATCCTGATGTTCTCGATGATGACGATCATCCTCGGGCGGACGGAGGCCGAGGCGAACGAAAAATATGCCGACTATCGCCGCCACATCAGCCCGGAGGGCGCGCTGGCGCTGATGTCGGGATGGACCGGAATCGACTTCTCCGGCTACGAGCTCGACCAGCAGGTGCGTCATGTCCAGAACGACGCCGGTCGCAGCGCACTCGATAACGTCACCCGCGCCGATCCCGATCGCGTCTGGACCGTGCGCGACGTCATCGAGCATGTCGGCGTCGGCGGCGCCGGCCCCGTCGTGGTCGGCACGCCGGAGATGGTCGCGGACAAGATCGAGGCGTGGTTCGAGGCGACCGATGTCGACGGTCTCAACGTCGCCTTCGCGATCTCACCCGGCGATTTCGAGGACATCGCCGATATGCTGGTGCCGGAGCTGACGCGCCGTGGGCGGTACAAGGCGGAGTACGCGCAGGGCACGCTGCGCGAGAAGCTGTTCGGTGACGGGCGGGCAAGGCTGGTGGCGCCGCATCCGGCGGCGGGGTTCAGGGTGGGGAGGAAGGGGTAGCGTCTTAAGGTACGCTGTCATGCCCCGGCTTGACCGGGGCATCCAGTACGCCGCAGCGTCTCGACTCAATCACCGCCGCCTCTGGAATACTGGATCACCCGCCTTCGCGGGTGATGACGACTGAGAACGTGGCGGGCATCAGCGCCGCAAGTGACGCTGCCTCACACCTTCCCGTCCACCATCACCTCGATCAGTTTCGTCCCCGGCCGGCCAAACGCCGACGCCAGCGTCGCCTTCAACTCGCGGGGATCGCTGACCTTGATCGCCTCGCATCCCAGTGCCTTCGCCACGCCCGCGAAATCCACCGGCGGATCGACAAAATCCATGCCGACGTAATTGTCGTCGCCATGGAAGGCGAGCAGACGCTGCTTGATGATGCGATAGCCGCCATTGTTGGCAATGACCACATTGAGCGGCAGCTTGTGATGCGCTGCCGTCCACAGCGACTGGATTGAATACATCGCGCTGCCGTCGCCGGAGAAGCAGACCACGGGGCGATCGGGATTGGCGATGCTGGCGCCGACGGAGGCCGGCAGGCCCCAGCCAATGCCGCCCGAGGCAAGGCCGTGATAGCCGAAGCGGTCGCGGTGCGCACGGAGCGCCGTGATCTGGCGGCTCGAGGTGAGGCCTTCGTCGACGAGGATGGCATTGGCGGGCATGGCCTCCACCATTTGCAGCACCAGCCAGTCCGGATCGATGGGGCTGCGGTCCGCGGCCTTGCCGATCTGCTCGACCAGCGCGGTGCGCCGCGCGGTCCAGTTCTTCGGCGCAAGCTCGGCGAGACGTTGCTTCGCACGTTGCGCCAGGGCAGCGCCGCCCATCTCCTTCAGCACCGGGATCAGCGCGCGCAGCGTTTCCTTCAAATCCGCCTTCAGCGCGATCTCGGCACCGTAATTCTTGGCGATCTCCCAATCGCCGAGGCCGATCTGCACGATGCCAAGGCCCTCCGGCAGCGCATCGACCTCGCTGTAGACCGACATTCGCAAGGGATCGCCGCCGAGCGCGATCAAGAGGTCGTAGGCCGCAAGTGTGTCGCGCGCGACTTTCTGGACACGTGCCAACGTGCCGACGAAGCTCGGGCTCTCCGAGAGGAAGTGCGAGCCATAGGGCGTCGAGGATTGGTAGGCAGCCGCACCGAGCACCTCGGCGAGTTCGGCGGCCTCCTTCAGCGCGCCGCTCTTCACCACCTCGTCCATGGTGACGATCACGGGACGCTCGGCCCTGAGCAGCCGCGCGGCGAACGCGTTTAGTGCCTCATCCGATGGCCTTGTGCGGGCATCAATGCGGGTGGAGCGGCCGAGATCGATCCCGGCCTCGCTGTTGAGGATGTCGCCGGGCAACGAAATGAACACCGGCCCGGTCGGCGGCGTGGTCGCGACTTTGGCGGCGCGGCGCACGATGCGCGGCAGATCCTCGAGGCGCGTCACCTCGACCGCCCATTTCACCAGCGGCTCGGCCATGCGGACCAGCGGTCCGTACAGCACCGGCTCCATCAGGCCGTGGCCCTGCTCCTGCTGACCCGCGGTCAGGATCATCGGCGTGCCCGTGAACTGGGCGTTGTAGAGCGAGCCCATCGCGTTGCCGAGGCCGGGCGCAACATGGACGTTGCAGGCGACGAGCTTTCCGGAGGCGCGGCTGTAGCCATCCGCGATCGCCACCACCAGACTCTCCTGCATCGCCATCACATAGGTGAGATCAGGATGGTCCTTCAGCGCATGCATGATCGGTAGCTCGGTGGTGCCGGGATTGCCGAACAGATGCGTGATGCCCTCGTCCTTGAGCAACGCGAGAAAGGCGGAGCGGCCGGTGATCTTGTTCTTCATGCTTCCTCCAGAGGCGGACGTTGCCGCAAGGACGGGCGCATGATGGCCGAAATCGCGGGAGGCGCGCAAGGAAGCGCAGTCATGGCTGCGTTGCGTGGGCGGGCGCTACATCTCCTCGCGCCCCAGCTCGAACGGATCCTCCCCGCCCGCCCGCTTCTTCTTTTTCGAGCGCTGCCAGACCACACCGGGAAAACCTTTCAACGGCACCAGCGGCTCGCCGGTATAGGCCCATTCCTGCAGCTCTTCGATGGCGATGTGATAGAGCGGCTGGCGGCCGGTGCGTTCCCTGAACAGCGCACGGGGGATGTTGACCATATGCGGCCCGCGCGGGCGCTCGTACGTGATCGGCGTGCCGCAATGCGCGCAGAAGCTGCGCGCGGTCTTCGTTGCCTTGTCCTCGTAGCGGGTCAGCGCCGTCTTGCCTGCGGTGATGCGAAACCGCTTCTTCCAGCTTCCGACATAGGTTGCATAGGCGGCGCCGTGGGCGCGACGGCTGGCGGCGGAGTGATCGTGCCAGGCCCAGCGTGCGGGCACGTCGATCTCGAAGGTGACCTTGCCGCAGAGGCATTGCCCGGTGGCTATACCTGCGGCGGCTGCGGCTTTGGCCATAGCACTTCCCCCATCGCTCGCAATGACGAAATTCGTGGTGTCCGTCGGGGCAACACAATAACTCCGTAGCCCGGATGAGCGAAGCGACATCCGGGAAGACCAGAGCTTGGGTGAAGACCCCGGATATCGCTTCGCTCATCCGGGCTACAGCAGTGTCAGACCGGCGTCAGTTCGTCATACACGGGATAATCCGTATAGCCCTTCTCCTCGCCACCATAGAATGTCGTACGGTTATACGGCGTGAGAGGGTAATCGTGCTGCAGGCGCCGCGGCAGATCGGGGTTGGAGATGAAGATGCGGCCGAAGGCGATGAGGTCGGCGTGGCCATCGGCGATCGCCGCATTCGCGGTTTCGCCGCTGAAGCCACCGGCCGTCATCAGCACGCCGCCGTAGAGCGGCCGGAACAGCAGCATCGCCGAGGGCACGTTCTGCCAATTGACTTCTGCGCGCCCCGAGCCGCTGGAGCGCGGTTCGATGAAATGCAGATAGGCTAGACCGAGCTTGTCAAGCGCCTTGACCACGTGCGTGTAGAGCGGCATCGGATCGGGCTCGCCGGAATCATTGGCAATGCCGTGGGGCGACAGCCGCACGCCGATGCGGCCCGCGCCCCAGACCCCGATCGCGGCCTCGGTCACTTCGAGCAGAAGCCGCGCGCGGTTCTCGATCGAACCGCCATATTGATCGGTGCGCTGGTTGCTGCGTGATTGCAGGAATTGCTCGAGCAGATAGCCGTTGGCGCCGTGGATCTCGACACCGTCGAACCCGGCGGCCAACGCGTTCTTCGCGCCCTGCCTGAACGCCTCGACGATGCCCTTGACCTCGTCCGTGTCCAGCGCGCGCGGCGTCTCGTAGTCGGAGATCTTGCCGTCGGCGGTCATTGCCTTCATGCCTTCGGCCCTGATCGGGATCGCCGAGGCCGAGACCGGCAGCTCCCCGCCGTGGAAGGAGGAATGCGAGACGCGGCCGACATGCCAGAGCTGGAGAAAGATGATGCCGCCCTTGGCGTGCACGGTGTCGACCACCTTGCGCCAGCCCGCGATCTGCGTCTCCGAATAGATGCCAGGCGTCGCCGGATTGCCGCGGCCGTGCGAGAGCACGGGCGAGGCCTCGGCGATGATCAGGCCGCCTTGAGTGGCGCGCTGACCGTAATATTCGGCGTTGAGCGGCCGCGGCGAAAAGCTCTCGCGCTCGGCCCGCATGCGCGTCAATGGCGCCATCGCGACGCGATGCGCGAGCTTGTACGGACCGACCTGCAACGGTTGAAACAACGCCTCGAATTTCATGCTGGTTCCAGAATGGCTAAGGAAGGATGCGCGTCATATAGCGAGGGGCGGCCACCCGAAAAGGCGCCGCCCCCACAAAAGCAGATATTCCCTGCCACGGAATCCGCGAAGAGAACAGACCTCAGCCCGTCTTGATCCACACCGCCTTCACGTTGAGATATTCCTCGACGTGCTGCTTGCCGGATTCGCGGCCGTAGCCGCTCATCTTGTAGCCGCCGAAGGGGACTGCCGGGTCCATCGCCTGGTAGCAATTCACCCACACCGAGCCGGCGCGCAGGCGCTTCGCAACCGCATGCGCCTTGCTGACGTCCCGTGTCCACAGGCCCGAGCCGAGACCGAACGTGGTGGCGTTGGCGCGCTTGACCAGCTCGTCCATGTCCTTGAATGCGATCGCGGAGATGACGGGTCCAAAGATCTCCTCCTGCGCGATCCGCATATTGTCCTGGACGCCCGCGAACACCGTCGGCGAGACGAAGAAGCCTTTTGAAAGCGCGCCTTCGGTGACGCGGCCACCGCCGGCGAGCGCCTTGGCGCCTTCCTTCTGGCCGATGTCGAGATAGCTGGTGACGCGCTCGAGCTGCTGCTCGGACACCAGCGGTCCGATCTGGGTGTTGGGGTCGAGACCGTTGCCCACTTGCAGCTTCTTGCCGAACTCGGCGACGCGGCCGACGAACTCCTCGTAGATCGACTGCTCGACGAACAGCCGGGTGCCGGCGCTGCAGATTTGCCCCGAATTGGCGAACACCGCCATCGCGGCGCCCGGCACGGCGGCATCGAGATCGGCGTCCGCGAACACGATGTCCGGCGACTTGCCGCCGAGCTCGAGCGAGACACGCTTGAGGTTGCCGGCCGAGGCGCGAATGATCGACTGGCCCGTGACATGCGAGCCGGTGAAGGCAACCTTGTCGACGTCGTGATGTGCGGCAAGCGCCGCGCCCGCGGTCTCGCCAAAGCCAGGCACGACATTGATGACGCCGGGCGGGACGCCCGCTTCCATCGCGAGCTCGGCGATGCGCAGCGACGTCAGCGGCGCTTCTTCGGCGGGCTTGAGCACGACGGTGCAGCCGGTCGCGATCGCCGGGCCGATCTTCCAGATCGTCGCGGTCAGCGGACCATTCCAGGGAATGATGGCGCCGACGACGCCGATCGGCTCCTTCAGTGTGTAGGAGAAGATTTCGCCGGGCAGCGAGTTCTCGATGGTCTCGCCATGGATCGCTGTGGTCTGGCCGGCATAATAGCGCAACATGCCGACGGCGCGCAGACGATAGGCGCGGGTACGGCTGAGCGGCGCGCCCATGTCGAGCGTGTCGAGCTGCGACAATTCGTCGAAATTCTTCTCGACGAGGTCGGCAAGCTTCAGCAGCAGGTTCTGCCGCTCGAACGGCTTGACCTTGCTCCAGGGCCCTTCGAAGGCGCGGCGAGCGGCAGCGACCGCACGGTCGATATCTTCCTTGTCGCCCTCGGCAACGGTTGCGAGCAGTTCGCCGGTCGCGGGGTTATGGGTCTCGAAGCGCTTGCCGGAGGCAGCATCGACCCACTTCCCGTCGATCAGCATCTGCTTGTAGGACCCGTTGGCGAACGGGTGGCGCGTGATTGGAATAGCCTGCGACACAGCCATGGCTGAACTCCCTGTCAATGATTGATTGGTTCGATCTGGGCGGGATCGTTAGGTCGATAGAATACTGCGATGCCGGACAGGCGTAAAGGAGAGGCGCAAAGTCGGTGCGGAACGAAGACCTCCCATGCCGACTTGTGCAGGGTCGCGCAAGTGTCGTGTTATGGCACGACCGAGCCCCTCCCCCGGAGACCGAACCATGCCGCATCCCGCGATCGTCAAAGACAATGTAGCCGTGATCACCGGCGGTGCGTCCGGCATCGGATTCGCCGCCGCAGCAGCCTTCGCGCGGAACGGCATGAAAGTGTGTATCGCCGATGTGGATCAAACGCGGCTGGCGGACGCCGCAACAAGACTCTCATCCCTGACGTCCGCCACACATGTGATGCCCTTCGCGATCGACGTCAGCAAGGCCGAGAGCGTGGCGGAACTCGAGCGCGCCGTGCGCGAGCGCTTCGGCGGCACCGACATCCTCATGAACAATGCGGGCATCCAGCCCGGCAGCACGTTGTTCGGCGAACCCGACAATTGGCAGCGCATTATCGGCGTCAACATGTGGGGCATCATCACTGGCTCGCGCATCTTCGCGCCCAACATGATCGCGCGCGGCAGGGCGGGGCTCATCATCAACACCGGCTCGAAGCAGGGCATCACCACCCCGCCCGGCGATCCCGCCTACAACGTCTCCAAGGCCGGCGTGAAGGCCTTTACGGAAGCGCTGCAGCACGAGTTGCGGAACACTGCGGGTTGCCGCATCACCGCGCATCTGCTGATTCCCGGCTTCGTCTTCACGGCCCTTACCGCGAAGGGCCGGACAGAGAAGCCGGCCGGCGCCTGGACGGCCGAGCAGACCGTGGATTTCATGTTGGCGCGGCTGGAGGCCGGCGATTTCTACATCCTGTGCCCGGACAACGACGTCCCGCGCGCGCTCGACGAAAAGCGCATGCTGTGGGCCGCCGGTGACATCGTGGAGAACCGCCCTCCGCTGTCACGCTGGCATCCGGACCATGCGGATGCATTCGCGAAGTTCGTGAAGGGGAATTAGGCTGTTTGATCCTCATGGTGAGGAGCGCGGAACGCGCGTCTCGAACGATGCAGGCCCGGTTGGGCCTCGATCCTTCGAGACGCCCGCTTCCGGCGGGCTCCTCAGGATGAGGGTTTACACAGGGGGCGCTCTACAGCGTCTCTTGCTGATGCCCGCAATTCTTGCAGGCGAACTTGATGCGGGTCTGGCCCTTTGGCGCCTGCACACGGTTCGGGGCGCCGCATTTACCGCAGACGGCCTCGATGCGGGTATCACCCTGCTTGACGACGACGGTTTTCTTTTCCATCGATTCGCGGATCAGGCGCTCGGCCTCCTCACGCAGGGATTGTTTCGACAAAGCTCGTCTCCGCCATAAATGCGGGCGAGGCTTATCCCACCTGCGGCAAAATCACAATCCGAAACGGCTGCTCAGACCTCCACAATCACGTAGCTGTCCTCGACATGCACCGGAAAGGTCTCGGCAACATACGGGCCTTTCTGGAGTTCCTCGCCGCGCTCCACAGCGACCGGATATGACCTTATCTTGACGCGCTTCGGATCGAACCACGACTGGCCGTTGCGCATGTCGAACTCCCAGCCGTGCCAGGGACAGCGCAGCATCTCGCCGACGCGCGAGCGCTGATAGATGCCGGGCTCGGGCGAGGTCAGCCGCGCCACGCACGCCGCTTTCTCCAGCGGCGCGCCTTCGTGCGGGCAGCGGTTCAGCAGCGCGAAGAACTCGCCATGGACGTGGAACACGACGATGTCGCGGCCGGCGACATCGACCACCTTGTTGCCACCGGGTGGGATCTCCGAGGTGGACGCGACGATGTGACGGGCCATACCGTGCAGACCTTCTCAGAACTTGTAGACCGCGCGGGCATTGGTGCTGAAGATCTTCTTTCGCTCGGCCTCCGTCAGCGGCGTCTTGAAGGCGAAGCGCGGATCGTCGAAATCCCAGTGCGGATAGTCCGACGAGAACAGGAGACGATCGATGCCAACCCATTCGATCAGAGAGCGCAGGTGGCGGGCTTCGTCAGGCTCGTCGATCGGTTGCGTCGTGAACCAGAAATGCCCGCGGACATATTCCGACGGCTTGCGCTTGAGATGCGGCACCTCGCTGCGGAAGCGCTCGAAATGCTGGTCCATTCGCCACACCGCGGACGGAATCCAACCGAAGCCGCCCTCGATGAAGACAAACTTCAATTTCGGAAAACGCTCCGGCACACCCTCGATCACGAGACTGGCAAGCTGCGCCGCAATGGTGTGCGCGTTGGACTGGTGTTCCTCGACGTAATAGGACGGCCAGCCGCCACCGGTCGGCGCATGCCCGCCATAGCCGCCGACATGGATGCCGAGCGGCAGACCTAGTTCCTGGGCACGCTCGTAGATCGGCCAGTAGCGGCGACGGCCCAGCGGCTCGTTGGCGCGCGGCGAGACGTTGATCTGGACGTATTCGCCGATTTTCGCGCAGCGTTCGATCTCGGCGATGGCGAGATCAACACCGTCCTGCCCGACCAGGATCGAAGCCTTCAGGCGCGGGTCGCGATGCGACCAGAACGCCAGCTGCCAATCGTTGATGGCACGCTGGATTGCGGCGCCGAATTCGAGGTTCTGCTGCGAGAAGATGAAGAGATCGAGCACCTGCAAAATCCCGAACTCGACGTCGAGCGGATCGAGATGCTGCTTCTGCATGAAGGCGAGATCCGAACCGGGCGGCCCGCCCGTCGGCGGCCACGCATCGCGGCGCGCGATCAGCGGCGAAGAGCGCGGATAGGGCGTGGTGAACAGATAGGGCGTGCGCAAATGGCTGCCATATTCCTTCAGATGCTGCTGCCAGCGCTTTGGCAGGAACTCGTTGAGATCGTCGAACGAATGCAGACTCGGATGGACGTCGCAATCGACGATGCGCAGCCGCGAAGCGGCGGGCTTCTCGTCTTCCCGCAGCGGGCGGTCGATGACCTCACTCATGCAAACCTCCAAGGTCAGTTAGCGAGCGACAGCCGCGGAAACGTCTCCAGCGGGTTGTCCACGCACATCTTCGAGATGATGCTGTTCGGCAGGTTCGGCGGGATCGGATCGTCGCCGTCGAACTGCCAATGCGGATAGTCGGACGCGAACAGGAACATCTTCTCAGAACCGATCTGGTCGATGATCTCCTCAACGCTTCTGACGTCACCCGGCGCATCGAACGGCTGCATGGTGACGCGAAAATTGTCGCGAATAATCGCAGCCGGCTCGCGCTCGACCCAGGGCACCTCGACGCGCACCCCGCGCCAGGTCTTGTTGGCTCGCCACATGAAGGCCGGCAGCCAGCTCACGCCGGATTCCATCAGCACGACTTTGAGATTCGGAAACTTGCCGAACACGCCCTCATAGATCAGGCTCAAGATCTGCGCCTGAAATGCCTGTGCCTCGACGAAGTAATATTCGTAGCGGTGCGACGGCCATCCGGCCGAGCTCGGCGCCTGCCGATATTGCGTGCCGGCGTGGATCGCGAGCGGCAGCTTGTACTTTTCCGCGAGCCGATAGACCGGCCAGAAATGCCGCCGTCCCAAGAGCGTCTCGCCCTGCGCCAGCACGAGGATAGAGACGAAGCGGTGATCGCCGGCGCGGCGCTCGATCTCCTCGACCGCCAGATCCGGGTCCTGCATCGGCACCACGATCGAGGCACGCAAGCGCGGATCGCGCGACAGCCACTCAGTGGCGATCCAGTCGTTGATCGCCTTGCAGAAGTCGGCCGCCATGTAGGGGTCGAACACGGCCTGCGCGCCATAGAGCACGTTGATGATCGCGTGACTGGCACCCAACTGCTCGAACGCGCCCTTCTGCACCATCGCGAGATCGGAACCGGGCTTTGTGCCGTTCGCCGGACGCCAGTCGGCGCGGCCGCTTAGCGGCATGCTGGGCGGATAGGAGGTGAGATCGAGCCCGTCGATGGCGCGGCTCACGACCTGCTCTTTCCAGTGATCGCTGAGATAGGGCAGTAGCGTCGTGCGCGTGCCACCAACCGCCGGGTGGATGTCGCAGTCGATCCGCGTCGCTGCCATGAGGTTCCTCGCCGAGATCTTGTAAGCACATCTTATTGGCGGCGTTCTTGTGCGCCGCCTGTGAAGACTGCCCCTGCCCGTGCGGTTGCGCAAGAGCGCACGCCCGCGCGATCGTCATGGCTCTGTTGCATTTCGCAGGCGCGATATGAGGTGTGGCGACATGCGTTCCGGCGCCGAAGCCGCGGAGCGCATTGCTCCGCTGCTTCCTTGCGGATTGTCTATGCCCGTCAAGCGGCCTTGGAGACTTCCATCAGCAGACGTTCCGCCTTGGCATCCTCGATGCGGTTTACCATCCGGCTGCTTTCGTGATTGTCGCGGATGGTCTTGGTCAGGGTGACGCAGGTCTGGATCAGCATCACAACACCCATGGTGAGATAGCCCTTCATCCAGAAATCGATCGGCAGGAAGAAGATGCCGATGGCGACGAGAAAGGCGGAGGCTGCGAAGGACACGTAAGTGAAGGTCACCCAGGCGCCGCTGTGGGGCTGGCCATTCTGGTTCATGATGGTCTCCTGTTGGTTCGAATGACGATGGGTTCGGGATCAGACAGTCGGCGTGCGCTTGGACTTCAACCGCGCCAGCACGTCGTCTGCGGTCGTCTTGAGCCGGGGGCCAAAACCCTGCTCGGCGAGTTTTTCGGCGGTGGCGCGCGGGCCGGTGGCCGCGTCGAGCTCGACCAGCGCGTCGTCAGCGGCCTGGGCTTCCATCTGCCGCTCACGAAGACGCCTCAAAGTGCTCTCCGCCTCCGGCAGCGTGGATTCGTAGGGGCGTGCCGCCTCGATGCCGCTGCGGCGAAGCGAGCGCACCGCTTCCGAGGCACGGGCGACGCGGCGGCCGCGGTCGAGCTCGGTGATGCGGGCTTGCGCGCTTGCGACGTGCCGCTTCAGCCGCGCAATCTCGGTTGCGAACAAGGCGCGTGCCGTCAGCGCTGCATCGCGATCGGCCTCCAGGCCTGCGATGACTTCGGCGGCATCGTTGGCGAGATCCTCGCGGCCGCCGTCGAGCGCCGCAACCGCGCGCGTCTCGAGATCGGCGATGCGGGCGACGGTCGCCTCGAGCTTGCGACCTTCTTGCTGGTCCTGCGCGATCGCCAGCGCCAGGGTCCGTTTGCCACGCTCGAGGGCGGCTGCCGCGTCGCGCATCTGTTGATCGAGGATCAGAAGGGCCGTCCGGTCTTCCAGCTCCTCGCCGGCGGCGGCCACGCTGCCGCGGAAAAGTGTCACTACGGTCTTGAACATTGTTGGCTCCCTGTTATGAGCGCTGCTCACGTTTGTTTGTAGCAAGAAACTTGAACTTCGTTCAAGAAATGTTTGAGCAGCGCTCAGAAATTTGATTGCAAATGGCTAAGGCATTGGAACGCAGAGAGAAACTTCGATCCGATCTGATCTTGGCGGCGGAACGAATGATCGCCGAGAAGGGATTGGCGGGCCTGAAAACCCGCGATCTCGCCCGCGAGATCGGCTGCGCCAACGGCGCGGTCTACAATCTCGTCGCCGATGTGGACGAGCTGATCCTGCGCGTGGGCTCGCGCACTTTGCTTCGGCTCGACCAGGCCCTGAGCACGGCGGAAAGCGCGGGCGAGCCGTCGCCGCAGGGGAGGCTGGTCCGCATCGCCCTCGCCTATTGCGATTTCGCCGCGGAAAATCTCGAACTGTGGCGCGCTCTGTTCGAGCACCGCATGGACGCCGACAAGCCCCTTCCTGATTGGTCCATCGACGACCAGATGCAGCTGTTCCGCCACGTCCACGAGCCGCTGGCCGCGCTGTTTCCAAAACGCGGTCGGGAGGAGCTCGGCATCACTGCGCGCAGCCTGTTCTCGGCGGTGCATGGCATGGCGGCGCTGGGGCTGGAGCAGAAGCTGGTCGCGGTACCGCTACCGGCGCTTCGGGCGGAAATCGCGGGCTTGGTGCGCGCGATGATCGACGGGCTGATCGCGCGGGCGGCGTAGAGGCTGAGAGCGCACAGCTCAACTGTCGGCGGCGACTGGCTAAAATTTCACCTGTCACATCCCATGCAGCGCGCTTAGCTTCGCGAGGTCCACTTCCCTCTCCGGAGCATCCAATGCCCCTCCTCATCCGCGGCGGCACCGTCGTCAATCATGATCATTCGCGCCGCGCGGACGTGCTAATCGACGGCGCGACCGTCGTCGCGGTCGGGCAATCGCTCGACGCGCCCACCGGCAGCGAGATCATCGATGCCGGCGGCGCCTACGTCATCCCGGGCGGCATCGATCCGCACACCCATCTCGAAATGCCGTTCATGGGCACTGTCACCGCGGACGATTTCGAATCAGGGACTAAGGCGGCGCTGGCCGGTGGCACCACCATGGTAGTGGATTTCTGTCTGCCCGATCCCGGCCAGTCGATGCTCGCGGCCTATCAGGAGTGGCGGCACAAATCCGAGAAGGCGGCCTCCGACTACGGCTTCCACATGGCCGTAACATCCTGGTCGAAGCAGATCCATGACGAGATGGAGACCGTGGTCAAAACCTACGGCATCAACACCTTCAAGCACTTCATGGCCTACAAGGGCGCGCTGATGGTGAACGACGACGAGCTCTACAACTCGTTCGCCCGCTGCGCCCATCTCGGCGCCATGCCCGTCGTGCATGCGGAGAACGGCGACGTCGTCGCCCTGATGCAGGAGGCGCTGATCGCGCGCGGTGTCACCGGGCCAGAGGGACACGCGTATTCACGGCCACCGGAGGTCGAGGGCGAAGCCACCAACCGCGCCATCATGATCGCCGACATGACGGGGACGCCAGTCTACATCGTACACACGAGCTGCCGCGAAGCGCATGAGGCGATCGCGCGGGCACGCGCAGCTGGCAAGCGCGTCTATGGCGAGCCGCTGATCCAGCACTTGCTGCTGGACGCCGGTGAATATCAGAACAAGGATTGGGATCATTCCGCGCAGCGCGTGATGTCGCCGCCGTTCCGCGACAGGTCGCATCAGGATAGTCTTTGGGCCGGTCTCCAAGCCGGCTCGCTGCAAGTGGTCGCGACCGACCACTGCGCCTTCACTACCGAGCAGAAACGATTCGGGCTCGGCGATTTCAGAAAGATCCCGAACGGCACCGGCGGCCTCGAAGATCGTCTTGCGCTGCTGTGGACAGCGGGCGTTGCAACAGGACGGCTGACCAAGGAAGAGTTCGTCGCGGTGACCTCGGCGAACATCGCCCGCATCCTCAACATCTATCCGCGCAAAGGCGCGGTCGCCGTCGGATCGGACGCGGATGTCGTGGTTTGGGACCCCAAGGCGAGCAGGACCATCAGCGCGAAGCGGCAGATGAGCCGGATCGACTACAACGTGTTCGAGGGCTTTTCCTGCACCGGCGGACCGGCGGCGACGCTGTCGCGCGGCCGAATCGTCTGGAAGGATGGCGATCTGCGCGCCGAGGCCGGTGACGGCCATTATGTCGAGCGCCCGGCGTTCTCGCCGGTGCATGTCGCCAATTCCACTTGGAAAGAGCTGACCGCCCCGCGCGCCGTGCGCCGCGGAGCGGTGACGCCGTAGGACTGAGATCCGCACGGGATGCGACGCCGTGAAGCGCGGCCGATGGCATGCGCCTTGCTTCTTTATGGTGCAAATTTCTCAAGAGTGGGGCACCCATGAGCGCATCATCATTCGAACTAAACCGTCGCGGCGTGCTCGGCGGCCTCGGCCTCGCCGGAATGACCGCCCTCGCTCCGCGCTTTGCCACGGCGCAAGGGCGCAGCGAGACGCTGCTGGTGGTGCAGGAACTCGGGCCGAACTCGCTCGACATGCAGGGCGTCGGCTCCAACCAAACCGTGAACGGGCTGTCCTGGAATTGCTACGATCGCCTGCTGAGCTACGCCTCCAAGACGCTCCCCGACGGCACGCTGTCCTATGACCGCGAAACGCTCGCGCCTGAACTCGCCGAGAGCTTCGAGGTTGCGGCCGACGGCATGTCCTGCACTTTCAAATTGCGAAAGGACGCGAAATTCCACGACGGCACGGCGGTCACGGCGAAAGACGTCAAATGGTCGTTCGACCGCGCGGTGAAGGTCGGCGGCTTTCCGACCTTCCAGATGTCGGCGGGATCGCTGGAAAAACCCGAGCAGTTTATCGTGGTCGACGATCACACCTTCCGCATCGACTATGTGCGCAAGGACAAGATGCTGCTGTTCAACGTCGCGGTGGTCGTGCCCTTCATCATCAACTCGGAGCTTGCGAAAAAGAACGCGACGGCGGAAGACCCGTGGGCACTGGCGTGGCTCAGGAACAACGAGGCCGGCGGCGGCGCTTACAGGATCGAAAGCTGGAAACCGGGCAGCGAGACCGTGCTGGCGCGCTTCGACGATTGGAAGAGCGGACCTCTCCCGAAGCTCCGGCGCGTGATCGCGCGCGACGTCCCTTCCGCCGGCACCCGCCGCGCCATGCTGGAGCGGGGTGATGCGGACATTTCCAGCGGCTTTGCACCGCGTGACTTCGAGCAGATCATCAAGGAGGGTAAGGTCAAGGTTTCGGGCGTGCCGATCCCGAACGCGCTCTGGTCCGTCGCGCTCAACACGGCAAAGCCGCCGTTCGACAATGTGAAGCTGCGCCAAGCCGTCGCCTGGGCGATGCCGTATGAGCAGATCCAGAACAGCGCGTTCTTCGGGCGTGCCGTTCCCATGTATGGCGGAGCAGCAGACGTCTCAAAGCCGGTCTGGCCGCAGGCGTTTCCCTACGTCACCGATCTCGACAAGGCCAAGGCGTTGATGAAGGAGGCGGGATTCGAAAGCGGCTTGGAGACAACGTTGTCGCTCGACACCGGTACCGCCACGGTCGGCGAGCCGACCGCGATCCTGATCCAGGAAAGTCTCGCCAAGATCGGCATCAAGGCGGCGATCGAGAAGATCCCCGGCGCGAACTGGCGCACGACGCTGAACAAGAAAGAGCTGCCTCTGGCGCTCAACCGCTTCAGCGGCTGGCTCGACTATCCCGAATACTACTTCTACTGGAATTTCCACGGCAACAATTCGATCTTCAACATCTCCTCCTACCAGAACAAGGAAATGGACGCGCTGATCGACAAGGCACGGTTCACCACGGATGCTGCCGAGTACGACAAGGCCGTGAAGGATTTCATCGCGCTCTGCATGCGCGATGTTCCCGTCGTCCCGCTCAACCAGCCGATCCACGATGTCGCCATGCAGAAGGCCATCACCGGTTACGAGTTCTGGTTTCATCGCGAGCCGGACTACCGTCAGTTCGCGAAGGGCTAGTTTTGGCGGGCGACGCTCACGGGGCGTGAGGCGGCTCGCGCCTGCTCGGACGGGAAACCCCGCGCGAGCCGCGCTTGGCTCGCGCGCAGCATCGCCATATCGAGCTTGCCTTGCCGTGATCCATCCAGGGCGCAAGCGAAAATCCGGTAGAATTGCGCGCCGTCATAGGCGACCAGCAGCAGATCGACGCCCGCGTTGATAGCCTCGACAACGGCCCGGCAGACGTCGCGCTGGTAGATCGCCCCCATCACGAGATCGTCGGTCATGACGACGCCCTTATAGCCCCATTTGTCGCGAATGATCCCCTCGACGACGCGCTTCGAATGCGAGGCAGCTCGGTCGGGATCGACGGCCGTGAGCGTGACGTGCCCGACCATGAGCGCGCTGCGCGAATGCGACAGCACCTCGCGGAACGGAAGCCAGTCGGTTGCTTCCAACTCCTTCACCGGCGTGTCGAGATTGGCGCTGAAATGATGCGTGTCGGTGCGAACGCGGCCGATGCCGGGAAAATGCTTGAGCGTGGCACCGACGCCGGATTCTTCCAGCCCACGCACATAAGCGCTCGCGATCGCGCCGACGACGGCCGGATCGGTCGCAATCGCGCGCTGACCGATGAGTGTGTGAAAGTCGAGGCGATTGCGCCGGACCGGCGGTTTGAGATCGAGCACTGGTGCAAGATTGAGGTTGACGCCGAGCCCGGCGAGTTCACGTCCGTGGATGCGGCCGAACCCTGCCGCTTTGGCCTGCTGGTCATCGGGGGCAAGCCCGGCAAGCGTCGCCAGCGCCGGCAGCTTCGTCAACGGCGGCGCAAGATGCCCGACGATGCCGCCCTCCTGGTCCGCGGCGACGACCAGCGCCGGCAGGCCGGCGGCTCGCCGCTTGTCCTGGAGCGCCGCGATCTCGGCACGCAGCGCCTCCACGGTCCGACCCCGGATGTTGTGCCGGGTGACGTAGATGCCGCCGATCAATCCTTGCTCGGCAAGGCGCGCGATCTCCGGGAAGGAGGAATAACCGACCACGAAGTGAGGTCCGAGCTGACGCGCCTCGGCCGCACTGGCGGCAAGAACATCGTGCTTGCGCAGTTCGAATTTCAGGTGCGCCGCCGACATCAGGAGCGGCGGAACGCACCAGAGCATGACGAGGAGCCTGCCGGCGATTGTGCGCCAGCGCCCCCTGCGCAGCAGCACGATGACGATCACGATGCTTGTGACGACAAGCGCGATGTTTCCGCCGCCCCGCAGCACGAGCAGATAAGGATCATTCTTGTTCGCGGCCATGAATGCGACGAGAGGCGCGGCGAGCCAGAGCAGGATGAGACCGATGCGATTGAGGAGCTGCATGATTGCGTCACGCCCAAAGTGATGAACGCATCGCACCTATCAAAGCGATTTGCGCCGCGCGAGGACCAAAACCGCGCCTGCACGAAATCTGCAAAAGACTCCTGAAGCCATGCAGACGACGATCCCGCCTTCTGCACAAACGACGTTCAGACTTCGTGATGCCACCATTCACGAAAGGTCATCTGGACATGACGAGCCTGGCTTCGACGTCGACGACGGAAATCAAACCGATCAGGCCTTCGGCGCTGTCGGCAAAGCTCGCGTTGGCATTGGTGCTCGCCGCGCTCGCCGACTTTCTGCTCTACGGGCAGCGATTGGGGCTGTCACTGGTGATCATGGCCATCGCGATCGCCTGCGCCTCGCTGCTCGCCAACCACGCGACGCTGGATCATCGGCGTGCTGCGATTGGCGGCGCGATCGTTGCGCTTGGTCTCGTTCCGGCCGCGGAAGAGCTCAACACGCTCTCGTTTCCAATCCTCGTGGCAGCGCTGGTCATCGCCCTCCTGCTCGCGACCAATCCGGAGACGACCGGGCTCGCCGACCGCACCCGCGCGCTGCGAAACTTTGTCCTGATCAATCCCTTCAGGGTCTTCCCCGATGCACTTCAAATCTTCAACATGTCGGCACTCACTCGGAGCATCGCACTCTGGCTTCTGCCTGCAGCGCTGGGCGCGGTCTTCACCGCATTGTTCGCCGCAGCCAATCCGCTGATCGAGCAGTGGGTGTTCCTGCTCAATCCAAAGCTCATCCTCGACTATGTCAGCATCCCGCGCGTGCTGTTCTGGACCATGATGCTGGCGCTCGTCTGGCCGTTCATCCATGTGCGCTGGCGGCGCAAGACGATTGCCACAACGACGATCGTCGATGGCCCCGTGCCGCCGCCACTGCCGTCCCAAGTCTCGGCTGAGTTCCTGGGCCCCTCCACCATCCTGCGCTCGCTGATCCTGTTCAATCTGCTGTTCGCGGCACAGTCCATTCTCGACGGCATCTACCTCTGGGGCCATGTCGCGCTGCCGGCCAACATGACTTATGCGGCCTACGCCCATCGCGGCGCCTACCCGCTGATCGCCACCGCGCTGCTTGCCGCCGCCTTTGTGCTGGTCGCGATGCGTCCGGGCGGGCCGGCGGAGAAATCGAAGATCATGCGGCCGCTGGTTTATCTCTGGGTGGGGCAGAACGTTCTTCTCGTCGCCTCCTCCATCCTTCGCCTCGATCTGTACGTCGACATCTACATGCTGACCTATTGGCGCATCGCGGCCTTCATCTGGATGGGGCTGGTGGCGCTCGGACTGATCCTGATCGTCGCCCGCATCGTGCTCGACAGGTCAAACCAATGGCTCGTCGGCGCCAATCTGATCGCGTTAACGATCACGCTGTATGGCTGCTCGCTGGTGAACTTCGATGCGTTCATCGCCGACTATAATCTGAGCCACAGCAACGAAATGTCGGGTAAGGGCTTGAACATCGATGCCAACTACCTCTTCACACTTGGACCGCAGGCGCTGCCTGCCCTCGACAAGGTCATCGCTCATCGGTCGGACGACAACTGCCTTGTGTCGCGGCGCGATCGGCTTGTAGAAGTCCAGCTTCAGGATCTGGCCTGGCGGAGCTGGGGCTTCCGGAATTGGCGACTCCAGCGCAGGCTGGACGCGCTGGCGAAAGCTCGGCCGACGGGCTAACGAGGCAGCGGAGAGATTCTTGGCGCACCGCATTCTCATCGTCGACGACGAGGGTCACATCCGCGAGGTCATCCGCGTTGCCTTGAAGAAAGCCGGCATGGACGTGATCGAGGCGCGCGACGGCAAGGAGGCGCTGAGCCGCTTTGCCGCCGACAAGCCCGACCTGATCGTACTCGACATCGGCATGCCCGAGTTCGACGGCCTCGACGTCTGCCGCGAGGTGCGCAAAGCCTCCGACGTGCCGATCCTGTTTCTGTCGGCCCGCGACGAGGAGATCGACCGCATCCTCGGCCTCGAGATCGGCGGCGACGACTACGTGACGAAACCGTTCAGCCCGCGCGAGCTGGTGGCGAGGGTCAACGTCATCCTGCGCCGTCTCGGCCCGCGCAATGGCGAGGCCAAGGCGGGGCCGTCGGCCCTCGCGCAAGGCGGCCTTCTGGTCGATCCCGAGCAGCATGTCGCGTCCTTCGCCAGCACGCCGCTGAAGCTGACCGCGATCGAGTTCGGCATTTTGCGCGCGTTCCTGACTCGGCCGACCTCAGTGTTCAACCGCGAGCAGCTGATGCGGGCCGCCTATCAGCTCAACATCCAGGTCTCCGACCGCACCATCGACAGCCACATCCGCAACATCCGCGCCAAGCTCGCGGCGCTGGCCTGTGACAACGTCATCGAGACCATTCACGGCGTCGGCTTCAAGCTCGGCCGCTGCGAGAAGGACGCATGAGCGCGGCGCCCGACAAATGGCGGCCGTCGCTTACCCTGGTGATCTTCACGGTGCTGGCGACCGTCGGCGTGCTGCCGCTGGTCGGCCTGTTCTTCTTCCGTCTCTACGACAACCAGCTCATCCGCCAGACCCAGGCCGAGCTGATCGCGCAGAGCCGCGTGCTCGCGACGATCTATGCGCAGGAGGTCACGGCAAGGCTCGACAGTGGCCTCACGCTCGGCGCCGAGGTGCCGCCGAACGTGCTGCCCGACCCCGGCGACCAGGTCACCCCGATCCGCCCCGCGCTCGATCTCACCGCCAACGACCTGCTGCGGCGGCGGCCCGAGGCGCTGGCGGCGGCCCGGCCGGCGCAACCCGCCTATGTCGAGATCGGCGCAAAGCTGACGCCGATCATCCGCGAGACCCAGAAGGTGACGCTGGCAGGCTTTCGCATCCTCGATCCTCAAGGCGTGGTGATCGCGGGGCGGCAGGAGGTCGGGCAATCGCTCGCCCATATCGAGGAGGTCGCCGACGCGCTGCACGGCCAATACCGCGCCACCTTGCGCAACCGCGTGCCGGACAAGCCGCCGCCGTCGATCTATTCCTTCAGCCGCGGCCTCGGCGTCCACGTGTTTTCGGCGATGCCTGTCATCGTCAACAACCGCGTCGCGGGGGTGATCTACACGACGCGGACCCCAAGCAACATCTTCGACCATCTCTACCAGGAGCGGGCCAAGTTCGTGCTGGCGGGGCTTGCCGTGATTCTCGGCACCATCGCGATCGGCCTCGTATTCTCGCGCACCATCACGCTGCCGATGCGCGAGCTGATCGATCGCGCCACCAGAATAGGCCGCGGCGACCGCGAGGCGTTCAGGCCGCTCCGACATTACGGCACACGCGAGTTCGCGCAACTCTCGCACAGCTTTCTCGGCATGGCCGAGCAGCTCGCAAGGCGCTCGGACTATATCGCGACCTTCTCGGCCCACCTCACCCACGAACTGAAATCGCCGCTGACCTCGATCAAGGGCGCCGCCGAGCTGTTGCAGGATTCGGTTCAGGGCAAAGCGGGGAGCCTGACGCCCACCGAGCAGGAGACGTTCATCGCCAATATCCTGTCCGACACAAAGCGGCTGGAAGCGATGGCGCAGCGGCTGCGCGAACTCGCGCGTGCCGAAAGCCTGCCGCAAAACGAGCGCACCGAATTGGCGCCCGTGATTGCCGACCTCAGGAGCCGGTTTCCAGCGAGCTCAATCGAGGCCAGCGGCAGCCTTGACCTGATGATCGGCATGTCGGCTGAGAAGGCGCTGATCGTGCTGTCGCACCTCGCGGACAATGCGATGCGGCACAACGCCGGGACAATCAGGCTGGAGGCGATCGACGAGCGCACGACCCTGCGTCTGACCGTGAGCAATGACGGCGATCCGATCTCGGCGCCGAACCGCGACAGGATCTTCGACGCGTTCTTCACCACCCGCCGCGACCAGGGCGGCACCGGGATGGGGCTCGCGATCGCGCGCGCGGTGATGGCGAGCCATGGCGGCTCGATCAGGCTCAAGCCGACCGAGGACGGCGCGGCATTCGAGCTCCAGTTTCCAATGGGCTAGATCGCGAACACCCAGGCGGCGACGATGGTGCCGATCGTGACCAGACCGGCGATGGTCCAGCCGGCGGCGTATTCCAGCTCAGGATGACCGGTCGCCCGCATGATCTCTGCCGGATCGGCGGTATGCTTCTCTGCCATGACAGCCTCGCACGTTACTTTCCGCGTCATATGTAAGTCGCATCAGCCACCATTAGGTTCCATCACGGAAATGCGAGGAATGACGCAGCTTGGTTTGTTCGCCGATCCGCAAGCAGGGCCTGCCGGCCTTCGCTACACCGATGACTTCGTCGAGGCCGCCGCCGAGCAGGCGCTCATCGGCCGCATCGCAGCATTGCCGCTCCAGCGCTTCCAGTTCGGCGCCTTCGAGGGCAACCGCCGGGTGGCGTCCTTCGGCTATCGCTATGACTACACATTGCAGCGGCTGGCCGAGGCCGAGCCGATCCCGGACTGGGTCGTCCCCGCCGCACGGCAGGTCGAGGCATGGGCGGGGCTTGCCGCCGGCAGCGTGCGGCAAGTGCTCTGCACCGAATACGACGCCGGCGTCGGCATCGGCTGGCATCGCGACAAGCCGCATTTCGACAAAATCCTCGGCCTGTCGCTCGGCTCGTCCTGCAAATTCCGCTTCCGCCGCCGCGGCGGCGACAAATGGGAGCGCCACACGCTCGAAGCTCTGCCGCGCTCGCTTTACATGATGGACGGGGAGGCGCGGTCGCAATGGGAGCACAGCATCCCGCCGGTCGAGGCGCGCCGCTATTCCATCACCTTCCGGACGATGAAGCAGGCCTGAAGAGCGGGCCAAAACAAAAAAACGCGAAAACAACCCCATGCACAGTAGAACGGCCGTGTCGGCGCGAGGCTCGGCCCCGCGGCATAACCGTTTGACACCTCGGGGCAAAACAGCCGCACCGCGCAAAGGCGCAAGGCCCGGCGAACTTGCCTTCCAATTCGCGTTTACATGCTAAACTGGTTCCACGCGCCGCGCGGGAGGAAGCCGCGACTGCAGGTCCAGGGAGCCAAGATGAAGCCCGGTCGATTGATCCTCGCCTGCACCCTCGTTGTCGCTACCGCCTCCGGCGTCGCCGATGCCTCCGACGCGACGCCCGCAAAAGTCTCGGGCTCGACGGCGCTGGCGCTCGCGGGGGTGATCGCGCCGCTGTCGTCGGTCCTGTCCGGCGCCGAGAAGAAGGCGATGGCGATGCTGTTCGCCGCCAACAGCGACATTCCCTACAAGAAGCCGATCGTGGTGACCGCCGATCGAATCGTTTGTCGCGCCGGCAATGTCGACATCACCGTGCGGAACTGCGAGGTCACCTTCGGCAAGAAGACCAGGACGGTGAACGGCTCCACGGCCAGCGAGATCTTCGCCACCGAAGCACTGGCCGGCATTCCGTCCGACGGCGCCGCGGGATCGAATTTCGAGAGCCTGACCAAGCTGAGCTGCACGATCGACCCCAACGCAATCCGCCGGAAGGACGGCAGCGGGGCGGAGTGCACGTTTCAGCCGGGGAATTGAACCACGCGCGGAGGACGAGCCGAGAGAACCATGGGTGCCGTGAAATCGCCTCATGACCAGCTAACTAATAAGGCGAATTGAAAAGACGGGCCAAACGCGCGAGCCCATATCGGGCACGCAGGGCCAACACCGACATGAAGAATTTTCTCGCATTTTTTCTGACTCTGGGCCTGACGGCAGCCTCCGCACAAGGTCCCCTACCGATGCGGCCGGACGCGCCGTCCGATCTCGTCCGGGTGGGCCTCACCGACAACGACACCACCGCGGGCGGCACCGCGCGGCTGTGCGAGCAGGTCACCTTCTCGCGCGGCCTGCGCTACGGCGAGAGCGAAGCCAATGTGCTCGATGTCGCCACCGCCACGACCAAGGCGGATACGCCGCGGCCGGTGCTGCTGTTCGTGACCGGCGACACCTTCACCGGCGACCGCGCCGCGCCGGAGCTGTCGCGCCAGATCCAGGACCAAGCCATGTGCTTTGCCGCACGCAACGACATGGTCGGCGTGCGCGTCAACTATCGGCTGGCGCCCTCGGCGACGTGGCCGGCGGGTGCGACCGACGTAGCGGCGGCGCTGTCCTGGGTCCACGGCAATATCGACCTGTTCAACGGCGATGCCCGCGAGATCGTCGCAGTCGGCTACGGCGCCGGCGCCTTCCATGTCGCCACCCTGCTGGCCCATCCCGAACTCCAGACCGACCGCGCCGATGTTGCGGCAGTCGTGCTGGTGTCCGGGGTCTACCGCGCCGGCAAGGACGCGAGCGACAGCGAGAAGGCCTATCTCGGCAGCGACGCCAGCCAGTACAACAAGCGCTCGGTCTTCCCCGGCATCCTCAATGTCGACGTCCCGATCGTGCTGGCCTGGGCCGCGGATGATTCCGCCGGCGTCACGGCGCAGGGCGAGACCCTGAAGAAGACGCTCTGCGGCGCCGGCCATTGTCCGCGCAGCGCGCTGCTGCGGAGCCGCGACGGCATCGCGAGCGCCTTCGGTCTCGACGGCTCCGGCGACAGCCTCGCCGAGCCGACGCTGCTGCTGGTGCATCAGCTCGAGGCGCGCGGGCTGCCGTAGCGGCGTGCCGGGAGCACGCCGATACCGGCCACGCCTCGCCGACGTTAGCACGCCTTAAACCACGATTCGCGATCCTGGTCGCCGCCTGGAGCACCGCGTGCTATCTAGGAGAGTTACTTGAAGTAGTTCAATCTATGAGGGTCCGCTACAGACCGAGAAAATCGGCGTTTCGCACAACTGTGTGACCCGTCGCTGCCACGATCGGAAAACCGATGCTTACGTTGCTGGCACGATGCGCGGTGATCTCGTTTGCGTTGATTTCGACCTCAGCCGCCGAACCGGTCAAGCTCAAATTGGCCTTCTTCAGCTCCGACCGCTCGACGAGTTATCTCGCCGCGGTCAAGCCGTTCGTCGAGGCGGTCAACACCGAGGCCAGAGGCCAGATCGAAATTGAAACCTATTTCAGCGGCGCGCTTGGCAAGGATCCGGCTGAGCAGCCCCAGCTCGTGCTCGACGGTAGGGCCGACATCGCCTACGTCGTGACGGGGCTGACGCGCAACCGGTTTGCGGATAACGCAATCATCGAAATGCCCGGCCTGTTTGCGAGCATGCGGGAGTCCGTTGCGGTGTTCGGCCGGCTGATGGCCGCCAACGCGCTGCAAGGATACGATGACTACATCGTGATCGGCGCTTATGTCAGCGAGCCTGAGACGATCCACAGCAATATCGCGATCACGTCGTTGAACGATCTCAAGGACAAGAGAATTCGCGTCAACAATCCTGGCGAAGCCGCAGCGCTCGAAAAGCTCGGGGCGCGGCCTGTGCTCCTGCCGGTCAACAAGATCTCCGAAGCCATCGGCAACGGCAGCATCGATGGCGCCCTCGTGAACCCTGCTTCAGTGGTCGATTACGGCATCAAACGCGTTGCGACTTATCATTACCTTCTTGGTGTCGGCGGCGCGCCGCTGATGGTCTTGATGAATCGGAAGACGTTCAACCGGCTGCCGAAATCGGCGCAGGCGATCATCCTCAAATACAGTGGTGCATGGTCTGCCGGGCGCTTCATGGATACCTACGAAGCCGTGGAAAACAGCATCATGGGTGAGCTGAAGACCGATCCCAAACGCCAGGTGACCATACCCTCGCCGTCGGACCTCGATGCGGCCAATGCCGTGTTCGCGGCCGTTGCCGACGATTGGGCTTCGAAAAGTGAGCGCAATGCCGAGCTGCTGAAAACCGCTCGGGCCGAGCTCACGAAAATGCGATCGACGCGGTAGCACTGATGCCGTCACTCGCCAGGATCCGGCCTCAGCGAAACATCGTCACCATCGTCGCCGCGCTCGCCATTCTGTTGCTGGGCGCCGGGACCACCCTGAAAATCACGACCGAACATCTTCTCCGTCAAGATGCGACGTCGACCGCTCGTAGCTGGGCGAGGTTCCTTGCGGCCAGTGTCGCCGATCTCGAGCAGATCGCCGGCGGCGAGCAGCCTTCCGCCGCGAGCATGGCGTTCTTCCGGTCGGCGCGAAATTCCGGCGAGGTCTTTCACTACGAAATATTCAACCGTAATGGCTACTCCCAGTTCGTTTCGACCCGCGAAAAGATCGCGCTCGTCGACTTGTCTGAATATAGCCCCGATGCAGCGCGATCAGCGGTTGACGGTCAACCGATCATCGACGTCGGGGAGGGAAATTCGCCCGACCGACCGGCATTCTTCGCCCGCGCCTATGTCCCGATCCAGACCGACGGTCGCCTCACCGCTGTCGTTGCGGCCTACGTGGATGAAACCGAGCAACGCAAGAATGTCCACAATACGTTCCTGACCGCAGCCGTGTTTCTTTGCCTGCTGTCAGGTCTCGCCTTCTCCATTCCCGCAATTGCCTGGTATCGGGAAACAAAGGTGAAGCACGCTGACCGGCGCATCCGGTTTCTCGCCCATCATGACGCGTTGACCGGGCTGACCAATCGCCCGCAGCTGATCGAAAAACTGGAGAGCGCCATCGCTCGCCTGCCGATGCGGGGCAGCAGCCTTGCCGTACACTTCATCGACATCGACCGTTTCAAGGAGGTCAACGATTCGCTTGGTCACGACGGCGGCGATTTTCTGCTCAAGTCCATCGCCAAGCGTCTTCGCGCCGCGGTCAGGATCGACGACGTGGTGGCGCGGCTCGGCGGCGACGAATTCGTGGTCGTGCAGTGCGGCATCGCCGGCAAAGCTCAGGCCGAGTCGTTTGCGAGCCATCTCGCCGCCGCGATAAATGCGACCGTGAAATTCAAGCAGCACGAGATCCTCACCACCGCTAGCATCGGCGTGGCGCTGGCGACGGGGGAAGACACCAGCCCCGAGGGGTTGCTCAAGAGTGCTGACCTCGCGCTCTACGCGGCCAAGGCCGCCGGCCGCAACTGCATCCGGTTTTTCCTGCCCGAAATGGACACCGAGCTGCAAGCGCGCATCGAGCTTGAGAGGGCGATTCGCGAGGCGGTGCTGAATGATCGCTTCGAATTGCATTACCAGCCGCTCTTCGAAGTATCCCGGCGCCGCCTTGCCGGGTTCGAAGCGCTGATCCGGATGCCTGCGGCGGACGGAACCCTCATTCCGCCATTGACCTTCATTCCGGTCGCCGAGGACTTGCGGCTTATCGACAAGATCGGGGCGTGGGTATTGCGGGAGGCATGCCGCACGGCCGCGACCTGGCCGGCGCACCTGACCGTTGCAGTGAACCTGTCACCCGCGCAGTTCGTGGCGGGCAACATCGGTGACATCGTCGCCACCGCACTAACAGAGGCTGGACTCGCGGCGCACCGGCTCGAACTGGAGATCACCGAAAGCCTGCTGCTCGGCAACACCGAAACGATCATGGCGCAACTCCGGACGCTCAAGACGATGGGCGTTGCCATCGTGATGGACGATTTCGGGGCTGGCTATTCGAGCCTCAGCTATCTGTGGCGCTTTCCGTTCGACAAGATCAAGATCGATCGAGCCTTCATGCAGAGCCTCAACGGCCCCCATTGTCAGGTCGGGACAGTAGTGAAAGCGATCATCGCGCTCGGACGGGAACTGCACATGCGCGTCACGGTCGAAGGCGTCGAAACCGCCAACCAGGCAGCTTTTCTCGAGGCGGCCGAGGGTGATCAGGTGCAAGGCTTCTTCTTCGGCCGGCCGATCCCCGCCTCGGAGCTCGGCGCCAGCATTCTCGCGGACTTTGAGAAGGCAATGCCACCGGCTTCGCCCGCGCCGGCCCAAGCCACCAAGCTGCACCTCGTCAACTTATCAGCCGAACGGTAGCACCGACCCTGTTCCCGTTCGGCCAACGCGGCTCTTGGCGGCTCTCTATTGCAGACAGTTCTCTTGTTTCAACTAACTGTTTCAACACCAAGATTGCATTTGGGTCCGGCCGACGGCATCTCGCTCTGAGGTTGCGCGTTAGCTGTCAGGTGTATGATGCAAAACAAAACGCGTTTCGGTTCGACGCTCGAAAGCGGCGGTCCAGATATCGCGAAGCCTCTCGCGATGGACGGAAACCATGACGCGCACAGTTTGCAACGCGCGTTGGATGCGCGTCTCAGTCCCGGCAATACCGATGCCCCGGCAACTGGCGGCGCTGCGGCCGCGGATCTGGCGCAATCCAAGCCGAGCCGGACGCTTCGCCGATTTGTGAAGGCCGCAGCGGGCATCGCCATCGTCGCAGTATTCGGCTGGCTGCCGCTCAGGGCGCTTTTCCAGACGTCAAGCGTCGAAGCCGTCGTCAATTCTAGGCTCGTGACATTGAGGTCGCCGATCGACGGGAAGATTTCAGCGGGGGCCAGTCTGGCAGGCGATTTAGGCATCGTCAGCGAGGGCACTTTCATCCTTCGTGTCGTCAATCCGCGCGGAGACCGCGTGCGGCTCGATGATCTACGCAGTCAGATGTCTCGCCTCGAAAACGAAAGGCCGAGCCTCGTTTCGAAGATAGCTTCAGCCCAGGCGGCGCAGAAGGATCTGGCGCGTCAGGCGGCCCTGTTCACAGCGGGGCGCATCCGTCAGCTCGAGGCGCGCATCGCAGAAATCCAAACATCAATCGAAGCCGCCGCAGCGCGTCGCGAGGAGGCGGCGGCCGCGGTGGAACGAGCTTCATCGCTTATCAAATCGGGCAGCGTTTCGTCTGTCGAGCTTGGGCGCTTGACGCGGGATCAAACCATTGCCCAGCAAACCGAAATCGGCGCGCGCCGCCGCCTGGATGCAACCCAGGTTGAGCTCACCGCCGCGCGCGAGGGCACGTTCCTCGGCGACAGCTACAACGATCGTCCGAGCTCGGTGCAGCGTGAGGAGGAAATGCGGCAGCGGGCTGAAGGGCTCACCGCGGACGTAGCGCATGCTGATGCGCAAATCTCGTGGCTCGTCGGCGAGATTGAATCCGAACGATCTCGTTACATCAGCCGCTCCGAGGCGGACATCAAATTCCCCATCGCCGGCCGAATATGGGAGGTCATGACGGCGCCTGGAGAGGACGTCCGGGCCGGACAACCGCTCGTCCGTCTACTCGATTGTTCCGGTGCCGTGGTGACGGCGAACGTCACTGAGAGCGTGTATAACGGGCTGAAACTGGGATCTCTCGCACATTTCCGGCCGAGCGCCGGCGGGCCCGAATTGGCTGGCACCGTCGTCAATCTCACCGGCTCCGCAGGGGCCGCAGCGAACCTCGCCATTAATCCCGATGCGCTGAGCAAGGAACCGTATCGCGCGACGATTTCTGTCCCCGACCTCAACGATGGCTCCAACGATTGTCCGGTCGGGCGAACCGGACGCGTCATCTTCTCGGCAGACACAGCGAGAAAGCCATGATCGCCGCGCTGACGCCGGGCCTTATTGCGCTCGGGTTCTGCGTTGCCGTCCTTCCCTGGCTCAGGCACGAAAACTCCGCGGCGCGTTCGCTGATGATTTCAATCGTGTTGCTGCTCATGCTCCGTTATTTTGGATGGCGTATGACGGCAACGGTCCCGCCCGTCGGCTGGACCGCCGATTTCGCCGTGGGATTTCTGTTCCTCATCGTCGAGGCTGCATCGCTTGCAGCGGGTGCACTGTCGCTGGTATTTCTCAGCCGCACGACCGATCGTACGCCGCAAGTCGAAGCCAACGGGCGGTGGTTTGCCGGGCGGCAAGCTCCGCTGATCGACGTATTCGTTTGCACCTACAACGAGGAAACGTCGATCCTGGAGCGCACAATCATCGGCGCCACGGGAATGAACTATCCCAACTACCGTGTCTGGGTTCTGGACGACGGGCGGCGTGACTGGCTCGAAAAGCTTGCCGGCCAGCTCGGCTGCCGCTATCTGGCGCGCCCCGACAACACCGACGCCAAGGCTGGCAACATCAATCACGCCCTGCGGCATGTGGCGGAGCTCGCCGATCCCCCTGACTTCATTTCGATCCTCGACGCCGATTTCGTTCCGATGCCCGAATTCCTCGCCCGCGCGATGTGCTTGTTCGGCGATCAGCGCGTAGGCGTGGTGCAAACGCCTCAGCATTTCATCAATGCGGATCCGATCCAAACCAACCTGGCCGCGACCAAGGTCTGGCCGGACGAGCAGCGTTTCTTCTTCGATATTCTGATGCCATCGAAAGACGCTTGGGGCGTGGCTTTTTGTTGCGGCACGTCGTCGGTCATCAGATTCTCATCCCTCGCGAAAATTGGCGGCTTTCCGACCGACTCCGTGACGGAGGACTACTTGCTGACGCTGCGGCTGAAGGAAATTGGCGCGGGCACGGTGTACCTGAACGAACGTCTGACCTTGGGGCTGGCCCCGGAGGGCCTCAAGGAGTACATCACCCAGCGCAGCCGATGGTGTCTTGGCTTCATGCAGATCTTTCGCGGGCGAAGTGGCCCTTTTTCCCGAAGATCGCAGCTGGATGTTATCGACAGGCTGTCTCTCATCGAAGCATTCATGAGTTGGACCTCGACCTATGTCGTCAAGGTATTCGGTCTCGTCGTTCCGAGCCTTTATCTTCTCTTCGGCGTCAAAGCCGTCCAGGCGGATCTTTTCGAACTCCTCGGATATTTCCTACCCTTCTATGTCTGGTATTCGCTCACCATGGCCTGGATTTCCCGCGGACGCTCCATGGCGGTGATGTCGGATGTCGCTCAATACATTGCACTGCCGGCGGTTCTCAAGGCCGTGGCGGCGGGGCTGCTCAAGACGCAGGGGCACAAATTCAAGGTCACCGCAAAGGGCGGGGATCGCGATCAACGCTTCATCGAGTGGCCACTGCTCAGGGTATACGGCACCGCACTGGCGATTACGCTCGCGGGTATCGTCTATGCCTTCGTGCTTCATGTGCAAGGCGACATGATCGCCTATGGCAGCCTGGCGCTCGCCTGGAGTTTGTACAACGCGATCATTCTGATGATCGTCTGCTTGGTGTCGATCGAGCAGCCGCGGCGACGGAAGGCCGAGCGGTTCGAGCGAGATGAGCCGGTTCTTTTCAATCTCGGTGGCCGGCAGTTCATCTACCGTTTGGCAGACATGTCGATCACGGGCGCCCGCTTCGTGAGCGACAAGCCACCGCCAGTCGGGACCGCGGTTCATTGCACCCTCCAGGAAAGAAAAGTAGCTGCCCTGGTCGTGCGACGAACCGGGGATGGATTTGCGGTCCGGTTTGATGAAACCCTGAACACGCGCATCGATCTCATTCGCGCTTTCTATTCCGGTGACTACGTCAGTGCATTCACCGGCATACGCGCCGCTCCCGTCGGCAAAGCATTATTGATGCGGATCTTCGGGTGACTACGTCTACCACCGGCGGCAGGTAGAAGGGTTGGACAACATGGCTGTCCTAGCAGGCCTCATTTCCTCACAGCGAGGAGATTCGTAGCAAGGAGCATCGTATCCGAGTGCGGCGACTGAGAGCGCCCCGGCAAATCGAGCCTTCTGATACCCAATGCGATAACCGCCGAAGCTGAGCAATATTGAGCTGCGAATCGTCGTTGAGAGCACGTAGTTTTTTTGGGGGGCGTCATGCCAAAGAGCGCGAAGAGATACGTAGCGCTGTTGGGAGGAAGGGATGATCACCGAGCGAAGACAGCCAACCCTTTGGCCCCGGAGTCTCGAAGACGAACTGCGAATGGAGCGCGCCCTCCACTCTCTCGAAAAGGAGAACAAGGACTTGAAAGAATTGGTCGTCCGTCTTTCGGAAACCCTCCTTCGACATGTTTGTCAAAGCGCAGCACTAAGATCGCTGAAGAATAGCGCTGAGCGGAACACTCAAGGTCGGACCGATCCATACTGAGCACGTCACCGTCCCTGCCAAGCCGAGCGCTGCAATCGGTTATTCTCAACCAACGCCCACGTCCAGGCTTTCGGCGCTCGATCGTTCCGGGTAGGGCGCGTTCCTACGTAGGCGCCCGCAATTCGCTGTGAAACCAAGCCAAGGTATGGGCCGATCTCATCGGGTCGACCAGATCGACCGCGATCTGATCGACGAAATCGCAAGCGGGACATTCGAAGGTACGAATGTCAAAACCGGCGGGGCCAGGTGTGATGCGCACCAGCATCGTTGTTGCCTGGCATTTAGGACAAGGCGGTCGTTGAATGGTCATGAGGCTTGCCTGGATCCGGCGGGAGCGCAATACTCTCTGTCATCGATGGATGCCAATGGGAGCGGTGATGGAACATGATGGAACGGCAAGCTCTGCTGCCACCGGTCAATATTGACCACCAGCCAAACTAAGGCCCGCTATCCCAAATGTGAACTTTCACAGATAGAATCATTTTTCATCGGCAACCTGCGCTGTATCGTCCGGTTTCGCGACCGCGGGGTCGAGATCGAGTTCGAGGTCCGCGGACGGCCCGCCACGGTCGGCACGTCAATACGCTTGCCATTCCGTTCGGCCGGCAAGAAGCCCGCCGTCCGGCCACAGCTTTGACAAACGCTTGACGTAGATCAATCGCCTTGCTGCGGAGTGAGCCGACCTCGTTGGGGGCCAACGACAAGGTGTCGAGCATGCGCGTCACCGGCAGGCTGCTGTTCGTTCTGATCATCTCCTACGCCTCGCTCGGGGCGATGTCGCAGGAGCGCGCCGATCAACCCACCGCCGACAACGAAATCCGCATCGGCAATGTCATGCCCTATTCGGGACCCCTCTCGGAGTTCGGCGCCATTGGCCAGGCGGAAGCCGCCTATTTCGACATGATCAATGCGCGCGGCGGCATCAACGGCCGCAAGATCCGCTTCATCACCCGCGACGACAATTCCGACCCCACGACCGCGCTGGAGCTGACCCGCAAGCTGGTCGAGACGGACGACGTGCATTTGATGTTCGGCTCGTTCGGCACGCCGGGCAATCTCGCCGCGCGCTGGTATCTGAACGCGAAGAAGATTCCGCAGCTGTTCGTCGCCTCCGGCGACGAGGAGCTGAGCCAGGCCAAGGCGTTTCCCTGGACCATGGGCTGGCAGCCGTCGTTCCGGTCGGAGGGGCGCATCTACGCCAACTATCTCCAGGCCTATTATCCCAGGAAGAAGATCGTGGTGCTCTGGCAGAACGACCAGTTCGGGCGTGCGCTTCTCAAGGGCATGGAGGAAGGCCTTGGCGATCTGAACCGTCTCGTCCTCGTCGACATCGCCTTCGACATTGCCGACGAGCATCTCGACGGACACGTCTCGATCCTCAAGCGCGCCGGTGCCGATATTTTCGTCTTTCTCGGCGTACCGTCGACGGCGTCCAAGGTGATCAAGCTGGCAGCGTCAATGAAATGGCGCCCGGTCTTCATCGTCAACGACGCCTCGGCCTCGATCGCCAACGCGATGGCGCCCGCAGGCCTAGAGAATTCCTCCGGCGTGATCTCGGCGGCCTTCCTGAAGGATCCTAGCGATCCCGCATGGAAGGACGATCCCGCCATGAAGGACTGGTTCGCCTTCATGGACAAATACCATCACGACGAAAGCACCAACAGCAGCGCGGCGCTCTATGGCTATGCCGCGGCCGAGGCGCTGACGCAGGTGCTGAAGCAATGCGGCGATGATTTCTCGCGCGAGAACATCATGCGTCAGGCGGCTTCGCTGAGGAATTATCAACCCTCGGTCGCGCTGCCCAACATCAGGATGAACACCTCGCCGAACAGCTACCTGCCGATCAGGCAGATGCGGCTGGTCCAGTTCGACGGCCGCTCCTGGCAACCCTTCGGCGATGTGATCGAGACGGCCTTCACGGAAGGCGCGGCGCGGTGAGCTGACTCGGGCAGGGCAGTTGCCCGCTTGAGGGAGCGTCGGCGTTTATCGCATCGAAGGGAGAGGTGCGCTCCCTCCCCCGCTTGCGGGGGAGGGTTGGGGAGACGGTGCATCCGCAATCGAGAGCCCCCAAGAGGAGAAAGCCCTCACCCGGCGCGCGGGACGATGCTTCGCATCGCCCGGACGGCGCCGACCTCTCACGCAAGCGGGAGAGGCGACGCACCTGCGTCTTGGTAACATCCGGGCACGCCCGGACTGAATTCGGCTTCTCACGCCGGCTTCAACTCCCGCGCAACCCCATTTTATGGTGGTCGCGGTCGGCGGCTTTTCGTTTCATCACAGACGTTTAAGATCGGCACGAACCTGCATTCACTTCCGGAGATCATCCGAATGACCGAGACCATCCGCATCAGGCGCTTCACTGCCCGCGCCGTGATCGTGCCGATGAAACTGCCGCTCCAGACCTCGACCGGTGCGGTTGCCAAGGCGCCGCTGGTGCTGATCGACTGCGAGACCGACAAGGGTGCCGTAGGGCACGCCTATCTGTTCTCGATCACGCCGTCGGCCTTGAAGCCGTTGACGGCAATGGTCGCGGAAATGTCAGAGCTGCTTGCGGGCGACGAGCTGCTGCCGTTCGAGATCGAGCGCAAGCTGACCCAGCGCTTCACCCTGCTCGGCCTCGCCGGCCTGCAGCGGCTGGCGCAATCCGGCATCGACATGGCGGCGTGGGACGCGTTGGCACGCGCACGCGGCCTGCCGCTGGCGCGGCTGCTCGGCGGCGCGCCAAAACCGGTCAGGGCCTACAATTCGAAGGGGCTCGGCATCATGCCGGCGGATGCCGCGGTGGAGGAAGCCCACAAGCTGCTGGCCGAGGGCTTTCAGGCCGCAAAGATCCGAGTCGGCCGTCCCGATGCGCGGGAAGACCTCAAGGTGGTGCGCGCGGTGCGCAAGGCCGTCGGCGACGACGTGACGCTGATGTGCGACTACAACCAGGCGCTGACGGTGACCGAGGCGATCCGCCGCGGCGAGATGCTCGACGACGAGGGGCTGACCTGGATCGAGGAGCCGATCCGTCACGACGATTATGAGGGCAACGCCCGTATCGCGGACGCGCTGCGCACGCCGGTCCAGATCGGCGAGAATTTCGACAGCGCGTTCGCGATGCAATCCGCGCTCTCCGCCGAGGCCTGCGACTTCGTGATGCCCGACGTGCAGCGCATCGGCGGCGTCACCGGCTGGCTGCGCGCCGCCGCGCTGGCGCACGCCGCCGGCATCGAGATGTCGACGCATCTGTTCTCGGAAGTCAGCGCGCATCTTTTGTGCGTAACGCCCACCGCGCACTGGCTCGAATATGTCGACTGGGCCGACGCGGTGCTTTCAACGCGGCTGATCGTCAAGGACGGCTTTGCCCTGCCGGGCGAGGAGCCCGGCAACGGAATTGTGTGGGACGAGGCGGCGGTGAAGAAGTATCTCGTGAGCTAATCGTTGAAAGCGATGCCCTTCGCGGCCTCGCCCGGAGCGCCGGGCTCGGCAATTCCCGCGCAATTGGCCTGCGGCTTTTGTCCGGCGAGCATGCCGCGGAAGAACGCGAGCGCATCCGGGAAGGCCGCGTTCAGGCCGCCATTGTGCGTCGCGCCGGGATAAGTCTTCCAGACCACCTCGTTGCCGGCCGCGCACAGCGCCGCGACTTCGGCATATTGCCGTGTCGGGACCAGCGTGGAATCGGCAAGACCGGTCCCGAGCAGCACCGGCACCTTCAGCCGCACGGCCTTCATGTCCGTGATCGGCGTCAACCGCGCCAGCACATTGGCGATGGGCTCGACATAGACGTTCTCGGCGGTAATGCCGTCCTTGCGCGCGACCTCGCGCATCTCAGGCGTGCAGCTTTCACGCGCCGCTTTCAGGACCGGCTTGCCCTTGTCGGAGACGAGATCGTCGGCGGACGGCGCGCCATCCGGCAACGAGCCGCCGAGCATCATCAGCGACGTATAGATCGGCGAAGCGATCGCGGTCGTCTGCGGCGGCTTATAGGGGCCATCGGGGAACGTGGACACCAGGCCCGTCGCCACGGTGGCGATCAGCGGCACGTCGGGCGCGTAGCTTTCCGTGATCACGGTCGCGCCGATTGCGGCGCCCGAGCCTTGCGATTGTCCGGTGACGAAAACCTTTGAAGCGAGCTTGTCGCGATACGCGGCGAGCGCAGCACGCGCGCCGTCGAGCACGGAGCGCCCTTCCGCCTCCCAGATCAGATACGGATGCGGCCCCGCGCCGCCGAGCCCCTGATAATCGGTCGCCACCACCGCAAACCCGTTCTCGAGCCAGCGCTGGATGTAGGTGGCATCGCGCGGCTTGTGCCCGGTCCAGGACGGCGCACAGGAATCCGACACGCCGAGCGTGCCGTGCGCCCACGCGACCAGCGGCCAGCCTCCGGCCGGCGGCTCGCCCTTGGGCAGATAGACCGTACCGCTCACCGGCACGATACCGGCGTGCCAGCGCACATCCGTGGACGTGTAGAGGATGCGCTCGGCGACACCGGCGCTCGTGATCTCCGGCTGCGCAAGCATCGCCTCCCTGCGCAGCATCACGCCGGGGCTTTCTGGGAGGGCTTGGGGCCAGCGATAAAAGCCGGACAGGTCCCGATCGCCGACTTTCGGTCCCACCGGCAGCGACGAATCCGCGTGGGCTTGCGCCATCGCGAGGCCTGTGACGACGGCGAGCGCCATCACGAATTTCGGACTCGGGGTTTTGAACATCGGCGTCTCCAGTTCCCTTGCAGTGTGCCGCATTTTTGTTGGCGGGTTGATTGCCGCAGCAATGCACTTTCCGCGTCGATTATGGAGACGATCGTGCGCGGGTCCAAGTCTATTTGAGGCAAGTCTATTTCAGGCAAGTTTTTTGCAGACACGTCTTTTCGGACACGTCTGTTCAGAGATGGGCAGATGCCGGTCTGCGTAGCTACCAGGTCTCCGCGCCGGGGATTTTCTTGCGCACCGCCCGGCGCTGGATCCAGATGCAACGGCGCACGGCCGTATTGGAGCGGCCGACTGCGGATATTCCTTGGCCGGCCTGCAGCAGTGGCGCCACGTTTTCGCGCAGCGCGCGGCAGCGCTGGAGCTCAGCCTGCCAGTCGATGATGGCTGCGTCGGCCCGCGACGCCATCAGCGACAATATCGCCACGGCAAGACAGCTCCCTCGCATGGTGCGCATTCCCTTCACCGTGATGTGGCCGGATCGCGCCAGGCGGCATCGCGGCCCGGATGTCATCCGAGCTAATGACACTGCAAGACGATAACTCAACTTGACGCCGGCGGCGAGAGCTTGCCGGTTACGTCCCGCGGCATCCGACAGCCTGATCCAACGCATCTGTGATGCAGCTGTGAGCTCTGATCGCGCGATCCTGAAAAATCAGCGAAGCGATCAATGGTATGACAACCAGCATTCAAAACGCCAGCCGGCAAACAACGAGGTGAACATGATCCTTCCCAGGAAGTTTTTGGCCAGCGCCGGGTCACGACCGATTGCGCGACGCCCCCATCTTGCCGTGATGACCGCAGCGCTGTTTTTCGCCGCAACGTTCTGGCCAGCCGGACCTGCGCGCGCTGCCGCAAATGATGCCGAGGCGCGAGCCATCTTCGACAAGTTCATTGCCGCGCAGAATGCGCATAGCGCAAACGATGTGAAGGCCATGCTCTGGAATTCGCCGAGCACGCTGTTGTTTGCGAGAGGGATCGAGACCAGAGGCCGTGATCCGATCGCCGACCGCTTCAAGGCGTATTACGAAGGCACCTGGCACCTCGAACCCGACATGTCGAAATTCCACGTCGCCGTGATCTCGAACGAGGTCATGCAGGTCCTCGTGCCGATCGTCTTTACGCGCGGCCTTCCGGGCAAGCCGCCACAACAGAACACGTTTCTGATCAGCCAGACCTACGTTCAGGACGCGGACGGCTGGCACGTCGCCTCCATCCTTCCGGTCGCGAATACGGAACTGAAATAGGGGCGAGCCGAACTCTCGGCTGGGGAAATGAGCAAGGCGCAGCAGTCCGTCTACGCTCTTCGAGCTACGCCGGACACGCTTCGCCGCAATCAGATTGGTGGCTTGCCGAGCCGTAGCTCGCGGCGGCAGCCCGCCTGCGCCCCTTGGGCTTCGGCGTGGCATCCTTCACTCGGCCATCGCGAGCGAAGGATGGTGGGCGCGACAGGGATCGAACCTGTGACCCCTACCATGTCAAGGTAGTGCTCTCCCGCTGAGCTACGCGCCCTAGATGTCGTCTAGATCGGGTCGGGTCCCTATAACGGCTCAGGGGAGCCGGTGCAAGGACGGAAGGCGGCCGATTTAGGCCGCCAGCATCTTGTTCACTTCGCTGACCAATTCGCGCAAATGCACAGGCTTGGACAGCACCTTGGCGTTCTTGGGGGCGTCCGAATCCGAGTTCAGGGCGACCGCGGCGAAGCCGGTGATGAACATGATCTTGATGTCGGGGTCGAGTTCCGAGGCCCGGCGGGCGAGCTCGATGCCGTCCATCTCCGGCATCACGATGTCTGTGAGCAGCATTTCGAACGGCTCTTCCCGCAGCCGCTGATAGGCGGCCATGCCGTTATCGTGGGACGAGACCTGAAAACCGGCGTTTTCCAGCGCCTTGACCAGGAAACGGCGCATGTCGTTGTCGTCTTCGGCGAGCAGGATCTTTGGCATGGCGGAAATGTCGAATCCCCAGAGGATATCAGCAGAGGTCACTAAGCCCGACGGAGGGTAAATTTGGGGTGAAAATCTTTACCCTCAGCCGGCTGTGCTTGCCGGCCCCTTGTGAACCTGAAAGCAGTTCGAAGCAATCGAGCCGTACCTGCCGGTCCCCACCTCGCTGCCCGCAGGGTTAAGACATGTTCCAGCACAGATCTCATCTTTTCGCTTGGCAGGATGGTTGCGATTCCGGACAATGACGACACATAAGAGCCGCCCGATCGGCCGAATCAATGCGTTGAGGCCGGTGCCGGGCTTGTTGGATCGTGCGGCGCCAAGGGTGAAGCCTGATACCAACGGGCAAAGCCTGATTGCCAAGGGACGAAGCCTGACACCAAGGGACGAAGCCTGAGAAGATGACCCGGTTTGACGGCGACAAGTCGCCAGCCTTCGAGATCGTTGAGCCCGCGCAATGGCGCGCGCCGGTAATCTTCAACTCGCCCCATTCCGGCTCGACCTATCCGGACGAATTTCTCAGCGCCTCCAGGATCGACCTGCCGACGCTGCGGCGTTCCGAAGATTCCTTCATGGACGAGCTGATCGGCCATCTCAGCGAGCGCGGCTTTCCGACCGTGCGGGTCAACTTTCCGCGCTCCTATGTCGACGTCAACCGCGAGCCCTACGAGCTCGATCCCCGGATGTTCACCGGGCGCCTGCCGAGCTTTGCCAACACCCGCTCGATGCGGGTTGCCGGCGGACTTGGCACCATTCCGCGCGTGGTCGGCGACGGCCAGGAGATCTATCGCGAGCGCATCCTGGTCGACGACGCGCTGGGGCGGATCGAGACGTTGTACAAGCCCTATCATCGCGCGCTGCGCCGGCTGATCAACAGGGTGCACCAGATGTTCGGCACCGTCGTGCTGGTCGACTGCCATTCGATGCCCTCGGTCGGCGTCTCCCGCGACGAGCCGCGCCGGCCCGACATCGTGATCGGCGACCGCTACGGCACGAGCTGCACGCCGCTATTGCCCGACCGGGTCGAGGAGACCATGGCCGGCCTCGGCTATTCGATCGGCCGCAACAAGCCCTATGCCGGCGGCTTCATCACCGAGCATTACGGCAACCCGGCCAGTGGCCTGCACGCCGTGCAGCTCGAGCTCAACCGCGCAATCTACATGGACGAGCGGCGGCGCGAGCGCAGTCCACGCTTTGCGCAAGTGGCGTCGGACTTCGGCGTGCTCGCCGACGTGCTGGCGACTACGGTCCCGTTCGGCGATCTCGGCCCGTTCCAGGCCGCGGCGGAATAGGCGCAACGTTTTTCTTCTAACGATTGTGTTGGGTGCGATCAGCGCGAACGCGTTTCGCGGCGCGCATTGAAATGAAAGCCGATGCTGAGAGAAAGCAGAGGCTGAAAGAAAAAAGGGCCGCTTCTAATGAAGAAGCGGCCCAAGTCTAGGGAGGAAACGCCCAAGGAGGGCAGCAGTAACGCGAGAAGCGCTACCGCACCGCAACAATATGCGGCCGCGACGCACAAAGTGCAAGGGCTTTCGAGCGATTTCCCATGCAATGAGGACATAGCTCGGTTGCTTCCAGAGAAACCCAGATTCAGTTCCTTTGATAAGGAAATTCAATGGGTTGATAGTCATTTGCATACGAACAAGGCAGGCCCGGAACTAAGGTTTCAACTCAATGATCGATATTTGCCCAGCGGGTGTCTTCGACGAGGCGAATGCTTCCCGCATCCAAAATACCAGGGTGCAAAAGCAAGACAGCGCTGCACGATTCTTCCGATTTGAGCTAGGCAGGAGTGAGCTTCACCCGACTTTCGCTTTTTGAGGATACGCCGTGACGGTGATCGATTTCTCCGCCTTCATCGGACGGCTCGCCACCGCCTCCGGCGAAACCATCCTGCCGTTCTTCCGCACCTCGCTGTCGATCGAGGACAAGAGCAAGACTAGGGAATTCGACCCCGTGACCGAGGCCGATCGCGCTGCGGAGGCGGTGATGCGGCGTCTGATCAAGGCCAACTTTCCCCAGCACGGCATCGTTGGCGAGGAATTCGGCAACGAGCGCGAGGATTCGGACTATGTCTGGGTGCTCGACCCCATCGACGGCACCAAATCCTTCATCGGCGGCTTTCCGATCTGGGGCACCCTGATCGCGCTCCTGCACAAGGGCACGCCGGTCTACGGCATGATGCACCAGCCCTTCATCGGCGAACGCTTTTCCGGCGACAGCGGCTCCGCTCATTATAAAGGCCCCTCCGGCGAGCGCCGGCTCCAGGTCCGGCGCTGTGCTTCGCTGTCGGAGGCGACGACCTACACCACCAGCCCGCTGCTGATGAACGAGCGCGACCGCGCCATCTTCGGCCGCATCGAGCAGGGCGCGCGGCTGTCGCGCTATGGCGGCGACTGCTACTCCTATTGCATGCTGGCGGCAGGTCACGTCGATCTCGTGGTTGAGACCGAGCTGAAGCCTTACGACATCGCAGCCCTGATCCCGATCGTGACCGGCGCCGGCGGCGTCGTCACCACCTGGGAAGGCAAGCCGGCGCAGGGCGGCGGCCGTATCGTCGCGGCCGGCGACGCCAGGGTTCACGAAGAAGCACTGAAACTGCTCAACGGATAGGCGATATAGGAGCCTGCATGACCAACCGGCGCACGCTCCTTCTCGCCGCCTTGCTTCTGGTTCCGACACTGGCCTGCGCCCAGAACTTCCCGGCCAAGCCGATCAAGCTGATCGTGCCGTTCCCGGCCGGCGGCCCCAACGACATCATCGCGCGGGTGATCGGCCAGCGCATGTCGGAGCTGTCAGGACAGCCGGTGCTGATCGACAATCGCGGCGGCCAGGGCGGCGTGCTCGGCACCGATGCCGTCTCCAAGGCTGCACCCGACGGCTACACCATCGCGATCTCCAGCGCCGGCGCGCTGGCGATCAGCCCGAGCATGGAGAGGGTCGCCTACGATACGCTCAACGACCTCACACCAGTGACGCTGGTGGCGACCGTGCCGGAAATGCTCGTTGTCGCCACCAACGTTCCCGCAAAGGACATCGCGGAATTGATCGCGCTCGCCAAGGCGCAGCCCGGAAAGCTCAACTTCGCCTCCTCCGGCCCCGGCAGCCTGCCGCATCTCGCCGGCGAATTGTTCAAGCTGACGGCGAAGATCGGCATCGTGCACGTGCCCTATCGCGGCGCGGCGCCCGCCGTGAACGATCTGCTGGGCCAGCAGGTGCAGATGACGTTCCTGGATCTCCCCGTGCTGCTGCCGCAGGTCAAGGCGGGCGCCCTGCGGCCGATCGCGGTGGGCTCCGCCGAGCGTTCGCCGACGGCGCCTGACGTGCCGACCACGGCGGAAGCCGGCTTTGCCGATCTGCGCATCGAGAACTGGTACGGCATGGTGGCGCCGAAGGGCACGCCGAAGGAGATCGTCGCGGCGCTGCATGCCCTCGCCACGAAGGCGATGGCGGATCCCGCGGTGAAGGAAAAGCTCGCCGCCCAGGGCGCGACGCTTGTCGGCGATGAGCCGGAGCATTTTCGCAGCTTCATCGCGGACGAGACCAAGAAATGGGCGAAGGTGATCAAGGACGCTGGCGTGGAGACCGCGAGGTAGCGCAGAGCTCACACTGCCGCAGACCGCAAATGCTCCACCAGCATCTTTGCCGGGCGCGGCAGCGTCTTGAAGCTTCGCGCGCAGATCACGAGTTTGCGGTTGGCCCAGGTATCGCGCAGGCGGACCATGGCAAGCGGCATCAGTTTCGCGCAGCGGCGGGCCGCGGCTTCGGGCACCAGGGCAACGCCGACATCGGCGGCGACCATCTGGCAGATCGCGTCGAAATCGCGCAGGCGTGCGCGGTAATGCGGCCGCATGCCGAGCCGAGCGGCGTGCTTCGAAATATGCACCTGAAGCGCGGTGGCGCTGGTGAGCCCGACGAAGTCGCAAGCGCCCGCCTCCTGGAAATCGATCGCGCGGCGGCCGGCGAACGGGCCGCGCCTGGACGTCACCAGCGTCAGGCGATCCTCGCTGAAGGCGAATCGCTCGATATGATCGGGCAGCGCGTGCTCGGCTGCGAAGCCGAGATCGGCCGCGCCCGCAGTGATCGCGGCCGCGATGTCGGTGCTCTCGCGCTCCTCGATGTCGATGGCGACGTCGCGATGCTCGCGCAGGAAGCCGGCAAGCGCCTTCGGCAGATGCTCCGAGAGGCCGGAGGTATTCGCGAGGAAATGCACGCTCGCGCGCACGCCGCTGGCAAAGCCGGCGAGATCGCCCCGCATGGCGTCGATCTGGTGAATGACGAGACGGGCGTGATCGAGCAGGCTCTCGCCGGCCGAGGTCAACTCAACGCCGCGGCGCCCGCGCTTGAGCAGCGCGACGCCGAGCGCATCCTCCAGCCCCTTGATGCGCGCGCTGGCTGAGGCTAGCGCCAGATGCGACCGCTCCGCGCCGCGGGTGATGCTGCGCTGGTCGGCGACCGCGATAAACAGCTGGAGGTCGACGAGGTCGAAGCGCATCCCGGGTCCCTCCAGCCTTCGCTCCAGACGAAGGCTTTCTCCGTAAGCTACAGATTGTGCCGACGCGCGGCATCGGTCAATGTGCAGATATGATCGACCCGCTCCTCATTCTCATCGCCGCCATCTTCCTGCTCGCCGGCTTCGTCAAGGGCGTGGTCGGGCTTGGCCTGCCGACGGTGTCCATGGGACTGCTCGCCGTGAGCATGGCGCCGAGCCGCGCGATCGCCATCGTGATCGTGCCCGCCATCGTCACCAACATCTGGCAGACTTTCGTCGGCCCCCATTTGCGCGACATCCTGCGGCGGCTGTGGCCGCTGATGATCGGCACCGTGATCGGGTGCTGGCTCAATGCCGGCGCGCTCACCGGCCCGCATGCGCGCTACGGCACGATCGTGCTCGGCGTCCTGCTCGTCATCTACGCGATCATCGGGCTGAACAAATTCCAGTTTCACGTTGCGCCAAAGAACGAGAAATGGGTCGGTGGCGTCGTCGGTGTGGTCACCGGCGTGATCTCGGCCTCGACCGGCGTGCAGGTGATCCCCTCGATGCCGTTCATGCAGGCGATCGGCATGGAGAAGGACGAGCTGGTGCAGGCGCTCGGCGTGTTCTTCACGACGGCGACATTGGCGCTCGCCTTCAACCTCACCGCGGGCGGATTGCTGACGCCGGCCAATGCGGTGCCGGGCGCCGTCGGCATGGCGTGCGCGTTTGCCGGCATGTACATCGGCCAAACGGTGCGGGCGCGGATGCCGGCGGAAGCGTTTCGCCGCTGGTTCCTGATCGCGATGATCCTGCTCGGCCTCTATCTCGCCGGCAGCGCGCTGCTGAAGGAATTCGCGTAAAAGAAGTTACCGCGTCTCCAGCATGGCGACGCGGACGCCGAGATAGATGAAGAGGCCGCCGAGGGCACGGTTGACCCAGGCGATCGCGCCTTCGGAGCTCCGCAGGCGGTGGGCGGCCCTTGCCGCGAACGCCGCCAGCACCAGGCACCACAGCGTTCCCGTGCAGATGAAGATCAGGCCGAGCGTCAGGAAGGCGAGCGGCTTGTGCGCCGAGTCGGCTGCGACGAATTGCGGCAGGAAGGCCAGGAAGAACAGCGCGACCTTGGGATTGAGCGCGTTGGTGAAGACGCCCTGGAGGAATACCCTCCGCAGCGAGCTCTGCACCGGCTCGTCGATGGCCGAGGCCGGCACCGGGCGCGACCACAGCATCTGAAGCCCGGTCACGACGAGATAGGCCGCTCCAACCAGCTTCAGGATCGAGAACGCGGTCGATGAGGCCATCAGCAGGGCCGAAAGCCCGATCGCGGCGCCCGCGACATGGAAAAAGCAGCCGCAACTGATGCCCAGCGCGGCCGCGGCGCCACCTCGCCAGCCCAGCTGCATGCTGCGGCCGATCACATAGACCGTATCGGGCCCCGGCGTGATGTTGAGCAGCACGCCCGACAGGACGAAGAGCCAGATTTCGTGAATGCCCAGCATGTGTGACGTACCTCCGCCGCCCAACCGTGGCCCAAGAGGCCGGCTTAGTGGGTTCGCTCGTCCCCGTCCACTGCCGGGATTGCCGAGGATTTACCTCGAATTTGCAATGCGGTTCGTACTTTCGCTCGGCCTCATCTGCTCTATAAGGAACGGGTTCTTTGAACGCGGGATTCGAGGCGACGGCCACGCCGTGGCCGGTCCTCGATCTCTTCCAAGTCTCTTGCAAGTCTCTTGGAGCTCCGGAATATGGAAAGACGTCTGGCTGCCATTGTCTGCGCCGATGTCGCCGGCTATTCGCGCATGATGGGCACCGATGAGGCCGGCACCCATGCCGCCTTCAAGGCCCATCGCAGCGCGATCCACCCCATCATCCTCAATCACGGCGGCCGCGTCGTCAAAAACACCGGCGACGGCTTCCTGCTGGAATTCCCCTCGATCGTCGGCGCCACCGAGGCCGCGATCGCGATGCAGACGCTGATGGCGGAGCGCAATCACCATCTGCCCGCCGATCGCGCCATGCAGTTCCGCCTCGGGATCCATATGGGTGATGTCATCGCCGACGAGGACGAGGTCTTCGGTGACGATGTCAACATTGCCGTCCGCCTCGAAGCCGTGGCGAGCCCCGGCGGCTTCGCGATCTCGGCCAAGGCCTACAAGGAGGCCGGCAAGCATCTCACCGTGCCGCTGGTCGATGCCGGCAACCACCGCTTCAAGAACATCAAGGATCCGATCGGGGTCTGGACCTGGACGCCTGAGGGTGCACCGGCGCTTGCGCCCGCGCTGAGGGAGGCATCCGCCCTCTCGCAGCAGTACCGCACCGCGATCGTCGGCGTGCTGCCTTTCGCCAATCTCAGCGACGCCCAGGACGAGTATTTTTCCGACGGCCTGACCGAGGATTTGATTCACGCGCTGTCGCTGCAATCCTTCTATCGCGTGCTGAGCCGCAACTCGACCTTCGTGTTCAAGGGCAACAACGTCAGCACCCGCCTGATCGCGCGGGAGATCGACGCTAGCTATCTGATCCAGGGCTCGGTGCGGCGTGCCGGAGCCAAGATCCGCGTCACCGCAGAGCTGATCGCGCCGGAGACCGGCGAGCAGCTCTGGACGGGCCGCTACGACCGCGACATCGGCGATCTCTTCGCCATGCAGGACGAGATCACCACCAACCTGTCCGCCGCCATCGCCACCGAGATCGTCCGGGCCGAGGCCTCGGCGCCGGCGCGGCTCTCGACCGACGTCACTGCCTGGGACCGCTTCCTCAAAGGGCTGTCGCACTATTATCGGCAAACCAAGGAAGACCTGGCCATCGCCGTCGACCTGTTCCGGGAGGCCATCAGGCTCGAGCCCAAGCTGTCGATTGCGCATGCCTATCTCGCCACGATCCAGATCCAGAGTATCCATTTCGGCTGGGTCAAGGGCACGCGCGAGATGTGGGCCGAGGCGATGAAGCTTGCCGAAACCAGCGTCCGGCTCGACCCGCGCTCGTCATTTGCGTTCTCGATCCTGTCCTGGACCCACGCGCTGGAGGGCCATTACGAGGCCGCGATGGATGCCGCCAAACGCGCCGTCGCGCTCAACCCCTACGACAACGGCGCGCGCGGCGTGCTCGGCATCTGCCATTTCGCCGTCGGCGAGCACCGCGAGGCGATCGAGCTGTTCTCGATGGCCGCACAGCGCGACAACAGCGATCCGCGCTACCAATGGGCCGCACTGAACGCCTTCAGCCATTATTTGCTGGGCCAATATGACGCGACCCTGTCATGGGCTCGAGAGCAACTCTACATCAACCCGAACCATTTGCAGGCGCTGGCAATCCGCGCCGCGGCGCTGGCGCAATTGGGGCGGGGCGACGAGGCGGTCGAGGCGACCCGCGTGCTCATGGCTAATTACCCGACACTCAATGTCGACCGCCATTTGCGCAATTTCCACTGGAAGCGGCCCGAGGACCTCGCCCATTACCGCGCCGGACTCTTGAATGCGGGCGTGCCGCTCGGCAAACTGACCCTGGTCTTGAGCGACGTCAAACGCGTCGCCGAATCCTGAGGGCCAGCCGCGGCCACCCGGCAATGTCCCCTCCGCCTTTATTGACACGACAGTGAATTCAGCCACACTCCGCTACACGCTGAAGTAGTATAACGTGTTGTCGGTTTGTCAGGACTTTCCGCGCTCTATCGCCGCGTCTGTATTTCACGATTCGCCGTTTTCAGGATTTTGGGCCATGCATGACTCCGCTCCGAAGCCCCCCTTCGCCCCCTCGATCCAGGTCTCGCCGAACAATCCCTGTCCATTCCTCCGCGGCCTCGTCGGCGAGGGGTTTGTCGACGGCGGAACCGTGCCGCTCGGCACGCTGTCGCAAACGATCGCGAATGCGAGCGGCGAGACTGGGCTGAAGAAGGTCTCGGCCCGCATCCAGGTCCGCGGCGTCGCGCTCATCGCGAACGGTCTGGGTCATATCCTGAAGAGCATATTTTCGGGCGCGCAGCTCGACGCGTTGCGTGGCGGCCCTCTCGACAAGCGCGGTGCCGGCTCGCGCGTCCTCGGCGTCGACGGCAAGGTCGATGAGGACGAGCTTGCGCGGTTTGCGAGCTTCGGCCGGACCTACCAGGATCCGAACGGCGGCGGCTCTGAGCCGGGTCTCAACGCCTCGGAAATCGGCGTCTTCATGCGCGACAATCTCAAGCGGGCCGGCAGCGCCGCACGCTGGTATTACCCCCTGCTGATGAAGTTCGAGTGGCCGATCCTCCTGAAGATCGCGGGCAAGGGCGCGGGTGAGGACCGCTATCTCAGCGTGGCCGACGTGCGCACTCTGTTCAACGAGCGGCAATTCCCTGCTCGCATCAACCAGCGGCTCGTATCGCAGCCTGTGCTGTCGACCTGCCAGCGCGTGGTGCGGGGCGGGCTCAAGATTGCGGCGCTGCTCGTCGCCCTCGGTCTCGCCTTGCTCGTTGCGCTCGCCGAATGCCCCGACCAGGTGCGTGCCATGCTGCCGCAAAAGGGAATCCTCGTGAATCTCCTGCCGCCTCCGTTGCCCACGGTCCCCGAGACGAAGGCGGCCTTTTGGCTCGAACAGAACTGGTCGCTGAAGGACAGGCACTGGTTTCACCATGCCAGCCAGGGCACAGCGACCTTCCCGGTGCCTTACGAATGGTTCATGGCCCTGGAGCAGCCGCGCCTGCATCTGTTCTCGCGGCCGGGCATGATGACGGACAGCGCCTATCTCGAGCGCTTCGGGTTCATTCCGAGCCCGCAGTCGATCCAGACCGACGCGACGTCCCTGCGCCGCTTCGGCTACGCCAATCTCTACGAGACGACGCAGGTGCCGGACTGGTCGACCAGATGGACGCCGGCGGAGAACGTCGACGGCCTGCCGGTCGGCTTTGCACGGATGACCGGGGTCAGCGATCCCGCGACCGGCCGTCGCGAAGAGGACAAGATCGGGCTGACCTGCGCCGCCTGCCATACCGGCCAGATCCACTACCAGGGCGTGGACGTGCGTTTCGACGGCGGCCCGGCCATGACCGACTTGAAGAAGCTCGAGCTCTCCACCGGCCTGTCGATCGCCTACACGCTTTACGTGCCGTTCCGCTTCCAGCGCTTTGCCGATCGCGTGCTCGGCCCCGATGCCAGCAAGGCTGACCGCGCCGCGCTCAAGCAGAAGCTCAGCGCGATCGGCAACTTCCTGATCGACTGGGCGAAAACCCAGCAAAAGACGATCGAAGGCAAGAAGACCTGGAACGGCAGGCAGCAGAGTGACACCGAGGAAGGGTTCGGTCGCCTCGACGCTCTCAATCGCATCGGCAATCAGGTTTTTTCGCAGGATCTCGCGCTGAGCGGGCTTAAGGGTTTCGAGAAGAACCTGCACGCCCAGGACGCCCCGGTCAGCTATCCCCCGATCTGGACGGTGCCGTGGTTCAAGTTCGCCCAGTATGACGCCTCGATCGAGCAGCCGCTGATCCGCAACGCCGGCGAAGCCCTCGGCGTGACGGCGCTGCTCAACCTGTCCGACGCCTACCCGGAGGACAGGTTGTGGCGCTCCTCGGTTCATATCAACACGCTCGGCTGGATCGAGGACATGCTCAGGGGGCCAGATCCGTTCAAGACGGCAAATCCCTCCACCGGTCCGAAGTTCGCCGGCCTGCTGGCGCCGAAATGGCCCTCGCAAATCCTCGGCGACAATTGGAGGCTCGATCAGAAGAAGGTCGACAATGGCCGCAAGATCTACGCTGAGATGTGTTCCGGATGCCATTTGCCGGCGATCGACACCCCGGCTTTCTGGTCTTCGGGACATTGGGAGCCGAGCGGCGACAGCAAGGTGCTGAACGCGGTGACGATCCCCCTCGACGAGATCAAGACGGATCCCGAACAGTCGCTCGTGCTCAGCAACAGGATCGTCGATTTGCCCGGCTTCCTGAAGGTGAATACGGCCGACCTCCAGAAATGGTGGCAATGCGATGTCTCGACCGCGAGTTCGCCGACCGAGATGGTTTATGCGCTGGGGCTCATGACGGTGGTGGATCTCGTCGCCCGCAAATGGATGGACGACGAGAAGACTCCGGACGCCGAGCGGGCGAAATTGTGGAATCTCGCGCGCAAGAACTGCCTCAATCCGGTGGGTGGGGCACGCTATCGGGCACGGCCGCTGAACGGCATCTGGGCCACGGCGCCCTATCTGCACAACGGTTCGGTGCCGTCTCTCTACTGGTTGCTGAAGCCTGCGAGCGAGCGCCCGCAAAAATTCTGCATGGGCCGCCACGACTATGATCCCGTGACCGTCGGCTTTGCGGTCGCGGCCAACGAGAAATGCAAGACGGGTGAAACCGAGTTCTCGGCGGGGTCGGACAAGGATCCGATCCAGGGCAACAGCGTGCTCGGCCATTCCTTCGAGCGCAAACCGGGCGAGGAAAAACGTCCCGGCGTCATCGGCCGCGTGTTCAAGGACGACAACGAGCGCTACGATCTGATCGAGTATCTGAAGACGCTGTAGTCGAGCTCTGTCCCAAGCAGGCCGCCCTCATCCTGAGGAGCCCGCGCAAAGCGGGCGTCTCGAAGGATGGCCGCGGGCGAGAGCCGGGCCTTCATGGTTCGAGACGCGCGTTCCGCGCTCCTCACCATGAGGGTCTTGCGAACTAAGCGGGGCGAGGGAGCGCACCTCGCGCGCAGCAGCCATTCACTTCAAATCCTCACTTGAACAGCGGCGTGCCCGGCACGAAGGCGTCGAAGGCGGCCCAGAATTGGGAACGGTAGCGGTCCTGCTCCTGGAGGATCTCGTGCTTGGCGCCGGCGATCACGAGATGGGAGCCGGCGCGCAAATGATAGGCGAACTCCTCGATCGCCGCGATCGAGACCACGGTGTCGCTGGAGGCCGCCAGCATCAGGATCGGCTGACGGATCTCGGACGGGTAGTTTTTGCCCCTGAAGGTGTTCATCGCGCGGAAAGCGGTATCGGCCCAGGCGACCGTCGGTGACGCCAGCCCGAGGGTCGGATCCTCCTCAAGGATCGCGGCATTGCGCGCATAGCGCACGGGATCGCTGGTCAGCGGATTGTTGATGAAGGGATTGAGCCCGGTGATCTGGTCGCTGCCGCCGGGGACATAGCGGCCGCCCATTCCCAACACGCGCATCGTCTTCAGCAGAGCCCGCGCCGGAAACGAGGTGGCGCGGCCGGGCAGGTCGATCATCGGCGCCGACAGCACCATGCGGTCGAACCAGCGCTTGCCCGCATGCGCCACCCGCAGCATCACGGTGCCGCCCATGGAGTGGGCGAGCGCGAAGAAGGGCGGCGGGCAATCCGGCAGCACCACCTGCTGCACGAAGGTCTCGACGTCGATCTCGAAATCGGCGAAGTCGCGGACATAGCCCTTGCGCGGATCGCGCAGGCGGCGCGAGGAGTGGCCCTGCCCGCGCCAGTCGATCATCGCCACCGCAAAGCCGCGGTCGCGCAAATCGCGCACGGTCTCGAAATATTTCTCGATCTGCTCGCTGCGCCCGGTGAAGACGCAGACCGTGCCCTTGCGGTTCGCCGGTGGCGCCCAGCGCGCAAAGCGCAGCTCGACGCCATCGGGGGTCTTGATGGTACCGCTGACGACGTCTTCGGGAACGGGATTGGATGGTATCGAGACCAGCGTCATGATGGGGAGGGCTTGGGCACGAAGTGCTGCAAATCAGGGGGCGGGAGCGCCGAAAAGGCTAAGTATCCGCCCTCTTGAACGCCGTTCTCCTCAACCCATATCACCTTGGTGCAGGCCGCTACCAGTGTTTCGGAACCGGAACATCAGGCTGCACACAGACGAAAGCCCGGCCCGATTGGCGGGCGGGTTACCAACAGTCGCTCAATGGAGGACTTGACCATGCGTACCTACGACCTGACCCCCTTCTACCGTTCCACCGTCGGCTTCGACCGCCTCTTCAACCTGCTTGACCAGGCCGGTTCGGACGGCAGCCCCGGTTATCCCCCCTACAATATCGAGCGCACCGGCGAGAACGACTACCGCATCACCGTTGCGGTTTCGGGCTTTGCCAAGGATGAGCTCTCCATCGTCGCGAAGGAAAACACGCTGACGATCAAGGGCGAGAAAGTCGCCAACGAGAACTCGAAGGCCGAAGTGCTGTACCGCGGAATCGCCGCGCGTGCCTTCGAGCGCGCCTTCCAGCTTGCCGACTTCGTGCAAGTGAAGAACGCCTCGCTCGAGAACGGGCTGCTTCACGTCGACCTCGTCCGTGAGATTCCCGAAGCGAAGAAGCCCCGCCAGATCGCGATCAACACCGGTGCGCAAGGCGCACAGGTGATCGAGAACTCGGTAGCCGCGTAAATCACGTCGGCCACTTCCAGGTTGCGAAAACGCCCCGGTGCCCCGGGGCGTTTTTTCGTTTGCTGTCGTCTTGGCGAAAGCCAGGACCCATACCGCGAGCTTCATCAATCGTGTGCGGTAGCAATACCGAACGACCAATCTACGCCCAACATCTCCCTGGGATGGTTTCCGCACCGCATCACAGTGCGGTGAATTGGCGTAACGCCGTCGGCCCGCGCGTCGTCCTTTGGCTATCGAACCCAAAACAAGACGGAGAACGATCATGACTTTCTGGCGCAGCTTTTTCGTCGCCGCGAGCCTGCTGGCGGCTCCGCTCACCCTTGCTCACGCGCAGACGCCGCAGCCCGTGAAGGCCAAGAACATCGTGCTGGTGCACGGCGCCTGGGCTGACGGCTCGAGCTGGTCGGAGGTGATCCCGATCCTGCAGGCCGCCGGCCTCAACGTAACTGCCGTGCAAAATCCGCTGTCGTCGCTTGCGGACTCCGTCGAGGCGACCAAGCGCGTGCTGGCCGAACAGGATGGTCCAACCGTGCTGGTCGCGCATTCCTGGGGCGGCACCGTGATCAGCCAGGTCGGCACCGACCCGAAGGTCAGCGGCCTCGTCTATGTCGCCGCACGTGCGCCCGATGCCAACGAGGATTTCGTCGCGCTGTCGAAGCAGTTTCCGGCGGGCCCGGCACGCGCCGGCGTCGTCGAGCGCGACGGTTACACCAAGCTGTCGGAAGACGCCTTCCTGAAGTATTTTGCCAATGGCGTGAAGCCGGAGCAGGCCAAGGAGCTCTACGCCGTGCAATGGCCGACCGCCGCCTCGATCTTCGCCGGTCGCACCACCGAAGCGGCATGGCACTCCAAGCCGAGCTGGTACGCGGTGTCGAAGAACGACGACACCATCAATCCCGATCTCGAACGCTTCCTCGCCAAGCGCATGAACGCAACCACGATCGAGCTCGATGCCGGCCACCTCTCGCTGGTGTCGCACCCGAAGGAGGTGGCGAATTTGATCCTGGAAGCGGCGGGGTATGGCCGGAGCTGAGCGGCGGTTGCAGTGATACAAAAGGCGCCTGGATGCTCAGGCGCCTTTTCCTTTGCTCCACTCTCTCCTCAACGTCGTCCTGGCGAAGGCCAGGACCCATTACCACAGGGAGGAGTTTGGCGAAGACTCGTCGTCCGGTACTCGCACCTCAATCGCTCGATAGACCTCGCGGTATGGGTCCTGGCCTTCGCCAGGACGACACCGTGGGTGTGATGCGGGTCATCGCATCAAACGCCCAGGCTCAATCCAGGCCCTGCGCTGCAGGCATGTCCTGTGTCGGCAGGATCGTTGGAGCAGGTTTGGCCAGACCGACGGTTGGAGCAATGACTTGCGGCGCGGCCTCGGCGGGCTTTGCAGGCACGGCCGCCACGGTCTGCGTGGTAGGTTGAGCCTGCGCTGCCTGCGCCGTCGCGGCCTCGGCCGGCTTGGCGGCGACCGGCGCCTCGCGTGGCGGAGCCGCCTTCGGGAGCGGGACGGAGCGGCTGGCGACATGTGGGATCGGGGCCGGTGGGCGTGGCGGACCATTGCGGATCATGGTTGGCGGCGGTAGCGCGCTTTGCGGGCGGTAACGCGCAACCGCAGGCTGCTCGTAGCCCGGCGCCATACCGTAGGCGTCGGCAGCCGGCATGAAGCGCAAAATCCTTCCGTCGCGGGCATCGATCACCAGCCGGCCGTCCTCGCCCCGGCGGTCAATCACCGCGATGGTGTAGACGCCGCCGCGCAGGCGCGGGATGCCCAATGGAGAAAAGCCGTTTTCGCGCAGCACCGCGTAGACCTCGGTCGATGGCAGCAGCACCGAGGCCGGCCCGCGTTCTTCGTAGCCATAGCCATAGCGCGGCGGCGGGGGCGGCGCGGCCTCCGGCGGCGCATAGGGCCCGTCGAAATCCGAGACCGCGATCATCGCCCCTCGCGCTGGAACTTGCGCTTGTGCGGCGGTCGCGGCCAGCGCCAGCGCGGCGGCAGCCATCCATCCTGTGAAAAACTTCATGATCGAGACGCTCCTGTCAGGCCCCCGGATGGATCGCACTCTTTCGCTTCTTGCGGCGTGGCGCGGCTTCCGAAGGGTTGATCAGAAGCTTCATTGGGGATTCCGGCGTCGGCGGGGCCGGATCAGGGCGCGTTTGCTTCAAAAGCGGGGCCGCGCAACTTTTGGAAAGGGATCGATTGATCTATGGGGAATCGGGACTTGCGCGCGCTTGTGTGATAGACAAAAATTTGGCAAGGTGGCGGTTAGGACAGGAAGACTGTCTCAATTTTGCTTGCGGTTCCGGCATAGGGATTGCAACGAAAGTCGGTGCTTTCGAGCGCCAAGAAGGCAACAGGCAAAGCCGTTCTCGGGGACGAAGAACGCCTTGGCCTGAATTTAAGAAAATGCGGCTCGCGAGCGGACGAGCGGTGACCCAGAAGCGGGTGCCGCGGGACGCCCAAGGTGCGCCGAAGATGGCGGTGAGGCAGCTTGCCGCATGGAGAGGACGAGGACATGAACGGGTCGCAAGTCGAGCGCGGAAACATCGTGGCAGAGCAACTGTCGGCGACGGTCGCCTCGAAAACGACTGATCCGATTCAGGAACACAATTCACGCCCGCCGGCCGTAGGCTTGTACGATCCGAGCCTGGAAAAGGATTCCTGCGGCGTCGGCTTCATCGCCAACATCAGGGGCAAGAAGTCGCACGAGATCGTCGCGGACGCGCTCAGCATCCTGTGCAACCTCGAGCACCGCGGCGCCGTCGGCGCCGACCCGCGCGCCGGTGACGGCGCCGGCATTCTGGTGCAGATCCCGCATGCTTTCTTCAGCCGCAAGGCGAAGGAACTCGGCTTCGCGCTGCCCAATCCCGGCGAATACGCCATCGGCGCGCTGTTCATGCCGCGCGACACCGCCTGGCGCAACGTCATCAAGAGCATCATCGCCGACCAGATCAAGGAAGAGGGCCTGACGCTGCTCGGCTGGCGCGACGTGCCGACCGACAATTCCTCGCTCGGCGTCACCGTGAAGCCGACCGAGCCCGCCTGCATGCAGGTGTTCATCGGCCGCAACGGCACCGCCAAGACCGAGGACGATTTCGAGCGCCGGCTCTACATCCTGCGCAAGTCGATCTCGCAGGCGATCTACCAGCGCCGCGACCGCGGCCTTGCGGGCTATTATCCCTGCTCGATGTCGTGCCGCACCGTGATCTACAAGGGCATGTTCCTCGCCGACCAGCTCGGCAAGTACTATCCCGATCTGCACGAAAAGGACTTCGAGAGCGCGCTGGCGCTCGTTCACCAGCGTTTCTCGACCAATACCTTCCCGGCGTGGTCGCTGGCGCATCCCTACCGCATGATCGCGCATAACGGCGAGATCAACACGCTGCGCGGCAACACCAACTGGATGGCGGCGCGCCAGGCCTCGGTGAGCTCCGAGTTGTACGGCAAGGACATCAACCGGCTCTGGCCGATCTCCTACGAAGGCCAGTCGGACACCGCCTGCTTCGACAACGCGCTCGAATTCCTGGTGCAGGGCGGCTACTCGCTGCCACACGCCGTCATGATGATGATTCCGGAGGCGTGGGCCGGCAATCCCTTGATGGATGAGAAGCGCCGCGCCTTCTACGAATATCATGCAGCCCTGATGGAGCCGTGGGACGGCCCCGCCGCGATCGCCTTCACCGACGGCCGCCAGATCGGCGCCACGCTCGACCGCAACGGCCTTCGGCCCGCGCGCTATCTCGTCACCAAGGACGACCGCATCGTGATGGCGTCCGAGATGGGCGTGCTGACGATTCCCGAGGACCAGATCATCACCAAGTGGCGCTTGCAGCCCGGCAAGATGCTGCTGGTCGACCTCGAACAGGGCCGCCTCATCCCCGACGACGAGATCAAAGCCGAGCTCGCCAGGAGCCATCCCTACACCGAGTGGCTGGAGCGAACCCAGATCGTGCTCGAAGAGCTGCCGAAGGTGCCGACCACCGGCGTGCGCTCCAACCTGTCGCTGCTCGATCGCCAGCAGGCGTTCGGCTACAGCCAGGAAGACATCACCATTCTGATGACGCCGATGGCCTCCACCGGCGAGGAAGCCGCAGGCTCGATGGGCAACGACACGCCGATCTCGGCGCTGTCGGCCAAGGCCAAGCCGCTGTTCACCTATTTCAAGCAGAACTTTGCGCAGGTCACCAACCCGCCGATCGACCCGATCCGCGAGGAGCTGGTGATGAGCCTCGTCTCCATCATCGGACCGCGGCCGAACCTGTTCGACCTGCAAGGCCTTGCCACCACCAAGCGCCTCGAAGCACGCCAGCCGATCCTGACCGACGCGGACCTCGAAAAGATCCGCTCGATCTCCGAGGTCGCCGAGTCGCATTTCAAGTCGCGCACGCTGGACACCACCTTCCACGCCGGCCTCGGCGCGGCCGGCATGGACCAGGTGCTGGACGAGCTCTGCGCGCGCGCCGAGAGCGCGGTGCGCGAGGGCGTCAATATCATCATCCTGTCCGACCGCATGGTCGGCACCGACCGGGTTCCGATCCCGTCGCTGCTGGCCTGCGCCGCCGTGCATCATCATCTGATCCGCACCGGCTTGCGCACGTCGGTCGGCCTCGTCGTCGAATCCGGCGAACCGCGCGAAGTGCATCACTTCGCCTGTCTGGCCGGCTACGGCGCGGAAGCGATCAATCCGTATCTGGCGTTCGAGACCATCATCGCGATGAAGGACCGCCTGCCCGGCTCGCTCGACGACTACGAGATCGTCAAGCGCTACATCAAGTCGATCGGCAAGGGCCTGCTCAAGGTGATGTCCAAGATGGGCATCTCGACCTACCAATCCTATTGCGGCGCGCAGATCTTCGACGCCATCGGCCTGAAGGCGGAATTCGTCGGAAAATTCTTCGCCGGCACGCATACCCGCGTCGAGGGCGTCGGTCTTGGCGAGATTGCCGAGGAGGCGGTGCGCCGTCATGCCGACGCGTTCGGCGATGCGCTCGTTTACAAGACCTCGCTCGATGTCGGCGGCGAATATGCCTATCGCAGCCGCGGCGAGGACCATGCATGGACCGCCGAGTCGGTGGGGCTGCTGCAGCACGCCGCGCGCGGCAATTCGCTGGAACGCTACCGCGCTTTCGCGAAGATCCTCAACGAGCAGTCGGAGCGTCTCCTGACGCTGCGCGGCCTGTTCCGGATCAAGAACGCGGACGAAGAGAAGCGCAAGCCGGTGCCGCTCGACCAGGTCGAGCCGGCCAAGGACATCGTCAAGCGTTTCGCCACCGGCGCGATGAGCTTCGGCTCGATCTCGCGCGAGGCGCACACCACGCTCGCGATCGCGATGAACCGGATCGGCGGCAAGTCGAACACCGGCGAAGGCGGCGAGGAAGCCGACCGCTTCAAGCCGCTGCCGAACGGCGATTCCATGCGCTCGGCGATCAAGCAGGTCGCCTCGGGCCGCTTCGGCGTCACCACGGAGTATCTCGTCAACTCCGACATGATGCAGATCAAGATGGCGCAGGGCGCCAAGCCCGGCGAAGGCGGCCAGCTGCCCGGCCACAAGGTCGATGCGACCATCGCAAAGGTCCGGCATTCGACGCCGGGCGTCGGCCTGATCTCGCCGCCACCGCACCACGACATCTACTCGATCGAGGATCTGGCGCAGCTGATCTACGACCTCAAGAACGTCAACCCGGACGGCGCGGTCTCGGTCAAGCTCGTCTCGGAGATCGGCGTCGGCACGGTGGCCGCGGGCGTGGCCAAGGCGCGCGCCGACCATGTCACCATCGCGGGCTTCGAGGGCGGCACCGGCGCTTCGCCGCTCACCTCGATCAAGCACGCGGGATCACCGTGGGAGATCGGCCTCGCCGAAACCCACCAGACGCTGGTGCGCGAGCGGCTGCGCAGCCGCATCGTGGTCCAGGTCGACGGCGGTTTCCGCACCGGCCGCGACGTCGTGATCGGCGCGCTGCTCGGCGCCGACGAGTTCGGCTTCGCCACCGCGCCCTTGATCGCGGCCGGCTGCATCATGATGCGCAAGTGCCACCTCAACACCTGCCCGGTCGGCGTCGCGACCCAGGACCCGGTCCTGCGCAAGCGCTTCACCGGCCAGCCCGAGCATGTGATCAACTACTTCTTCTTCGTCGCCGAAGAGGTCCGCGAGATCATGGCCTCGCTCGGCTTCCGCAGCTTCAACGAGATGATCGGCCAGGTGCAGCTGCTCGACCAGACCAAGCTGGTCGCGCACTGGAAGGCCAAGGGCCTCGACTTCTCCAAGCTGTTCGTCAAGCAGAAGGAAGAGAAGGGCCAGAAGATCTATCACTCCGAGCGCCAGAACCATCATCTGGAAGCGGTGCTCGACCGCACGCTGATCGAGCAGGCGACGCCTGCGCTCGACCGCGGTGCGCCGGTGAAGATCGAGGCCCAGATCAACAGCACCAACCGCTCCGCGGGCGCGATGCTGTCGGGTGCGGTCGCCAAGATCTACGGCCATGCCGGCCTGCCGCATGAGACCATCCATGTCAGCCTCAAGGGCACCGCCGGCCAGGCCTTCGGCGCGTGGCTGGCGCAAGGCGTCACCTTCGAGCTCGAAGGCGAGGCCAACGACTATGTCGGCAAGGGCCTCTCGGGCGGCAAGATCATCGTCAAGCCGCCGGCCAACAGCGGCATCGTGCCGGAAGAGAGCATCATCGTCGGCAACACCGTGATGTACGGCGCCATTCAAGGCGAGTGCTACTTCCGCGGCATCGCCGGCGAGCGTTTTGCCGTGCGAAATTCCGGCGCCGTGGCGGTGGTCGAGGGCGCGGGCGATCATTGCTGCGAATACATGACCGGCGGCATCGTGGTCGTGCTCGGCAAGACCGGGCGCAACTTCGCGGCCGGCATGTCGGGCGGCATCGCCTATGTGCTGGACGAGACCGGCGACTTCGACAGGCTGTGCAACATGGCGATGGTCGAGCTCGAGCCGGTGCTGTCGGAAGAGCTGATCAACGCCGGCACCTATCACCACTCCGGTGACCTCGAAGCGCACGGCCGGGTCGACGTGTTCAAGGACCTGCTCGTCTCCGACGTCGAGCGCCTCCACGTCCTGATCACGCGTCACGCGAAAGCGACCGGCTCCAGGCGCGCCGCCGACATCCTGGCCAACTGGAAGGACTGGCTGCCCAAATTCCGCAAGGTGATGCCGGTCGAATACCGGCGCGCGCTGCGCGAAATGGCCGCCAACGCGGACGCCGAGCCGAAAATCGCGATCGGGGCTTAGCTAAGAAAAGCCTCATGGTGAGGAGCGCGAAGCGCGTCTCGAACCATGAAACCACAGCGGGGGCCTTCATCCTTCGAGACGCGGCGCCAAGCGCGCCGCTCCTCAGGATGAGGGGAGAGAAAGCAAACGAATTTAGACGGCAGGGACTTCGGGTTTAATGGGCAAGATCACGGGTTTTCTCGAAATCGAACGGCATGACCGCAAGTACACCCCGGTCGCCGAGCGCGTGAAGCATTTCCACGAGTTCGTCGTTCCCCTCTCCGAGAAGGAAACGCGCGACCAGGCCGCGCGCTGCATGAACTGCGGCATTCCCTATTGCCACGGCACCGGCTCCGTCGCGCCCGGCACGCCGGGCTGCCCGGTCAACAACCAGATCCCGGACTGGAACGACCTCGTCTACCAGGGCAACTGGGAAGAGGCCTCGCGCAATCTGCACTCGACCAACAATTTCCCGGAGTTCACGGGGCGCATCTGTCCGGCGCCGTGCGAAGCCTCCTGCACGCTCAACATCGACGACAACCCCGTCACCATCAAGACCATCGAATGCGCGATCGTCGACCGCGCCTGGGACAATGGCTGGCTGAAGCCCGAGGTCGCCGCCCACAAGACCGGCAAGAAGGTCGCGGTGATCGGCTCGGGTCCGGCCGGCATGGCCTGCGCGCAGCAGCTCGCACGCGCCGGCCACGACGTGCATCTGTTCGAGAAGTTCGCCAAGGCCGGCGGCCTGCTGCGCTACGGCATCCCCGACTTCAAGATGGAAAAGAACGTCATCGACCGCCGCGTCGCGCAGATGGAAGGCGAAGGCGTCACCTTCCACTACAACAGCCATGTCGGTGTCGACGGCAATGTCGATCCGCGCGAGATGCTCAACGAGTACGACGCCGTGGCGCTGACCGGCGGCGCCGAAGCCCCGCGCGACCTGCCGATCCCCGGCCGCGACCTCGCCGGCATCCACTACGCGATGGATTTCCTGCCGCAGCAGAACCGCCGCGTGTCCAATGAACCGTTGAACGGCGTCCAGGAGATTCTGGCCGGCGGCAAGCATGTCGTTGTCATCGGCGGCGGCGACACGGGATCCGACTGCATCGGCACCTCGCTGCGCCAGGGCGCGCTCTCCGTGACCCAGCTCGAGATCATGCCCGCTCCGCCCGAGCACGAGAACAAGGGCCTGACGTGGCCGAACTGGCCGCTGAAGATGCGGACGTCCTCGAGCCAGGCCGAAGGCGCGGTCCGCGAATTCGCCGTGCTGACGCAGAAGTTTTCGGGCGATAACGGCAAGGTCGAGAAGCTGCATTGCGTGCGCGTCGACGACAAGTTCAAGCCGATCGCCGGCACCGAGTTCGAGCTCGACGCCGACCTCGTCCTGCTCGCGATGGGCTTCGTCCATCCCGTGCACGAGGGCCTTTTGAAGCTGCTGTCGGTCGAGCTCGACCCGCGCGGCAACGTCAAGGCCAACACGCTCGACTACCAGACCTCACGCCCGAACGTGTTCACCGCCGGCGACATGCGCCGCGGCCAATCGCTGGTGGTCTGGGCCATCCGCGAGGGCCGGCTGTGCGCCAGGTCGATCGATACGTTCCTGATGGGGAAGACGGATCTGCCGCGCTGAACTTTGCGCGAGCCGCGCAAGCTCGGAGTCAGGCAATAAATCCGCTGTCGTCCTGGCGAAAGCCAGGACCCATACCGCGTGATCCCTCGATCGTTGGCCGGTCGCAGTACCAAACGACGAGTCTTCGCCAAACTACTCCCTGGGGTAATGGGTCCTGGCTTTCGCCAGGACGACACCTCGGGCTTGGTATCGCCAATGGCAACGGCCACACGCGCTAATTCTGCAGCCTCACCCCGACCATCGCCACCGTGCCCTGCGAGCTTGACCCCGCCTGGTTCGAATCCAGGATGTCGTGGCGCAGCGTGCCCTTGATCCAGATGTTGCGGTTGAGCTTGTAGATCAGGTTGCTTTCGAACGAGTAGGTCTTGTCGTTGCGATTCTGGCCCTGGTAGTCGTAGGTGCCGTAGGTGAATTTGCCGACTGCCGTGAGCCAGCGGCGGAAATCGTGATCGACCTCGGCGGCGTAGGTATGCACCAGCACGCCGGAGGAGCCGGGGATAGTGGTCTCGGCGATCTGCGTGTCGGTGGCGAATTTCACCGTGGTGAGGCCGCTTGCGTTCCAGATCAGCGAGCCCGAGGTCAGGAAGCCGGAGAGCTGGCTCAGGCGCGGATCGACATAGTTGCGTGCGGAATAGCCGACCGAGACCTCGCCGGTCAGGATGCGCGAGAACTCGAAGGACGTGCCGACCTTGGCGTAGCCGCCGTTTGAATCGCGGAAGAAGCCGTTGCGGTCGGCGGCTTGGTCGTGCACGCGGGTGTCGCCCTGGATCTCGACGAACGGCTTCAAGCCCGGCTTCAATTCGTAGGAGAAGCGCCCCACGCCGCCATACTGGTTGAAGTCGCGGTCATCGTTGCTGAAGGTCGAGCCGTCGGTGAGTTTCGAGTTGGTGTAGGCGGTGCGATCGACGGTCGCGCCAGCCGCGACCTGGAAGCGGTTGAAGGTCTGGTCGAAGCCGACGGTCGTGCCATAGGTGGCATAAACAGGAAATTTCTGCAGGCCGGCCTGCACGTTCGGGCTGCCGGGATTATCGGTGGCGAGCCGCAGGCGCAGCTGCGAGGTCAGCTTGAGATCGCGATTGACGTCGATGCGGCCGTCGACATGGCCGGTGAAATCGGGGCGGTCGACCTCGACCGGCGAGGGCGAGGCAAAGCCGTCGATCGTCGCCGGCATGTTGTTGGTGTAGCCCGAGAACGAGCCGCGCAGATCCGCGACCAGCGCGTGGCGCTCCCAATCGGACGCCACGAGCAGGTCGGGCGCGACGACATAGGCCGGCGAGCCGACCGGCTTGTTCAAGCGCGCCGGGTTGGTGTCGTAGCCTGTGGAGAGCTCGAGCCCGCCCTTGATCAGGAAGCTGCCGGCATAGTCGCCGACCGCGCCGAACGCATCCTCGTCGAGCTTGAGGCGGCGGCGCAGCGGCTGGCCGGGCACGTTGCCGGCCAGCGCCGGCGGCACCGGTGTCTTGTGCGCGGTCTCGGAGGGCGGCGGCGCGATGCGCGGCGGGCCGAGCGTTCGCTCCGGCGTTGCCGGCGGCACCGGCGAGCCGGGGCCGACCGGGCGCTTCGGCTTCGGCTGTCCGGGATAGAGCTTCGGCTGCTGTCGCTTGCGGTTGAGCGAATCGTAGCCGGAGGCGCTGGCGCCATTGGCGGCAGGCAGGCCGTAGATCGGGACCTGGTTGGTCGGGTTTGGGTTGGTCGGGTTTTGGCTGTTCGGGTTCTGGCCCGGGCGCGCCGGCGCCTGCTGGCGCTTGCGCAAATCGGCATTGGGATCTGGCAGCGTCGGCAATGCATCCGACGGTGCCTGCGGCACGCCCGCGGTCCGGCGCGTCGGCAGCGTGTCGGGCGATGCGAAGCCACCGCGGTTAGGACTGAACAGATCGGGGGTGAGGCTCTGGGCCGCCCCGGGGGCGCTTCCGAGGACCGTCAGCGCAAAGCACGGCAAAGCCGCGCGCAGAAAATGCGCGCGCTTGCTCCGGCTCGTGCCTGGAGACGACCCCACGATGGAAGAACTCCAACGAAATCAAACGCTTTCGCGATCATCCCAGCCGATCGGCGGGAACTATCGTTAATGGAGTTAAAACAATTATGGTTAACGACCGGTTGAGGGTTGGGGCGCCCTCGTCGCCTCGGAGGCCGTGGCGTGCTAAGCAGGCGCCAACGGACGAACGCCCCTCCTCCCTGGACCAGAACATGCCGAGTTCGAAACCGCTGATGACCCAATCATCCGGCCCCATTCCCGACAGCGTCGAATCCGCACTCCGCACGCTGGAAACGGAGAGCGGCGGTATCAACGCGCTCGCCGCCGCCCTGCGCGGCCCGCTTGGCGCGAGCTTCGCCCAGGCGGTCGATCTGATCCGCAACGCGAAGGGCCGCGTCATCGTCACCGGACTCGGCAAGTCGGGCCATATGGGCCGCAAGATCGCGGCAACGCTGGCCTCGACCGGCACGCCCGCCTTCTTCGTGCACACCGCCGAAGCCGCCCATGGCGACCTCGGCATGATCACCACCGACGACGTCATCATGGCGCTGTCCTGGTCCGGCGAGCAGCCGGAGATGAAGACGCTGGTGAACTATTCCGCGCGGTTCGCGATCCCCATGATCGCGGTGACGTCGAACGCGGCGTCCTCGCTCGGACAAGCGGCCGACATCGTGATCGAGCTGCCGAAGGCGCGCGAGGCCTGCCCGCACAATCTGGCGCCGACCACCTCGACCCTGATGCAGGCCGCGATCGGCGATGCGCTCGCGATCGCCCTGCTCGAAGGCCGCGGCTTCACCGCGCTGGAGTTCGCGCATTTCCACCCCGGCGGCAAGTTAGGGGCGATGCTGAAGTTCGTCCGCGACTACATGCGCACCGGCGCGGAGATCCCGGTCAAGCCGCTCGGCACCAAGATGTCGGACGCGGTGATGGAGATGTCGGCCAAGGGCCTCGGCTGCGTCTGCATCATCAACGATGCGGGCGAGGCCGTCGGCATCATCACCGACGGCGACCTGCGCCGCCACATGCGCCCGGACCTGCTGACGGCGTCGGTCGACGACATCATGACCAGGCAGCCGAAAACCGTACCGCCCTCGATGCTGGCCACCGAGATGATCGAGGTGCTGAACACCCGCAAGATCACGACGCTGGTGGTGACCGAGGCGGACAAGGTGGTGGGCATCGTGCACCTGCACGATCTGCTGCGGGCGGGCGTGGCGTAGGGGGCCCATCTCCTCCGTCATTGCGAGCGTAGCGAAGCAATCCAGACTTGAGCCTCCCCTAAATCGGTGGACACCTATAGCTTAGACAGCAAGAGGTGTCAGATGACGAAACGGCAGCGACGTTCTTATTCGGACGAGTACAAGCGGCAGGCAGTTGATCTGGTTTTGTCGAGCGGCCGCTCGGCGAAGTCGGTATCGAAGGAGCTCGGGCTTGACGGCTCCGTGCTGAGCCGATGGGTGGCGGAGCAGGGCACGGCGAGAGCCGGCGGCAGCGCCGTGGCGCCCACATCGCAAGCGGCGGTGCCGTCGGCGGACCAAGCTGACGTGATTGCGCGGTTGCAGCGGGAAAACGAACAGCTGCGCTTGGAGCGCGACATTTTAAAAAAGTCGATCGCGATCTTTGCTGGACCCCGGACATGAGGTTCCGTTTTAGAGGATCGCCGCACGGACTATCCGGTCAAGGTCATGTGCCGTGTGCTCGGCGTCTCGCCCGCGGGCTACTATGCCTGGCGGTCGCGCCCGGAAAG
>NZ_JBEPRY010000016.1:0-194669 GCF_040548605.1 Bradyrhizobium sp. JR4.1
AGTGCTCGCTGCGACGATGAAGCCGAAAACCGAGGAGTCCGACGAGCTCTAACGGTTAACTGGAAAGATCAGCGCGCTGCGGCCTACCGCGTAGGGTTACTCCGAATTGGCTGCGACGGGCAGATGTCAGGCTGCGGCCTAGGGCCGGCGCTCAGGTCGACTTACAACCGCTGTCGGAGCGCAGCGGACGATGGCTAAAGGCGAACTTGTTTCGCTTCCCGGGCGCGGTGTGGTCGCGGAAGCGTGGCTGTGTGGAGCTGTCAGAGGGCGACGTGATCGCGCTGCATCTTGTTGTCGAGCGGATCACGGAAGCCGGGCTGAAGGTGCGGCTGTCGGGGCGCCTTCGCGGCTGGGACGGTGCGTCGCCTGTTTGGTCTTTGCTGGTGCGCAAGCGTTAGCGGATCGGGCCCTCCTGAAACGCACGCCGACGATGACGGCTTGGGGTCACCAGCGCCGGTTTGATGGGCGCTTTTTCACTTCCGGTCTGCCCCTTTAGCAGACCATATCTGAGCCAAACCGCACTTCGCCAACGGGCCAACAGCAGACCGAGCACAGAACGCTTTAGTGCTGCTACCGAATGAGCGGCGGGAGGTGCGCCGCGTCAATCAAGATATTTGCGCAGGATTTCGATGAGCCGATCGGGCCCCGTCTGCGGCGGCATGAAGCCGAGATATTCGCCGTTCCGCCCCATTAGATAGATGACGCCCGAGTGATCGATAGCATACTCGCCGCTGCGCTTGTCATCCACCTTCCGGTAGTAGGCCTTGTAGGAATTGGCGACCTGCCTGATCGTGTCGGAAGACCCGGTCAGCCCGATGAAGCTGGGGTAAAATGCCTTGAGGTAATTCGCAAGCACCTCGGTATCACGTTCGGGATCGATCGTGATGAAGATGGGTTGAACTCTTTCGGCTTTGGGCCCCAGCGCGTCCAGCGCCTGCGTGATTGCCATCAGGTCAGTCGGACAGACGTCGGGGCAGGAAGTGTAACCGAAATATACGATCGTCAGCTTGCCGCGAAACTCGGCGGCGCTGCGCATCTTCCCGTATTGGTCAGTCAGGGTGAACGGTCCTCCGATCGGCCCGCGGGCGAACATCAGATCGTCCATCATCTCGGCGGCCGATGGTTGCGGGTCGGCGACCGCCGTCATAGCGCCAATCATGGACGCTGCCACAACAAGCGCGCACGCCGTCAGCCTCGTCACCGCGTGTCCCGTTGATTAAATCCCGAACGTTATGCGTGTGCCCGTCGTTGTGGTCAGCACTTTGCCCGGCATCTGGCGCTGTGCTTCCTGGGTGAAGTTCAGCCCGCTGCAGTGCATCGGGATCAGCACGTCAGGATTGAGCTTTGCGATCTCGGCGACAACCTGCGTAAGATAGTCGGCCGGTGCCGGTCCGAGATGGAAGCCGCCCATGATGGCATGAACCTTGTCGATGCCGGAAACTGCCATCGCCTGCCGCACCGAATTGACGATGCCAACATGACCGCAGGACGAGATGACGATCAGGCCTTTGTCTTTCAGGTTAAAGCAGGTCGCGTGCTCATGGATATGTTCGTCGGGTACGATCTTGCCTTCCATCTCTGCCGGCAAATAGTGGCTGGTATTGCAGCCGGCACCGTCCTTGAGCTGAAATCCCACCAGACTGTTCGGAAGCACCTTCTCGATGCTGCTGCGGGTAATCCTACCAGTGGTAAAGGCCTGACCGCCGATTACGACCGGAGCTTCGCACAGTACAACCTTCACGTTTTGCTTGGCAATGTCCCGGCGATCGAGCGTGCCAAAGTCGGCAAGGTCGCCTCCGCCACCCATCTTAACGTAGCGCGGGCAGAAATTATCCTCGCCACCGGCGTACATCGTGAGGTCAGCCGGCATATCCTTGCGGTGCCGCTCCAGGAAGCCGAGCAGGCCACCCCAATGGTCAAAGTGGCCGTGGCTAATGATCAGCGCGTCGAGCTTGGAAGCATCGAGCTTCAAGAGCTCCATGTTGCCGTTGATCGCCTCCGGCGTCCAACCGAAATCAAGAAGAAAGGTTTTCCTCTCATCGCCGCGCTGCGGCTCCAGGTACAGCGACAACCCCCATTCGCTATGCAACGGCCGCTTCGGATCGGCCGGACGGCCGGGCTCGGTCCTCACTCCGCTCACATCTTTCGGCTTAAAGAAGATGTCGCTCGCGCTGTCGACGAGAACCCGGACGCTGAGCTTGTCGATGGTTGGGACCTCGATCGGGCCAGCCTTGGCTACCTCTAGACAGGAAAAGCTGCCCGCCGCGGTCGTAAGCGTCAGGCCAGCGGAAATCTTCAAAGCATCCCGTCGGCTGAAATTCATCATGAGCAATTCTCCATCGGCAATTCGCGCCCGCATAAAGTGTTGCCCTTCAATTACAGGCGCAATCGGTTGCGCTGTCAACGCTAGACGGGATCGTCGCGGCTGACGTCGGCTGTGGGTCAAAATGCGAAGAACTCAACTTGAGCAAATTTGGGCCGCCATGCCTCGCTGAGCGGACCTCAAGAGCGCCGCTACTTCGCTGACGGGCCACAAGCGCGAGTACATGGAGGGCTTCGGCTTTGTCCGGGTCGGACCAGACGACTTCGCCGATTTGGCAACTCTTGGCGTATAGCTAAATTGCTGCAATTCACGTTGTTGAAGGCCAGAAGATATCCACTCCTCCACATTCAAACGACTATCGTATTGAAGCTTCGTTCTAATTCTGGCTCGATAGTGAGTGCGCTACCGCCTACCTACGGTGCCAACCTACGGGTCATCGAAAAAACTGCCAAGACGCGCAGCATGGTGTGACAATAACGCATTTTTCTTATCCGCCTGCGACCGCGAATACCTGGAGCGATGTTGGTTCAATGCCAGCATTGGGCGACGCTGAAGGGCGATACGCTGGAGAGCGATGGGGTGTGAAAATGAAAGCTGCCCCGCCTCAGTTGGCGTAGTTGCAATGTACCGAACAACGCTCGTCGGGCCGATCAGGCTGTATGTCGAGAGAACTTCCATAATGCCTGAAGAAGTGATCAAGCTTCACTGGTTCACCGGTATCTCGCCAGAACAGTTTTTTACCGAGGCTGGCTGCCACCGCGAGGCGGTGGTGGCCGCCGATTAAAGTATGATCATCCGATGTCAGATCCTGGAAAACTTCCCGGTTCCAGCCGAAAGTGGAACCTAAGTACTTAACATGTATGAATGATCTTGCGCCGATCTTTGGCCGCATGCCGAGCAGACCAGGCACAAGCCGACACGCGACCAGGGCTGATCCTGCGCGAGCAGCCGCACGTCGACCCCGCGATCGCAAGAGCCGTTCAGGCACTGGATGCCGCAGGTCAAACGGCCGTCTGCCAGCCATTCAGCAGGACTACCGGGCGGATAATGGCCCGCCCATTTTGTGTATCGACGGGGAGCGCGCATACCGCGATCACAGCGGCATCGTCAGCACCGCGCAAATTATCGATTCCTAGTAGCTGGGACCGCGTGCGCGGCTACTGCGAGTCGTGGGTTAGACATTGCACATGAATCGAACCGGCCGGCCTGGCGGGCGGACCCGGTGGGATAGTTTGATTGCGGCAGGATAGCTGGCTTGAACCTGGGTGCCACAGGCGCATATTCGGCGGATGTTCGAGCAGCGACCAACTTTCATGGCTCGGAAAAATCCCGGACTCGGCTGGGGGGTCGATATTCTGTGGCCCGATGGCGAAACGGAAGTCATCAAGGGCTTTATTACGGAAGGCGACGCGGTCAAGTGGATTGCTGAGCATGAGCACTCTAAGCCGTGGCAGGGAAATACCAATCAAAAGCCATCCCTAGCGCCTTAGAAACCCCGCCCACCGTCTGGAAAATCGATCGACTGACAGCACACTGCCTGTGCGGCCCGGGGCCATGGGCGGACTCCCTAGACTTGACGGCGACCACGCGGCGGGAGTCTGATCGGTTGCATGGGGGCATCAGCACGACATCGACGATCTCAAGCGTCTGGAGCGCATCTGCCGGGATTTGGCGGAGGAGAGCAGGGTGCCTGGAGAGGTCGGCGCGCTGCGGAAGCTCGCTGGAAACTATGGTCGCGAGGCTGCCAAACTGACCGTAGCTCGGACCGTAGGTTACGCGCGGCGCGTGCGGAAAAAGCGATCAATATCGGCGAGGCTGACGGGACACCCCTGGTAGTTTCACCCGTTTCGCCGTTCGTAGGACATCTCGACCACCGCGGTTAGGATCAGCGGCTGCGGCGGAAGAATGACCGTTAGCGCGGCGTGATCCAATCACTTTCGTGATCGTCGCCTGTCGCGCGATTTTCGCGCTCTCGCGGCCTCGGCTTGTTTTACCCGCTCGCGCAGCTCTAGCAGTTCACGATATTGCCGTTGAAGCGGGTCGAGCCATTCAATCTTCTCGCGAGGTTTATCGCGATAGTTGGTGCTGCCGTACGATGAATACCTGATCATAATGACGCCTTTGGTTTAGGCAGTCACGAGAAATAAAATCAGAAAAAATGCTCGCGTTTATCAAAGTATTTCCGCGAAACGACAACGACGCAACAAAGGTCGCGCGTTAAGCTTGATGTCCATGCCGGAGGTTAATTCTGGAACTTTCAATTCGCCAAGAGCGCCGCAGACACGATAGGTCTCTGCAACATGACATACACCGTCACGACCCTCTGCACGATCACCGCGGTGCGGCTCCAGTAGCGCCCAAACAGCTAAGCATCAGATGGAGTCGTCCAGCGCTCCAACAGGCGCAAAGCAACGATGGCGCGAAATATCCCTAGCAAGCCGCCAATGATCTTTTCGGAGGCATCCAGCAATTTGCCATGACGATCTGCGTCAGGGTTTGCAAAAATTCGAGCGCGACTGCGCTACTCGGCACGACGCTGCATACAAATTTCAATCGCTTCCGATAGGCGGTACAAAATGCGAAGCCTAAAAACGCAAAGGCGGCGACGTGTTCGATGTCGGCCGAATTGCTCAGTTGAGGCCTATCGCCGATGGGAGACAGAGTCGCGTAACTGATGAATGCAAGAGAGGTCCAGGCCACGGCGGCAGAGAGTTTGTGCGGCATGATGGTTCCTGAAAATTCTCGTGGCCTGGAGCCTCGGAAACTGCTGGCGCATTGTGGCGAACAATTGAGCGGTTCGAGTTGATAATCACTGACGTGTGGTCAGTTCGTCGCAGCAAGAGGAGGCAGCACACTGCTCGCCGTCCTCACAAGCGTTCGACTTCCGTTCACCTCGACGAACGTAACAGTCACTTCGACCAAGCTACGCCGCTGGTCTGAAGCCTCCTGAGTCTGGATCAGCAGTACCAGATTGCCCATTCCATTATTGTCTTCGTAGCCTTGTCCATCATCCACCCCGAAGGACTTTGCGGGCGGCACGACGGGGAGATAGGAGTTTCCAATCTCAACGTAGGATATGAGAGCGTCCACGGGCTTGCCGATCTGAACTGATGAAATTCTAACCCGGTAGGGGAGCTGTGATGTAAATTCCAATCTGCCGAGCCTCATTTTCTGTGGATTGAGACTGTCAAACATCTGAAGCGTCACGTTTAGCGCTTTGGCGTCTTCGTTCTCCCAGCGGACGCCTTGGCGTCTATATGCAAGGACGGCAAACAAGAGCGAAGTCAGAGACACCGTTAAGACGATTAGGCTGAGGATCGGCCCGACAAACGGCTTGGACAGAAAATCCCTGATCATCTCGAACGCTGTTGGCCCTGTGCTCATGCTCGTGTCCCGGAAGGTCTGATTCGACCGCGTTACTGAGGATGACACGTCAAGCGAGCGCCGGGGGGGTATTGCTCGCTTGTCCGGCTTATTCACAGGGCAGACGCCGAGCCGCCCCCAAAAGAGGATGGGGGTTTCTGTAAGGTCGTGAAGGTCGTGCTCGCAGTTATCGACGGTGCACGCACGCCTGCACGTACTCCCTAATGGCGGGATCCCCCTTGCTCACACTGAGACGGCAATCAGCTTTCGGATAATGTCTAAATGAATGGTCTTCGCCACGACATCTCTCCTCGCCTTGATCTCGACGACGCCGCAGATGCTCGGGCAACTGCAAGTCGCGCGCAAGCGTTTGTCAAGGGATGGCGAGTCGCAGGGCGTCCTGGCCAGCGGTCATGATCCGATAGGTCCCGCTCTCGTTTCCGAGTTCAAGCCATCCCTTCGCAACCAACTTGACGATCGTGCGATGCCCTGTCGGAGCGAGGGCGTCCAGTTTCTAAGACGCGCGGCTTGCAACCGAAGATTCCTAGCACTCTCCGTCCAAACATGACATGGTGATCCATATTCGCGTTTCGGAGGGAAAGCCCGATGCGCCTTGCATTGCCTTATCTTGGAATTTGTCTCTGCGCGTCACTCGCGGCGTGGTTGTCCTTCACGCTGATCTATTGACCGAGCAAACCATCGCCAGGTGTCAGCAGCCGCACGTAGGTACCGCTCTCGTGCAGGTCGAGCCAGCCGCGCTCGACGGCATACTTGATGCCGGCACCGAACTCTGTGCCGCTTCTCTTGAGCGTGTAGAGGAAAGGAGCCGCTTCTATTTTTTTAGGAGCAATCCCATCTCTCGCGCCATCCGCTTCACCGATCCGGTATGCCGCCCGAGGACTGCCGCAATTTCCGACGCGGCGCGCCGACGTGCCATCGCGGCAAGCCTCTTTCGCTCGCTCTCGGTCCACTGCTTTGGCTTGGATGATTTCATTTCGAGATCATCCGGCCGGCTCGACGAAATCGGTACTGGGAAATTTCCGGGTGGCAACCCTTGACGGCTTGGTGCAGGCCGGAGTCTGATCACCGGCATGGGGCGACATCAGCACGACATCGACGATCTCGCGCGCATGGAGCGCATCTGCCTGGATTTGGCGGAGGAGAGCAGGGTGCCCAGAGAGGCCGGCGCATTGCGCGAGATGGCGGAAAACTACGGTCGAGAGGCTGCGAAACTGATCGTGGCTAGGACCGTAGATTGCCCGCGACGGGAACGAAAAAAACGAGCGATTTCAGCAAGGTTGACAAGACACCCCTTCCGCCGACAAGGGCGCCCCTCCTAACGAGAGCCAAGATCTTCAGTTCTCGACAAATTCGGGCGCTCGGCGAATATTCTAGAGGTCCGATTGCAACCTAGGTTCGCGATCGAACGGAGACTTGAAGGTAGTCCGCACGAACTGGTCGCCCGATGGCGGCGCCGGACGCAGATCCGACTTTCGGTCGGACAAAACGCGAGCTGGCGGAGAAGGCCGCTTCTGGCCAGAAAAGCGGGCCAGAAGATCAAGGACCGCGTTTTCAGCAGCAAAGACATGAAAGAAGGCATCCAGTCTTTCGTGGAGCGTCGCCCGGCGGTGTTCCGCGGAAAATAGATCCGGCTGGCCACCCCGATAGACGTCTGTTTGTGGGTCGGCGAGGTCGACAGCAGCGGCATCAAGAGAATATTCATCTTTTCTTCAAGAACGCCTTTGTCTGTGCGGACCGAGCGAGCGCCTTTCCGATCTCTGACGGTATTTGAATTTACACCGCACCAGTGCGCGCACAGCCATCTTCGCTACCCAGGGAGCGCCGATCAGTCGATTGACCCCGATAGGTACCGGAGCCACCAGCGTTACGAGCGGCTCGAATTTTTCTGTGAATTCAAGACCGAAAAATCGCAGCGGGTATGTCGTCGGGATTTGTCCGTCACACGTGGAGAATTTTGCTTACTAATCAACGACGAAGCCGCGTTCGAAATGATAGAGTGGGAGTAGGCTAGGTCCGTGAAGAAACTCGTGGGGTGGATTGGCCGCAGGCGCAATCCACCGCATTGAAGCATCATCTGTCGGCAGCTCCGAGATGCGCTCGCGGTCGTTTGAGGGCGGCGACCAGCTCTTTACCCAGCGGTCCCGCCGAGGCCGGATTCTGGCCGGTGATAAGGCGGCCATCAACGACGACGTGAGGTTGCCAGTTGGATGCAGAGGAGTACTCGGCCCCCTCCGCTCTCAGCGCGTCCTCGAGTTCGTAGGGTACGTCCTCGCGGGCGTAGTCGTACTCTTCCTTGTTCGAGAACGACGTGAGCTTCCTGCCGCGCACGAAGGGCGTGCCATCGCCGAGGTCGACGCCGAGCAGCGCGCACGGACCGTGACAAACAGCAGCCACGAGCTTTCCCGTGGTCCAGGCGCGCACGATGGCCCTCTGGACGTCCGCATTGCGTTGGATGTCGACCATCGGCCCGAGGCCGCCGGGCACCAGGATCGCGTCGTAGTCCGCGGCGTCCACCTCGGATAACTTGCGGCTGTGATTGAGTCGGCGGAAGGCCTTGCTCTCGAAAAACTCCCTCTGGGCCGGGTCTTTCTCGTCGTACGCGTCGTAGGGCGTCCATCCGCCGGCAGGGGACGCGAACTCTACCGCGATTCCCGCCTTGTCGAGCGCGTCGAAAGGAGAGCGACCTCACCGAAAAAGAAGCCGGTCCGGCGATTGTGCGGCCCGAGCACGGCTGCGTTGGTGACGATGAACAGGACATGCTGGGTCACGGTTTTTCCTTGATTGAATGGTGATACGCGCAGGGGGCGAACTCGCGGGGCGCATCGAGCCAACCGGCGAGGGCGGGTTACGCTCCGCTCGGCCGGAATCAGCGAGGCGAAAGCAACGCCGCCGGTCAAGCGCCTCCTACTCGGCGGCCTTGATGATGAGCTCGGCGACTTCCTTTGGATAGGAAAGCATTGCGATGTGGCCTGATGGCACCTTAATGGACGTCGCTTTGGCCAACTTGACCTGATCCGCCTCAAGAAGCGGCGAGATGACGGCGTCTTTTGTCGCAACCACCATGAACGACGGCTTGTCGCGCCACGCAGCATGACTGACGGGCGAAGTGAGCGTTCGAACGTGGAACGGTCCTTGTACTGCTGCGATCAGCTTCTGCTCTTCCGGCGGTAGACCGGCCGCGAAATATTTCGCAACTCCGCTATCATTAATCTTGAGATAACCGTCCTTGTCCTTGACGAACGAGCTCTGAACCGGCTGTTCGGGATATTTCTTCGCGATATCCTCGGCCGATTGACCGTTGTCGGGCGCAAAGGCGGCCACGTAGACCAGCGATTTGACCTTCGGGTCGTTGCCCGCTTCCGTAATGACGACGCCGCCCCAGGAATGGCCGACAAGCACGATTGGCCCCTCCGCATTGGCGATGGCGCGTTTGGTGGAGGCCACGTCATTTTCCAATGCATCGAGGGGATTTTGTACGGCGACGACGCTCAATCCTGCTTTTTCCAAAAGCGGAATGACTTTTTGCCATGACGAGCCGTCCGCGAACGCGCCATGCACGAGAATTGCGGTTTTTGCTTTGAGCTCCGCTGCCGCAGTCCTCACTGGCGCGATTGCGATCGCAAGCAAGCCGGTACCCAATAGGATCAGATTTCGAAGCGCCATCATGGAACTTCTCCCGTGATGAAGATTGAAGATGCGCGACCGCTTCACTTGAAGGCGAAGCAAAATACGAAGCCGAAACTACAGAGAGGCGGCCGCACTTGCGATAAAGTCCGCGACTGCATTGGGCTTCGAAAGCATGGCCACGTGCGAGCTTTCAAGCGCCAGCGTCTTTGCACCCATCCGAGCGGCAGAATCGCGCTCGACGTCGGGTGGAATAGTCTTGTCGTCTTCCGCGATGATGTACCATGAAGGCTTGGAACGCCAAGCGGCATGGCTGATCTTGTCGCTAAAGCATACGACAGCGAGCGGACCCTGCGTAGCGTAGACGATATCGGCTTCAGCGTCCGACAGGTCCTGCACGAAGTGCTTTCGTGTGCCTTCCCGCGTCAGGGCAACGTAACCCTCCCCATAGGGAGCGATCGCGCCGCCGGCCACCGGCTTATAATTCTTCCACCAGTCGTCAAAGGACTGGCCGGTGTCTGGTGCACCCGCCGCGACATAGACGAGACCCGTCACCTGGTCATGGTTACCTGCTTCCGTGATGACGGCACCACCCCACGAATGGCCCACCAGCAGGACCGGGCCTTCTTGCATCTCGATGACCCGGTGAACGGCCTTCACATCGTCGCTGAGCGAGCTAAGCGGGTTTTGAACGGCGATGGTTGTCAGCCCCTTGGCCGTCAAAAACGGAATTACCTTCGCCCAGCAAGATCCATCTGCAAACGCACCGTGGACGAGAACGACCGTACCGATTGCCATGTCAGTAATCCTTCGTCGTGCGCCCGTACATTGCTAGCCAGGTCGCGAACGTTGCTTCGCGGACGCGAAGCTGAACCAATGGTAGATTGGCGCACCAAGTTACGCATGCTCGCTGCGTGCTGCGTTTCATTCTTGGTGTGCCGAGTTGATCCCGGCGTGCTGGTTGCCCGGGGATGGGCGGGGCAGCGGGCGAGACAACGCGAACCGCGCCGGATCGCGCACGCATCGGCTACAGCTCCGCGATAGCCGCTATTTGCGAGCCCGGTTGCGGTGTTGGCCCGGTGTGAGGCCTGTCGCCCGTCGAAAGGATCGGACAAAATTCGACTCTGAGGAAAACCCGCAATCGTGGGTCACGTCGGCAATCGATCTGCCTGCAATCAGAAGCGATTTGGCCAGCTCTAAGCGTAGGTGCCCGATGAAGCGGCTGGGCGATTGTCCTGTGGTTGCTTTGAACATGCGCGAGAAATGAAAACGGCTTAACGAAGCGACCGAGGCCAGTTCGTCAACAGTGATCTCCTTCGTCAGATTTGCATTGATATACTCGATCGCGCGCTGAAGGCGCCGCGAGTCGAGCCCTTTTGACCGGTGCGAAACCTGAAGAGGATTGGCGCTTTGACTGGAATAATTATTGAGCAGCCGCACCGCGAGTGTGTCGGCCAGCGTTTCGACCAGAAGGTCGCCGCAAGACGTCTCGAACTCTAATTCGCCAAGCACCTCCGCTGCGATATGTTCGATGAGGGGATCTCTGAATCCCGCATCGTATCTCACGGAGGTTGCGCTGAAATCCTGGGGCGTGTGCTTGGCAAGGGCCGCAAACGGGCTGGGGGAGAGATAGATGTGCAGCATCTCATCGATATATTTTGATACATGGGTGAACTCTTCGCGCAATCCCACGGGGCACAACCCGATCGTACCCGGAGCACCGACAATGCGCTGTTTCATGCCTCCCGCCCGTCTTGTCACGACTGACGCTCCTCGCAAGAGCACGGCAATCTCAGTGAAGGGAGGCACATACGGTGGTATTTCCCCGGGAAAGTGACATCGGAGCTCGGCAGACATTCCGCGCCAGCGGCGCCCGGCAGATGACAGGAAAACACCGTCCACCGCATACCTTTTAGACCTATAACCGGCTACTTCCATGCCCACCGTCCATGGCCTTTCGGAAACGAACTTCACGCTGCCATCTCTCGGAATAATGGAAGAATACGGTTAGCCCGGCAACTGAGCGGCGAAAGGTCGGCGTGCGTTCCTGAAAAACCGCCCGATTGATGCCGATCCTCGCTGAAACCGAGCAAATCGCAGATCGTCGAATTCCTGTTTGGAATCAAAAGCGAAATTTCTGACGGATCGGGACTCGTCTTGCGACACGCGCCAAATAGTTTGCATTGAAATCAGCGCGTTAGCATGGTCTCGAACGAGAGAGTGGGGAGAGCGGCGCTATCGCCCGATTGGCCCTGTTGATGCCATCGGAGCAATGCTCTGCCACTCGCCAATGAGAACCGCTTTGGTGCAGACGTCCCGGCGCGGATGACGGATGTTAGGAGGGTATCTCCTGTGCGATCTCCCACATATGACCGGAGGGGTCGGAAAAGGCGGCGGTGCGGCGACCCCAGGGACGATCGATAGGGCCGTTCACCAAGTCTACGCCGCTTTGCCGGAGCCTCTCACAGGCCTCATCGACATCGCCGACTCGAATGGTCATGAGCATGCGAGGTCCGGCGCTCGAAGCAGCCGGCACCACCGGCTGCACGAGCTGCAGTGCCTCCGTCTCCTGTAGCAAATTGACCATGACGCCACCGAGCCCGATCACGCTGCATACGGCGTCGGAATAAATCGGCTTGGCGTCGAACACGGCCTCGTAGAATGCCCTCGCGCGCGCAAGGTCGTCAACGAAGAGGGTCACGCACTCCAGATTGTTCAAGCGTTTCATTCGCAGGGCCTCGGTTGACCGGGCAGTCGAGTTTCTTTTGACAAAAGATAACAACGTATTTGAGAATAATGAAGCAGTACCATGATAGTATCTGGCGGCGAACCGAACGGAGAGTACCTTGTTGACCGATACGGGACTTCCGAAGCTTAAGCCTGGCAAGAAGCTCTACAAGCGCGGCGACCGCGACGGCATGTACGTTACCGTCCTGCCCATCAATAGGCGCAAGCAGATCTGCGAAAGTGGCGACCACTCGATCAAGGTGGTGCATTGATGCGCGCCGCGTTGAAAGTGGTACCGGCCGCAATATTTGTGATGCCGGCTGCGGTGGCTCTGGCGAAGTCTCCGGACTGCGCGAGTTGGCCCACGAACATGGCCCTCGTGCACCTCAAGAACGCCGGCCTGATCGATATTCCATCCGTGATCGAGGCGCAGACCAAGGCCGTTCGTCTCGCATCCGAAAAGATCGGCAAGGACCTCCACCAGGAGGTTTACGACATCACGTTTCACACCAAGGATGGCAAGACAATCGAGGTCATCACGAAAAGCCAGGCATCAAGCGAGGAATGCTCGATGAGCGGCGTCGACGTCTATGTGGTCGCGAAGAAAATCGGCGGGTCGGCAGAGCAGTCATCTGACGGCAGGGCCAAAAAGTGATCCGGCTGCACCGAAAGCTCAAGAACCGAAATTGACCTGCAGCGGATGCGTAGGGCGGATTGGCCGCAAGGCGTAATCCGCCCTCTCTCGCCGAGTCGCGCGCAAGATGGCGAATTACACTTCGCTAATCCGCCCTACGATCTCTGTCACGGCTTCACGAACCGATAGGCGAAGCGATCGGTTTTGCCCTTGATCGAGGGATCGAACACCTTGATCGTGTGCGGATCGTCCTTGTTCGCGAGCAGGGTGCTTTGCGCGTCCAGCACGAAGCCGGCCGCCTCCACCTCCTTGCGAACGGATGCGGGCTCGATCCGATGCAGCGACTGGGCCTCGCTCGTGCCCGCCCCGAGCGCGGCAGCGTGGTCGACGATGACGTAGCACCCGCCGGGCTTCAGCCGCTCGTAGACGGCTCGATTGAATTGGGCCGCCGTCGCGCCCCTGGCCTGGATCAGCGCGGTGTGGAGATCGTGGTAAAACAGGTGCAGCCACAGCACATCCGCCGGTCGCGTGACCTCCGGCATCGCCACGAGGTCCGCCGAGACGGCTTCGACGTTGTCTCGACCCGGCTCCCTTGCAAGCGCCTGGATGCGACCGAGCGGATCGTTCTTGAAGTGGGCCACTTCGGCCGGCACGAAGCTGTCAACCCGTCCTTCGCCTCCCACGATCTCGGAGAAGAGACGGGTCCAGTCGCCATCGCCGGGGTAAACGTCGATGACGGTGGAGCCCGCGTTTACGCGTGCGAACCGGATCAACTCGGCTAGCTTGGATTGGTCGTACATCGGGATCTCCTTAGGCTTGGGCATTCGACGCGCGCGCGGCTCGCGCCAGTGCTTGCGTGTCGACGTACTCCCGGATGTTCGTCAGTTTGCCTTTGCGAACGGTGATGGCGAAGACCCAGTCGTCCCTAAACGTCTTATTCGTGGCTTTGATCTTTCCCTTCGCGAAGCCGACGACCAGGACCCGGTCTCCTTGCGCCACGAACTCTCGGGGTTCCGTGGACGTTTCGATCGACCTGGATGCCGTCTCCAGCAGATCCGTCACCCCGTCGTGCCCGCGATGCGTTCCGGCCAGCGGCCAGTCCTCGCCCGGAATGATCCACTCGATGTCCGCACTGATCAGCGCCAGCAGAGCCTCCCTGTCGCCGCGGCCGATCGCGGCGAAGAAGTCCTTCACGGTCTGGATGTTTTTCTCGGTGCTCATGGGATTTCTCCATTTCGCTCGGATCGGATCGCGTGCGATCCGATCGCATGCTTCGTGTCCCCGTGTTCATCAGCCGAACTTGACCAGATCCTTGAAGATCAGGTGGCCCCAGCTGTTTCCGCGCGCCTGCACAAGCAGTCCGCCTTCCGAAAGCCCGCCAAGCTTGATCGGCGCGAAGCCGAGCTTTTCCGCAAGCGCGCCGATCTCCGCTGCGGCGGCGTCATCGTCGCTGGCCAGGAACACGACTCTCCTGCCGCCATGGACGGCCGGATCCTGACCAAGCACGGCAGCACCCAAATGGTTGAAGCCCTTGACCAGTCGACCGCCGGTGAAGGCTTGCGCGAGGGCCTTGGACGAAGGTTGTCCTCCCAGTTTCTCAGGCGGCACGCCGTAGGCGTTGGTCACATCGATGATGGTCTTGCCCTGCCAAGTGGGCAGCGCCTTCGCGACATCCTGGTGCGACTCGAAACGGACCGCCAAAAAGACGATGTCCGCCTTGACCGCGTCCACCAGCTTTTTAGGAATGATCGAAGGTCCGATCGCGGCCGCGGCGGATGCAAAGCTTTCCGGGTCGCGCGTGGTTGCAACGGATACTTCGACGCCATTGCGGGCAAACGCCCTGGCCAGGGCCTGGCCGATATGGCCGAAGCCGATAATCGCGTAGCTCATGGTGTTTCTCCGATCTTGTGTCGATGGCGCGGTCAGACCTGCGCCATGCCGCCATCGACGGCGAGATCCACGCCGGTGATGTAAGAACTTTCATCGGAGGCGAGGAAAGTGACGGCAGCCGCGATTTCCTCCGGCTTGCCCCTGCGCCCCATCGGGACCTGTGAAGCAAATCCGGCGGCCGCTTGCTTGGCTTGCTCGGCGGTCAAGCCCGTCGTTGTTTCCAGGGCAGGGGTTTCGGTTGGTCCGGGGCTCATCGTGTTGACGCGGATTCTGCGGTCCTTCAGCTCCAGCGTCCAAGCTCGCGAGAAGCTGCGCACCGCCGCCTTGCTCGCGGCGTAGACGCTGAACCCTGGCAGCCCCTTCACGTTCGACACCGAAGAGTTCAGGATGATCGAACCGCCATCCCTAAAGAGGGGAAGGGCCTTTTGCACTGTAAAGAACAGCCCCTTCACGTTCACGTCGAAGGTCTGGTCGAAATGGGCCTCGGTCGCTGCCGCGAGCGGTGCGATCGTCCCCGCGCCCGCATTCGCGAAGAGAATGTCGATGTGACCATGTTTCTCTTTCACGACGGCATAGAGCCGGTCGAGATCGTCCAGGCGCGACACGTCGCCGATGACCGTCGTAACGTTTGTCTTGATGAAGGCCGTGGCCTCCTTCAGTTCTTTCTCGCGTCGCCCGGTGATCACGACATGCGCACCTTCGTCCACGAAGCGCTTGGCTGTGGCCAACCCGATCCCGCTGCTGCCGCCGGTGATGATTGCGATCTTGCCTTCTAGTTTTTTCATGATCTTTCTTCCTTCGTTGTGTGTGTGGGCCAGGTGCGGGACTGCGCCGGGATCAGAGTTGCGCCAGGCCGCCGTCGACGGCGACTTCGCTGGCGGTCATGAAGCTGCTGTCCGATGAGGCGAGAAAGGCGGCCACGGCTCCGATCTCCGCGGGATCGGCCATGCGCTGCAGCGGGGTCATCGCGGCGAACACCTTCTGGCCTTCCTCGCCCAACGCTTCCTTCGCGAGTTCGGTGGCGGTCGCCCCGGGCGACAGCACGTTGACGCGGATGCCGCTGCCCTTCAGATCCTCGGCCCAGGTCCGCGCGAGGTTGCGCACGGCCGCCTTGCTCGCGCTGTAGGCGCTCATGGCCGGGGCGCCCGTGGTGCCCGCGCTCGATCCGGTCAGGATGATCGAACCACCCCGGCGCATCAGCGGCAGCGCCTTCTGCACCGTGAAGATCGTACCCTTCACATTGGTGTCGAAGGTTTCGTCGATGTGCGCGGAGGTGATCTTGCCGAGCGCAAGCTGGCTTCCCGCGCCGGCATTAGCGAAGACGATGTCGAGGGTTCCGCGCTCGGCCTTCACCGCCGCGTAGAGCCGGTCGAGTTCGGCCTCATCCGAGACCGAGCCCTTCACCGCGCGGGCATTGGGGCCGAGGGCGGCGACAGCTGCGTCGAGCGCTTGCTGCCGGCGGCCGAAAATGAAGACGAAGGCACCGTCCTCGATGAAGCGCTTTGCCGCGGCGCGGCCGATGCCGGTCGCGCCACCCGTGATGACTGCAACCTTGCCGTCGAGCTTTCCCATAATTTCTCCTGTCGTGGTGCCGGGACAGCATCTGCCCCCGACGTCCCCGACATAGGTCCGCCGGCGTCAGGCGTTGAGTGCGGAAGCGCGCACATCGGTGGTGCAAAATCGATCCGGCCGGACGACGGGCGCCAGCCGCGGCGAGCGGTGTCCGCCGTTCGGAATGGGTCCTGCTGGCCGGAACCGGCTATGATGACCGCCCGTACTGCTGTACGAGGCATCCAGATACGGCTTGAAAGGCGCACCGCGCGGTGCGGGATTGCACCATGATCGACTGGGATGACGTTCGCTATTTTCTAGCCGTCGCGCGTGGAGGCTCGGTGCGGGCGGCCGCCGAGCACCTCGGTGTGAACCACGCGACCGTGCTGCGACGCATCGCCCAGCTCGAGGAACGCCTCGGGGTCCAGATGTTCGAAAAGCTGCCTTCGGGCTACCGCCTGACGGCTGCGGGCGAGGAGGTCCTCGAATTCGCGGACCAGATGGAAGCCTCCTCACACCTGCTGGAGACGCGTGTGTTCGGGCGCGACCAGAGCGTGCGTGGGCGTCTGCGGGTGACGCTGGCGCCGCCGCTTGCGACGCACCTGCTGATGCCCGATTTCGCCGATTTTGCGCGCCTGCATCCTGATATCGAGATGGATATCTTGTCGGCCGGCGAGCTGGCTAATCTGACCAACCGGGAGGCCGACGTCGCGATCCGCGTCGTCTATGACCGCAAAACCCTCCCGCAAAATCTTCACGGCATGAAGGGACCGGAGCTGTTCGGCGCCGTCTACATGTCCAGGGATCGGCTGGCCGCCTGGCGTGCGGGCGCGCCTGATCCCTTCCGCTGGATCGTCATCAGCATGCACGGCATCCCGGACTGGGCCAGCGCGGGCGAGGTCCGCACCACGGGCGTTCCATTCAGGACCTCGGACGCCGGGACGCAGATCGCTGCGGTCCGGCAAGGGCTCGGGATCACGACGCTGCCGTGCTTCGTCGGCGATGCCGACCCCCTGCTGGTGAGGGTGCCGGGCACCGAGCTACACATGTACGGAACGGTTTGGCTCCTCACACAGGGCGAGACACGCAAGACCAAGCGCGTGCGGCTCTTCACCGAGTTCGTATCCCGCAGGCTCGCCGCGTACGCGCCGCTTCTCGCGGGGCTGTCCGTATCGCGCGACTGACGTGGGACACGTCGGTCCATTCGGATGCCGTCCGGTGGTCGGCCGGGAATGCCTTGAAATACAAGCCGCCCTCCTATATGACTACTGTAGTCATATTGGAGGACTCATGCGAGAGATTCAGCTTCGTGACGCAAAGGCTAACCTCTCCGCGGTCGTCGATGAAGCGGTCGATGGCAAGCCCGCGATCATCACGCGTCACGGTAAAAAGCAGGCGGTGGTCTTGAGCTATGAGGAGTGGCGGCGTCTGTCGCAGGTGCCGAGCTTCGGGCGCCTGCTGATGGCGGCCCCCGTGCGGGCCGGCGACGTGCCGACGCGTAATCGCGCCAAGCTGCGCAAGACCGATTTCTGAGACGTGTACCTCGTCGATACCAATGTCATATCTGCCGTCTCGCCGAACCGGCCGACGCCTGCGGCACTCGTCGCGTGGATGGATGCGCAATCCGCCTCCTTGTTCTTGTCCGTCGTGACGATTGCGGAGGTTGAGGACGGAATAGCCAAATTGCGACGCGAGAAAGCCACGCGCAGGAGTAGAGATTTGGCTCAATGGCTGGAAGCCGTGCTGCACCTGTATGAGGATCGAATCCTGGCGTTCGATACCCCCACTGCGCGGATCGCCGGACAATTGTCGGACCGCGCGCGAGGGCAGGGGCATTCTCCGGGATTTGCCGATATCATGATTGCCGCAACTGCGCGTCAGCACTCGTTGACGGTCTTGTCACGCAACGCGAGGCATTTGCTGCCGCTCGGCGTACCCGTGCATGATCCCTTCGACGAGCTGCCGCCGTCCTGATCATCGCGCAGGCATAGGGAGGGCGTGGCCTCTAATTGGCTGCCCACCGCTACTCCGCCCCAACCGAACCCGCCTGTCGCTGAGCCGCGATCAGCATCTCCACGAACGCCGTCACCTTGGGCGGCCGGAAGCGGGCCGCGGGGTAGACCGTGTGAATGCCGCCGGATGGCAGTTGCCATTGCGGCAGGATGTGAATGAGGCGGCCCGCCGCGAGATCGTCGGCCACCAGGAAGTCTGGCAGCACCGAAAGGCCGCCGCCGGCGAGCACGGCCGCGAGTACCCCCGGCGTCGTGTCGATCGCGATGCTCGCTTGCAGCCGCACAGCAAGTCGATCGAGATCGCCGCGCGAAAACTGCCACAGCAGCGGCTCGCGCAGCGCCATGTTGGCGATGAACGGCAGCGTGACGATGTCGTCGGGATCGCGCGCGGCGGCGATCCGATCCGTGAACGCGGGAGCGCCGACCAGACATTGCCGGAACGATCCGATCTTGCGCGCCTGCAGGCTGGAATCGACCAGCCAGCCGACACGGATCGCCATGTCGATCTGGCCTGAGGCGAGATCGACCGTCTGATCTTCGAGCGTCAACTCCACGCGGCAGTTGGGATAGCGCGCCGCGTAGGCGGTGACGACGGCAACGACGACGGCTGTGCCGTAGTCGTTGGGCGCCGTGATCCGCAATGTGCCGGTCGGCGCGGCAGCGGCCTGGGCGAGTTCGTCGAAGGCATCCTCCGCCTCGCGCAAGATCATGGCGCAGCGCGCATGAAACATGCGGCCCGCCTCGGTCGGATGGACCCGGCGCGTCGTGCGCACGAGCAGGCTGGTGCCGAGATCGCGCTCCAGCTGCGCCACCTGCTGGCTCACCACGGCCTTGGTGATGCCGAGCCGTTCGGCTGCCCGCGTGAAGGATCCGGTGTTCACGACGGCTGCGAAATAGGCCAGGCGGTTCAGGTTCATGGCTCGTCCGGTCAGATGGGATTGTTAGTTTATAACATACATTCTGTCTATTTTGTTGATATTTATCTACCAATTAGCGCGTGCCACATTGCGGTTCAAGGAGATCGCCATGTCCGCGCCCATTCCCATCACCTACCTGTTCGATCCGCTCTGCGGCTGGTGCTACGGCGCCTCCACGCTGCTCGAACAGGTCGTCGCCCGGCCGGATTTCGCTGTCGAACTTGCGCCGACAGGCCTATTCGCCGGCGAGGGCGCGCGTCCGATGGACGATGGTTTTGCAGCCTACGCCTGGAGCAACGACCAGCGGATTTCGCGCTTGAGCGGTCGGCCCTTCAGCGAAACCTATCGCCGCGATGTGCTGGGCGACCGCACGCGCCTGTTCGATTCCGGCCCGACGACACTGGCGCTCACGGCAGTCGCGCTCATGGCCCCGGATCGGGAGTTCGCGGCGCTGAAGGCCTTCCAGCTCGTCCGCTATGTCGAGGGCCGCGACAGCACGGATATCTCCGTTCTGTCGGACGTGCTGCGCACGATGAATTTGCCTGAGGTTGCCGCGCGTCTGGCGAGCCCCGACGTCGCACTGATCACCGCTTACCGCGCGCGCCTCGAGGCCACGCGTGCCGAGATGCGCCGGTTCGGCGTCAACGGTGTCCCGGCCCTCATCGTAGGGACGGGCCATGATCGCCGCCTCGTGCAAGCAAGCGCGCTGTTCGGCAGCCTCGACGTCCTCGTCGATGGACTGAAGGCGGCCTGAGCGCAGCGATCAACACAGACCGGACCATCCAGCTTTCATTTCGCGATCCCAGACCAGCACCAGGAGACCAACATGCCGACAAGGAGAACCATCATGAAAACCACTCTCGCCGCGGGCGCCGCCGCACTCTTCGCACCCGCAGGGCTCGGCCATGCCGCCGGCGGGTTAGCCTGGAAGCATTTTCCAGCCGGACAGAACGGTTTCTTCCGGGCTCCCGTTCTGGTGTCCGGGCCGAGCGAGGCCGTGCTGATCGATGGCGGCTTCACGCTTTCAGATGGCAAGGCTGTCGCAGACGCCATCAAGGCCACCGGCAAGAAGCTCACCACCATCTACATCACCCAGTCGGACCCGGATTATTACTTCAGCCTCGGCGCGATCAAGGCAGCCTTCCCCGACGCCCGCGTGCTCGCGGCGCCGGCGACATTGGCGGCCATTAACGCCAGCGTCGAAAAGAAGCTTGCCGTCTGGGGGCCGCAGCTCAAGGCGAACGGCCCGCAGGTGCTCGCCGATGTGGTCATTCCCGAAGCGTTCGAGGGCAAGACGCTCAGCGTGGACGGCGAGACCATCGAGATCGTCAGCGCAGACGGCCTGGTCAACCGGCGCTATCTGTTCGTTCCCTCGCTCAACGCGGTGTTCGGCGGCGTGCTGATCTTCTCCGGCGTCCATGTCTGGACCGCCGACACGCCGACCAAGGAGCAGCGCGCCGCCTGGATCGCCAATCTCGAAAAGATCGCGGCGCGCAAGCCGGCGATCGTCGTGCCCGGCCATTTGTCGGTGGATGCAAAAACCGACCTGTCCGGTGTCGAGCACACAATCGCCTATCTCAAGGCGTTTGACGAAGAGCTGGCCAAGGCCAAGGATTCCGCCGCGCTCAAGGCAGCGATGGAGGCGCGTTTCCCCGGCCTCGGCATGGGCGTCGCGCTCGATATCGGCGCCAAGGTCGCCACCGGCGAGATGAAGTGGGGCTGAGATGGGGGCGAACCTCGATCTGATCCGCGCCACCTATGAGGGATCGTCGTCGGAAGAGAACGGCCGCAATTTGCTGGCCGCTCTCGCTCCCGATGCCGCGTGGACCGAAGCGGAAGGGTTTCCGTACGCGGGCACCTATGTCGGACCCGACGCGATCATATCAGGCGTGTTCCGGCGTCTCGCCACCGAATGGACCGGCTACCGTGCCGATGTTCACACCTATCTCGAAGACGGCGACCGCGTCGCCGCCTTCGGCATCTACTCCGGCACCTACAAGGCGACGGGCAAATCCATGCGCGCCAATTTCGCGCATCTCTATCTGCTGAAGGACGGCAAGATCGCCAGCATGACGCAATATGTCGACACCGCGATGGTGCAGAAGGCGTTGGAGCCTGCCGGTCCGTAACAGCGGTATGACGTCGGAACATACGAGAGGGGAGCCCGCAACATGTGGGCTCCCCATTTTCGTTCCGGCGCCTGCTATATCTTGATGAAATTGTGCGCGGCCAGCGCGCCGAAGGGCAGGGTTGCCAATCGTCCGCCGACGTCGAGCGATCCCAAATCGACCGGGAAGAAGCCGGTGTCTTCGATGAGCTTGCGGACCTCTGCCTTTGCGGCAGCGTCATTACCCGAATAGAACAGCACGCGCCGGCCACCCGCCGCTTCCGGCTCCGACAGCGCCGCAACGTCGTTATGGTTGAACGCCTTGACCACGCGGGCGCCCGGAACGAATTGGCTGAAGATCTCGCTCGAATGCTTGTCGCCGAGATCGACGGCCTTGATGCCGTAGGCCGCCAGTGGATTGCTCGGGTCCTTCGCATCCGCCGAGTTGGGATCGAGGAATTCCACCGGATTGGTGGCGTCGATGACGATGCGACCGTTCCAGGCCGGCAAGCGGCTGAACACCTTCTCCACATCAGTCCAGCGGATGGCGGCGATGACGATATCGGCGCCGGCTGCCTCTTGCACGGTGCCGGCCTTGATTGAAGGGCCGAACTCCTGAATCAGCGACGCCAGCGATTCCGGTCCGCGGCTGTTGGAGATAGTGGCCGAGATGCCTTTCCTGGCGAGAGCGCGTGCGAGGTTCGAGCCGAGGGCGCCAGAACCGATGATACCAATACTCATGATGGACTCCTGTGAGGTGAGGGGCTTGAAAGAAGGACCGCCAGCGCCCCGAAGGCTGGTCGGTCGTTACTGATCGATGCCGTTCGGCATTGAAGATATTATGTGTCGATGACACGATTACATTTAAGAGCAAAACAAATCACCAGGCGAGCGGAATGGAGAACTTGCCCAGCCGCGCCACCTCGGCTGCAACATCCGCCACTGTCGTTTTTGCGAGTTCAGCCTCGAGCGCTTTGCGCGCTCGGTCTAGGGCGGGTTGTATCGCCGCAATGATGTTGCCGCCCACCGCGCAACTCTCGCAAGGCGGGGTCCGGTGCAGCGAAAACAGCTCGGTGTCCTCGACCGCCGCATAGACGTCGAGCAGCCGTATCTTCTTCGCCGGTTTCGCCAGCAAGGAGCCGCCACCCGCTCCGAGCTGCGAACGCGTCAGTCCGGCATCGCTCAGGCGGGACAACAGCCCGCGGATGACGACCGCGCCGGTGTTGGCCGACCGGGCCAGATCCTCCGACCGCAGCGGCTTTCCGTCGCTCACGGCAAGTCCTGTGAGGATATGAACGGCAACGGCGAAGCGGGTGCTGGTCGGCATGACGATCTCGTTTGTGTGTAACCATCACTATTACACACTTTCGGCGGTGTCAACACACTCCCTTTGCGCGATCCCGGCGAAAGTTGCCGCCGTCTTGATCCTTGCGCAGGCGCTCATCACGCCCACAAATGGGGTCGACGGGATCCATGCCGAACCGCAAGATCGGTCGAGCAAATCATTGCCGTCAGCGACTAGATGGAGCCGCCACGGAGGAGGGACGATGAAGGCGGCGCTGCAAAACTATCAGGACCGGATGCGACGGGTGCTGGATCATATCGATCGGCATCTCGACGGTGATCTGGATCTGGACACGGTGAGTGCTGTTGCGGCTTTCTCAAAGTATCATTTCCACCGGCAGTTCTCGGCAACCTTCGGATTATCAGTGCATCGCTATGTCCAGCTGGCCCGCATGAAGCGCGCTTCGCATCAACTAGCCTATATGGACGCCCTTGATGTGACGGAGATTGCGATGGATGCCGGTTACGATGCACCGGATGCCTTCGCTCGCGCCTTTCGGCAACGGTTCGGGCAATCGCCGTCGTCCTTCCGGAAGTCTCCCGACTGGGAGCCGTGGCTTGCGGCCTTAGGGCCTCTCGACAATGCGAGGAGCAAGCTCATGCAGAAGACCTTTACCATCGACGACGTGACGATCCGCGATGTGCAACCCACCAAGGTGGCAATCATGGAGCATCGGGGAAGCCCCGAGACACTTGGTGACACGATCCGGCGGTTCATCGCGTGGCGCAAGGCCGCCGGCCTTCACCCCAGGACAAATCCTACCTTCACTGTTTGGCGTTCCGAGCGGCGTCCTGCCTCGCCGGCCGAGTACAGCACGGACCTCTGCGTCGGGACCGACCAGCCGATCGCGGCGAACGGCGAAAAGATCAAAGCCGGCACGATCCCCGGCGGACGCTGCGCGGTGCTGCGCGTCGTCGGCTACACCGACAATCTCGAGCCGGCCGCGCTCTTTCTTTATCGCGACTGGCTTCCGGCCAGCGGCGAGGAAGCCCGCGACTTCCCGATCTATTGCCAGCGGCTGAGCTTCTTCCCGGAGGTGCCGGAGCACGAGACGGTCGCGGACGTTTTTCTGCCGCTGAAATAACCCCTGGCGGCGCCTGACCCGGGAAACGGGTGGCGGCCGGCAGATGCCCGATGTCTTGTTGGCTTGTACTTGACATCAGGAGAGGTCGCGGTGGAACTGGCAAACAAGACGATCATTATAACCGGCGCCAGCAGCGGTATCGGTGCTGCCGCGGCGTCGCTGTTCGCGTCCGAAGGCGCCGATGTGGTGCTCGGGGCGCGCCGCGCCCCCGAGCTGCAGGCCGTTGTTGCAAGCATCAAGAGCGCCGGAGGCCGCGCGACTTTTCTCGCGGGCGATGTTCGGGACACCGGCTACGCAGCCCGCCTTGTCGCGCACGCCGTCACGACGTTCGGAAAGCTTGACGGCGCTTTCGACAATGCCGGCATCGTCGGCGAGATGACGCCGGTCCCCGAGATGAGCGTCGAAAACTGGACCGATGTGCTCGCGGTGAATCTCACCTCGGCGTTCCTCAGCGCAAAGGCGCAGATCCCGGCGCTGCGCAAGCAGGGCGGCGGTTCGATCGTTTTCACCTCGTCCTTCGTTGGGTTCAGCAACGGCGGCATGCCGGGAATGGCGGCGTACGCAGCCACCAAGGCAGGACTGATCGGCCTGGCTCAATCGCTGGGCGCCGAGCATGCGGCCGAAGGCATTCGCGTCAACGCGCTACTGCCTGGCGGGACCATCACCCCGGCGGCGGGCGAAGGAAATCCCGACGCCCTGAATTTCATCGCCGGGCTCCACCCGATGAAGCGGATGGCCAGTCCCAAGGAGATCGCGCAGGCGGCGGTTTTTCTCCTGAGCGACCGGGCATCGTTCATGACGGGAAGCCCCATGACGGTTGATGGCGGCATGTCGGTCCGCCTGACGTGACGACGAACCCGCCAAGCGCACGACGACGGTCACCTCGGCGCAAACACGGGATGTTCGCCACTCATCGCCATGATACGAAATCTATCTCGTTCGCTTCCGGAGCCCGCCGTTCATGTCCGCCGCCACCGCCGCGAGTCAGTCGCCCGCGACCGCCGCCGAAACCGATCCCGAAACACTCGGCTGGATGAAAGGCTTCCCGCCGTCTCCGGACCGCATCATCAGCTTCCAGGATGGTTCGTTCCGCAGCTTCCCCGAGCTGCGCTGGGCATGGAGCAACATCCGCCAGCTGGTGCCGACCGTGAACGTCTGGCGCGGGGCGGGGCCTGCGTCGGCGCTGCCGCGCGAGGACCACGACATCGGCGCGGTCGCCTGCGTCACGATGGACGGGCGTCCCATCACGTTCGCGAAGATGCTCGACGAGACTTACACCGACGGCATCGCCGTGCTGCACCGGGGCAAGCTGATCTATGAGCGCTATTTCGGCGCGTTGAAGCCGCACAAGCCGCATATCGCGATGTCGGTGACGAAGTCGTTCACGGGCGTGCTCGCCGGCATCCTGGTCGCCGAGGGCAAGATCGATCCGCAGGCGCCTGTCGCGGAGTATGTGCCTGAGCTGAAGGCCAACGCCTTCGGCGATGCGCGCGTGCACGAGGTCATGGATATGACCACCGGGCTCGAATACACCGAAGTCTACACCGACAAGAACTCGCATGTGTGGGGACTGCGGCGCGCCAACGGCATGGCGCCGATTCCACCCGGCTATGACGGTGCGACCACCATCTTCGATTTCCTGGTCGCGCAGAAGAAGCAGGGCGAGCACGGCAAGGCCTTTGCCTACAAGACCGTCAACACCGACGTGCTGGCCTGGATCATCCGGCGCGTCAGCGGCATGACGTTGTCCGATTTTCTCTCCGAGCGCATCTGGCAGCCGATGGGCGCGGAGGAAGACGCGCATTACCACGTTGATCGCATCGGCACCGAAAGCGGCGGCGGCGGCCTCTCCACCACCTTGCGCGACCTCGCCCGCTTCGGCGAGACCATGCGCAATCACGGCCGCTTCAACGGCCGGCAGATCGTGCCTTCGTCTGTCGTCGAGGACATCGCGCGCGGCGGCGATCCCGAAAAATTCAAGCCGGCCGGCTACACCACGCTAACAGGTGCGTCCTATCGCAATCAATGGTGGGTCACGCACAACGCCCACGGCGCCTATATGGCGCGCGGCGTTCACGGCCAGGGCATCTATATCGATCCCAAGGCCGAGATGGTGATCGCGCGCTACGCCTCGCACCCCGTAGCGGGCAACGCCGCCAACGACCCCGTGACGCTGCCGGCCTACATGGCGCTGGCGAAGCAGCTGATGGCGGGCGGGTGAGGCCGCCTCACGGCAGCTCCCGCCAGCGCATCGGCAAAATGCCGTCCTGCCTGAAGCTATCGAGGAAGCGGAAGCGGGCGGCTTGCGGATTGGGGCGGGATTCGATCGGTTTGCCCAGGATCTGCACGACGTCGTTCTCGTCATAGGCGGGCCAGGGTGGCAGGTCCGATCCGTTGGGATCGCCATGCGCGGCGAAATTGACCCAATAGGCCATCATGGTCCGCGCCAGCGCGCGGTCCTCTTCGGCCGGCGGTGCCGAGCTGCCGATCACCTGTTGCGGTGTGAGTGTGCCGAACACGAACGGGATCTCAGTGACGTGCGAGGCGATCGGCGTGTAATGCGAGGTATAGCTGAAGTGATAGCCGTAGACCGGCGCTTGTCCCCCGCGCCGATGCAGACGCAGCCACTGCCAGCATTGCTCGCCGACCACGATGTCGCCGTTAAGCGCCGCCGCGGAAGTCCTGGCCTCCGCGTCGGTCGCGGCGGGATAGACCTTCAGGAAATCGGCCATGCGCTCCTTGCCGAACGTCGCCCGGGCCGCGGCGAGAAAGTCTTGTGCCGATTGATCGGGGAGTGACTGCGAACGGAAAGGAAATTCCTCGGCAGCGTTCCAGCCCGCCAGCAGCGGGATGTGCATCTGTTCGCCGCGAAGGAATCGCCGTGCGGGCACATCAGGCACAACATGACCATCGATACTCGGCGAGAAGGCCGTCACGACCGGGCTGGTCCTGAAACTCCATGGCGCGGCTGCATTCAATCGATCGGCCGGCATGCTGCGCAAAACTGCGATCGACCCGTTGCCCCGTTGCCGGGCAAAAGCCAGACCACGCGCGCGGGCTTCTTCAAAGCCCTGGAGTGGGCCGTGCTTGCCATCCCAGAACGCGCCGCTCTGTCCAATGGCCTTGTGAAACAGTCCGTGCGCGAGCGGCGAGGCCATCAAGATGCCGACGGCCATGGCGCCGGCGGATTCGCCGAACAGGGTGACGTTATCGGAGTCGCCGCCAAAGCCGGCGATGTTGGCCTTGACCCAGCGCAGCGCCATCAGTTGATCCTGCAGGCCGTAATTGCCTGACGGCGCCTCCATGTCGAGATCGGGATGGGCGAGGAAGCCGAAGATGCCGAGGCGGTAGTTGAAGCTGACGACGACGACACCTTTCACTGCTAGCGCGTTGCCATCGGTTGCAGGATTGGCCGAGGAGCCGAACTGAAAGCCGCCGCCGTGAATCCACACCATCACGGGCCGCTTCTCGTCCGCGTGCTTCGCCGCGGTCCAGACGTTGAGATAAAGGCAATCCTCGTCACGCGGCCCCGGCCGCTGGTCGTTTTCGAGCGCCGACAGACACCCCGCGCCGAACACGAGCGCATCGCGCACGCCATCCCAGGGCGTCGGCGACTGCGGTGCGCACCAACGCAGAGGCCCGACCGGCGGTGCTGCGTAGGGAATGCCTTTGAACGCGATCACGCCGCTTGCATCGCGCGGACCGGCACGCAGGGTGCCTGCTTGCGTGCGGACCACGCGTTGCAGCTTGGCTGCTGTCACACTTGTGGAACCATGCATGGTGACATCTCCAGGGCAATCGCACACAGAGCGTGTCCTTCATGGTTCGAGACGCCCGCCTGAGAGCGGGCTCCTCACCATGAGGATTTGCGATTGCGCCGCGAAACAAGACCTCATCCTGAGGAGCCCGCCGATGCGGGCGTCTCGAAGGATGGCCACAGCGAAACCGCTGCCACGCCGAGATCCTATCGACTTTCTTGTTCGCTCGATTTAGATATTCTGCCAATCGATTGCTAAAAACCGGCAAGCATGCGGCAGCCGCTCCGTTTTCCATGGCCTGATCTCGACGTGGATGATGTCTCCGCGCCCGTTATCGCCGTGCGCGTCGACGTGATCGGGACTAAGGGCGAGGTGCCCGATCACAGGCACCGGAAGGGGCAACTTGTCTTTGCGCTGGGAGGCGCCGTGACATGCCGCATTCCCACCGGTCTGTGGATGGTGCCGCCGCATTGCGCAGTGTGGGTGCCCGGGGGCATGCAGCACAGCAACCTCGCGACAGAAAATGCCCGGCTGTTCTTCGTCTATATCGAGCCTGACCGCGTGGACCTGCCGGATCGTTGCTGCACGCTCTCGATCTCCCCGCTGCTGCGTGAAGTGATCGTCGAATTGTCCGATCAGATCGCGGATGACGAGGCGAGGGTGGACCTTCTGGCAAGCGTCCTTCTGCGCGAGCTTCCCCGCATGCCCGTTCAGCAGCTTCATCTGCCGCTCTCGCCCGAGCCGCGGTTGAAGAAGATTGCCGCAGCGCTGGCGAAAAACCCTTCCGATCGCAGGACGCTGGCCGAATGGGCCGATCGCGTCGCGCTGAGCGAGAGCAGCCTCGCGCGTCTCGTCGTCCGGGAGACGGGCTTGAGCTTCGGGCGCTGGCGCCAGCAATTGCATCTGATCGTCGCCTTGCGGGAGCTGACGTCCGGCGCGAGCGTCCAGCAGGTGTCCGCCGATCTCGGCTACGACTCCGTCGCGGCCTTCATCACCATGTTCAAGAAGGCGCTCGGAAAACCGCCGGGGAAATATCTGAGCGGCATTTTCCCTGAATATAAGAGTTGACTTATATTAGCTTCAACCGATATTCATCCTGGCACGAAACGACGAGGAGGAGCGCCATGGAGATCGACGTCGTCAGGGTATTGGGGCTGGTTACGCGTTCGGTGAGGAATTTCGAGAAGGACGGGAAAGCGGCCAGTGCGGTGACACTGACGCGGCTTTACGAAACCAGCGTCGACGATCTCTGGGACGCAGTGACCAGCGAACAACGCATTCCGCGCTGGTTCTTGCCGGTCGAGGGAGATCTCCGGCTCGGCGGAAAGTACCAGCTCAAGGGGAATGCCGGCGGGACCATCACGGCGTGTACGCCGCCGACCCATTTTGCGGCGACTTGGGAATTCGGCGGCGCGATGAGCTGGATCGATGTCAAGCTGTCGGCAGAACGAAGCCAGGCGCGGCTGACGCTTGAGCACACGGCGATGATCGAGGATCATTGGAATCAGTTCGGTCCAGGGGCAGTCGGGATCGGCTGGGATCTCGCCATTGCGGGGCTGGAGCGATATGTTGCGACCGGGGCATCGGTCGACCATGAGACGGCCGAGGCATGGATGGGCTCTTCCGCGGGCAAGGAATTCATGACGAGCAGCGGCGAGTATTGGCGCGCAGCACATGTCGCAAGCGGCGTGGATCCTGCCTCCGCGAAGCAGCGCTCCGACCGCACCATCGCCTTCTATCGCGGCGAGACGCCGCCCGACGTGGTGCATCCGGGCACAGGAAGGTGATGCAAATCTTCGAGGTCCTCGCCGACCCCGTCCGCCGTCGCATCCTCGAGCTGCTTGCGCCCGGCGAGATGGCCTCCGGCAAGGTCGTCGAAGTGATCGGGGCGGAGTTCGGGATCACGCAGGCCGCCGTGTCGCAGCACCTCAAGGTGCTGCGCGAGAGCGGCTTCGCCACGGTTCGCGCGGAGGCGCAACGACGGCTCTATTCGGTCGATGCTGCGGGGCTCCAAGCGGTGGATGCATGGGTCGGTCAGTTCCGCAATTTCTGGGAGCCGAAGCTGGATGCGCTGGCGACGGAAATTGCGCGCGGCAAACGCGAGCGTCGTAACGCGCCCATGACCAAGCGGAGCGGCAAGCGGGCGTGATGGCGCGGCAAAGGCAAAGTCGCTATCGCGCCGCATCAGTGAGGCACGAAAGCCGCTGCCAAAACGGCAAGCATGCCAAAGCTGGCGATATTCCAGAACAGTGAGCGGACGAGCGGTATGCCGGATAAGTAAAGCGCGGTGTAGGCGATGCGTCCGCCAAGATAGGCGATCGATCCCCAATAAGTCAGCTCATTGTGAACGCCTGCGGCGTGAGAGATGAGGATCGCTGCGGCAAAGAACGGAAACGTCTCCATGTAGTTGCGGAAATTTCGGTTGAGGCGGCCGGGGATGGGCTTGAGCGGCGGCATCTCGTTGTCGCGCGGGCTCGCAGCCCATCTGAGGCCGTACTGCAGGTTCGCGGCTTGCGCGGCGGCGACAAGCTGTACGAAGCCCCAGACGATTGCGGCGGCCAGCATCGATAGCTCAAAGCTCATCGCCATTGGCTGTCCCCCAATCTGCAAGAAATCAGCGCGATCCCGGGTGCCATTCCGGCAGTTTGGGAATCTCGGGATCGAGGTGATCCCAGGCATATCCGCGCGAGCAGAACAGCACGACGGACGGCTTGAACGTGCTGGCATCGTCCAGTGTGCCGACATAGATGCCGATGAACTCCGGCTTCTCGTCCGGCTTGTTGTAGATCGGCGAGCCGCAGCTCGGACAGAATCCCTTGTGCTTGACCGCGCCGCTGTCGGCAGTGCGCTCGATTTCGCGCACCTCGCCTGTCACCGAGACTGCGCTGCGCGCGAACACGAAGATGGAGCTGTGGCCGCTGCCGGTATCGCGCTGACAGTCGCTGCACTGACATTGGAAGCCGCGGATCGGCGCGGACGCAATGGTGTAACAAACCGCGCCGCAGGCGCAACGACCTGAATATGTCATTCGTCTCCCTCCCGACGGGGCCGACCGTTCCAATCATATCAGGCTGGTTTGATTTCGCCACATCGAGCAGCCGGCGCGATTTCACACAAGATCTTTGCCGGCCCGCTCACTCGCGCGACATCTTCTCAAACCTCTTCACCAGCCGTTCGCGCTTCAGCCGCGACAGGCGCTGGATCCAGAACATGCCGTCGAGCTGGTCGATCTCGTGCTGGTGGCAGACGGCGCGCAAGGCTTCCGAATCCTCGCTGTGCACGTTGCCGTCGAGATCCTGATAGCTGATCCGCACGCGCGCGTGGCGCTGGATGTCGTCGTTGACGCCGGGCATCGAGACACTGCCCTCGCGATGCATGATCATCTCGGGCGAGGCCCATTCGATCTCCGGATTGACGTAGGTCCGCGGTCCGTCCTTCGGGTCGAGTTCGAGCACGACGACGCGCAAGGGCACGCCGACATGCGGCGCCGTGATGCCGATGCCGGGCGCGGCGCGCATGGTCTCGAGCAAATCCGTTGCGAGCTCACGCAAACCGGCGTCGAACGCGGTGACGGGGCGGGCCGGCAGCGCGAGGCGGCGGTCGGGATAGCGGACGATCGGGCGAATGGTCATGCAGGCTCCTAGCACTCACGGATGGTTGAAGCATCCCGTTCTTGACGCCCTACCAACTGGAAGGTAGCTAAGGCCCATGACCAACGTCTCCTCAACTGCCGACGACATCCTGGCCTGCGCGCGCAGCTTGATCATCGCGGGCGGCTATAACGGTTTCAGCTATGCCGACGTGGCCGATGTTGTCGGCATCCGCAAGCCAAGCATCCACCACCATTTCGCCAGCAAGGTCGATCTGGTCCGCACCCTCGTGTCGCGCTACCGCGCCGAAGCCGAGGCGGGACTGTCCGCGCTCGAGCGCAATGTCCCTGATCCGTGCGGCCAGCTCGAAAACTATGTCGCGTACTGGAAGGCGTGCATCAATGATGCGACGGCGCCGTTCTGCGTGTGCGCGCTGCTGGCCAGCGAGCTTCCGATCCTGCCGGAGGAGGTTGCGCTCGAAGTCCGTGCGCACTTCCGCTCCCTGGCTTCCTGGCTGACGGCCGTCATGGAGCGCGGCAAGCGGAAAGGGCAGCTCAAACTCTCCGGCACGGCCCGAATCGAGGCCGAAGGATTCATGGCGACCATTCACGGCGCGATGCTGTCGGCGCGTGCCTATGGCGATCCAAAAATATTCGGTGTGATCACCACCCCGCTGCTGGACCGGCTGGCCAACAAGCATTGAGAGACATCAGCGAAGCAATGGCGACAGGCCGCAAGCGGGCTGGAGCGAAGTCGGTTTCGCTATGTGTAAGAAAACTACCAACTAGTAGGTATAGGAGAGACTGCAATGGCGCGATATCAATTGGATCCGGTTCATACCGACCGCGAGCGATGGCTGAAGCAATACTACTTCGTGCGGGCGGCATTCTCGATTGCCTGGGTCGCTGCTGCGTTTGCCGCCGCGGCTTCTTCTCCAGTGATCGCCGGCGCCTTGCTCGTCCTCTATCCCGCATGGGACGCCGCCGCCAATTTCGCGGACGCGGTTCGCAGCGGCAGGCTCGCTCAAAGCCGCACGCAGGCTCTGAACGTTGTCGTCAGCCTGGCGACCACCGTAGCGGTGCTTGTGACCTTGCAGATGAGCATGAACCGGGTGCTCGGTATCTTCGGGGCATGGGCAATTCTGTCCGGACTGCTGCAGTTGGGGACGGCCATCCGCCGCTGGCGGAGTTTTGGCGCTCAATGGGCCATGGTGCTCAGTGGTGGCCAGTCGGCGCTTGCGGGCGGTTTCTTCATCTTTCAGGCCACGATGCCCGCGGTTCCGTCGATCGCGAATGTCGCGGGCTATGCCGCCGTCGGTGCGCTCTACTTCCTGGTCTCTGCGGTCTGGCTCACGGTCGGCGAGTGGCGGCGCGGCGTGGCTGCTTGAAGCCTGTTCGCGAGGGGACGAGATCGATAGCGGCGGGATGATGCCATGATGCAGGTGTTTTGCCCGACGAGTCAAACGGCGGTTCCTCGCACGGCAAAGGGCTGCGCTGTAAGTCCTTGATACCAAAGCGCCCGGCTACTGTGCATGGGGTTGTTTTCGCCGTTTTTGTTTGGCAGGTCACAAAAGCCTGCCGCAAAAACTTGCGTCGGCCTGTCGGTCCACCATGTTCCCATTCGTCTTCCACCCAGACAGACCTGACGGGAGACCAAAAATGAACTCTTCCTCCTATCGCTGGGTGATCGTCGCCGCGGGCGGCTTGCTCGGCTGCGTCGCCATCGGCGGCATGTTTTCGCTGCCGGTGTTCCTGCAGCCGATCGCGAAGGACACCGGCTGGTCGGTGACCGGCATCTCCAGCGCGATGACGATCGGCTTTCTGGCGATGGCCTTCACCAGCATGGCCTGGGGCACGTTGACGGACCGGTTCGGGCCGCGGCCGGTGGTGCTGACGGGATCGACGGTGCTGACCGTGAGCCTGTTCGCGGCGAGCCACGCCACCTCGCTGCTGGCGTTTCAGTTCGTCTTCGGCCTTCTGGTCGGGGCGTCCTGTGCGGCGATCTTCGCGCCGATGATGGCGACCGTGACCGGCTGGTTCGACACCCATCGCAGCCTCGCGGTCTCGCTGGTGTCGGCCGGCATGGGCATGGCGCCGATGACGATGGCGCCGCTCGCGGCCTGGCTCGTCTCCAACCATGACTGGCGCACCGCGATGCAGATCGTAGCGCTGGTGGTTGGCGCCATCATGATCCCGGTCTCGTTCCTGGTGCGCCGCCCGCCGGCGCTCGCGCACGCCGTGGCCGCGCCTGCGGGCGAGGGCGCCGGGCAAGGCGAGATGTCGATGGGGGAGGCGCTGCGCTCGCCGCAATTCCTGATCCTGCTCGCCACTAACTTCTTCTGCTGCGCCACCCATTCCGGCCCGATCATTCACACCGTCTCCTATGCCGTGAGCTGCGGCATCCCGCTGGTTGCGGCGGTGACGATCTACAGCATCGAGGGCTTTGCCGGCCTCGGCGGGCGCATCGCTTTCGGCCTGATGGGTGACCGCTTCGGCGCCAAGCGCGTGCTCGTCTCGGGCCTGCTGTTGCAGGCGTTCGGCGCGCTGGGTTATGTCTTCGCGCACCAGCTCACGACATTCTACGCCGTCGGGGCCGTCTTCGGCTTCATCTATGCCGGCACCATGCCGCTCTACGCGGTGCTGATCCGCGAGAACTTCCCGCTCAAGATGATGGGCACGGTGATCGGCGGCACCGCGATGGCCGGCAGTCTCGGCATGGCCACGGGCCCGCTCGCCGGCGGCCTGATCTACGATGCGTTCTCGAGCTACGCCTGGCTCTATATCGCCTCCTGGGCGATGGGCCTCGGCGCCTTCCTGATGGCGATGAATTTCAAGCCGTTCCCGAAGCCGCGAGCGGAGTTGGCGCCGGCGGCGGCGTAAGCAGGTTCATCGAGGCGCAGCGCTAGAGCTGCGCCTCGATCGCGGGCTTGTCGACGATGGACCACACGTGCCGTATTTTTCCGTCGCGAAATTGATAGAACACGTTTTCGCAGAAGGACACGCGCCTGCCGTTCACATCCAGCCCCAGAAACGTTCCAGCCGGCGTGCAATCGAACGTCAGCCGGGAGGCGATTTGGGGCGGATCGCAGACCAGCAGCTCGATGTTGAAATGCAGATCGGGAATTGAGCGAAAATCCTGCTCCAGCATGGCACGATAGCCGGACAATCCGAACGGTCGCGCATTGTGGACGACGTCATCGTGAACGAATTGTCCGAGCGCGGGCCAATCCTGCCGGTTCAGGCAGGCGATGTAATTGCGGTAGATGTCGGCGAGGTCGGACCTGGTCATGGCGTTGCTCCTGCGGCTCCGGCCATAACGCGGCAACGGGGCGATCGGCGCCCGCGCTCACAGACGTTTTTCGAAGAACAGGTCCGGGTAGGGATCGTCATTGAAGCGGGGGATCTCGCTCCAGCCGCTTCTTCGGTAGAGCTGGCCGGCCTCCGCCAGCGCGCTGTTGGTGTCGAGCCGCAGCAGCTTGATGCCGAGCCCGCGCGCGACATCCTCGCTCGCGTCCATCAGGCGCCGGCCGAGCCGCAATCCGCGCGCCGCCGGTGCGACCCACAGACGCTTGATCTCGGCATAGCCGTGATCCGTGCCTTTCAGCCCGACGCAGCCGACCGGCAGCGTGTCCGACATCGCGACGATGAACGTGCCGCGCGGGCGGCGCATATCCTTGGCGTCAGGATCGCGCGACAGCGAGACGTCAAAGCCCTGCTTGAAGCGGCGGCCGAGCTCGCCATAATATTCGCCGAGGCAATAACGGGCCTGTTCGCTCCGCGGATCTATCTCGTCCAGCGTGACGCGCTCGCGCGTCAATGCGGAAGCAATCAAATCCATCGCCGCCAGCAGCGCCTCGCGTTGTGAATGCTGGGCAAGGAAGCCCTCGGCCTGCGTGTTCGACAGCGCTTCATAGGCCGCGAACTCGCGCCGGCCCGCACGAGTCAACGATACCACGCGGCGGCGCGCATCTTCCTCATGCGCAATGGTCTCGACCAGCCCCTCGTCCTCGAGGCTGCGGAGCAGGCGGCTCATCAGGCCGGAATCGAGGCCGAGATAGTCGCGGATCTCGGCCACGTCCGAACGTCCATGCCCGATCGCGTTGAGCACGCGCGCCGCCCCCAATGGCCGCCCGCGCCCCAGGAATGACGTGTCGAGCGCACCGACAGCGGACGTGACGGCACGGTTGAAGCGGCGGACGCGGGAAACAGGGTCGAGCATGATATATCTGACTTTAGTCAGGCATATCATCGATGTCAATCAGCGCAGGCTTTCGCTTCGGCACCGGCTGCACTTCACTCGAGGCCCAGCGCCTTGCGGGACTTCCGCGTGAGTTTCGCCGCGACCAGCGCGTGCGCCTGCGCCAGATAGCTCGTGAGCTCGGCGTCTGATAGCGCGTTGTTGCCGACGAGCTGCACCCACTTGGCGCGCGCCAGATAGGGCGCCGGCCGCGCAAGGCCGTGCTCAATCAGCATGGCATAGGCCATGTTCGAGACCTTGAACATGTAGCCGCCGGAGCACGCGGCAAAGCCGCCGCCGAGTGCGAACATCTTGCCGCCGACCTTGAACACGGAGGTGCCCTCCCACTGCACCACCTTGGTGACGGCGGGCAGGCGCAGGCAGCGGGTTTCGAAGGTATTGGGAGTCATCGCCCGAGCGATAGCACAGCGCACGCGGCAAGGACACGAGAGGGACGAGCGTTGTCGCCACGAGGATGGTGCGGTTGCGCGCCTCTTTGTGAGTTGTGCCCGCGCCGCGGACCGTTACCATGTGCCGGCTGCCGTGGAACACGGGAGCCGACATTGTGACCGGGAGGCGACATGAGTGGGCAGGAACGCAAAGCAAAAGGATCCGACCTGTTCGTCGCGGCGCTGGAGAACGAAGGCGTCGACCGCATCTTCGGCGTGCCCGGCGAGGAGAATCTCGATCTGGTGGAATCGTTGCGCACCTCCAAAATCGAACTGATCCTGACCCGTCACGAGCAGGCAGCCGCCTTCATGGCCGCGACGCATGGGCGGCTGACCGGCAAGCCCGGAGTTTGTCTTTCGACGCTCGGCCCGGGCGCGCTCAATCTGTCGACGGGCGCGGCATATGCGCATCTTGGTGCGATGCCGATGATCTTGATCACCGGCCAGAAGCCGATCATGAGCAGCCGGCAGGCGCGTTTCCAGATCGTCGATGTGGTCGCCACCATGAAGCCGTTGACGAAATTGTCGCGGCAGATCATCAGCGCCTCCAGCATCCCAACCGTGGTCCGCGATGCGTTTCGCGTGGCGATGGAGGAGCGGCCGGGGCCCGTGCATCTCGAACTGCCCGAAGATATCGCAGGCGATGAAGTGCCTGAGGTCCCGGTGATCCCGGTTCATCCGATCGAGATTCCGGTCGCCCATCGCGCCGCGCTCGACCGCGCCGCCGAGATGATTTTGGCCGCGAAGCATCCGCTGGTGATGATGGGCGCTGCGACCAGCCGGCCGCGCGCGACACACGGCATCGCCAGCTTCGTGCGGCGGACCGGCATTCCCTTCTTCACCACGCAGATGGGCAAGGGCACGGTGCCCGGCGGCACCAATCTCTACATGGGCACCGCCGCGCTGTCCGAGCGCGACTACGTTCATGACGCGATCGACTCCGCCGATCTGATCGTCGCGATCGGTCACGACCCGATCGAGAAGCCGCCCTTTATCATGGGACCATCGGGCCCCAAGGTGATTCACGTCAGCTACACACCGGCCAGCGTCGAGCTGGTCTATTTTCCCGATGCGGAAGTCGTCGGCGACGTCGGCCCCAGCCTGGAGCTGCTCGCCGACCGGCTCGAAGGTAAGCTGCCGCAAGCCGCCGCGCTGCTGCCACTGCGCGAAAAGATCCTTACGCAGATCGCCGACCGCGCCACAGAAGCGCGCTGGCCGCCGACGCCGCAACGCATCGTGCACGACATTCGGCAGGTCATTCCGGAGAACGGCATCGTCGCGCTCGACAACGGCATGTACAAGATCTGGTTCGCGCGCAACTACCGCACCCGCGTCGCCAACACGCTGCTGCTCGACAATGCGCTGGCGACGATGGGCGCCGGGCTGCCGTCGGCGATGATGGCCGCGATGCTCTATCCGGAGCGCCGCGTGCTCGCGGTCGCCGGCGACGGCGGCTTCATGATGAACAGCCAGGAGATGGAGACCGCCGTCCGCCTCAAGCTCAATCTCGTCGTGCTGGTGCTCGAGGACAACGCCTACGGCATGATCCGCTGGAAGCAGGCCGTCGATCACTTCGCCGATTTCGGCATGACCTTTGGCAATCCCGATTTCGTCCTGTACGCGAGGGTTTATGGAGCGAAAGGACATCGCATCGAGAGCATCGACAGCTTTGGCCCGACCTTGGATGCCGCCTTCAAGGAGGGCGGCGTGCATCTGGTCGTGATCCCGATCGATTATTCGGAGAATGTGCGGGTGCTCGTTGAGGAGCTGCGGGCGAGGGAGAAGTCGAAGGCGTGAGTTTGTGCGATGCTGCTGCCCCCGCGTCATTGCGAGCGAAGCGAAGCAATCCAGGTTGTCTCCGCGGGGGCGGCCTGGATTGTTTGGTCGCTTTGCTCCTCGCAATGACGGAGTATGCGGGCCGGCCTGAATACGATAACAAGTCGCGTCCATATCATCCAATCAACCACAGGAATAAGAACATGGCTCGCGTTCGCTGTATCACCGAGATGGGCATGGGCGTCGACGTCCACGGCAGGGACGCCACCAAGGCGGCGAAGCGTGCCGTGTCTGATGCCATCAGGCATTCGAGCCTCGGCTTCTTCCGGATGATCGACAAGACTGCGAACGACATGTTCGTGGACGTCACGATTGCGGTGCCGAATCCCGAAGCCGTCGACAAGGACGCGGTCGCGAAGGAGCTGCCTTACGGCACTGTCACCGTCAACGCGGTGAAGGGCGGGCTAGAGATTCCCTCGGCCCCCGAACAGGGCAACGATCCTATCCTCATCGCCAATGCCGCCGTCATCGTCAGCTTCGAGAAGGAGTGAGACGGTGTCCGCCGGTGACCTGACGCTGCTGGATCGCCCGATCTGGAGCGCGCTGACGACCAGCCACAAACATCTGGCCGAGGGTGGCCCGCGAGCGTTGCGCTATCCGGTGGACATGACGCCCTTTGCCGACATGGTCGACATGTCCGAGGCGAGCTTTGCCGCGCTTCGTGATCTCCTGTCGGGCTCGCAGGTCGCCGCGCTGTTCACGCCGGAGGCCGTCGACGTTCCCGCCGGCTTCAAGGTCGTCCTTGCCGAGACCGGCGAGCAGATGATCGGCTCTCCGGCCGACAGTCCGCTTCGCGATGCCGAGATTGTCCGGCTGGGTGCCGCCGACGTTCCCGCCATGTTGGCGCTGACGGAGTTGACGAAGCCCGGTCCATTCGCGCGGCGCACGCACGAACTCGGGACGTTTCTCGGCATCCGCGCCGGCGGCGAATTGGTCGCAATGGCCGGCGAGCGCATGAAGCCGGGCAATTTCGTCGAGATGACGGCAGTCTGCGTCCACCCCGACCATCGCGGCCGGGGCTACGCGCAGGCGCTGCTGGCGGCGGTCGCGCGCCAGATCGAGGCGCGCGGCGAAATTCCGTTCCTGCACGTGTTCTCGAGCAACTCATCGGCCATCGCGCTGTACCAGCGGCAGGGGATGTGGATTCGGCGCCGCCTGCACGTCACTGCGTTCATGAAGCAGGAATGAGCCGCGCCGTCCGGTCAGGCTTCATATCCGGCGAATTCACGCTATATCGATCCCAACCATCATTGGGGGAAGCACATGGACGCCAGAACACCTGATTTTTCCGCCACGCGGACGGCAATGCAGCGTTACGTCGATCAGGAGATCATTCCGGGTGCATCCTGGGCGGTGCTGCGGGGCCGCGAGGTCGTCGATCAGCAATGCGTCGGTTTCGCCGATCGCGAGGCGAGCACCGCGCTGCGGCCCGATCACATTTTTCGTGCGTTCTCCAATACCAAGATCTTCGTCACCTGCGCGATCATGCTGCTGGTCGAGGAAGGCCGCATCGGGCTCGATGACGTTGTCGAGAAATTCCTGCCGCAACTCGGCAATCGCAAGGTTCTGAAGCCGGGCGCTTTGAGCCTTGCCGACGTCGAACCGGCGAAGAGCCCGATCACGATCCGGCAGCTTCTGACTCACACCTCCGGCCTCAGCTACGGCGTCTTCGATCCCGGTACGGTGCTGTTCAAAGCCTATAACGAGGCGCGCGTTCTCAATCCGTTGACGCCGCTGACCGGCATGATCGACCAGCTCGCCGGTCTGCCGCTGTCCTTTCATCCCGGCACGGCCTGGGAATATTCGGTTGCGACCGACGTGCTTGGGCGTGTCGTGGAGGTCGTCTCCGGCAAGCCGCTCGACGCCGTCCTCAAGACGCGCATCTTCGAGCCGCTCGGCATGACCGACACCGGCTTCCAAGTGCCGGACGCGCAGCAGGGCAGGCTGGTCGCGCTCTACAACGGCACGGATGTGCTCGATCCCATGAAGCCCGGGCTCACGCGGGCCGACGACCTGCCTTATCCGCAGGCCTATCGGCGGCAATTCCCGCGGCTGTCGGGTGGCGGCGGACTGGTCTCGACCTTGCCCGACATGCTTGCTTTGGTACGGGCGCTGCTCCCCGGCTCGGATGCTCTGCTGAAGCCGGAGACGCTGCGGTTGATGATGACGAACCAGTTGCCCGCCGGCGAGAACATCCGCTTCGCCAATCTCGGCCCGATCCCCGGCAAGGGCTTTGGCCTCGGCGGCGCCGTCACCTTCGCGCCGACGCCGTTCGATCCCCCGAATTCGACCGGCGAATTCCAGTGGGGCGGCCTTGCCGGCACCCATTGGTGGATCTGCCCGCAGGCCAATACCGCCGGCGTGCTGATGGCGCAGCGCTACATGGGCTTCTGGAATCCGTTTTTCTTCGAATTCAAGCGTCTGGCCTATCAGGCCGTCGGAGGCTGATCGCGAAAAAAACTGCATGTTGCCGCGAATCCTTTCCGGTCGTCGCGCCCTCTCTTGACGGTCGAGGCATTTTGCTTCGGCTTATGTCGGAGGATGTGATGGCATTTTACAGGAAGAACATCGGGGGCCTGCATCAGGCCGTGCGGATCGCCTTGGGCGTCGCGGTGGCCGTCGCGGCATTCGTGTATCTTACCGGCGCCGCGGCGTGGCTGGTTGCGCTCGGCGGCGCCGGCTTCGCACTGACCGGCCTCGTCGGCTATTGTCCGATGTGCGCGATGGCCGGTATCGGAAGGGGAGGCGTGTCGTGAGCGCCGCTGTGATCTCGCCGGACCTGTTCGAGGCCGCACGCCTTGGCGATCCCCAGGCGATCGCGTCTCTGCTCGAGATGGCGCAGCCGAACATCCGCCGCTACGCCCGCGCCACCTGTCGCAGCTCGGCGGATGCCGAGGATGCGATGCAGGAGGCGCTGTGGATCCTGTTTCGCCATGTCGGCACCATCCGCTCGTGGCTGGCATTTTCGGCCTGGCTGTTCAGTGTGGTCCGCCGCGAATGCCTGCGGCTCGCCCGCAAGGCGGGCCTTGCGCCGGCGATCGACGACGCAGAGGCGGAGGCGCTGCTGTTGTCGCGTCCTGAGGCCGATTTGCGGCTCGACGTCGCGGCGGCCTTCGAGGCGCTGCCGCCGCACTACCGCGACGTCGCGCTGATGCGCGACGTCAAGGAAATGACCATCGACGAAATCGCCGTCGCACTCGGTGCGACCCGGCAGACCGTGAAAGCACGCCTGCATCGCGCCCGCGCTCTGATGCGCGAATACCTGACGAGATGAGCCATGAGCGATTATCAAAGCCCTGACGATCTGAAATCCATCCCAGGCTTCGTGGCGCTCGCGCCGGTCGAGGCCAACGCGTTCCTTGCGTTCAAGCACGCGGTCGAGCGCAAGGACGGATTGATTCCGCCAAAATATCGCGAGCTGATCTCGCTCGCGGTCGCGCTCACCACGCAATGCGCCTATTGCCTCGATGTGCACACGGCGCAAGCGGTGAAGGCCGGTGTAACGCGCGAAGAAATCGCGGAAGCCGCGCTGATTGCGGCGGCGGTTCGCGCCGGCAGCACGCTCGGCCATGCGTTGTTGGCGCAGCGCCTGTTCGAGCGACATCGGGGCGAGGAACCCGGATAAAGGAGCGGGCAGATGTCCGTCGGGGATCAGGAAATTGCCAAACTATCTCGGCCTTGACGGATTTCGCTTCGGCTGGGTCGCCGCCTGGATCGACCACCGCGGCGATCACGGGTTCGACTATTCGCCGGGTCTCGCGCGGCTGCTCGCGCTGCCGCATGCACGCGCGATGATCGACATGCCGATCGGATTGAAATGGAGCGGATACCGCATCTGCGATTTGCGGGCGCGCGAGCTGGTTGGTCCCGCCGTGTTTCTCGGCGCGCGCCGTGACCTCTGGCGATTTGCCGATATGGCTGCAGCTAACCGGCACTACTGGGAGCGCGAGGGCAAGGGCAGGGGCGTGTCGGCGCAGCTCTGGAACATCAGGGACAAGATCAGGGACGTCGACGAGATCATGACGCCGGAGCGGCAGGCGACCATCGGCGAAGCGCATCCGGAATTGATTTTTTGGAATCTGGCTGGGCGGGCCCGGCTCGCAAAGAAGGCCTCGGCAGAGGGCCGCGAGCAGCGCATCGCACTCCTGGAGCAGCGCGGCTTCGCGCGTTTGCCGAAATGGCTGACTCAACGACACGGCACCGGCATCGGCCGTAACGATCTCATCGACGCCTGTGCCTGCGCCATCGCGGCACGCGACAGCACGCAGAGGTTCGGCGGAGAGGAGACCGACCCGAGGGGCTTGCGGATGGAGATCAATTATTGAGGCTGTCGGCGTGCGAGGGGCCGGGAAAAAGCTGCAATTTATTTGAAGCTTGCAGGAACAGACGACGGCTGGCCTGCGTTCCTCGTGCGAACCGAACACGGAGAAGCTCGTCCGATGAGGGATGGCAGTCAATTCGCGACCGCGATGCTTGCGCTCGTCTTCACCGGAGCACTGCTGGTCACCGGCCAACTTTTCATCGAGCAACGCTCGCAGCGCGATGTGATGCACGCCACCAACCATTCGCTGCGGCCGTTGTGACCTGTGCGGGAAAATGATCTGACCACTCGACCTTGCGTCGTTCGTCCGCTTGCCTAAACTAGGCGGCATCTCATGAACGAAGCCGGGGTCCTGATGTCCGATCTGTCCGCCTTTCCCATCACCAAGCGCTGGCCGGCCAAGCACCCGGAGCTGCTCCAGCTCTATTCGCTGCCGACGCCGAACGGCGTCAAGGTCTCGATCATGCTGGAAGAGATCGGGCTTCCCTACGAAGTCCATCTCGTCGATTTCGGCAAGGACGACCAGAAGACACCGGAATTCCTCTCGCTCAATCCGAATGGCAAGATCCCGGCGATCCTCGATCCCGACGGTCCCGGCGGGAGGCCACTGCCGCTGTTCGAATCCGGGGCGATCCTGCAATACCTCGCGGAGAAGACCGGCAAGCTGCTGCCGCAGGATCCCGCGCGCCGCTACCAGACCCTCCAGTGGTTGCATTTCCAGATGGGTGGTATCGGGCCGATGTTCGGCCAGGTCGGCTTTTTCCACAAATTCGCCGGCAAGGACTTTGAGGACAAGCGGCCGCTCGAGCGCTACGTGGGCGAGGCCAAGCGGCTGCTCGGGGTGATGGAGATGCGTCTTGCCGGCCGGCAATGGTTCATGGACGACGACTACACCATCGCCGACATCTCCATGCTCGGCTGGGTGCGCAACCTCATCGGCTTCTACGGCGCCGGCGATCTCGTCGAGTTCAGCCAGTTCAAATCCGTCGCCGCCTGGCTCGAACGCGGGCTGGCGCGTCCGGCGGTCGAGCGCGGGCTGAACATTCCGAAGCGGCCGTAAGATCAGGTTAGCGCCTTGTGGGTCATGTAGAGCGCCATCAGCAGGATGAGGACGATCATGACCCGGCGCAGTACCGATTTGCTGACGCCATTGGCCGCGCGTGCACCGAGATCGGTGCCGACCCAGAGGCCGGCCAGGATGCCGATGATGGCCGGCCAGCCGACCATGAGCCCCTTGCTCCAATAGATCCACGCGGCCGGAATATTGGTCGGGATGACCGAGAAGACGAGGCTGACGAGCTGCGCCTGATGCTGCGGCACCCGCAGGCCTGCCGCCAGCCCGACGGTAATCGCCAGCCCGCCGCCGATGCCCATGAAGCCGGAGGAAAATCCGGCAAGCATGCCGATGAGGAGCAGCGGCAGCCACGGCAGCTCGTCTCGGTCGCCGGTCTCATTGCTTTTGTCCTCGCGGTCGCGGCGCAGGATCAGGAGAGCGATCAGTGCGACGAGATAGACGACGTAGGTCCATTGCAACACCGCGTCGGAGACTGCGGCCGCAGCGTAGCCGCCGCCGGCGCCGCCGAACAGAAAGCCGATGCCGATCCAAACGATCCACAGCAACGGGCTGCGATTGCCGTTCTGCCAATAGCGGCGAACACCCGCGAGTCCCGTCGGTGGAACCTGCGTGATCAGCGATGTGCCCTGGGCGACGTGTTGCTCGGCGCCGAGCAGCAGCACGCTGAAGATCACGAGACCGCCTCCGGGACTCGTGCCCATGAAGCCCGATGTCAGCCCGCCGATGAGACCGACCCCAATGCCTGCGAGCAGGTCGTGGATCCACGGCATCGCTCAGTTCCTGGTCCGTCGCTTGACGTCGGCCTTCGTGGTGCGAAATCCATCGATCACGCCGGTCACGGCCGCCATGCAGGCCTCGATGTCAAAATCCTGGCCCCAGCATTTCTGCAGCACAAAGCCCTGGAAGATCGCGATCAGCACGCGCGCGATCGCTTCAGGACCGAGATCGCGCTTGATGAGGCCGTCATGCTGGCCGCGCTCGACCAGTGCGACGATCAGGGCGCGCGGCATGTCGATGCCTTCCACGACGCTGGTGCGGACGCGTCGGTTGCGCAGGGCCTCGGCCCAGCCATGGATACCGACACGGCGGCGCGCTTCGCCGGCGGGGTCGGTGAGCCATTGCGCGTAGACGCCGACCAGTGCGTGAAGTCCTTCGATCGGATCGCCCGATCCTTGCGCGACCGAGTTGAGCACGGCCTCGCGCCGGTGCCGGTCGTCGGCGAGTGCCTCGATCAGATCGTCCTTGCTCTGGAAGTAGAGATAGACCGCACCGTGGCTCAGCCCCGACCGTTTGACGATGTCGGCCATCCCGGTCTGGTGAAAGCCGTCCTCGGCGAAGCAGGCAAGGGCGGCTTGGAGGATCTGCTGCCGCCGGCTTTCGCGTTGCTTGTCGCTGATCTTGGGCATCCGGCTATCCATAAATAACTGACAGGTCGATCGTTTTATCCGTTCCTCGGAGGAGGTAATTGATAAAGGCGGCTGAGATAAAAAACGATCAGTCAGTCATTTATATTATCAAAAAGGATCCCGGTCAATCCCGACGCCCCGGGTCGGGAAACAGGAGGGCTGAACCGTTAATGGGACGCCGCCGGCGGCCTGGAACCGTCCCTTGATCGCGCGGTGCTAGAACAGCCGTCCGCCGTTCGGCACGGGCTTGCTCGGCTGCACCAGCACGACCTTGCCGTCGGTATCGGGGAAACCGAGGGTGAGCACCTCCGAGACAACCGGGCCGATCTGGCGCGGCGGGAAATTCACGACCGCGGCCACCTGTTGGCCCACCAGCGTTTCAAGCGGATGGTTTTCGGTGATCTGCGCCGAACTCTTGCGCACACCGATCGCGGGACCGAAGTCGATCCACAGCCGCCAGGCCGGCTTGCGCGCCTCCGGGAACGGCTTCGCATCGACGATGGTGCCGACGCGGATATCGACCGCGAGAAAAGTGTCGAAGTCGATGGTCGGCGACGCAGTCGCGGCTGGACCGTGGGTGATGTGCATGGAGTGTCCGTTCGAAGAGCTGGCGTCGTTCGCAATATTGTCGCGCGAACCGGAGTTGCGTACAACGCCTTGGGATCACGACACGACGGATGCGCGAGGAACGTTTTGCCCAACATCATCTACGGCATCAAGAACTGCGACACCATGAAGAAGGCGCGCGCCTGGCTCGACAGCCATGGCGTCGCCTACGCGTTTCACGACTACAAGACGGCGGGCGTGGAGAAGGACAAGCTCAAGCAGTGGAGCGACAAGGTCGGTTGGGAGACGCTGCTCAATCGCGCCGGGACGACCTTCAAGAAGCTGCCCGATGCCGACAAAGAAGGCCTCTCCGAGAAAAAGGCGCTGGCGTTGATGCTAGCGCAACCATCGATGATCAAGCGGCCGGTGCTTGAATTTGGTGGCAAGCTGCTGGTCGGCTTCAAGCCGGACATCTATGCCAAGGAAGTCAAGACCAAGGAAGCCGCCGCCAAATCGCGCTGAGCGCTAGTTCAGCTCGATGATCTCGCTGGGAAGGCCGGAGCCCTGCTGGTCCGCGAACTCGACCAACTCGGCCGGCGCGATGCGGCCTGGGGTGCGGTGGAACAGGTCGCGGTCGATCACCGCGCGCAATCTCGGGCGCGGCAGCGCGTCATTTCCGCGCATCAGATTCTTGATCTCGAAGCCGCCGTCCTCGCAGAAGGTCTTGAGCGATGCGATGATGTGACAGACCTTGCCGTCGGTCTGGAACGGCAGCAGCAGGCGCTCATAGGCGACGATACGGCCGTAGATGTCATCGACGTCGGCAACGCTGTAGACTGGCACCCCGCGCGCCACGCATTCATGATAGACCGGCATTACCAGGGGCACGAGACGCGGCCCGATATAGTCGTCGAGCAGAACGCCCTTGCCGGTGTGTCCATAGGCGCGCGAGATGCGCGTACCTTCGCTCTGGATGGTCAGACGCGGTGTCGGCGTCGACATGTCCACCGTATAATAGATCAGATCGGAGAGCTCTTCCTCGAGCCGCGCAGGCTGGTACTCCCAAATCGCCGGGGCCGTCTGCTCGCGCGCATAGAGCCGCAGCCACGTGTTCAGGAGATCACGCTGCCTGATCGACTTGACCACGGAAGGAGCGGCGCTTGCAAAATCCAACACAATATTCCCGGCGAATAGAAATTACGGACGCATCAAACCCGCGCATGATCCTCGTTGCGGGAAAATTTTCTATGAAGGCTGGCGCATGGAACGAAAGACCGTTAACGACGGCTTGATGACCGGCGCTTTGCGAACCGGGAAGCCGGGCAGGCGCGACATCAAAACACGTCCGACTAAGGGAGCATAAGTCTCCCGGCCGGAGGCCTGACCTGCTCAGCTTTCCGCCTTGCCTAACCCCCGTCACCTCCGGCATATTCCGCGCCCGGAGGCGGCGTTCCGGATGGGCTCCAGGGAGTGGCTCCAAGGCCTCCGGAAAGCCGAAGCAACAAGGATAGCCACGCGCGTTGTGCGGGCAGGGGGAAAACTGTTTGGCCGATGAGTTCATTCTCGAAACGGAAGGCTTGACCAAGGAGTTCGCGGGCTTCTTCGCCGTCCGCGACGTTGCGCTCAAGGTTCGCCGTGGGAGCATTCACGCGTTGATCGGCCCGAACGGTGCCGGCAAGACGACGTGTTTCAATCTTTTGACCAAGTTCCTCAAACCGTCTGCCGGAAAAATCCTGTACAAGGGGCAGGACATCACCGCGATGGCGCCCGCCGACGTGGCCCGCCTGGGGCTGGTTCGCTCGTTCCAGATCTCGGCCGTATTTCCCCATCTCACCGCGCTGGAAAACGTCCGCGTCGCGCTTCAGCGCCAGCACGGCAGCTCCTTCGATTTCTGGCGCTCAAAGTCCGTGCTCAACCAATTCAACGATCGCGCGCGCGAGCTGTTGAACGATGTCGGCCTCAGCGAGTTTTCCAATACGCCCGCGGTCGAGATGCCCTACGGGCGCAAGCGCGCACTGGAGATCGCAACCACGCTCGCGCTCGACCCGGAGATGATGCTGCTGGACGAGCCGATGGCCGGCATGGGCCACGAGGACATCGACAAGATCGCGGCGCTGATCAAGCGCATTTCCGCGAAATACACCATCCTGATGGTCGAGCATAACCTGAGCGTCGTGGCCAATCTCTCCGACATCATCACCGTGTTGACGCGCGGGCAGGTGCTGGCGCAAGGCCATTACAGCGAGCTGACCAAGGACGAACGCGTCAAGGAAGCCTATCTGGGAGCCGGTCATGGCTGAGACGGCAACGGCGGACGCTCCCGCAAAGACTGCGAGCGGCGGCAACCTCCTCCAGGTCCGCAACCTGGAAGCCTGGTACGGCGAGTCCCACATCCTGCACGGGATCAACTTCGACGTGAACGCAGGCGAGGTCGTCACCCTGCTCGGGCGCAACGGCGCCGGCAAGACCACCACGCTGAAGTCGATCATGGGCATCATCGGCAAGCGCACCGGCTCGGTGAAGTTCAACAACCAGGACATCATCCGCACGACCTCGGACAAGATCGCGCGGATGGGAATCGCGTTCTGCCCGGAAGAGCGCGGAATTTTCTCCAGCCTCGATGTCCGCGAGAACCTGCTGTTGCCACCGGTGGTGCGTCCCGGCGGATTGCCGCTCGAGCAGATCTTCGATCTGTTTCCGAACCTGAAGGAACGGCTCAACAGCCAGGGAACCAAACTCTCCGGCGGCGAGCAGCAGATGCTTGCGATCGCGCGCATCCTGCGCACCGGCGCGAACTTCCTGATGCTGGACGAGCCGACCGAGGGTCTCGCGCCCGTCATCATCCAGCAGATCGGCCACACCATCGCGCGGCTCAAGAAGGAGGGTTTTACGATCCTCCTGGTCGAGCAGAACTTCCGGTTCGCATCCACCGTCGCCGACCGCTATTACGTGGTCGAGCACGGCAAGATCATTGACGGATTTTCCAATGCGGAGCTTGCCGCCAACATGGACAAGCTCCACACCTATCTCGGCGTCTAGAACTGCCAACAAAAAGATTCATAGGGAAGTAGCATGATGACAAAGTCGATTGCGTCGTTTCTGCTCGGCACGGCGCTGGCCGTGACCGCCACCGGTGCAGCCTTCGCTCAGGACAAGACCGTCAAGATCGGCGCGCTGTCCGATCAGTCCGGGCTCTATGCCGACCTCGGCGGACCGGGCTCGACGCTCGCCGCGCAGATGGCCATTGAAGATTCCGGCCTGGCTGCGAAGGGCTGGAAGATCGACATCATCTCGGGTGATCACCAGAACAAGCCCGACATCGGCACCGCGATCGCGCGGCAATGGTTTGACGTCGACAAGGTCGACGTCATCGTCGACGTGCCGAATTCCGGCGTGGCGCTTGCGGTCAACAACGTCGTCAAGGAAAAGAACGGCGTCTACATCAACTCGGGCGCGGCGACCTCGGATTTGACCAACGCGCAGTGCTCGCCCAACACGGTGCACTGGACCTACGACACCTACATGCTGGCCCACACCACCGGCCAGGCGCTGGTGAAGGCTGGCGGCGACACCTGGTTCTTTCTGACCGCGGACTACGCTTTTGGCGCGGCGCTGGAGCGCGACACCACCGCTGTCGTTACGGCCAATGGCGGCAAGGTGGTCGGCGGCGTCAAGCACCCGCTGAACACGCCGGACTTCTCGTCCTTCCTGCTCCAGGCGCAGGCCTCCAAGGCCAAGATCATCGGCCTTGCCAATGCGGGCGGCGACACCACCAACACGATCAAGCAGGCGGCCGAGTTCGGCATCGTCAAGGGCGGCCAGAAGCTCGCGGCGCTGCTGCTGTTCCTGACTGACGTCAAGGCGATCGGGCTCGAGACCGCTCAAGGCCTCAACTTCACCGAGACCTTCTACTGGGACATGAACGACCAGACCCGGGCGTTCTCCAAGCGCTTCGCCGAGAAGATGAAGAACAACGCGCCGCCGACCATGGTGCAGGCCGGCGTCTATGCGGGCGTGCGTCACTATTTCAAGGCACTGGAAGCGCTCGGCGGCAACCCGCACGACGGCGCCAAGGTCGTCGAGAAGATGAAGTCGATGCCGACGGAAGACGATCTGTTCGGCAAGGGCGAGATCCAGCCCAACGGTCGCACCATCCACAATGCCTATCTGTTCGAGGTGAAGAAGCCCTCCGAGTCCAAGGGACCGTGGGACTTCTACAAGCTGGTCGGCACGGTGCCGGGCGACCAGGCCTTCACGCCGCTGTCCGAGAGCAAGTGCGCGCTCTTGAAGAAGTAAGATAACCGCCCGCAGGCCATCAGGCCTGCGGGCGACTTTCAGGGAACGCCGAAGGGACCGGGTGCGGGATCGATGCAGGCTCTTTACGCTCAGCTACTGGTGGGACTGATCAACGGCTCGTTCTACGCGCTGCTCAGTCTCGGGCTTGCCGTGATCTTCGGCATGCTCAACATCATCAATTTCGCCCATGGCGCGCTCTACATGATGGGCGCGTTCGTCGCCTACTTCCTGCTGAACATCGGCGGCATCAACTACTGGTGGGCGTTGCTGTTGGCGCCGATCATCGTCGGCATCTTCGGCATGATCCTGGAACGGACCATGCTGCAATGGCTGACGGGGCTCGATCATCTCTACGGCCTGCTCCTGACCTTCGGCATTGCGCTGATCGTGCAGGGCGTGTTCCAGAACTATTTCGGCTCCTCTGGCATGCCTTACGCCATTCCGGACCAGCTCAAGGGCGGCATGAATCTCGGCTTCATGTTCCTGCCCATTTATCGCGGCTGGGTCGTCATCTTCTCGCTGGTGGTCTGCATCGCGACCTGGTTCCTGATTGAGAAGACGCGTCTCGGCGCCTATTTGCGTGCCGCGACTGAAAACCCGACGCTGGTGCGCGCCTTCGGCGTCAACGTGCCGCGCATGATCACGCTGACCTATGGTTTGGGTGTCGGCCTGGCCGCGCTTGCCGGCGTGCTGTCGGCGCCGATCAACCAGGTGCGGCCGCTGATGGGCGCCGACCTGATCATCGTGGTGTTCGCGGTGGTCGTGATTGGCGGCATGGGATCGATCATGGGCTCCATCATCACCGGCTTTGCGCTCGGTGTGATCGAGGGCATGACCAAATATTTCTACCCCGAGGCCTCCAACACCGTCGTGTTCGTGCTGATGGTGCTGGTGCTCTTGGTGAAGCCAACGGGATTGACGGGAAGGGCGGCCTGATATGACAGCCTTGACGGACGACACGCTGCCGGTAACCCCGCGCGCGATCCGCGACGAGATGATCGTGTTCGTGGTGATGGCGCTGCTGCTGGCTTCGGTGCCATTCACGGGCGTCTACCCGTTCTTCGTGATGCAGGCGCTGTGCTTCGCGCTGCTCGCCTGCGCCTTCAACCTGCTGATCGGCTACGGCGGTTTGCTGTCCTTCGGCCATGCGATGTTCTTAGGCACCGCCGGCTATTGCAGCGCGCATGCGCTGAAGGTCTGGGCGCTGCCGCCGGAGCTCGGCATCCTCGTCGGCGTCGCCGGTGCCTTCGTGCTCTCGCTCATCACGGGCTATATCTCGATCCGGCGCCAGGGCATCTATTTCTCGATGATCACGCTGGCGCTGTCGCAGCTTCTGTACTTCATCTACCTCCAGGCGCCGTTTACCCATGGCGAAGACGGCATCCAGGGCATCCCGCAAGGACGCATGTTCGGCGTGTTCGATCTGACCAAGCCGACCGTGCTCTACTATGTGGTTCTGGTCGGCTTCCTCGCCGGCTTCCTGCTGATCTTCCGCATCATCAACTCGCCCTTCGGCGAAGTCCTCAAGGCGATCCGCGAGAACGAGCCGCGCGCGATCTCGCTGGGTTACCGCACCGATCAGTACAAGTTCCTGGCTTTCGTCCTGTCGGGTACGCTGGCCGGCTTTGCCGGTGCGCTGAAAGTCTTCGTGGCGCAGAATGCCTCGCTCACCGACGTGCACTGGTCAATGTCGGGCGAAGTCGTGCTGATGACGCTGGTCGGTGGTCTAGGAACCGTGTTCGGTCCCGTGGTCGGTGCCTTCGTGATCATCGCCATGCAGCAATATCTGGCGGGGTTCGGGCAGTGGGTGACCGTGATCCAGGGCTCGATCTTCGTGATCTGCGTGCTCACCTTCCGCCGTGGCGTCATCGGCGAAATCGCGCATTACTTCCGGCGGTCGCTGTAAGTCATTGATCTAATGGAAGATGTGTTGACTCGCGAAAGCGGTGGATGATCCGGCTCCACGGGCGTGAGGTGGCACGCGCGTGGATCGAAAATGGTCTATGACAGTTTCATGACGGCCCCCTTTGGCCAGGCCATTATCCAACCGGTAGTTTCTCTCCCATGATGCGATTGTTTCGCTCTTTCCTGCCCAAGGAAGAACGGTTCTTCGACCTGTTCGACCGCCACGCCCAGACCGTGATCCAGGGCTCGATCGCGCTCCAGAGCATGCTCAACGGGGGCGAGGAGACGCCGGTCTATTGCCAGCGCGTCAACCAGTTCGAGAACGATGCGGACAATATCACCCGTGAGGTGCTGACGGCGGTGCGTCGCACCTTCATCACCCCGTTCGACCGCGGCGACATCAAGAACCTGATCACCTCGATGGACGACGCCATCGACCAGATGCAGCAGACCGCCAAGGCCGTGATGCTGTTCGAGGTCCGCAGCTTCGAGCCCCCGATGCGGGAGATCGGCGGGCTCCTGATCGAATGCGCCAATCTGGTCGGCCGTGCGCTGCCGCTGATGCAGAAGATCGGTCAGAACGTGGCCATGCTGACTGCGATCACGGAAGAGCTTGGCAAACTGGAAGGCCGCGTCGACGATCTCCATGATATCGGGCTGAAGGAACTGTTCCTCAAGCATCGCGACGGCAACGCGATGGATTTCATCGTGGGCGCAGAGATTTACGACCATCTCGAGAAAGTCGCCGATCGCTTCGACGACGTCGCGAACGAGATCAACAGCATCGTCATCGAGCAAGTTTAGGGCAGGGGCCACGCCGTGGATGTTGCGTTGGGTCTTCCCGTCCTGATCGGATTGATCGCCGTCGCGCTGCTGTTCGACTTCCTGAACGGCCTGCACGACGCCGCCAATTCGATTGCGACCATCGTCTCGACTCGCGTGCTGCGGCCGCAATACGCGGTGTTCTGGGCCGCGTTCTTCAATTTCGTCGCCTTCATGGTGTTCGGGCTCCACGTCGCCCAGACCATCGGCACCGGCATCATCGATCCCGCGATCGTGGATGCTCAGGTGATCTTCGCCGCGCTCGTCGGCGCCATCGTCTGGAACCTCGTGACATGGGCGCTCGGCATCCCATCGTCCTCGTCTCATGCATTGATCGGCGGCTTGTTTGGTGCCGGTGTGGCCAAAGCCGGCCTTTCGGCGGCGGTCTGGAGCGGATTGTCCAAGACGGTGATCGCTATCGTGCTGTCTCCGCTCGTCGGCTTCCTGCTCGCGATGGTGCTGGTCGCGATCGTCTCCTGGGCCTCGGTGCGCTCCACGCCCTTTGCCGTGGATCGCGCCTTCCGCATCCTGCAATTCGCCTCCGCCTCGCTCTATTCGCTCGGCCATGGGGGCAACGACGCGCAGAAGACCATGGGCATCATCGCCGTGCTGCTCTATTCGCAGGGCCAGCTCGGCGGCGAATTCTTCGTACCCTTCTGGGTGGTGCTCTCGTGCCAGGCCGCGATGGCGATGGGGACGCTGATGGGCGGCTGGCGCATCGTTCGCACCATGGGCCTGCGCATCACCAAGCTGACCCCGATGCAGGGATTTTGCGCCGAGACCGGCGGTGCCGCGACCCTGTTCATGGCGACCTTCCTCGGCGTTCCCGTCTCGACCACCCACACCATCACCGGGGCCATCGTCGGCGTCGGCGCCGCCCGCCGCCTTTCGGCGGTGCGCTGGAACGTCGCCAGCTCGATCGTCTATGCCTGGGTGATCACGATGCCGGCCTCGGCCATCGTCGCCGCGCTGAGCTGGTGGGCGGTCAAGATCTTCCTCAGGTAACCAGCTTCAGCCCGACAATCCCGGCGACGATCAGCCCGATGCTGGCGAGGCGGAACGCGGTGGCCGGCTCGCCGAACAGGACGATGCCGAGCGTCGCGGTACCGACCGCGCCGATGCCGGTCCAGACTGCATAAGCGGTTCCAATCGGCAGCGATTTGAGGGCGAGCCCGAGCAGGATGATGCTGCCGGCCATGGCGCCGAGCGTGAGGACCGACGGAACGAGCTTGCTGAACCCCTCGGTGTATTTGAGGCCGATCGCCCAGGAGACCTCCAGCAGACCGGCGACGAACAGGATGCTCCAGGCCATGACGACCCTCCATTCAAGGCAGGGTCGTCCCCGCGACTGGCGTGCTGTGGGAAGGGAAGGCCGTCCCTCCCAACCTGATCTTGGGCCCGATATGGGACTGGCCGGAAGGCTCCGCAATCACCAGATGAGGCTTGATCAGGCTCATTTTCCCTGCCAAACGCTGCCGCAATGTCCGACATCGCCACCACAGCCGAATCGACGGCCCGTTCCTCGCTTGCCGCTGAAGTGTCGCGGCGGCGTACCTTTGCCATCATCTCGCATCCGGACGCCGGCAAGACCACGCTGACCGAAAAGCTGCTGCTGTTCGGTGGCGCCATCAATCTGGCCGGCCAGGTCAAGGCCAAGGGCGAGAGGCGCAACACGCGTTCGGACTGGATGAAGATCGAGCGCGAGCGCGGAATCTCGGTCGTGACCTCGGTCATGACCTTCGAGTTCGAGGGCCTCGTTTTCAACCTGCTGGACACGCCGGGTCACGAGGACTTTTCGGAAGACACCTATCGCACGCTCACGGCGGTCGATTCCGCCGTCATGGTGATCGACGCCGCCAAGGGCATCGAGGCGCGCACCCGAAAGCTGTTCGAGGTATGTCGTCTTCGCGACATCCCGATCATCACCTTCATCAACAAGATGGACCGCGAGAGCCGCGACGTGTTCGAGCTCCTCGACGAGATCGAGAAGACGCTGGCGCTCGATACCACGCCGATGACCTGGCCTGTCGGCCGCGGCCGCGAGTTCCTCGGCACCTATGACGTCGTCAATGGCGGCGTGCGCCTGCTCGAAGGCGGCGGTGCCAAGACCGGCGCGGCGCAGCAGATCGAGATCGCCGAGCTCGCCAAGCTCAACGCCAATCTCGACGTGTCAGCGGTCAAGGACGAGCTCGAGCTCGTCACCGCGGCTTCAAAGCCGTTCGAGCTCGAAGCGTTTCGCGAGGGCCATCTGACGCCGGTCTATTTCGGCAGCGCGCTACGCAATTTCGGCGTCGGCGACCTGCTGCAAGGGCTCGGCAAGTTCGCGCCCGAGCCGCGCGCGCAGGAGAGCGACCAGCGCAAGGTCGAAGCCACCGACCCGCGCATGAGCGCCTTCGTGTTCAAGATCCAGGCCAACATGGATCCCAACCACCGCGACCGCATCGCCTTCGCGCGGCTGTGCTCCGGCAAGCTGAGCCGCGGCATGAAGGCGAAGCTCGTGCGCACCGGCAAGAGCATGCCGCTGTCGAGCCCGCAATTCTTCTTCGCGCAGGACCGTTCGGTTGCGGACGAAGCCTATGCCGGCGATGTCGTCGGCATTCCCAATCACGGCACGCTGCGCATCGGCGATACGCTGACCGACGGTGAGGATTTCAACTTCGTCGGCGTGCCGAGCTTTGCGCCGGAAATCGTCCGCCGCGTGCGTCTCACCGATGCGATGAAAGCCAAGAAGCTGAAGGAAGCGCTTCAGCAGATGTCGGAAGAGGGCGTGGTGCAGGTGTTCCGCCCGCGCGACGGCGCGCCCGCGTTGGTCGGCGTCGTCGGCGCTCTCCAGCTCGACGTGCTCAAGGCGCGGCTGGATGCGGAATATTCCCTCCCGGTCGAATTCGAGGTCAGCGAGTTCCAGCTCGCGCGTTGGGTCTCCTCGGGCGACCGCAAGAAGCTCGATACCTTCATCGCTGCCAACACCTCCAGCATCGCCGACGATGTCGACGGCGATCCCGTCTATCTGGCGCGGAACGAGTTCTATCTCGGCTACACAAGGGAACGGGCCGAGGGCATCGAGTTCACCAACGTCAAGGACGTCAAGAAGAAGGGCTAGGGTGTGGCTCCGTCCCACCGCTGTCATGCCCCGCGCAGGCGGGGCATCCAGTACGCCGCAGCCTCTCGGCTCAATCACAATCGCCTCTGGGATACTGGGTCGTCCGGTCAAGCCGGACGACGACACCGCGTGTACGCGCGAGCATGTGAACGCTTGCAGGCTTGACGGCTTCTCCGGCGATGCCACGTTCTGGTCATGTGGCGCGGCATCCTTGTTTTCTTCCTGCTGGCGATCTCGACGATCGCCGCGGACGCGCGGCCCAGGCAAATCAACCCAATTCCGTTTTCGCACGAGCCGTGCAGCGTCCTCGACGGCAGGCCCTGCACGCCGTCCTACTGCAGCCCGCTCGAGCCTGGTCCCTGTATTCCCGAGATCGACTATCCCTATGGCCAGAATCTCCAGCTCACGATCCAAAGCGTACCGTCAGAGGCGGATCGCGCCAAATACCAGAAGCCGGATCATGATCTCGACACGATCGGCGATCTCTTCGCCGAACTGCGCAGCTGCTGGTCGCCGCCAACGGACAATGCGCACGCGGGCATGCAGATCGCCGTGCGTTTCAGCTTCAACAAATCGGGCGGCCTGATCGGCCCGCCGCGCCTGACCTTTGCGACCGCAGGCGTCCCCGCCGAGACGAGAACCTCCTACCTCAATGCGATCAATTCATCGTTGAACGCCTGCCTGCCGCTGAAATTCACCGGGGGTCTTGGCGGTGCCCTCGCCGGGCGGCCGATCGCGATCCGATATGTCGACAATCGCGAGATCGGCAAGTAGCGCATCAGTTGCGACCCGCGGCCAATCGATGATACGCCATGGGCTGGGGCGCTGGTTGAGGGGAGAATCTCGTGGGTCTGCTGGTGATGATCCTGGGGCTTGCGCTGTTTTTTGCGGCGCATGTGTTCACGACGAAACGCGAGGCGCGCGCGCAGGCCATCGCGAGACTGGGCGAGGGGACCTACAAAATCCTCTATTCGCTTGCCTCGCTCGCGGGGCTCGCGCTGATCATCTGGGGCTTCGCGCATTACCGTGCGACGGGCTGGATCGACGTCTGGTATCCGCCGAAGGCGCTGAAGCACATCACGCTCGCGCTGATGTTGCCCGCGGTCATCCTGGTGGTTGCGTCCTATCTGCGCGGCCGCATTTACGCGACGCTGAAGCATCCGATGCTGGCCGGCATCAAGCTGTGGGCGGCGGCGCATCTTCTGGCCAATGGCGATCTCGGCTCCATCATCCTGTTCGGCTCCTTCCTGGGCTGGGCGGTGTATGATCGTATCACGCTGAAGCGTCGCACCGATGGCGGCGGTCCGCCGATTCCGGTGGGCGGCGTCACCAACGATCTGATCGCGATCGCGGTCGGGATCGTCGCTTATCTGGCGCTGGCTTTTGCGTTCCATCCGGTCGTGATCGGCGTTCCCGTGATGGGTGGATAGCCGATCAGCACAAGACGGGACCGCATGCCCTGCGCGGAAAGTGACAAAGTAACAAGAGCAACAAGCCAAGGCATTCCGATGGACTGGTCGCATTCTCAGATCCCGCCAATGCGGTTCGAGGCGCGCTTCGGCGATCGGGTCGTGCCGGCATTTTGCGATCGGCCGTCGAGCCTATGGGCGATGATTGCGGACGCCTGCGCCCGCAATCCCGACGGCGAAGCGCTGATCTCAGGCCATGTCCGGCTGAGCTGGCGGCAGGCCGCGGAGCAGGCTGCGCGGATCGCGGCGGGATTTCGCAAGCTCGGATTGCGGCGCGGCGATCGTGTCGCGATCCTGCTCGGCAACCGGGTCGAATTCCCGCTGCTGCTGTTTGCTGCCGCGCATGAGGGGCTCGTCACGGTGCTGCTCAGCACACGGCAGCAGAAGCCGGAAATCGCTTATGTGCTCGCCGACTGCGGCGCCAAAATCCTGATCCACGAGGCGGCGCTCGCGGAGCGGCTGCCGGACGTGCGGGATGTGCCCGATGTGATCCACCGTATCGCGGTCGATGACGATCCGGCTCGGTCGCATTTCGCGGTGCTCGTCGACAGCGCGCCGGCCCCGGCGCCGGTCGAGACGAGCGAGGAGGACACCGCGATGATCCTCTACACCTCGGGCACGACAGGCAAGCCGAAGGGCGCGATGCTGGCCCATTGCAACATCGTCCATTCCTCGATGATCTTCGTGTCCTGCCTGCAATTGACGGCGGCCGACCGTTCGATCGCGGCAGTGCCGCTCGGCCACGTCACCGGCGTCGTCGCCAACATCACGACGATGATCTGCTGCGGCGGCGCGCTGATCATCATGCCGGAGTTCAAGGCCGGCGAATATCTCAAGCTCGCCGCGCGCGAGCGCGTCACCTACACGGTGATGGTGCCGGCGATGTACAATCTCTGCCTGCTCCAGCCCGATTTCGAGAGCTACGATCTGTCGAGCTGGCGCATCGGAGGCTTTGGTGGCGCGCCGATGCCGGTTGCCACCATCGAGAAGCTCAAGGCGATCATTCCGGGCCTCGAGCTGGCGAACTGCTACGGCGCGACCGAGACGACATCGCCGTCCACGATCATGCCGGGCGAGTTGACGGCAACCCACATCGACAGCGTTGGCCTGCCGTGTCCCGGTGCGCGCATTCTGGCAATGGGCGCGGACGGGCGTGAGCTGCCGCCTGGGGAAATCGGCGAGCTCTGGATCCAGAGTGCCTCCGTCATCAAGGGCTATTGGAACAACCCAAAGGCCACGGCCGAAAGCTTCACCAGCGGGTTCTGGCATTCCGGCGATCTCGGCTCGATCGATGTGGAGGGATTTGTCCGGGTGTTCGACCGGCAGAAGGACATGATCAACCGCGGCGGCCTCAAGATCTATTCGGCCGAGGTCGAATCCGTGCTGGCCGGCCACCCGGCCGTGGTCGAGAGCGCGATCGTCGCCAAGGCGTGCCCGGTGTTGGGCGAACGCGTTCACGCCGTGGTGGTGGCGCGCGCGCCGGTGGACAGCGAGGCCTTGCGCGCCTGGTGCGCGGAGCGGCTGTCCGACTACAAGGTCCCGGAGAGCATGATGATCACAGCGGAGCCGCTGCCGCGCAATGCCAATGGCAAGGTACTGAAGCGGCAGCTGCGGGAGCTGTTGGGATCCTGACCCGGGGAGGCGGTCTCTCCGGGCTGTCCCGGGTGGTTAACGCCTTGATCGGGCTCGCTTTGCCTTGCCACCGCCATATCGTTAGGGTACCTCGCCGCCACGTGGGGACGGGATTCCTGACGCGAACGCCTTGGCGCGCGCACCCGGACGGGCATGGGATTAGCATAAGTGTCTGAATTATTTGACGAAGTCGACGAGGAAGTACGTCGCGAACAGCTCAAGAAGCTGTGGGACAAGTATTCGATCGTCTTCATCGCCCTGATGGTGCTGATCGTCGCCGCCGTGGGTGGCTGGCGCGCTTACCAGTATGTGGAGGCCAAGAAGGCCGCCGAGGCCGGCGCCGCCTTCGAAAAGGCCGCCGAGCTGTCCGAGCAGGACAAGCATGCGGAGGCCGAGGCGGCCTTCACCGAGCTCGCCGCAAAGGCTCCATCGGGCTATCGCACCCTGGCGCGGCTGCGTGCTGCGGCCGAGGCGGCGGCCCGCGACACCAAGGCGGGCGCCAAGCTGTATGACGACATCGCCGCCGACCACAGCGTGGGCGGCGAGTGGCAGGATCTGGCGAAGATCCGCGCCGCCGGTCTCCTGCTCGACAGCGCCGGTTATGCCGACATGCAGCAGCGGCTGGACGCCTCCACCGCGCCCAAATCGACCTTTCGTCATACCGCCCGCGAGATGCTGGCGCTGTCGGCCTGGCGCAACAACGACATGACTGCGGCCCGCAAATGGCTCGACGCGATTGCCGAGGATGGCGAAACGCCGCCCGGCTTGCGCTCGCGCGCCGAGGCGCTGCAGGCCCTGCTGCCGCCCGTAGCGAAGAGCTGAGCCGAGAGCTGAGACGAGATACCGATATGCGCCGTACGTCACGCTTGATCGCAGCCGCCGTCCTGATCGCCTTCACGGGCGTGCTGGGCGGTTGCTCCAGCTTCGATCCGAGCGACATGCTCGACTTCCTCGATACCAAGAAGAAGCTGCCGGGCGACCGCAAGCCGGTGTTCCCGGAAGGCGTGCCGGGCCTCGAGCAGGGCGTTCCGAAGGATATGTACAAGGGCGCGCAGCAACGGCCCGATCCGAACGGACCCGCCGTCGCGGCTCTGCCCACCGAGCCTCCGCCCGAGCCGGCCAAGCCGGCGAAGGGTGCCAAGGCGAAAAAGACCAGGCAGCCCGCCAGCGCTGCCGTTGCGCCGGCTGAGGTGCCCGCCGGCGAAGTCGATGGCGAGGCCCAGCCCGAGGCCGCGCCGCCCGCGGCCACGCCGCCGCCCAGGCAGAAGATCGTGCGCAAGCGCACCACCGCGCCGCCGCCCGATCAGCCCGTCCAGCAGGCGCAACCGACCCAGACCACCCAGCAGCAAACGCAGGGCGCCTTCCCGGCGCCGATGCCCAGCGGCAGCTTCTCGCGCTAGAGCATGATCCGGAAAAGTGTGAAGCGGTTTTCCGAAAAGATCATGCTCAAACAATTGTCTTCATTTCATTGACAGGCGCGGCTCCGGCAGCGCACGAATGACCCATGTCCTTTAAGATTGCCATTATCGGCCGACCCAATGTCGGCAAATCGACGCTGTTCAACCGTCTGGTCGGGCAGAAGCTCGCGCTTGTCGATGACCTGCCCGGCGTCACCCGCGATCGCCGCGAGGGCGAGGCCAGGCTCGGCGATCTCGACTTCACGATCATCGACACCGCCGGCCTCGACGAGGGGGCCAAGGGCTCGCTGACCGCCCGCATGCAGGAGCAGACGGAGGCCGCGATCGCACAGGCCGACGCGCTGTTCTTCGTGATCGATGCCCGCATGGGCCTCACGCCCAACGATCGCGCCTTCGCCGATTTCGCCCGCAAGGCCAACAAGCCGGTGCTGCTGGTCGCCAACAAGAGCGAAGGCAAGCATGGCGATGCCGGCGCGATGGAGGCTTTCGCGCTCGGCCTCGGCGATCCCATCCAGATCTCGGCCGAGCACGGCGAGGGCCTCGGTGAGCTCTATGATGCCCTTCGAGAGCTGATGCCGGAGCCCGTCGAGGAGGATGACGTCGAGGACGACGAGCCGCTGACGGAGGAAGAGGCGGCCACGCGTCCGATCCGGGTTGCCATCGTCGGCCGGCCCAACGCCGGCAAGTCGACGATGATCAATCATCTGCTCGGCGAGGAGCGCCTGCTGACGAGCCCGGAGGCCGGCACCACGCGCGATTCCATCGCGGTCGAGATCAACTGGAAGGGTCGCGAGTTTCGCGTGTTCGACACCGCGGGTCTGCGCCGGCGCTCGCGGATCGAGGAGAAGCTCGAGAAGCTCTCGGTCGCCGACGCACTGCGCGCGGTGCGCTTTGCCGAAGTCGTCGTGATGATGATGGATGCGCAGAACCGCTTCGAGGAGCAGGATCTTCGCATCGCCGACCTGATCGAGCGCGAAGGTCGCGCCGTCGTGCTCGCCGTCAACAAATGGGACCTGATGGAGAGCAAAGGCGGCGGCGCGATCTCGAACCTGCGCCGCGATGCCGATCATTTGCTGCCGCAGATCAAAGGCGTGCCGATCGTCGCCGTCTCCGGCTTGATGGGCGAGGGCGTCGATCGATTGATGCAGGCGATCCAGGATGCCTATGCGCTTTGGAACAGACGTGTGTCGACGGCGGCGCTGAACCGCTGGTTCGAGGAGGCGGTCCAGGCCAATCCGCCGCCGGCCGTGTCCGGCCGACGCCTCAAGCTGAATTACATCACGCAGACCAAGGCGCGTCCGCCGAGCTTCGTGCTGTTCTGCTCGCGTGCGGACGCGGTGCCGCAGTCCTATCTGCGCTACCTCACCAACTCGCTGCGTGAGGCCTTCGAGCTGCCGGGCACGCCGGTGCGTATCACCTTGCGCGAGAAGGCCAATCCCTTCGCCCACAAGCGCAAGCGGCCGTCGTGAGCAACCAAGCCGGCGAGGCGATGGCGCAGGGCGCTGCGCCAGTCCGGCGCGGTGCGGTCGCCTTCATCTTCGTCACCATCCTGCTCGACATGCTCGCGCTCGGCGTGATCATGCCGATCCTGCCAAAACTGATCGAGAGCTTCGTCGACAACGACACGGCGCACGCGGCCCGCATCTTCGGCCTGTTCGGCACCGCCTGGGCGCTGATGCAATTCGTGTTCTCGCCGGTGCTCGGCGCGCTGTCGGATCGCTTCGGGCGGCGGCCGGTGGTGCTGCTGTCGAATTTCGGGCTCGCGGCCGACTATGTGCTGATGGCGCTGGCGCCGTCGCTGGTCTGGCTGTTCGTCGGCCGGGTGATCTCAGGCATCACCTCGGCGAGCATCTCGACCGCCTTTGCCTATATCGCCGACATTACGCCGCCGGAGCGGCGCGCAGCGGTGTTCGGCAGGATTGGAGCTGCGTTCGGCGCCGGCTTCGTGCTGGGCCCGGCGCTGGGTGGTCTGCTCGGCGATATCGATCCGCGCCTGCCGTTCTGGGCCTCGGCGGCCCTGAGCTTGGCCAATGCGCTCTATGGGCTCTTCGTCCTGCCGGAATCGCTGGCGCCGGACAAGCGCGCGCCGTTCCGCTGGAGGAGCGCCAATCCGCTCGGAGCGCTCCGCCTGCTGCGTTCGAACGTGGTGCTCGCTGCGTTGTCCGTCGTCAACTTCATCGCGCAGGTCGCGCATGTCGTGCTTCCCTCGACCTTCGTGCTCTACGCCACCTATCGCTACGGCTGGGATTCGAAGACCGTGGGATTGACGCTGGCGATGGTCGGCGTCTGCGCCATGGTGGTGCAGGGGCTCGCGATCGGTCCGATCGTGCGCGTGCTCGGCGAGCGCAACGCCTTGTTGATGGGCCTGTGCTGTGGCGCGGTCGGCTTCGTGATCTTCGGCGCAGCGCCGACCGGACCGCTGTTCTGGATCGGCATTCCCGTGATGTCGCTGTGGGGCATTTCGGGCGCCGCCATGCAATCGCTGATGACGCGGCTGGTCGCGCCCGATCAGCAGGGCCAGTTGCAGGGCGCGACCGCGAGCGTGCAGAGCGTGTCGCAGCTCGTCGGTCCGTTCCTGTTCACGCTGACGTTTTCATACTTCATCGGCGCCAGCGCGCCGTGGCAGCTGCCCGGCGCGCCGTTCCTGCTCGCGGCGGTGTTGATGGTGGCGTGCGTGGCGATCGCGGTGCGGGCGCTGGGAGCGGCGAAGACGGTTGCGTAGGGTGGGCAAAGCGAAGCGTGCCCACCGCCTTGTTCGGTTGTCGAGAGATGGTGAGCACGGCGCTTTTGCGCCTTTGCCCACCCTACGGCACCTATGCTCTTACTTCTTCACCAGCGGGCACTCGCTGTCCTTGAGCGGCTTGGCCGCATCTTCCGCCGGGATGGTCGCGACCAGCTTGTAATAATCCCACGGTCCCTTGGATTCTTCCGGCTTCTTCACCTCGAACAGGAAGGCGGGAATGATCCGGCGTCCGTCCTCGCGCAGCGGGCCCTTGCCGAACAGCGGATCGTCGGTCGGGATCTCCTTCATCTTGGCGACAACTTTGGCGCCGTCGTGCGGATTGCCGCCGAGGGCGTCCATCGCCTTCAGAAGATGCAGCACGGCCGCGTAATTGCCGGCCTGCGTCATCGAGGGCATCGCCTTGTTGGCGACCTTGTCCTGGAAGCGCTTCGAGAAGGCGCGCGTGCCTTCGTTGAGGTCCCAATAGAAGGATTCGGTGAAGGTCAGGCCGTGCGCGGTCTTCAGGCCGAGCGAGTGGACGTCGTTGATGAACAGCAACAGCGCCGCGAGCTTCTGGCCGCCTTCGACGATGCCGAACTCGGCCGCCTGCTTGATCGAGTTGGTGGTGTCGCCGCCGGCATTGGCGAGACCGACGATCTTCGCCTTCGAATTCTGCGCCTGCAGCAGGAAGGAGGAGAAATCCGACGTGTTGAGCGGATGCTTGACGCCGCCGAGCACCTTGCCGCCGTTCGCGGTGACGACCGCGCTGGTGTCACGCTCGAGCGCGGCACCGAAGGCGTAGTCGGCGGTCAGGAAGAACCAGCTGTCGCCGCCGGCCTTGGTCAGCGCCTTGCCGGTACCGTTGGCGAGCATGTAGGTGTCGTAAGTATAGGAAATGGTGTTGGCGTTGCAGGCCTTGCCGGTGAGGTCGGCACTGGCGCCGCCATTGTTGAGCAGGACCGCGTTCTTTTCCTTGACGACGTTGCTGACGGCCAGCGCCACGCCGGAGTTCGGGGTGTCGGCGATCACATCGACCTTCTGGGTGTCGATCCACTGCCGCGCGATGTTGACGCCGACGTCCGGCTTGTTCTGGTGGTCGCCGCTGATCACCTCGATCTTCCAGCCCTTGGCGCGGAGACCGGAATCTTCCACCGCCATGTTGACCGCCGCCACGGCGCCGGGGCCGCCGATGTCGGCATAGAGGCTGGACATGTCGTTGAGCACGCCGATCGTGACGGATTTTTCCTGGGCGAAGGCGGATGTGGCAAAACCGAAGGCGGCACAGGCCAGAAGAGCCGCGGAGCGGCGCGCGAACGTCGTCGTCATAAAAGCTTTCCTCCATTGTCAAACATGCGGACGGCTCTCTTGAATGGGAGCCTTGTTCCGGCTGATGGCTCTACCGTGTCCCACGGCCGGCGGCAATGCGCCTAAAGCCGGATGACGCTGCGTCGCAGCGTCATCCCTCCGTTAACTTTTGGGCAAAATGCGTCGAGACGCTATTTCAGCGCGTCCGATGTCAGCTTGAATTTCTGGATGCGCTTTCCGGTGTCGACCTCGGCGGTATAGACGTTACCCTTGGCGTCGATCGCCATGGCGTGCACCCAGTGGAATTGTCCGGCATTGCGGCCGTTGTGCCCGAAGCTGCCGACCACGCTGCCGTCGTCGCGCCTGATCACCCTGATCTCGTTGTTCTCGCCGTCCGCGCTGAGCAGCCAGGTCTGCTTCGGATCGGGCCAGATTGCGACGTCCCACACCGCGCCATTGCCGAGGGTGTTCTTCTCGAAGAAGAATTCCTTCACGAAGGTGCCGTCCGTCTTGAACACCTGGATGCGGTTGTTGATGCGGTCGCAGACATAGACGAGACCGTCATTGGCGAGCTTCACGCAGTGGACGGGATTGCCGAACTGCTGGGACACCGGCGCCTTGGGATCGTACGCCGCCTGCTTGGTGTCATCAGGCTTGTTGCCGTAGGCGCCCCAGTGCCGCTTGTAGGCGAGGGTCGTTGCGTCGAACACGATGACGCGGCGGTTGCCGTAGCCGTCGGCGACATAGATTTCGTTGGCGGCCTTGTCGATCGCGGTCTCGGCGGGTTTGCCGAGCTGTGTCGTGTCGTTGCTGCCGAGGCTCGGCGCGATCTTGCCGATCTGGGCGACGAACTTGCCGTCGAGCGTGAATTTCAGGATCGCGTTGTCGTTGTCGGCATTGCCGCCGACCCAGACGAAGCCGCGCTCGTCGACCTCGATGCCGTGCTCGCGGCCGACCCATTCATAGCCTTCGCCCGCGCCGCCCCACGATCGCAGCAGATTGCCGTCGCTGTCGAATTCGAGCACCGGCGGCGCCGACACGCAGCATTTCGAACGCGGCGGAGTGAGGCTCGCGCCTTTCTCGTCGTCGGTGAGGGAGCGGGGGCGATGGATCACCCAGATGTGGCCCTGCCAGTCGACGGTGATGCCGCCGACCTGGCCGAGGATCCAGTTGTTCGGCAACGGCTTTGGCCAGGAAGCATCGACTGCGAAGGTCGGGACATCGCTGGCGGTCGCCGCACCCGGAAGCGCAAACGCGACGGCCGCGATCAGGACAGAGAGGACGCGAGAGACATTTGCGAGCGCACGCTTAAAGCTTGCGCGATTCCGCCATGGTGCCATAGCAACCTCCCTTTTTTGGCCTGCGGCTTGCTGCCGCTTGAGCGCGGGCAGTCAATCGCGGGGAGGCCGTCAAGTCAATCAGGCCGGCGAGCGGAAGCTCATCAGGCTGCGGGTCTTGTAGTCGTAGAACTTGCCGGTTTCGGTCCAGTCCGGCGCGCACATCGGCACGATGAATTCGGCGACCTGCTCGGCTGTATCGAGCGTCGCCGGATCTTCGCCCGGCATCAGCGTCGCGCGCATGCGGGTGCGGACGGGGCCCGGATTGAACAAATTGACGCGCAGTTTCGTATTCGCGGTCTCCTGTGCCCAGGCGCGCGCCAGCGTTTCCAGCGCCGCCTTGGACGCCGCGTAGGGACTGACATAGGCGGTCGCCTTGTTGGCAGCGCCGGACGTGACGAACACCGCGCGGCCGGCGTCGGACTGCTTGAGCAGCGGCTCCATGCAGCGGATCAGCTGGAAGTTCGCGGAGACGTTGACCGCCATCACGTCGGTGAAGGCCTTCAGCTCGATATGGCCGATCGGCGAGGAGGGGCCGAGCACGCCGGCATTGCCGACGAGGATGTCGAGCTTGCCGTAACGCTCATGCAGGCCGGCGCCGAGCCGCGCGATGCCGTCGGAATCGGTGAGGTTGAGCGGCACCAGCGTTGCGGTGCCGCCGTCCTTGCGGATCTCGTCGTCGAGCTCTTCCAGCCCGCCCTGCGTGCGCGCCACGGCGACGATATGCGCGCCGGCCTTGGCCAGCGCCCTGGCCGTGGCGAAGCCGATGCCGCGCGAGGCGCCGGTGACGAGAGCGATGCGGTTGGCGAGGGGATTTGTCATCAAGAGGTTCTATCCAGCGTCGTCCTGGCGAAAGCCAGGACCCATACGCCGTGACGTTTATGGCTAGGGAAGATGATTGTCACACCTTCTTCGAACCAGAGAGGCCTGTGGTAATGGGTCCTGGCTTTCGCCAGGACGACGGCCGTCAGCTCGCCTCCGCCAGCAGCGACAATTGCCGCGGCTGCTGCTCGGTCTGGGTCTGGTCGGTGAGGTGGGTCGGATAGGCCCCGGTGAAGCAATGGTCCGAGAATTTCGGATTGGCGGGGTCGCGGCCGGGCTCGCCCATGGCGCGGTACATGCCGTCGATCGAGAGGAAGGCGAGCGAATCGGCGCCGATGATCTCGCGCATCTCTTCGAGCGAATGCGTCGCCGCAAGAAGACCCCCGCGGTCCGGCAGGTCGATGCCGTAATAGTCGGGATAGAGGATCGGCGGCGAGGCGAGGCGGAAATGTACTTCCTTGGCGCCGGCATCGCGCATCATGCGAACGATCTTCTTCGAGGTGGTGCCGCGCACCAGCGAATCGTCGATCAGGATGATGCGCTTGCCTTCGATCGCGGCGCGGTTGGCCGAATGCTTCATGCGCACGCCGGACTCGCGGATCGCCTGGGTCGGCTGGATGAAGGTGCGGCCGACATAGTGGTTGCGGATGATGCCGAGCTCGAACGGCACGCCGGAATGCTGGCTGTAGCCGACCGCGGCGGGCACGCCGGAATCCGGCACCGGCACCACGACGTCGACCGGCACGTGGCTCTCCTTGGCGAGCTGCGCGCCGAAAGCCTTGCGCACCTCATAGACGGAGCGGCCGTGGACGATGGAATCCGGACGTGAGAAGTAGATGTACTCGAAGATGCAGGGCCGCGGCGCAATCGGTGGGAACGGCTTGTGAATGTCCTGGCCGCTCTCGTCGAACACGATGACTTCACCGGGTTCGATGTCGCGCACGAAGCGCGCGCCGATGATGTCGAGGGCGCAGGTCTCGGACGTCAGGATTGGGCAGCCGTCGAGATCGCCAAGCACCAGCGGACGGATGCCGCGCGGGTCGCGCGCGCCGACCAGCTTTTTGTTGGTCAGCGAGACCAGCGCATAGGCGCCCTCGATCTCGCGCAGCGCGTCGACATAGCGCTCAATGAAGCGGCTGCGCCTGGAGCGCGCGACCAAATGCAGGATCACTTCGGTGTCGGTGGTCGACTGCATCATCGCGCCGCTTTTCACGAGCTCGCGACGCAACGTCAGGCCGTTGGTGAGATTGCCGTTGTGGGCGACCGCAAGGCCGCCGGCGTTGAGCTCGGCGAACAGCGGCTGCACGTTGCGCAGGATGGTGGCGCCGGTGGTGGAATAGCGGACATGGCCGACTGCCATTGTGCCGGGGAGGCGGTCGATCACCTCGCGGCGGGAGAAGGTGTCACCGACGAGGCCGAGGCGGCGTTCGGAATGAAAGCGGCCACCGTCATAGGAGACAATGCCGGCTGCTTCCTGACCACGGTGCTGAAGGGCGTGGAGGCCGAGCGCCGTGATGGCGGCGGCATTGGGGTGGCCGTAGATGCCGAAGACGCCGCATTCCTCGCGCAGCGTATCCCCCTCCAGATCGTCTTGAAGTTCCAGCGCGGCCGGGCCGAGATCAAGTAGGGCGTCCTGGTCAGGATTTCGCATCTCGTCCGAGCCTCTCGTTAGGGCTTAATCATCGCGCCGCGGGTTTCTCGATCAGCTTTTTAAGGCTGTCACGAGCCGGTTTGCTGTATCCGTCGCCACTGCCCGAAGGCTGCTGCTCGGAATCAGTTTGCTCTTCATCTGGTTTGTTTTTCTTGAATCTCTTCAAGATGGTGTTCTCGGGGTCGTCAGGCAAGAGGGCCATCAGCCAATCCCCGGTTCCCTGGAGCACCACGCGGGATTTGGCCCCTGTGACCCAATCCGGGCGCTGCTTGTCCGGTACCAGCCAGGTGAAGAACAGGAAGGCGACCACGACGATCAAAAGCCCGCGTGCCAGCCCGAACAGGAAGCCGAGGGTGCGGTCCAGCGCGCCGATGCGCGAATCCAGGATCATGTCGGAGATCCGGACCGTGATCACGGAGACCACGACCAAAGTGCCCACGAACACGCCAGCGACCACGACCACGCTCGCGACGGTATCGTTGTTGAAATAGGTCTTTGCGGTCGGCAGCAGCTTCGAGAATGAGTAAAGGGTGACGATCGCCGCCGTGCCCCAGGCCGCGATCGACAGGATTTCGCGCATGAAGCCGCGAACCATGGCGAGCAGGCCCGAAATCAGCATCACACCGAGCAGGATCAGGTCGAGGATGGTTACTGGCATCGGCTGGTCTGGTCCGCTCGTACTTCAAGGTGCTCAGCGAATCGGTGTTTGGCCGCCCGCCCTAAGTGAGGGCCAGACGACGTTCCCGGCAAGGCCGCAACCACGCAATCCCATGCTGCTTTTGTGACGGCTGTATAGCGGCGAGGGCGGGGCACGTCACCACCGGCTAACCCTCTCCGCGGCGGAATCTTGCCGGTGTGGCATTTTTCTCTGCCGGTGCGCTCGAGTCGCCTCGCCGGGAGCCGCGCGCGGCGATCTCGGCGACCAGCGTCGTCAGGCTGTTGATCGCGTTCAGCGACAGGCCGGCATCGCCGGCGGCTTCGCCCCGAGCCGATTCGGGCAGGACGGCACGCTGAAAGCCGAGTTTTGCCGCTTCTTTCAGCCTGGCCGGGGTCTGCGCCACCGGGCGCACCACGCCGGACAGCGAGATCTCGCCGAAATAGACCGCATCGGTGGGTAACTGCGCATTAACCAGGGAAGACACCAGCGCCGCCGCAGCGGCCAGATCAGCCGCGGGCTCGTGGATGCGCAGGCCGCCCGCGACGTTCAGATAGACGTCGTGGCCCGACAGCTTGACCCCGCAATGGGCTTCCAGCACCGCCAGCACCATCGACAAACGGCTCGGATCCCAGCCGACCACGGCCCGTCGCGGGGTGCCGAGCGAGGTTGGCGCCACCAGCGCCTGCAATTCGACCAGAACGGGCCTTGTGCCCTCGATGCCCGCGAAGACTGCGGTGCCGGGCGTGCCGAGATCGCGCTCGGACAAAAACAGCTCGGAGGGGTTGGTGACTTCGCGCAGGCCGAGCCCCGTCATCTCGAACACGCCGATCTCGTCGGTCGGACCGAAACGGTTCTTCACGGCACGCAGGATGCGGAATTGCTGCGAGCCTTCGCCCTCGAACGACAGCACCGCATCGACCATGTGCTCGACCACGCGGGGGCCTGCGATCTGTCCGTCCTTGGTGACATGGCCGACCAGGATGATGGCCGCGCCGGTCCTCTTGGCAAATCGAATCAGGGCCTGCGCCGAGGCGCGCACCTGCGTCACCGTGCCGGGTGCCGATTCCACCGTGTCGGTCCACATCGTCTGGATCGAATCGATCACGATCAGCCGGGGCACCGCGCCCTCGGACAGCGTCGAGACGATGTCCTCGACCGACGTCTCGGCGGCGAGCTGCACCGGCGCGTCCGACAGCCCGAGCCGTTCGGCGCGCAGCCGAACCTGCGCGACCGCCTCTTCGCCGGAGATGTAGACGACGCGGTGCCCGGCGCGCGCGAGCAGGCTTGTGGCCTGCGTCAGCAGCGTCGACTTGCCGATGCCGGGATCGCCGCCGACCAGCAGCACCGAGCCGCGGACGAAGCCGCCGCCGGTCACGCGATCGAGCTCCGTCATGCCCGAGGACAGGCGCGGAGCGTCCTGGGTTTTTCCGGACAGGCTCTCCAGCGCGAACGTCCGCCCCTTGCGCTTGGAGCGGATCGACACCGGCACGCTGCCGGTCGTGTCCTCCTCCGCGAGCGTATTCCACTCGCCGCAGGACTCGCACTTGCCCTGCCAGCGGTTATAGGCCGCGCCGCAGTTCTGGCAGACGAAGGAAAGTGTGTTCTTGGCCATGGGGACAGCGAGTTAGGGGACAGCGAGTCGGGGGTTTCAGGTTTGCTGATAGCACGGAATGACGGGTCGAGAGCGTGAGTCCGAGCGGACCGCATATCGCAACTCGACCCGCCCGATACACCCTTTGTTAGCTCTATGCCGCCGCGTCCGGCCGGACTTTGCCAAATATTAGCGGACGCGGGTCCAGTTTCGGAACCGATACGGGATGGCGAAACGAATGACCGGACTCTTGCGGATATTGCTGGCTTTCGGCATCGCCTGCGGCGTTGTGATGCCGTCTGGCGGCGCTATTGCGGCCGATGCGAATCGTCTCAACGTCGTCTTCGTCAACCCGGGCAAGACCGGCGAGGTCTATTGGGACATGGTTTCGCTGACCATGCAGGCCGCCGGCCGCAAGCTCGGCGTGCATGTCGAGGTGCTGACCAGCGAGCGCAATTACCGCACCATGCAGGAGCTCGGGTTCGGCGTGGTGGCACGCAGCGACAAGCCCGACTTTCTCATTCTCTCGAACGAGGAATCCGCCGCCGTCCCGATCATGGAGGCAGCCGAGGCCGCCGGGATCAGGACGCTGCTGCTCTCGAACACGCTGATCGGCGACGATGCGGCGCGTCTTGGACCGCCGCGTCAAAAGCTCAAGACCTGGCTCGGCGACATCACGACGGATCTTCAGACCGCGGGCGCGCGGATGGCCAATGCCCTGATCGACGCGGCGCGTGCCGAGAAATGGCAGAGCCCGGACGGCAAGATCCACATTCTCGGCATCGGTGGCGACGAGATCACGCCGGCCTCGATCGCCCGCAACGCGGGTCTCAAGCTCGCGGTGGACACAGCGCCCGACGTCGTGGTGGATCGGATGCTGTTCGCCAACTGGACCCAGTCGGAGGCCGAGCATGTCACCACGAACTATCTGAGCTGGGCCGCGCGCAAGGAGATCCGGCCTGCGGGCATATGGGCCGGAAACGATCCGATGGCGCTCGGGGCGCTTCGCGCGGTGATCGCTGCCGGCCTCAAGCCCGGGTGGAACATCCAATTGGTCGGCCTCAACTGGTCGGAGGATGCGCTGCGCGAGATCAAGGCGGGCCGCCTGCTCCTGACCGACGGTGGGCACTTCCTGCTCGGTGGCTGGTCGATCGTTCTCTTGCGCGACTACGCCGATGGCTGCGATTTTGCGGACGTATCACCCCGTGTCGAGGTCAAGACGTCCGCCATCACGCGCGACAACCTCGCTGCGGTTGGTGACCTCATCACCACGCGTGCCTTCGACCGGATCGATTTCGCGCGTTTCAGGGCCAAGACAGGGCGCTGCGGCCAGTACGACTTCTCCGTCGATGCGCTGATCTCGTCGCTGACTCCTGTGGAAGGTGCTGCCGACTGATGCGAAACGCCGACGACATGACCGATCCGGATCGCAAGCAGCAGGCGGTGCCGCCGCGCTTGCGCTCGGTCGTCCGCGCGATGATCTGGGCCACCGTCCCCGTTCTGTTGCTGGTGCAATTGCTCGCCTCCGCCGGCGTCGAGGCCTCGAGCTTCTGGTCGCAGATCAGGCAGCTCGACGCGCGCATCGCCCGCGTCGCGGAGAGCCGCGCCGAGCTGATCGCCGAACCGCTCTGGAAGATGCGCTACGACCAGGTCACGAGCGTGCTCAACGAGATCATGCACGACGAGAGCATCGCCGCGGCGGCCGTTTACGACGATACCGGAATCGCGATTGCCCGCGTGGTGGCGCGCCCGGCGGGGCAGGCGGTCGCGGAGATCTCGCGTCCGATCAACTACAGCAATGGCAACATGGCGGTGCAGGCCGGCCGCATCGCGATCGTATATTCGCATGCGGCGCTCTATGCGGACACGGGCAGCCGTCTGGTGCTGCTGTTGGTCGTTGGCCTGTTGGCAACGTTTGCGACCCTGATCGCCATGCGGATCTCCGCCAACCTCTTCATCGGCAGGCCGCTGGCGGCAATGATGTCCGCGATCCAGCGCAGCAAGCAGGATGGCCGCGCCTATCCGGCGGAAGTCAAGTCCTCAAACGAGTTCGGTCAGCTCGCGCATGCCTTCAACGCCATGCAGCACACGACGTCGGGTGCGCTCGACCGGCTCGGGCACATGGCCGCGCACGATCCGCTCACGGGGCTGCCCAATCGCCGCTCGCTATCCGAGCACCTCGTGACCCTGAGTCACGATGCCGGCTCGCCGGACGCGCTGATCGCGCTCTGCTTCATCGATCTCGACGACTTCAAGGGTATCAACGACACCTTTGGCCATGATTCCGGCGACAAGTTCCTGGTGCACATTTCCGAGCGCCTTCGTGGTGCGGTCGAACCGCAAGATTGGGTGGCGCGGCTCGGCGGCGATGAATTCGTCGTCATTCGACCCGAGGTCAGCAACGAGGAGGCCGCGCACAAGTTTTCGCGCCACTTGCTGGATGCGATTTCCGAGCCGATCCGGCTTCACGACAAGCAGGTCGTGCCGCGTGCCAGCATCGGTCTTGCCGTGCGCCGTGCCGGAGATCCCGAGCTTTCGCACCTGCCGGCGCTCGCCGACATCGCGCTCTACCATGCCAAGAGCAAGGCGCCCGGCACGGTCGCGGTGCTCGACGAAGCGCTTCAGCGCGACTATCGCCGCCGCCGGGAGCTCGAACTTGCCATTCCCACAGGCTTCGACGAGAGGCAATTCGAGGTCTGGTATCAAAGCCAGGTCGATCTCGAAAGCCATGACATCGTCGGCCTGGAAGCGCTGATCCGCTGGCGCCATCCGGAACACGGCGTGATCGGTCCGGGCGAATTCTTGCCGCTGATCGAGCGCAGCGGCAACAATGCGCGGCTGACGCGCTATGTGCTCACCGACGCCTGCCGCGCCCTGCAACATCTGGCTGCGGCCGGCAGGCCGCATATCCGGATCGCGATCAATCTGCCGCCGTCCGAGCTCGCCGACCATTCGTTCGCCGCCGAGCTGCGCGCGACCTGCGCGCGCTTTGAAGTCGCGGCATCATTGCTGGAGCTCGAGATCACCGAGGGATCGCTGATCAACAACATGACCAGCGCATCCGAGACGCTGCACCGGCTGCGGCGCCTGGGTGCCACCATCGCGCTCGACGATTTCGGCACCGGCTACAGCTCGCTCGCCCATCTCAGGCGGTTTCCGCTGGACAAGGTCAAGATCGACAAGGCCTTCATCAACGAGATCCCTGACAGCGCGGAAGACAAGGCGATTGTTGGCGTGATCGCATCGCTCGCCGGCACGCTGGGCCTCACTTTGGTGGCCGAAGGCATCGAGCGCGCCGAGCAGGCCCAGGCCATGCGCGAGATGGGCGTGAGGTTCGGGCAGGGCTTTCTCTATCATCGGCCGCAGCCACTCGAGGCCGTGTTGCTATGGCTCGAGGGACGGCCGGTCCACCACAGCCGGGTCCTCGACGACAGCCCGTCGATCGCGCCCGAGTTTGCCGTCTGAGGCAGCGCGGCTACGGCTGCGCCGCATTCCACAGCATGGAGAGGCCGGCGGCGATCATGATCGCGTCCATCACCACGCGGAACATCTCCGGCTTCAGGCGCAGCACGAAGCGTTTGGCGATGAAGGCGCCCGCCATCAACGAAGATCCAGCGATCAGGCCTTTGACGAACACATCGCCAGTCAGCGCGCCGAACCGTTCGAAGGTCACGGATTTCGCGGCATAGAGCCCGAGCGAAGAAGCCGCTTCGGTGGCGAGGAAAGCGCCCCGGGACAAGCCATAGAACAGGAATAGCGGGACGCTGAGCGGGCCGGTGGAGACGACGATGCCGGTGAGATAGCCGATGACGACCCCGCCGATCGCCAGATGCCAGAGATTGGCCTTGAGATCGTGCCGCGCCAGCCAGTGTCGCACCGGCACCATCGCGATCAGGAAGACGCCGATGGCGAGATCGACGGCGTGCGAGGGCAGGGCCAGCAGCGTCCGCGCGCCGAGTACGGCGGCTGGAATGCCTGTCACCGAATAGGCCGCGCAGGCCTGCCAGTCGACCTCGCGCCACCAGGCCAGGATCCGTGAGAAGTTGGCCATGACGGCGGCCACCGCAATGATCGGCACCGCCTCCTTTGGCCCGTAAGCATAGACCAGCACCGGCATCAGCATGATCGACGAGCCCGTGCCGACGATGCCGGAAATGGTGCCTGCGACGAGGCCGACGATGAGGACGAAGAGGAAAGCCAAAACGGTCTCCACGAATCGGGAGAGTTTAGACGTGGCCAGCGGCGGGGGCGATCCGCGAGGCGAGGGAACCCAATCTTGCCGACGAGAGCCCGGCGTTAACCATCGCCGACAGTTCCAGTCTGAGCGAAATCGCTTCGAAGTTTCTTAAATCTTACTGGATACCTCTCGTGGGCATAGTGACCTGGGGGACGAGGTATGGGTAAGCGGGTCAAACGCGGAAAGGCGCAGACGTTCGCAATCCCGATGGCCGCGAGACTTGCAATCGGCGCCGTGGCCGTTGCCGCGTTGGGGTACGGTTTGCTGTCTCGACCGACGAACGTGCAAGCGACACGAAAGCCGTCCGCGCGCGAAGCCCAAGCGTCGTCAACTCCGGTTTACGTCGCAACGCCGGTTCATGCATCATCGTCACCTCCCACTCCGGCTTCGGCTCCACCTCCGGCCCCGGCGCCTCTGGTCGAACCGCCCAAAGCTGCCGACGTTCCCGGAGCATTTGTTCGGCAGGTGGTTGACTACGCCAGCCGCCAGACGCCGGGCACCGTGATCATCGATACCAAGAACACCTTCCTCTATTTCGTTCTGAACGACGCACAAGCACTGCGCTACGGCATCGGTGTTGGCCGCGAAGGTTTCACATGGTCCGGTGAGCAGACCGTGGCTCGCAAGGCAGAATGGCCCGATTGGCATCCGCCTGCGGAGATGGTCTCGCGTCAGCCTTATCTGCCGCGGTTCATGGCAGGTGGCCCCGGCAACCCGCTCGGCGCTCGGGCGATGTATCTGGGCGACACCGAATATCGAATTCACGGCACCAACAAGCCCGATACGATCGGGAAGCGGGTCTCGTCCGGCTGCATCCGACTGACCAATGAGGACGTCGTTGACCTCTATGATCGCGTGAAAGTCGGCGCGAAAGTGATCGTGCTTCCGACAACCGTTGCCCGCCGACCACCCCAGGGAGCGCCGGCCGACGCCGCTTTCCGATTGCCGGACCCGGCATCGCCGTCGAACCGGCCATCGGCAACTCGCGCGCAGATGCCGTCGCCTGGACCGAGGATCGCCGAGGCCCAGTAACGCGTCCTCCGTCGCCATCCTGCAACTGAGGACAAGGCGCCAATGCAAGGCGCCTACGAGGTCAGCTCCTGGCCCATCGCACGGTTTGCGTGTCGGGCGAAGTGTCTCGACCGGTGAAAATCTGCGTTTCGCAGTATACGTAACCCATTGATTTGCCAGCGGTCGGCTACTGTGCATGGGGTTGTTTTTCACGTTTTTAGTGGGTTGGCGCGGCAAGTCGGTGCTCGCAGCATGTGGAGCAAGGCCGGCTGCGCGCTGCTGACAGCATGTTGGCAGCAGGGTCCGGCTACGACCATCTCCTGACAAAACGGAGAGCGGGTCATGCCGATCGAGGCAAGCTGTCATTGCGGTGAGACGGTGTTCGAGGTGACGGAGGCGCCCTCGAGCGTGACCCGTTGCACCTGCTCGCTTTGCGCCAAGCGCGGCGCGTTGTGGGCCTATTACACGCCGGCGCAGTTTCGGCTGCTGTCGCCCGCGGAGAACGTCGCGACCTATCTCTGGGGCAGCCGCACGGTCAAACACCATTTCTGCGCAAGCTGCGGCTGCGGTACCTATTCGGAGTCGCCGGACTGGTCGACCGGCAAGCCCGATTTCGACAATCCGAGGGTCGCCGTCAACGCGCGCCTGTTCGACGAATTCGATCTGGAGGCCGTGCCGGTGACCATGATCGACGGCAAGAATTTATGGTGAGCATGCGCTCTCGCGCATGTCTGCTGCTCGTCAGTGCTCTTGAGGCACTCTTGAAAAGCTGATCTGTTTCCGCCCGACAGAAAAGGGGAGGAAGCCGATGATGCGTCTTTTCGCGCGAGTGATGCTCGCGATGTGTCTGGCCGTTGTAGTCGGCTTCCATGCCCAGGCGCAGACCAAGCCCAAGGTCACGACATCAGGACCGGATTTCCCCAAGACCGCGCTGTTCGTCGGCAACAGCTTCTTTTACTACAACAACGGCATGCCCGGGCATCTCTCCTTCATGGAGCGGGCTGCGTATCCTGAAAACAAGGCGGCCTATCGCAACACCATGGCAACGATCGGCGGCTCCGGCCTCGATTGGCACGACATGGAGAACCTGCTGCGGGCGGGCGGCCTCGGCGCCTATTCGTTCGACGAGCAGAATAACGTCGTCTTCAACAAGCCGGGCAGGCAGTACGACGCCGTCGTGATGATGGATTGCAGCCAGTGCCCGATCCATCCGCAATTGAAGGACGCGTTCGCGACCTTCGCGAGGAAGGACAGCGAGATCGTCCGCGCCCACGGCATGCGGCCGGTCCTGTTCATGTCCTGGGCTTACGCCGACAAGCCTGAGATGACGGAAGCGTTGGCCGAGGCCTACACGATCGCAGGCAATGCCAATGATGCGCTGGTGATCCCCGCGGGTCTTGCTTTCGCGCGCGTGCGCAAGCTGCAGCCCGAGCTAAATCTGTATGCGCCGGACAAGCGGCACCCGAGCCCCGCAGGCACGTATCTGGCGACCTGCGTGACGTTCGCCGCGCTGACGGGCCGCTCGCCGGTCGGCAATTCCTACACGATGGGACTGGACGCGCCGACGGTGGAGCTGCTGCAAAAAGCAGCGTGGGACACAGTGCAGGAGTATTACGGGCTTTGACCTAGCGCAGCACGACCCACGCCGGTGCGTGGTCGCTCGCGCCTTCCTCGCCGCGAACCTTCTTGTCCACGCCGGCTTTTGCGAGGCGTGAGGCGAGGGCAGGGCTGAGCAGGAGATGATCGAGCCGCAGGCCCGCATCGCGCGGCCAGCGGTTTCGCTTGTAATCCCAGAAGGTGTAGATGCGCTGCTCCGGGTGCAGTTCGCGGATCGCGTCACACCAGCCTTGTGCCAGCAGCGAGGCAAAAGCCGCACGGCTCTTCGGCTGGATCAAGGCATCCTTGTCCCACGAGCGCGTCGGATAGATGTCGATCTCATCAGGCGCAACGTTGTAGTCGCCGGCGAGCACCACGGGCAGCTCCTGCTTGATCAACGTTTTGGCGTGGCGCTTGAGCCGCGCGAACCAGTCTAGCTTGTAGTCGAATTTCGGTCCCGGCTGCGGATTGCCGTTCGGCAGGTAGATGCTGGTGACGATGACACCGCGTACCGCGGCCTCGATGTAGCGGGCTTCGTGATCGGCAGGCTTTCCCGGCAAGCGATCGCGGGTGAGAACGGGCTCGGCATTGCGGGCCAGAATCGCGACGCCGTTCCAGGTCTTCTGTCCACACCACACAGCGCCGTAACCAGACTTTTCGATCGCGGCTGCCGGAAATTCGCCATCACTTGCCTTCAACTCCTGAAGTGCGACGACATCGGGCTTCGCCGTTCGCATCCATGCCAACAGATTGGGCAGGCGGCGATTGATGTTGTTGATGTTGAACGTCGCGATCTTCATGTAGAGCTACCGGCTCCTGCCTTCCGCTTCCGGAGAAACAATGTCCAAGTTGAGCTTTGCCGTCATAGCCGTCGCCGTTGCGTTCTCCGGGGGCGCCTCGGCACAATCATCCGATCCGCGCGGCGCGTGCAAGGCGGACTATGACAAATTCTGCGCCGGCCTTGCGCCGGGGGGCGGCATCGTCGCCTGCCTCAACGGCAAGCGCGATCAGCTCAGCGCAACTTGCAAGACGGCGCTGGACAGCAGGAAGAAGAAGTAAGCGGCGCGCCGCTCAGCCCCGCAGCGGCGGCGGGCTTGCGGGCTGTTCGATCGGTGGCGGAGCGGGCGCCTGCTGCTCGACTGCCTGCGCGGGAGCCGGCTTGGCCAGCGGCTCCACCACATTCCCGCCTTTGTAGATGCGGGCGTAGCGGCGGCCGAGGCTGGTCAGCACCTCGTAGCCGATCGTTCCGAAATGATGCGCGAGCTCGTCGACGGTGATGCCCTCGCCGAGCAGCGTCACCATGTGGCCGCGCCGCGCCGCGTTCGGCGGCAGATCGGTGATGTCGATCGCGATCAGGTCCATCGAAACGCGGCCCGCGACAGGGCAACGCTTGCCGGCGACGATGACCTCGGCGCCGCGGGTGCCGTCATTGGAGCTTGCCGCGCGGAAATAGCCGTCGGCATAACCGACCGCGATGATTGCGAGTTTCGTCGGCCGCCGTGCGGTCCAGGTGCCGCCATAGCCGACGCTCTCGCCACGCTCGACATTGCGGATTTGCACGATGCGGGCCTTGAGATCGATCACCGGCTGCATCGGATTGTCGGCCTCCGGCGTCGGGTTGACGCCGTAGAGCGCGGCGCCCGGCCGCACCATGTCGAACTGGAAGGGCGCGCCGAGGAAGACGCCGGACGAATTGGCGAGCGCCGCCGGCACGCCGGAGAATTCGCTGGCGATGCCGCGGAAGGCCGCGAGTTGCTTGGCGTTCACCGGGCTGTTGAGCTGCTCGGCCGCAACCAGATGGCTCATCACCAGCGTGATGCCGTGATCGCCGGCGTTGATGCGGGGGATGATGGCCTGCGCTTCCGCAAGCGTCAGGCCGAGCCGGTTCATGCCGGTGTCGATGTGGATGGCGGCGCCACCGGTCCAGCCGGTGCGCCGACAGAATACGTCCCATTCGGCGAGTTCGTTGAGATCGCCGATCACGGGGCGGCAGTTGATCTGGGCGTAGTGCTCGCCGGTGTTCTGGAAATAGCCGCCGAGCACGTAGATCGTGGGCTCTGGCACCGCCGCACGCACCTTGCGCGCTTCTTCGATGGTGGCGACGAAGAAGGTCTTGCAGCCGGCCTTGTTCAGGGCACGCGCGACCTGCTCGGCGCCGCAGCCATAGGCGTCTGCCTTGATCACCGCCGAGCATTCGGCCGGCACCGCCGTCTTCTCGAGCTTGCGCCAATTGGCGATGATGGCATCGAGATCGACCGTGAGCACGCCACCGAAGGTCGCGAGCGCGGCAGCCTGATTGGCCTCCGCGGAGAGAAGGCCGGATTGCGGGATGATTTTCGGGTCGGACGCCATTGTCATGGCGCCGTTTTACGCAAGAGGACGGTCAGGTTCAACCCAGGGAACTCAGTAGTCGCCGCCGCTGCGGTCGGGTACCTGGCTGTCCGGCGCAAGGTCGCCGAACCGTGTGATCGACGCTTCGAAGGCCAGATCGACGGTGCCGGTCGGGCCATGGCGCTGCTTGCCGATGATGACTTCGGCCTTGCCATGCGCAAGATCCATGTCCAGGCGCCATTTTTCGTGCTCGGGTGTGCCCGGGCGCGGCTCCTTGTTTCCGAGATAATATTCCTCGCGGTAGACGAACAGTACGACGTCGGCGTCCTGCTCGATCGAGCCGGATTCGCGCAGGTCCGACAGCTGCGGCCGCTTGTCGTCGCGCGACTCGACTTGGCGCGAGAGCTGCGAGAGCGCAATCACGGGCACGCTCAGTTCCTTGGCGAGCGCTTTCAGACTGGTCGTGATCTCGGTGATTTCCTGCACGCGGTTTTCGCTGCGCTTGCCCGAACCCGACAAGAGCTGGATGTAGTCGATGACGATGAGGTCGAGGCCCTTCTGCCGCTTCAGCCGGCGGGCGCGGGCCATGAGCTGCGCAATCGAGAGACCGCCGGTCTCGTCGACATAGAACGGCAGCGACTGCAGCTCGATCGAGACTTCGCGGATCTTCTCGAAATCGGCCTCCGAGATGCCGCCGCGGCGGATCGACGAGGAGGGAATGCCGGTGCGCTCGGCCACGATACGCGTGGCGAGCTGGTCGGCCGACATTTCGCAGGAGAAGAAGCCGATGACGCCGCCATGGGCTGCCTTCATGGTGCCGTCGGCCTGGAGTTCACCGACATAGGCCCGGGCGACGTTGTAGGCGATATTGGTTGCAAGCGACGTCTTGCCCATGCCGGGACGGCCGGCGACGATGATGAGGTCGGAGTGCTGCAATCCGCCCATCTTGGTGTCGAGGTCGCGCAGGCCGGTCGAGATGCCCGACAGCTTTCCGTCGCGCTGGAACGCTTTTGCGGCCAGATCGACCGCAAGCGTCAGCGCCTGCGAGAATTTCTGGAAGCCTCCGTCGTAGCGGCCGGATTCGGCGAGTTCGTAGAGGCGGCGCTCGGCGTCCTCGATCTGCGCCCGCGGCGCGAAGTCGACCGGGGCGTCGTAGGCGACATTGACCATGTCCTCGCCGATGCCGATCAGGTCGCGCCGCAATGCCAGATCGTAGATGGTGCGCCCATAATCCTGCGCATTGATGATGGTGGTCGCTTCGGCGGCGAGGCGCGCCAGATATTGCCCGATGGTCATGCCGCCGATATCGGTGTCGGCGGGCAGGAAGGTCTTCAGTGTGACGGGCGTCGCGATCTTGCCCATCCGGATCAGGCTCGAGGCAGTCTCGAAGATGGTCTGGTGCAGCGGCTCGAAGTAATGCTTCGGCTCCAGGAAATCGGAGACGCGGTAAAACGCGTCGTTGTTGACCAGGATCGCGCCCAGAAGGCTCTGTTCCGCTTCAATATTATGCGGCGCGCTTCGATAGGCGGGGGTTCCGGCTTCGGGCGCGAGTTTGAGAACGTTCGAATCAGTCAGGGCCATGGGCGAGCGATAGCAATTTTCTGGGGCGGATGCGGGGCCGGGATAAAGCGCCGCCTCAGACCAAAGCGGAAGCAAAAGCTCGCCGCTATCAACCGATCATTAAAATGGTGGATGATTGGCCGCCGCAGCACGCGCCGCGCTTGACGGATTTTGGTGGAACTAGCTCGCGGCCTGGAAGTGGCGGCTACCGCGCCACGGAAAACGCCGGATGAAGTGAACCTAATGTGGGTACGGGCAGACCCATCGAGACGCGCGCGAAATAACGCACGCTGGGCGCTTTCAGCTCGGTTCAGACCAGCAGGAGGTAGACCAGTGCAACCAGGGCCGCCCCGACGCCGGTAGCGATCAGGGCGTAATCGGTGCGGAGGTCGTCCTGCACGTCGAATGAGGTTTTGGTCTCGTTGCTCATGGCGACGGTCTAAGCCAGGGCCGACGAGACTTATGTGAAGCAGATCACATCTCCCCGGATTCTTTCGGGGGTACAGCCGGAACGGGTTAGCAGGCGGGGGGTTGTTTCCCGACCTGCCACCAGGGAACGAGGCAAGCGATGCGGCCAGAACGGCAGCCCCGGAATTGGCGAAGCGAAGCAGGCAGCCGACTTTGGCTGTCGGGGCTGATCGCGGCCATGGAGCACGCTGAGCGGCCGGAAGTGCGTCGGGAACCGGTCGCCCCTGAAATCCTGAAGGCACTGCGGATGCAATTGGCCTTAACGGCCTCTTACCCGTCCGCTCCGATTTCGACCCTGCGCCACTAGGACTTATTCACCAGCCAGCTTCAACCTCGGCGTGGCGCCGGCTTCGACGGCCCGCAGCCGGGCTTCTTCACGCGCGATGTAGTTGCGTGTCGTCGGCACGACGCCTTGACGCCGTGTGAGTTGGATCTGGAAGTTCATCATATCCTGCTTGCGGAAGGTCATCTCGCTGGCTGCCAGATAAAATTCCCACATCAGCGCGAAGCGCTCGTCATACAGCTGCACGGCTTCTTCGCGCCGCGCCATGAAGCGCTCGCGCCATGCCTTCAGCGTTTCGGCGTAATGCAGACGCAGAATCTCGATGTCGCAGACCAGCAGGCCTGCCCGCTCGATCGCCGGCAGCACCTCCGAGAGGGCGGGGATGTAGCCGCCGGGAAAGATGTATTTGGCGATCCAGGGATTGGTGGAATCCGGGCCCTGCGAACGGCCGATCGAGTGCAGCAGCATGACGCCGTCCTTGTCCAGCAACTCGGCGCAGCGCCGGAAGTAGGTGTCGTAGAAGCGGGCGCCGACATGCTCCAACATGCCGACCGAGACGATGCGGTCGAACGGGCCGGCGATGTCGCGATAGTCCTGAAGCAGGAATTTGGCCGATCTGGTCAGGCCCTTTTCGGCTGCGCGCGCATTGGCGATCTGCAACTGCTCGGTCGACAACGTGACGCCGGTGACGTCAGCACCTGCGATCTCGGCGAGATAGAGCCCAAGTCCGCCCCAGCCCGAGCCGATGTCGAGGACGCGCTGGCCGTCGCTGACGAGCAGCTTTGCGGCGATGTGCCGTTTCTTGGCGAGCTGCGCATCGTCGAGCGTGCTCTCCGGCGTCTCGAAATAGGCGCAGCTATATTGCTTGTCGGCATCGAGGAAGAGCGAATAGAGCCTCGCATCGAGATCGTAATGGTGTGCGACGTTGCTGCGGGAGCGCGGGCGCGGATTGAACTGCTTCAGGTGCCGCACCAGATAGCGCAGGTGCCACCAGGGTTTTGCCCAGTGCGGCAATAGATCGGGTTGATCGAGCAGGATCGCGAGGGCATCAGCTATGGTGCCGTGCTCGACGACGAACTCGCCGTCCATGTAGGCCTCGCCAAGCCCGAGCTCGGGATTGACGAGGATCTTCCGCTCTGCGTCCGCGGTGACGAAGCGGACTGCGACCGGTTTGCCCGAGCCATCGCCGACGGTGAACTTCGAGCCCTTCGCCGTGGTCACCGTCATCGACCCGCGGCGGATGAATTGAGACAGGAATTGACGCAACAATCGATCCATCGGCACCCATCCTCTCGAGCGAACCCGAAGAGATGCGACTAACCCGGCCTTCACACCCTACGCCCGGGCATCTCAGCGGTTCCTATGCGTTTGCATCTAGATCTAGGGAGATGTCCCGGGCCCGCTATTGCGCTGTGCTCAAAGCGGATATTCCAAAACCGCTTAATCACATCCTTGCGCGCGGAGCCTGCTTCCATTCGCGGCTCAATCGGATAAAAGGTGACCCGCTGCGGCGCCGCCTGCCGGCTGCACCTCTCGGAATTCAATGGAGATGATGGGAATGTCGAGCCGAGCGCTCAGCCTCGCGATGGTCTTGCTTCTGATCGGCTTCGGCGCGACCGACACCGTTCTCGCGCAGGCGACGAACCTCGAGGCCGGCAAGGCCCCATCCCAGCTTTTCGCGCAGACCTGCAATGCATGTCACAAGAGCCCGCGCGGCCTGTTGAAGACGGTGGCGCCGGGCTCCTTGCCGGGCTTCCTGCGTCAGCATTACACGACCAGCCCCGACATGGCCGGCGTGCTTGCCTCTTACCTGGTCTCCAACGGAGCCACCGACACCCGCTACCAGGCCAAGGACGGCAAGGACAAGAAGGACGGCGCCAAGGACAAGGAAGCCGCTACCAATCCCGCGCAGTCCCCTGAACATCAGGGCCGCCGGCAACGTTCCCAGGAATCCGCCAAGCCGGAAGGCGAGGGTGCCGCTCCCGCGGCCGAGGGCGCGCGTCAGAAGCGCGCTGCGCGGCCGGCCGAAGAAGGAACGAAGGACGGCGCGAAGCCCGAGGGCCAGGCTGCACCCGAAGGGCGCAAGGCGAAGCGTCTCGGCAAGCGCGGCAAGCCGGGAAGTGATGAGGCGCCGAAGGTCGATGCCGCGGCGCCGACAGCAGACGACAAGAAGAGCGAGCCGAACGTCGAGTCCAAGCCCGAGACAAAGCCCGAGACTGCGAAGGTGGATTCCGGCGAGGCTAAATCCGAAGGCAGCAAACCCGAAGGCAGCAAGCCGTCCGAGAAGCCCGCCGAGGCCAAGCCGGAAAGCGCCAAGGTGGAGCCGCGCGGCAGCGAAGCTCCGGCGTTGCGGCCCGATCCGGTGCCGCAGGTGACGCCGGCGGCACCGCCCGCCGCGAAGCCCGCCGAGCCAGCTGCGCCCAAGGCGGCGGAAGAGGCTGCTCCCAAGCCCGCCGTGAAATCCGAACCGCCAGCGAAGTCGCAGGATCCGGCGCCCGCGACCGCTGCGGCCCCGCCAGCGCCGGCCGAATCGTCCGGTCCGCCGACGCCGCCGATTTCGCGATAGGCGACCACATTTTTGGACATGCGAAGGCCGCGCTCTCGCGCGGCCTTCGTCGTCTTGGGTACAAGCTCAATCTGTTGTCGCCCGCGGTCAGCGAGAAACGTGATCAAGCCGGGGCGTCAGGTCTCCGCGGTCGTCGCCGACGTTTTCTGCGTCAGCGACGGCGTCGAGAAGCAACCGGCAACGGCGCTCGCCTCGATCGCGATGCTGAGCGAGGACGTTGCTGCCACAACGAAAAGCCCGGCCGCCTGAGGCGACCGGGCTTCGAAAGCCTGCGCGAACGAGCGCGAGGCTTACTTCTCGGTCTCGTCAGCAGCCGGTGCCGGCTCGGCGTCGTCCTGCTGGGCTTCGGGGTCGAAGAACTCGCCGGCGGCTGCAATCGCTTCGGCCGCAGCATCCCGGTCTTCGTTACGGCTCGAGATGTCCTCGCCGCGGTTGATGCGCTCGGCCTCGTCCTGGCTGCGCGCCACGGTGACACTGATCTCGATCTCGACCTCGGGGTGGATGGCGACCGTGATGGTGTGCTTGCCGATGGTCTTGATCGGCGCGTCGAGCTGAACCTGCGGGCGGGACAGTGAAACGCCGTCGGCTTCGAACGCCACGACGATGTCGCGCACGTTGACCGAGCCGAACAGTTGGCCGGCTTCCGAAGCCTGACGGATCACGATGATGTTCTTGCCCTGGATCTTCTCGGCGACCTTGGACGCCTCGCCCTTGGACTCAAGGTTGCGAGCCTCGAGCTCGGCCTTCATGCCGTCGTACTTGGCACGGTTGTCGGCGGTGGCGCGCAGCGCCTTGCCGCGCTTGAGCAGGAAATTGCGGGCATAGCCGTCGCGAACCTTCACGACTTCGCCCATGTGACCGAGCTTATTGACGCGTTCCAGCAAAATGACTTCCATATTCGTTCTCCTTTGATGTGTTGAGTGAGTTGGAATTTCGAACTTGAACTTTCGGACTTGAACTCAAGAGGTCGGCAGCGGCGGTGGCTGGCGCGTACGAAGGAAGCGTTCGCGGAGGCCGAACACGGCGTCGGCAAGGCCGAGGATCACCATCGCGATGACGGGCCATCCGAACACGACCACGACGGCGTAGGTCGAGCCGAGCCAGAATGTGCGGCTCTTCAGCGCCAGCGTCAGCGTATGCAACACGGCAAAGCCGGTCAGTGCGTATCCCATCATTAGCGCCGCCGTCGCGATCTGCGCCACGATCGCAAGCAGTCCGCCGGTGAAGCAGAAGGCGAGCGCGATGCAGAGCGCCACGAGCGTCATCGGCGGCAGCTCCGCCGTCATCAGGTCCGGCCAGGGGCGCCGCAGCCGGCCGGACGTCGCCGTCACCTTGGTGCTGAGCCAGAGGTTGAGGGTCAGCGTCATCATCGCGACGATGGTGGCGCCGGCCGGCAAGATCCGCACCAGTGCGCCGACGAATTGGTCGGTCTCGCCGGAGCTCTGCGGGTCGGCGGCTCGGAGGAGGCGCATCAGGCCACGGCGCAGCGTGCCCGTGATGGTCTCGGCGTCTGTGCCGATCGTGAGCAGGGCGGCGATCGTGGTCAGTGTGGCGAAGCCTGCGATCCACAGCAGGATGCGGCCGACCGGATACCACTCGAGCGCTGGCTCAGTGGCGGCCTCCGGCGCGGCGGGTCCGACCTGCCGGCTGAGCAGGACGAGATGGCCGAGCCACCAGGCCGGCAATGCGACGGTGAGGGCAAAGGCGATGCAGTAGGGCAGGCCGAACAGGGCGCCGAGGCCAACCGCGGCGGCGATGCCGCCGAGGGTCGCGCAAAGCGGTCCCCAGCCGATCGAAGCGACCATCAGCGGCAGCGGTGCGAGATAGAACAGGACGAGCGAGATCAGCGCGCCCGAAGCGATCGAGGCGAACATCAGGGCCGACGCAGCGCCGGCGATCAGGGCTATCAGTCCAAAGGCCATCATCAGCTGTCCCGCTCCCTTCGAGCGGTTAGAGGCATCTCGCCCCAACCATCGGCGACCGGACGATCCGGAAGCCTTATGAGAAACTAGGTCGTACGGCCGGCGGCGATGTCGTCGCCGGCCGTATTCGTCTTAGCGAATGACGTAGGGCAGCAGGCCTAGGAACCGCGCGCGCTTGATGGCGCGGGCAAGCTCACGCTGCTTCTTCGCGGACACCGCGGTGATGCGGCTCGGCACGATCTTGCCGCGCTCGGAGACGTAGCGCATCAGCAGCTTGGAGTCCTTGTAGTCGATCTTCGGAGCATTCGCGCCCGTGAACGGGCAGCTCTTGCGGCGACGGAAAAACGGGCGGCGTGCACCGGCTTCAGCCATTGTTCTTACTCCCCATCCGTCGTGGTGGTGGTGGTGGTTTCAACGTCTTCGCGCGGACGGCGCGGACCGCGGTCACCGCGGAAGCCGCCACCTTCACGATCGCCACCACGGAAACCACCCTCGCGGTCGCCACGGAAGCCACCGCCTTCGCGATCGCCACGGAAGCCGCCGCCACGGTCGTCACGCTCGCGGTCACGATCGGCCTTGCGCATCATCGCGGACGGGCCTTCCTCGAGTTCCTCGACGCGAACGCTGAGATAGCGGATCACGTCTTCGCTGATGCGCTCCTGGCGCTCGATCTCGGCGATCGCCGCGGACGGCGCGTCGATGTTGAGCAGCACGAAATGCGCCTTGCGGTTCTTGTTCATGCGGTAGGTGAGGGAGCGTACGCCCCAATTCTCAGTCTTGGTGACCTTGCCGCCGAGACCTTCGACGATGCCGGTCATCTGCGCAGTCAGCTCTTCGACCTGCTGCGTGCTCGCGTCTTGGCGCGCGAGAAAAACATGCTCATAGAGAGCCATGGAAGTCCTTTCCTCATGTTGGCGCATCGCCCGGCGTCAAGCCCTTAAGAGGCCTTCGGAAAGGACTCTGGGATTAAGCTCAGAAGGCGGAAACACGGGACGACGGGCCGACTGGCCCTGCCACACCAAAATCACGAATGATTTGCTGAGACCGTCCGTTCAGCTCCCGGCCGGGGTCTGCGGATGGGCGCGTTATACGGATTTCGGCTGGCTTGGCAAGGTTGCAGGCGGCGGTTTCGGCGCGGATGGTCCCGATGCGGGCGGCTGGAACCACCGCGGACCACCATACCGGCTTGATTTATTTGTTTGTATGTCATACAAATAAGTCTAACGGGAGCGAACCCCAATGGCAGAAAAGCCGGCCCATGAGCCGCTCGAGGCGGCAGGCGACCCCAAGCACGCCGCCCGCGCCACGCGGTCGGCCGGCCGCAAAATGCGCTCGCTGCTGCTGGATGCCGCGAGCCCGCTGTTTCGGGAGCGGGGGCTGTCGGGTACGGCGATCACCGACATCGCAGCCGCTGCGAACGCATTCCCGAGCCAGATCACCTATTATTTCCGCACCAAAGAGGCGCTGTTCGTCGAATGCGCCTGCCGCGAACTGCTGTACCTGGCGCGGGCGACCGAGCAGGCGGCGCTGAAGGCGCGCACGCCGCAGGATTATACCCACGCGCTGGCCGAGACCGTCACAGCTAGCGATTCGGTCGCCTTCTTCGCCGAGGCGCTGACGCTGACGCGGCGGCGCCAGGATCTCGCGCCGCTGGTCGAGCGCACCATCGAGCGCCTGCACAGTGAAGGTGCGCGGGCCTATGCGAGCCAGGTCGCGCGGCACGGCTGGCGCTCCCTGCGCGCGCCCGATGAGAGCTCGCGGCGGTTCTGGGCCGTCGCCATCGGAATCATCCTCGAAGGCTACGCCATGGGCCGTTCGCCCGAGGCGCTGTGCGCCGAGATGCTGCGCGTGCTGGGCGAGCAAGCGAAATCCAATCATGACGCTGCGCGCTTGCGCCTCGTCGACGCGCGCGACGCATCGAGCAATTCGAATGAGGAGAGTTAGGCCATGACTGCGCTTCGCATGCGTGCCCGCGATTTCCTGACCGACGATCAACTTGCCGACGTGCGCCGGCGCGTGACCTGGAAAGGCGTCGCGCTGATCGCGCACGCCTGGGCGCTCATCCTCGCCGCAATCGCCTTGGTCGCGTGGTGGCCCAATCCGATCACCTATATTGTCGCGGTCGCCATCATCGGCTCGCGCCAGCTCGGGCTCGCGATCCTCATGCATGACGGCGCGCATGGCTGCCTGTCCGCCGACGAGAAAACCAATCTGACCTTGAGCCAGTGGTTCTGTGCCTATCCTCTGTTTGCGGAGACGCGCAGCTACCGGCGCTATCACCTTCAGCATCATGCGCGCACGCAGCAGGAGAATGATCCCGATCTCGTGCTGTCGGCGCCGTTTCCGATCACGAAGCTCAGCTATCGCCGCAAGTTCATTCGCGATCTCGCCGGGCAGACCGGCTACCAGCAGCGCAAGGCGCAGTTGCTCAATGCGCTGGGGCCGAAGGACTGGCCGTTGCGACAGCGCGCGGCGCATTTTTGGGAGAAGCTCGGCCCGCAATGTCTGGTCAATGGCGCGATGTTCGCCGCGCTCACGGCCGCCGGCGTGTGGTGGGCCTATCCGCTGCTATGGCTGGTGCCGCTCCTGACCTGGATGATGGTCATCACCCGCATCCGCAACATTGCCGAGCACGCGGTCGTGCCCGACAGCAGCGATCCCTTGCGCAATACCCGCACCACGTACGCCAATTTCTTCGAGCGTCTGTTCATCGCGCCGTATTACGTGAACTACCACCTCGAACATCATCTCCTGTTCTACGTGCCCTGCTACAATCTGCCCAAGGTGCACCGCCTGCTGAGCGAGAGCCGGCATGCGGGCCGCATGGAGGTGCAACCGAGTTACGCAGCCGTGCTGCGACTTGCGACCGCGAAGCCGAACCGCGATGACCGGCCGGGGCAATTGGTCAACAGCGCGCGCCGCGCGCAGGCGGGGTCCGAGGTCGACGCCAACCAGACGGCCGGCGGATTCTAGGGACCCGTCTCTCCAGTCGAAGGCTGCTAGGTGAGTGCTGATCGAAGTTCCTATCTTGGCTTGACATTCCGGCCCCGGACAGTGTCTACGGCCCCCTTTGGAGCATGATCCGGAACCATGGCCTAAGGCCGTGCGTCATCGGCTGCCGGTTCTCGCAGGGATCACGTCCGACAAGCAGGGAGCGCCGATGACGGCAGCATTCACATTTCCGGGGCAGGGTTCCCAGGCGGTCGGCATGGGCAAGGCCCTGGCGGATGCCTTTCCGGCGGCGCGCGCCGTGTTCGACGAGGTCGATGCCGCGCTGGGGGAGAAGCTGACGGCGACTATCTGGGATGGTCCGGCCGAAACCCTCCAGCTCACCCAAAACGCCCAGCCGGCCCTGATGGCGGTGTCTGTCGCCACGCTGCGCGTGCTGGAGACCGAAGCCGGGTTTTCCGTGGGGCGGGATGCGGCCTTCGTCGCCGGCCACTCGCTCGGGGAATATTCGGCGCTGGCCGCGGCCGGCAGCCTGACGATTTCCGACACCGCGCGGCTGCTTCGCATTCGCGGTCTCGCAATGCAAAAAGCCGTGCCCGTAGGCGTCGGTGCGATGGCCGCTCTGCTCGGCCTCGACTACGAGGCCGCCGTGGCGGTGGCGGACGAGGCCGCTCAGGGGCAGGTCTGCCAGGCCGCCAACGACAATGGCGGCGGGCAAGTGGTCGTCTCCGGCGACAAGGCCGCGGTCGACCGCGCCGTCGAGATCGCCAAAACCAAGGGCGCCAAGCGCGCGATGTTGCTGCCGGTGTCCGCCCCGTTCCATTGCAAGCTGATGCAGCCGGCTGCCGACGCGATGGCGGAGGCGCTGGCCAAGGTCACGATCAAGGCGCCGGCGGCCCCGTTGGTGTCGAACGTGCTGGCGGGCGCGATCACCGATCCCGACGAGATCCGCCGCCGCCTGGTCGAGCAGGTCACCGGCACCGTGCGCTGGCGCGAGTCGGTTGCCTATATGGCGGGGCAGGGCGTCACGCGTTTCTTCGAGATCGGGGCCGGCAAGGTGCTGACCGGCCTCGTCAAGCGTATTGCGGACGGCGCCGTCGGCGTTGCGGTCGGCGGTCCCAACGACATTGCTGCCGCCAAAGATGCATTGGCCGCTGCGAAGCAGGCCTGAGGCGCGATGATTCGTCGTCGCGCGCGAGTTCTTTAGTTGACGCACGATCCTTTCGGAAAATCGCTGCGCATTTTCCCGGATCGTGCCTTGGAGGAGTTATCGATGTTCGATCTGACTGGCAAAAGGGCGCTCGTCACCGGCGCAACCGGCGGCATCGGCGGCGCGATCGCACAAGCGCTTCACGCGCAGGGCGCCACCGTCGCGATATCGGGGACGCGCAAGGAAGTGCTGGATGAGCTTGCCGGCAAGCTCGGCGAGCGCACCCATGTGCTGCCCTGCAATCTCTCCAAGGCCGACGAGGTCGAGGCGCTGGTGCCCGCTGCGGAAGCGGCGATGGGACAGGTCGACATCCTCGTCGCCAATGCCGGCATCACGCGCGACAATCTCTTCGTGCAGCTCCGTGACGAGGACTGGGAGGAGGTCATCAACATCAATTTGACCTCGACCTTCCGGCTTGCCCGCGCCGCCACCAAATTGATGATGCGCAAGCGCTTCGGCCGCATCATCGCCATCACCTCGGTGGTCGGCGTCACCGGTAACCCGGGGCAGGGCAATTATACCGCATCGAAGGCGGGCCTGATCGGCATGATCAAGACGCTGGGTGCCGAATACGCCAAGCGCGGCGTCACCGCAAACTGCATCGCTCCCGGCTTCATCAAGACACCGATGACCGATGCGCTCAACGACAAGCAGCGCGAAACGATTCTGACCAAGGTTCCGGCCAATCGCCTGGGGACGCCAGAGGACATCGCGGCGGCCGCCGTCTACCTGAGTTCGAACGAAGCGGCCTATGTCACCGGCCAAACCATCCACGTCAACGGCGGCATGGCCATGATCTGACGCCTCATGCCGCACCGCCCCCTTGGGCAGCCGAATGCGGCAAACGGCCGTTTCCGGAGCGAAATGAGGCTTGTAGTCAACGCAATTGAAGTATGATAACCGGACCTTCAACGGATGGGCAAAGAACGCCATTGCAGGTTTTTGAAACCCTGTATATTGGCGATGCGGAGCCTTGGCCGTCATTCGCCGGGCCTGCATCGGTTAGGATGGGGCCAAATCAAAGTTCGTAAGCGAAGGCAGTCAACGACCACGACGGCTCGTATCGTCCCGGGGGGTCGGGTCTACAGGGAACAACACGAGGTTATGCAATGAGTGAGATTGGCGAGCGGGTTAAGAAGATCGTGGTCGAACACCTTGGTGTTGAACCCGAGAAGGTTGTCGATGCTGCGAGCTTCATCGACGACCTCGGCGCCGACAGTCTGGACACCGTCGAGCTGGTGATGGCGTTCGAAGAGGAATTCGGTTGCGAGATTCCGGACGATGCCGCGGAAACGATTCTTACCGTCGGCGATGCCACCAAGTTTCTCGAGAAGAACGCGAAGAGCTAAGGCTCTTCATTTTCGCGGGGACAACATTGAAACCGGACGGACCGCCCAACAGCGGTCAGCCGGTTTCTTGTTATTGGCCGTGAATATTTCGATGCGGAGTTTTCGGATATGAGACGGGTTGTCGTCACGGGTCTTGGCATGGTTTCGCCACTCGGCTGCGGTGTCGAGCCGACCTGGAAACGCATCCTCGACGGCCAAAGCGGCGCACGCAGGATCGAGAGCTTCGATGTCTCCGATCTTCAGACCAAGATCGGCTGCACGGTCGTGCGCGGCGACGGCACCAACGACACTTTCAATCCCGACATCTGGATGGAGCCGAAGGACCAGCGCAAGGTCGACGACTTCATCATCTTCGGCATGGCCGCGGCCGGCCAGGCACTCGACGATGCCAACTGGCACCCCGAGACCGAAGAGGACAAATGCGCTACCGGCACCATGATCGGATCCGGCATCGGCGGCCTCAACGGCATCGCCGAGACCGCGGTCCTGCTGAAGGAACGCGGGCCGCGCCGGGTCTCGCCGTTCTTCATTCCGGGGCGACTGATCAATCTCGCCTCCGGCTATGTCTCGATCAAGCATGGGCTGAAGGGGCCGAACCATTCGGTGGTAACGGCCTGCTCGACGGGTGCTCACGCGGTCGGCGATGCCGCCCGCCTGATCGCGCTCGGCGATGCCGACGTCATGGTTGCCGGCGGCGCGGAATCGCCGATCGGCCGCATCGGCATTGCCGGCTTCAACGCCGCGCGTGCGCTCTCGACAGCCTTCAACGAAACGCCTGAGAAGGCCTCGCGTCCCTACGACAAGGACCGGGACGGCTTCGTGATGGGCGAGGGCGCCGGCGTTCTCGTCCTTGAAGAGCTCGAACATGCCAAGCGCCGCGGCGCGAAGATCTATGCCGAGGTGATCGGCTACGGTCTCTCGGGCGATGCCTACCACATCACCTCGCCGTCACCCGACGGCGACGGCGGCTTCCGCAGCATGGCGGCGGCGCTCAAGCGCGCCGGCCTCACCGCGTCCGATCTCGACTACATCAACGCGCACGGCACCTCGACACCGCTCGGTGACGAGATCGAGCTCGGTGCGGTTGAACGCCTGCTCGGCAATGCCGCTTCGAAGGTCGCGATGTCTTCGACCAAGTCGTCGACCGGTCACCTCTTGGGCGCGGCCGGCGCGATCGAGGCGATCTTCGCCATTCTCGCGATTCGCGATAATGTCGTGCCGCCGACCATCAACCTGGACAATCCGTCGGTCGAAACTGCGATCGATCTCGTGCCGCATCAGGCGAAGAAGCGCGAGGTTAACGTCGCGTTGTCGAATTCTTTTGGTTTTGGCGGTACCAACGCATCGGTCATCTTCCGGCGTCTGGTCCATTAGTTTGTCGTTGCGACGAATCCACCGTTTTGCCGTATTCGGCGATAGTCATGGAAGCGGGCGCGTGCATTTGGCTCGGCAAGCGATTGTCAGGTCGCGATTGAACCGGCAGGATTCAGGTTGCTTCGATGAGTGAAAGGCCGCCCATTTCGCCCCGGAGTCCGCGGGCAGCGCTCGAGCCCGAGCAGGTCCCGCCGCCGCCGAGGCGATCGGACCGCGCGCGCAATCCGTTCGTGATCGTCGGCAACGCCATCATCACCCTGCTGCTGATTGCGATGATCGGCGCGGGCGGCGTGTACTATTACGGCCGGCAGGTGCTCGAGGCGCCGGGACCGCTGAAGGAAGACAAGATCGTCAACATCCCGCAGCGCGCCGGCAAGCGCGACATCGCCGAGACGCTGAACCGGGAAGGCGTGACCGACGTCAATCCGTGGGCGTTCATTGCCAGCGTCGCTGCGCTAAAGGCGAGCTCGGACCTCAAGCCCGGTGAATACTCGTTCCAGAAGAACGCATCCTTGCGCGACGTCATTGCCACCATGGTCGAGGGCAAGGTGGTACAGCATGCCGTGACAATCCCGGAGGGCCTGACCTCCGAGCAGATCGTGGCGCGCCTGTCCGACAACGATATCTTCACCGGCAGCGTGCGTGAGCTGCCGCGCGAGGGCACGCTGCTGCCCGAGACCTACAAGTTCCCGCGTGGCACCCCGCGCGATCAGGTGATCCAGCGCATGCAGCAGGCGCACAAGCGCGTACTGACCGAGATCTGGGAGCGCCGCAGTCAGGACATTCCGGTCAAGAGTCCGGAGCAATTGGTGACGCTGGCCTCGATCGTCGAGAAAGAGACCGGCAAGCCGGACGAGCGCAGCCGCGTCGCCGCGGTGTTCGTCAATCGCCTGAAGCAGAGGATCAAGCTGCAGTCCGATCCCACGATCATCTATGGCCTCGTCGGCGGCAAGGGCACGCTCGGCCGTCCGATCAAGCGCAGCGAGATCACGCAGCCTTCGCCCTACAACACCTATGTGATCGAGGGCCTGCCGCCGGGCCCGATCTCGAACCCCGGCCGCGCTTCGCTCGAGGCTGCCGCCAACCCGGCCCGCACCCGCGACCTCTATTTCGTCGCGGACGGCACCGGCGGGCATTCCTTCACCGAGACCTACGACGCGCACCAGAAGAATGTCGCCAAGCTGCGCGCGATGGAAAAGCAGATCCAGAACGACACGGTCGAGCCGGCCGAGGACGCGCAGCCGCCGGCCGCCGCCGCGCCCGGTGCCGCCGATACGCCGACGGCGACCACGCCGGCGCGGCCCAACCAGCAGAAAAAGCCGCCGGCCGCTCGCCCCGCGGGTCCGCCGCCGGCCCGCCAAGGCGCGGTGCAGCCCTCGCCCCCGGTGGTCCAGCGCTAGGCCTGCGCGCAGACCTGCCCCGCGGGACTTTGCGGATTACATTTTCCTGCAAAATAGTCTTAAGATTCGCGTGGCTTGATGGCCGCGCGAATCCCGTGCTTCTGGAGAAATTGACCTGATGGCGTTGTCGTCCATGACCGGCTTTGCCCGAAGCCACGGCGCGAGTGGGCCGTATACGTTCGAATGGGAATTGAAGTCGGTCAACGCCAAGGGCTTTGATCTCAGGGTACGGCTGCCGCAGGGGTTCGACGAGCTCGAGGCTCATGCCAAGAAACGCGCCGCCGAGCTGCTCTCGCGAGGCACCGTCTACGCCAATCTGACCGTGAAGCGCGCCAATGCGGCCGCCAGCGTCCGCGTCAACGAGGACGTGCTCAACGCCGTCCTCAAGGCCGCCGCCGTGATCGCCGGCAAGGTCGATGCGGTCGCGCCGAGCGTCGACGGGCTTTTGGCCATCAAGGGTGTCATTGAGGTCGCCGAGCCCGAGGGCGACGAGGAAGAGGACAAGGCCGCGCGCGCCGCCGCCGCGGATGCCTTCGACAAGGCGCTCGCCGAACTCGTCGAGATGCGCAAGCGTGAGGGGACCTCGCTCGGGCAGATCCTGATCCAGCGCGTGGACGAGGTCGAGCAGCTGGCGAAGAAGGCCGAGGCTGCGCCCGGTCGCAAGCCCGAGGCGATCAAGGCCAGGCTCGCCGAGCAGATCGCGAGCCTGCTCGACACCTCCGACCGTTTCGATTCCGACCGCCTGATGCAGGAAGCGATCCTGATTGCGACCAGGGCCGACATCCGCGAGGAGCTCGACCGCATCGCCTCGCACATCGCGCAGGCGCGCGAGCTGATCGGCAAGGGCGGCCCGGTCGGGCGCAAGCTCGACTTCCTGGCGCAGGAGTTTCACCGCGAGGTCAACACCTGTTGCTCGAAGTCGAACGACATCGAGCTCACCAATACGGGGCTCGCCATGAAGAACGTGGTCGAGCAGTTCCGCGAGCAGGTCCAGAATCTGGAGTGATCGATGACGATTGGCGGTCACGGAACTGATGGTGTCGAGCGGCGCGGATTGATGTTCGTGCTGTCCTCGCCGTCAGGCGCGGGCAAGACGACGCTGTCGCGCATGTTGCTCGAGCGGGAGCCCGGCCTGAAGATGTCAGTGTCGGCGACCACGCGTGAGAAGCGGCCGGCAGAGGTCGAGGGGCGCGACTATTTTTTCGTCGACAAGCCCAGGTTCGAGACGATGGTGGAGCAAGGCGAACTGCTCGAATGGGCCACCGTGTTTGACAATCTCTACGGGACGCCACGTGCTCCTGTGGAGGCCGCGTTATCGGCCGGGCAGGATGTGCTGTTCGACATCGACTGGCAGGGCACACAGCAATTGCACCAGAAGGCGAGCGCCGACGTCGTTCGCGTTTTCATCCTGCCGCCCTCGGCCGCCGATCTCGAAAAGAGGCTGCATTCGCGCGCACAGGATTCCGATGAGGTGATCCGCAAGCGCATGAGCCGCGCGAGCCACGAGATGAGCCACTGGGCCGAGTATGACTACATCGTCATCAACCACGACGTCGACCAGGCCTTTGCCGAGGTGCAGTCGATCCTGAAGGCCGAACGCCTCAAGCGCGAGCGGCGGATTGGCCTCGTGGGCTTCGTGCGAAGTCTGCAAGGTCAGCTTCAAGGTTAGGCTGCGTCAGCCTCGGCCCGTCCTTCGCGAGCCGTTCCAGCATCGTCGTGATCACGTCGATGTCGATGCCGTCCTCGACTCCCGCATCGTCATCGCGATCGGCCGGCTCTTCGTCATCGACGTCGTTGGCCGCGAGCTGCGGTGCGGCCTCGATCTGGAATTCTCCGTTGAAGACATCGGCATCGTCGAGCTCTGCGGCATCTTGGTGCGCTTGCGGGGTGCGCTCGTCGATCACATCAATCTCGCGATCGATCGCGGCGAGCTGCGCGGTCTTGAGCTGGACTGTCTGCGGACGCAGGGCATCGAAATCCACCGGGCGCGGCTGCCGAGCGTGCGGCGTGCCGGCCGGCGCTGCTTTGAGCCAGGGTGCACGGCCATCGTCGTGATCGTGCGGCTCAAAATTGTCCCAGTTGACGCGGCGCTGGTCGCCGGCGTGGACGCGGCCACCAGCGAAGCGGTACACGACGCTGGCGAGGATGCCGGCCAGTGCCAACGCGCCGCCGATCACGAGCAGCAGCATCTGGAGCGAGCCGGTCTGCTTGTCGGCGGTGCTGTCGGCCGCGGCCAGAGCCATCGGAGCAGGGGACTTCGCCGGCTTCGTGGTCGTCGGCTGCGCAGCGGCCGCCACAGGCGCAGGCGATGGCTGCTCTGTGGGCGCGGCGGACGCCGTGGTGGCGTCGGGCCAGCGCCCGGCGACGGCGGCCTGCTGAGCGTTGACGTCGGCGGAGGGGCTCGCAGCCTGTTGCGTCGGCGCCGGTCCCGCCTGTGCAGGCGTCTTCACAGTGGCGATGCTCTGCGGCGTCAGATATTCGGCGCGCGCGTCCTGGACCGAGTGCTGCTGCGGCACCGCTGAATCCGCTGCAGGGGTATCGAGCGTAGCCTGTGCGGTTTGAGTGGGCTTGCCGCCTTCGGCACGCAGATACCAGCACTGCCGCTTGGTCGCGCGTTCGAGGCGGTAATGCCAATGCTGGCCCTGCGGTGCGGCGCCCTTTGGCGAGCCAAGGCAGTCGTTCGCGGCATTTGCCGTGCTCGGTGGCGTCGATGCATTCTGCGACACGGCGGCCAATGGCGCACCGGCAATGATGCTGCCTACGAGGGCCGATAAGAATTTCGCGGTGCGGTTGCCCATCCTGGTCTCCCGATTACGCATGACGCAACTCGTTACCTTCCCTTTCTCGTCAAAGACTTGGGTGGCAATGAGCCGCAAATCCGGAGAGGATGTGGCCTGAATCGGGCCTGCGCGGCGTTGGTTCCCCCGCGAAATCAGACTTTTTCGCGCTACTGCTTGGTCGAAGTCCAGGTTCCGCCGCAGCCGTCGGAGCGACGGAAGGATCCGGAACCGCTGCGGGCAGCGAGGCGGCCGGAGCCGGTGAAGGTCACGCCATCGCCTTGACCGAACGTGCTGACCGCTCCGCTCGCGCTGACGGTACCCGTGACGCCTTGGCCTATGACCTTGCCTGAGGAGACCACGACCGCGCCGGACGTGGTGCCGCCGCAGCCGACGCTGACGACCATCCAGGCGCCGTCGAAACTCCCGCCACCTCCACCACCGCGTCGCGAGGAACTGCGCGGCTCCTCGGCCGGCTTGCTGCGGCGCGCCGAGGGCGCTGGCTCGGCGGAACGATCCGATCGCGAGCCGGACAGCGACTTCTCGTCATTGCCGATCGAGCCGCCGGCGCTGCCGGACTGCGCGACGGCGGACGGTGGAGCGACGGTGACGGAAAGGAAGAGGGCCAGGCCAATCGCAGGGATGACGGAATTGCGCATGAGCAAAAATCCAGAATGAAAAATCGTATCAACGGCCGGAGCCGTCGGCACAGACGGAACCGATAATGCGGCAAGCTTTGCCAGCCTTGCCGCATTCGTCAAGCGCGGCGTCTTTCGCGCGCTGCACGCTGTCGCGCTGGACCAGCGACCAGGATTTGTCGGAGATCGCGAACGCGCCGCAGCGGTTGCCATAGAAGGACAGCTCGATCGGACATTTGGCGCCGGCACAATTGCCACGCGCATCCGCCACCGCCGCGCGCCGCGAGGCGTGGTTCCAGGAGATGCCCCATTTGCTGCCGTCGGGCCCGTAGACGATCGAGCCCCATGGTTTCAGGTCCTCCATCTTGCGCATGCGCAGCAGCAGGCCTTCGGTCGCTTCGCCCGTCGGCGCCATGGAAATCCGCTGCTGGAGCTTTGTGATCGCGCGGGTCATTCCGTCAGGGCTGTCAGGATCGAAATTGAGCTCGTAGAGCCGCTCGCTGAGCTCGCTCAGCAGGGCGGCATCGCGCAAGGGGACGCGGTCTGGATCGGCGCGCAGCCGATCCGCCGGCAAAGGATCTGGCTGCATCGCTGCGACCTGCGGCGGGGCGGTTTGCGTCGGGGCTACGAAATAGAAGGTGCCGTCGATCGGCGAGGACGACACCCAGGGCTGCTGCGCGCCGGAGGTGGCGCGCTTCACCGCGAGGCCGACCTGGTTGAAGGTCTGGAACACGTCGAGGCCCGCGGTCCGGACCGTCGCGGCCAATGCTTTTGTGTAGGGGCTGTGGCCGTCGCTTCCGTCCTGGGCGACATTGCCGGGTTGCGTTGCGTAGGAGATCAGCGTGCCCTCGGGCGCGCGCATCTGCGCGAGACCGCCATCGGAGGCGCGCAGGCCGCGCGAGCCGAACGGGTTGTTGCGGCAGGCGTCCAGGATCACGAGGTTGAGGCGGGTGCCCGATCCCTGCATCTGGCGCAGCACGAGGTTGACATCGGTCATCTGGAAGTCGACGTCGGCTTCGCGCGTCGGGTTCGCGCCGACCGGCACGAGATAGTTGGCGCCCGAGACCTGCACGCCATGGCCGGCATAATAGAACAGCGCGACGTCGGCGCCCTGCACCTGCCGGCCAAAGCTCTGCACCGCCAGATCCATAGCGCCCTTGTCGAGATCGAGCTGGGCGCGGCCTCCGACCAGCGTGAAGCCGAGCAAGCCAAGCGTGTCCGCCATCAGGCTCGCGTCCTTGGATGGATTGTCGAGCGGCGTGATGTTCTTGTAGGCGGAGTTGCCGACCACGAGCGCGATGCGCTTCTCGGCCGATGCCGGTTGCGTGGCGACGACGAGCAGGGCTGCGACCAGCGTCGCCAGCCCCGGGACGCGATTGAAAATCCTCGCGCGCATCAAAATTCCCCAAAAATAATGACGCCAGTCTAACAGTCCGGCGCGCCGGCGAAAAGCGGCGCCACATGCGTACTGTCCGTCATGCCCGGGCTCGTCCCGGCCATCCACGTTCTTCGTGCCGCGTGGCAAGGCGTGGATGGCCGGGACGAGCCCGGCCATGACGCGGATAGGCCGCGTTGCATATTTCGCAGGCGAGGGGCCATGGCCGCGCGTTCCCGCGGCAGGTTCTGCCCGAGCCTTGCTGCCGTTCATCGCCCAATGGAAGCCAAAGGGCGCAGGGAAGGCCGGGCGCCGGCGGCACCCGTTTGGTCCGTGCGCTACAGGAATGCACACGGGGTGGACCGATTGGGTGGCCGATCGCCCGGCCTTCCCTGCGCGGATGGTTTTAACGGTGTCCTTCGTGCTCTCCCCGGGGAGCGATGCACTATTGCCCCCGTCGCCCCGCCGATCGCTGATGCGCGCGCCCGGTTGGGCCGCCACATCACCGCGAGGCTTGACGCACAGACCCCGGGCGTCAGGACCACACGACTTCTCCGTCCGCGGACGGTCCCGCCGAAATCGTCGAGGGCTTGCGTGTGCTCACCCCCGATGACCGACAAGCCCGCTCTCCAGCGCCGTGTCGTACGCGTCGCGTGAGGACTCACGGTTGCCCGCCCGGTCATCACGCCGCCCGCGCCGTCGCTGCCGCGTCCACCGCCACCCGGCCCGCATGTCGTGACGGTCGCGAACGCCCCTTTGGCAGGGCCAGGATGCGGGCTGTATGCCACAAATCCGAAATTCGGAAAAGCGAAATGTTTTTGCGCCGATGGCTTGACGGGGTGTTTTGCCCGACGGATCGCGAGGGGCGCCCCGATCTCCGCCCTGTCATTCCGGCTTGCGTGAGTCCGTAGGATGGGTAGAGCCCTTGCGAAACCCATCTTTTCCTCCTTTAATCATTCTCCATATGACGGGTTATCGTCGCAACTTTATCCCCGGAGGCAGCTTCTTCTTCACCGTCAATCTGGCGGAGCGGAGGCATTCCTTACTGACGGATCATGTCGAGATATTGCGCGCCGCGTTTCGCGAAACGCGCCAGCGTCATCCATTTACGATTGATGGCATCGTTGTGCTGCCCGATCATCTCCATGCGGTCTGGACACTGCCTGAAGGCGATGCCAACTACGCCACGCGCTGGCGGTTGATTAAATCGACATTTTCACGCGGCGTCGCGCGCGGCGAGCGCATATCTTCGAGCCGTGCCGCCAAGGGTGAGCGCGGTATCTGGCAGCGCCGCTATTGGGAGCATACCATTCGGGACGAGGGCGACTTCGCTCGGCATGTCGACTATGTCCACATCAACCCGGTCAAGCATGGTCTCGTCACGCGGGTGAGCGATTGGGCATTGTCGTCGTTTCATCGCCATGTGAAACTTGGAAATTACCCGGTGGACTGGGCGGGCGACCATTCCGACGGCATCCACGACTATGGTGAAAGAGGATAGAAGCAAATGATGGGTATCGCGGAGCAAAACCCTTTCTATGCGCTGATAGCAGGGACTTAATACGATGCATCCCGTCGACGACGATCCTATGATGGCATCCGCCATCGGGCGATGCTCCAACAACTGGACGCACGCTGAGGCCGCGCTCGCATGGATTTTCGCGAGTCTTACTCAGATGGACCACACTATCGCTGTGACGGTCTTCAGTTTTTTCAAATCAACGAGTACTCAGAGCGCCGTTCTAAAGAAACTCGCCAAAATCTCGCCCTTCATGACGCAGGATTTGCGGGACCGTCTTACTCACGCCCTCAAGACATATGCAGCCCTTGCTGAGGGCCGTAATCAGCTTTTGCACAATCCGATTGGAAGAAGCTTTAATGACCAAGTTTATATTATGCTGCGAACTCCCGTGCCCAGGACCGGTGGGATACCTTATGAAGCCAAACCAATTTCTCCATCTGAAATTGATGGTCTGTCTGCCGAGATAAGGGCGTTTGTTCTTGAGCTTGTCGATCTCCAAAAAGAGATCATGAAAGCGCAGCATCCGGGCACTTCACTGTTCGGTGGGCTATTCCCCAGAGAATAAGCGAGAGGCCGCCGGGTGGATTGAGCCTTTGCGAAACGCATCATCCTCGCGCGTGGTGACGTAGCGTCAATACCGCACCGTCGCAACTTCGCCCCGGCTGGACGCTTCTTTCTTTGCCGGCAATCTTGCTGACGAGAGTGTCTGGATGTTCTGGTGCGGCGTCTCGGGCTGGTGGCTATTCGTTAGCGATGGGTTTCGCAAGGGCTCAACCCATCCTACGGCTCTGAATCTCCGTTGCCAACGGAGATGAGTCCCACCCGGCCCCAGCTTGAGAAACTTATCACCTCGGCCGCCGTTTAATTGCGGCTGAGGAGACGCCATGCCGATCAAGGACCAGATCAAAAATCTCGCCAAGAAGCTCGTCGAGGATCACCCCGACGCGGCAACGCTGCGGGCGCTCGTGCGGGCTCGGAAGCCGACAGCCATCCGTTTTCAGGACGATGGCATCGTGCCGAATAACCCGCATTTTCCCGTGTTGCTCTATCGCGGCGCGGTGAACCTGAAGACCCGGCGTTTTGCTCCAGAGGTCATCGTCGACACGCTGTTCGATAGTCATGGCTGGGGCCGCTCTTGGCGCGATACGGTTTATGATTTTGTCCACTATCATTCGCAGATCCACGAAGTGATGGGCGTGGCACGCGGCACGGCCAGGATCGAGTGCGGCGGGATCAAGGGGCGAATCCTGAGCGTGAAGGCCGGAGACGTTCTGGTTCTTCCCGCAGGGACCGGACACCGGCTGATCGAGTCCAGCCGGGACTTCCTGGTCGTCGGAGCGTATCCGCAGGAGGGGACGTATGACGAGTGCACCGACACGCGAGAGCGTCCTGACGCCAGCAAACGCATCGCCAAGGTCCGTAAGCCGAAGACCGATCCCGTGCTGGGTGCCGGCGGCCCGTTGCTCAAATCATGGCGGATAAAGCCATCGCGATCGTGACGCGGGGGATCGCTTTCGCTGTGCCGGTTCGAGGTGTCGTTCGTTGGAACGCCGCCCGTCTCGGTCAGGTCAGATAATCCGGCGTGAAATCGGCGAGCGCGCGGAGCTCGTCGGGTTGCAACAGCTCGATCTCGCTTCCCTCCCAGGCAATCAATCGGCGCCCTCTCAGCTCCTGGATGGTGCGATTGACGTGGACGATCGACAGTCCGCAGGCATCGGCGACATGCCGCTGCGTCATCGGCATTTGGAAGCGGCCGTTCTTGACGAGGCCCACGACCTCCAGCCTTGCGGCGAGTTCGCAGATCAGATGCGCCACCTTTGGCAGCGCCGCCTGTGCGCCGAGTCGCGCGATCCATTGCCGCGAGATCGCCGCATCGATCAGCGTCTCGCGCCAGAACGCGCGCGTCAGGTGAATGGAGCTGTCGAGCAGCTGCTTGAGTTGGCTGTGTGCGACGTAGCCGACGATGGTGGGGCCAAGACCGACGAGGTCCGCATCCATCGGCGAGACCAGCAGCGTGTGCAGGCACGGCATGTCGCCGGGAACGTGGAAGGCGAGGATCTGGCTGCGATCGCCGACGATGCGAGCCTGGTAGAGGAAGCCGCTGACGACGAAAACGCAGCGGGAGACATCTTCACCCTGGCGCAGCACGATCTCGCCGTCGGAGACCTGGCGCAGCGTGGACGGCAGACCCGCGATCTGGCGGCGTTCGTCTTCTGAGAGGCCTTCAATCGCCTGGAGATGCGCGATGAACTTCGGGTGCGGCATGGTGAGGAGGAGGGGTTTCAGTCGTCACGCGGCACGGCCGGTTCGAGCAGGCGTTGGGAGAGTTTTGCGATGGTCCAATCGGACAGGGGGACCGCCTGGAACTCGCGGATGGCGTGCGCAAGCTCCTGATCCGACATCGGCCGCGCCGGCTCCTTCAACCTGCCTTGCAGGAAGGCAGCGCTGATACTGTCCAGGTGCTCGCCCGAATCCGTAGCGAACAGGTGGCGAATGCGTTTCAGGATCGTCGTAGGGCTCATGCGAAGGGCGGGGGCAGTCAGCAATCGAGGGATGGTGGGGCTGCGACCCTGTACCGTCGCAAACCGGTAGCAACCTGTGCTTCCGTCTCGCGTTCTAGTCCGCTGGATACGGGCTAGATGTATCATTTGATCGAACCGGCAGGATTTTTGGCGGGACGCATGGAACGGGACACATGGAAAAAGCCCATGACGTGCTGATCCGGAACCTGGGCGAGCACACCGCGCTCGCACAGGAGGATGTCGCCGAAATTCGCGGGCTGACTTTTGTGCAGCGCGAGTTCGCGCCGAATGAGGATTTCATCCGTCAGGGCGACGAACCCGAGCATTCGGCGCTGGTCGTCTCCGGCATGATCGCCCGCTACCATCTGCTCGACAGCGGCAGGCGGCAATATCTCGCGTTCCATTTGTCTGGAGACCTGCCGGACTCCCAGGGACTGTTCATCGACCAGATGGACCATGGGCTGTGCGCGCTCGGGCCTGCCTCGGTGGCGTTCATCCCGCATCGCGAATTGTTCATTGCCTTTCGGCGACGACCGACCTTCGCACTGTCGGTCTGGCGCGAGACGCTGCTCGATGCCGCTATCTTTCGCGAGGCCATCACCAACAATAGCGCCCGGCCGATGCACGCGCGCATGGCGCACCTGTTCTGCGAGCTGTTCTACCGCGCCCGCGCCGCGCAGCTCGTCCGCGGCAATCGCTGCCGTCTGCCGATCAGCCTGGCGCAGCTCGGCGAGACGCTGGGCATGGCGATCGCGACGGTGAACCGGACGCTCGCCGAGCTCAGGCGGAGCGGGACCATGGACATGCGCGACGGCGAGCTGATCGTCCTGAAATGGCGCGAACTGCAGCGGCTCGGAGGCTTCAGTCCGACCTATCTGCACTTGAAGCGCCAATCGCCGCCGCATGCGTGAGGCCTAAAGCGAACCGTCCGCGGCCGTACGTCCCATCACCTCGTCAAAGTGCTTCTTCACCCAGTCGTTGCAGGAGCAGGCTCTGGCTTTGAGCGCCGGCGCATCCAGGATCAGGATGGCGCCACGGCGTGTCGCGAGGATCTGCCTCGCCTTGAACATCTGGATGACGCGGCTGGCATAGCTGCGGGACACGCCGAGCATGCCGGCAAGCTGCTCATGGGTGAGGGGGATCTCGGGGCCGCCGACGTGCTCCTGCGCGGAGATGATCCACTTGGCGGCGCGCTGCTCGATCGAATGCGCGGCATTGCAGGCCGCGATCTGGAGCAGCTGTGCGAACTGGCAGTCGCCATAGCGCGAGAAGACCTGGTGGAGCGTGGCCGACCTCTGCTGGGCCTGCTCGAGCGCGCGGTGCGGCAACCGCATCAGGGTCCCGCCCAGCTTCACGACGATGCGCGAATAGGCCAGCGAGGCGCTGCGGCCGGCGGCAATGCCCACCGCGCCCTCGCGCCCGACCAGCAGGCTTTCAACCTCGCGATCGTCCTCGACTGGCACGGCGAACGACACGAGCGTGGAGCGGCAGGGAAAATGGACCGCCGCGACCTCGTCGCCGGCGTGATACAGGATGTGGTTCGCCTCGAGTTCGACCGGCTGGAGGTGCGGCGCGAACAGTTCGAAATCCGTGCGGCTGAGCCGCTGGAGAAGATCGTTCTGGGGCCGACCGGTCACATGTCTTGCTCTGGCCGGGAATCGGCGCCGGCCAGAACCCTACGTTTCCGTGACGGAGCCGACGGTTCCAAAGTGCACACAAGGCGTTTTTCAAGCGTTGAAAAGATGGCCTCCGGCTTACGGAATTCCGGAAAATTCTGGCACGGCGCATGGCACGCGAGGCAAATGGCGCAGCCGAACCCAGCGGCCTTCAACTTTACGAGCTCTGTGCAGGAGTGCACACAGCAGGAGCGCGGATCAGCGTAGCGTGCTCGTCGCGGAGCGCCGCAGCCCGTGCGCTCTGCCCGACGGACCGCTGGCCTATATCTCAAACGCCGCCGGGCCGGCGGGCCCGAGGGCGGCCAGGATGTTCATCACCCGACGTTCGTCACCCGAAGCGTGCTTCGCAATCGTGCGCGGGCCGGCTTTTTTCCGCGTGGGCGCGATAGGCATCGATCGCCCTGTTGGCGAGCATCAGTTGCCGGCGTTCACCGGTCCTGAGCTGGGCCTCAATGGCGTCGAGCAGGACGTTCGCCGTCTCGTCCGGAGAGCCGAGCTCTCCGCTCTGCTCCAGGAAGCTCCAGGCGATGAAGAATGCGTTCTCGACGGTGCAGCGAATGGACATGGCTGCCAACGCGGCGCGGCCATTGCCGTTCCGCGGGACAGACGAATGCCGTGAATTGGCGCGCGTGCCCGCGTTACTTCAGCGAGCTGCTGATCGAGGTGAACTTCTTGTTCAGCGTCGCGCCGAGATTGTTGACGAGGGCGAGGACCATAATCTGCAGAGATCAGGTTCCCCAATTTGGAACACCGGCTTGCGTCAATTTCGAGTGAATCGCGATGATTGAAGCCGGCGGCGAGATGACCCCGCCGCCTCGCGCTTCTCGCGCATGCTAATTCTTGAGCACGATGCGGCCGACGACCTTGCCGGCGCGAAGCTCGTCGATCCAGGTCTGCACGTCGCCCATCGGCTCCTCGCGCATCGGCGTCGGCTTGATCTTGCCGGCGCGGGCGAGCGCCATCAGCTCGTGAGCCTCGGTGAGCGTGCCGACCATGAAGCCCTCGATGGTCATGCGCTTGTAGACCCATTGCACCATCGGCAACGTGAACTGGCCGCCCATCAGGCCGGAGACCACGATCTTGCCGCCGCGCGCGGCGACGGCGACCGCGAAAGCCATGGACTTCTCGTTGCCCGCGAAATCGACGATCTCGTCGAAGCCGCCATCGGTTTCCTTGAGGATGCGCTTGATCACGTCGGGCTCGGCCGGATTGTAGGCCGCCGCCGCGCCGTTCTTCAGCGCGGTTTCCCGCGCGGCACCGCTGAGGTCGGCGACCGTGATCGGCTGCTTGAACATGGCCGCCGCGAAGGAAAGGCCCATCATGCCGACACCGCCGAGGCCGATCAGCAGGAGATTGCGCTGGCGCGGTCGGTCGACCAGGCGCTTGAGCGCGCCATAGGCGGTGACGCCGGAGCACATCAGCGTCGCGGCCTGGTTGACGGGCAGGGGATCGTAGTCGAGCAGATATTTCGCGTCAGGCACCAGCACGTGGGTGGCGAAGCCGCCGTCGATGGAGACGCCAAGAAAGCGCTGCCTGGCGCAGAGGTTCTCGTCGCCATTGGCGCAGTCGCGACACTGGCCGCAACCGATCCACGGAAACACCGCCTTCTTGCTACCGACGAGACCGGCGAACACTTCGGGGCCGACTTCGTCGACCACGCCTGCGATCTCGTGGCCGAGCGTGAAGGGCAGCGTCATGCCGCGCGTGGTGTCGAGCTTCTTGCCGCCGCCGAGATCGGCGTAGCCGTCCTGGATGTGCAGATCGGAGTGGCAGAGGCCGCAGCGCTCGATGCGCACCAGCACCTCGCGTCCTTGCGGCTTCGGCGTGTCGACGATGGTCTCGCAGAGCGGCGCATCGAACTTGACGAGGGACTGCCGACGCATCAACGCCATATTTCTTCCTCCGAAATTATCTCTCTGTTTCGCTGCGTATATTGGCCAATTCACGGGCCATGGCAACAAAGCCGGAAATCGGAACGGTCTCGGCGCGCCGCGTCGCATCGACGCCGGCAGCTGCGGCGAGCCGCGCGGGATCGGCGCCGAGCGACTTCAGACTTTGTCGCAGCATCTTGCGGCGCTGGCCGAACGCGGCGGCGGCGACCTGTTCGAGCAGCTTGCGATCGCAGGCGAGAGGGTTTTCGCGCGGGATCAGTCGCACGACGGAAGACGTGACCTTCGGCGGCGGCACGAAGGCGGACGGCGCGATGTCGAACAGGATCTTGGTCTCGCAGCGCCAGTTGGCGAGCACGCCGAGCCGGCCGAAGGCCTCCTCGTCCTCGCGCGCCACGATACGCTCGCCGACCTCGCGCTGGAACATCAGGACCATCATGTCGTACCAGGGCGGCCAGGGCTCGGTGGTGAGCCAGCCGACGAGGAGGTGGGTCGCGATGTTGTAGGGCAGGTTCGCGACGATTTTTGCTCTTTCGCCGGATAGCAGCGGGCGCGGGTCGAAGCTCATGGCGTCGCCATGCACGATATCGAGACGGCCGGGATAGCGCGCTGAAATTTCCTGCAAGGCAGGGATCGCCCGCTCGTCGTGCTCGATGGCGATGACGCGTCTGGCGCCGAGCGCGAGCAAGGCGCGCGTCAACCCGCCCGGGCCGGGGCCGATCTCGATGATGGTGGAATCCTCGAGCGGAGCCGCCGCACGCGCGATGCGCGCGGTGAGATTGAGGTCGAGGAGGAAGTTCTGGCCCAGCGATTTGCGCGCCGACAAGGCGTGCTGGCGAATGACCTCGCGAAGCGGCGGGAGGTCGTCGATCGCGCTCATCGGGTTTTCGCAGCCGCCATCCGGCTCGCGAGCCTCAACGCAGCGATCAGGCTTGCCGGATTGGCCTTGCCGGTGCCGGCGATGTCGAAGGCGGTGCCGTGATCGGGCGAGGTGCGGATGAAGGGCAGGCCGAGCGTGACGTTGACCGCGTCGTCAAAGGCCACCGTCTTGATCGGGATCAGCGCCTGGTCGTGGTACATGCAGACGGCGCAGTCATAGCTGTTTCGCGCGGCTTCGTGGAACATGGTGTCGGCGGGGAGCGGTCCCTTCGCCTCGATCCCGTCGCTGCGCAACGTCTTGATCGCCGGCGCGATCATGGTCTGCTCCTCGTGGCCGAGCGAGCCGTCCTCGCCCGCGTGCGGATTGAGGCCGGAAATCGCGATGCGCGGATTCGCGATGCCGAAGCGGGATTTGAGTTCGGTCGCGACGATGCGCACGGTCGAGACGATCAGCTCGCTGGTGAGCTGGGCCAGTGCATCGCGCAAGGAGACGTGGATGGTCACGGGCACCACGGCGAGCCGGGGCGACCACAGCATCATCACCGGCTGCGGCACGCGACCGTCTTCCGCGGCGAGCTCGGCGAGGAATTCGGTATGTCCGGGATGGCGGAAGCCGGCGCGATAGAGCACGCTCTTGGCGATCGGATTGGTGACGACGGCACCGGCGCGGCCCTCGCGGACATCCGTGACCGCCTGGCGGATCGAGGCGAGGGCGGCGGGCGCGCTCGATGCGTCCGGCTTGCCGGGCTCGGCGCTCGCGGGCTCGCCGGTCGCAACCACGGGCAGCGCCTCGGGGAAGGCGGCCTTGGCCTCGCCCGCGCTTACCGAAGCAATCCTGATATTGGCGCCGAGCGCCTTGGCGCGGCGGGCGATCAGCGCCTCGTCGCCGAGCAGATAAAAGGCAGGCAGGTCCAGTTCGCTGCGCTTGAGCCAGGCTGCGATGGTGATGTCGGGGCCGATGCCGGCAGGCTCTCCCAGCGTCAGGGCGAGGGGCTTGGCGGGCTGCTGGGCCATCAGCGGTTGCGATACTCGATCATCGCCGCCTTGCGGAGCTCCTCGAGATAGGCCTTCTGGGTCTTCTCGTACTTCTCCTGATACATCTTCTCGCGGACCTCGCGCTTCTTCGGCGTGTCGATCATGGTCGGCTTGCGCGAGCACAGCACCACCATCTCGATGCCCGCCTTGGTCGTCTCGGGAGCGGTCAGGTGGCCGATCGGCGTGTCGTCGAGGACCTTGCGCAACGCCTCGGGCAATTCCGCCGTGGTCTTGGTAACGGTGTCGCGGATCGTGGCGTTCGGCGTGGAGCGGAACAATGAATTGGCTTCTTCGCAGCTTCCGACGCGCGAGCGATATTGCTCGGCTTCCTTATGCCGCGTCTCCAGGAACGCCGGCGACGAGCCGCGCGGCACGAGCAGCACGATCGGCTGCATCTTGTATTCGGTCCCCTCGATCTGCAGCTTGTCGCCGGTCTGGGCCTGCACGGCCTGCGCGACGTCCTTCTCGCCGACCAACAACTTCTCCTTGAAGCGGCCGCGCACGAGGCTGGTCCAGACCATCTCGGCCTTCATGCGGTTCTTCAGGGTTTCGGGGCGGACGCCCTTGACCTCGAGCGACTTGGTGAGCTGGTCCGGCGAGATGCGCATGCGCTGCGCCATGCCCTCGTAGGACTGGTTGATGTCGGAGACACCGGGGTCGACCCCGTATTTCTTGCCTTCCTTCATCTTCACCCGGTCGTCGATCAGCTCGTTGATGACCTCCTGACGGGCCGGTGTCTTCTGCGTCGTCAGCTGGTCGAGCTTGGAGCGCTGCTCGACGTCGAAGTCGGTGATGGGATCGCCGTTGACCATCACGACGATGTTCTGCGCGCGCGAGGGCGTGCCAGCCAGGAGCAGGGCGGCGAGGACGAGGAAGAGGCGGAAGACAGGCAATGGGATCGTCATATTTGTCGCTCGCATGTCAGCCGCGGTGAACCTGCGATCGGGAACACGCGGCCGGCACCTTCAAACCGTTCACTGGAGACCGCCGCCGGAACTGCTGGTCGTCGCTGTGTTCGCCAGCGTGCGCAGGCCGATCTGGAACATGATCGCGTGGTTCAGCACGGGCGGCGCCGCGCCTGCGGAATAGCTATACGCAGTTACATAGTTCAAGCCGAGCACAAAGCAATCGTCGACGTAGCCGGCGCCGAGCACATACTGATTGATCTTGTTGGCCTCCAGGTCCCAGCGCGCCGAGCCCGTGACCACCCAGTTGGCCGCGACCTTGATCGAGCCCGACGTCAGGATGCCCTCGCGGCGGGTCAGATAGCCGAGTTCCGGCTGGGCCGCGTAATTGCCGTACAGCATGCTGACGGACCAGCGGTTGAAGTTGGCGCGGCCTTCCGCCTCGAAGCGCTGGATGTTCCAGGTCTGCTCGTCCATGCGCGAGCGAACGCTGAACGTATAGGTGCTGTTGGGCGAATAGGCGGCGCTCGCCACATAGTCGGAGCGCGGCCTCTGCAGACCGGAATCCACGCCAGTATTGATGGAGTCCTGGACCGCGAAGGAGTTCATGCCGAACAGCTGGTAGGACTGGCCGAACAGCGTCTTGATGGCGCCGCCCCTGTCGAATTGCGTGGTGGACTGCACGCCGACATTGGCGCGGCCGCCGCCCTCGACACGGTCGTAACCGGAGAACTTGTCGACGCTGAACAGATTCGAGGCGTCGAACACCATGCTCTGCGCGTCCTCGTTGGGGAGCTTGCCGGCATAGGTCTCGTTCGGCCGGATGATGATCTGCGCGATCGGCTCGATGGTGGTCGAGCCCCAAGGCTGAACGTTGATGAAGGGGTAGCGGTATTCGAGGCCCACGGTCGGCATCAGGCGGAACGCCTGGGTGTCGCCGACAGGAAGATAGTTCGACACGCCCGGCTGGTTGGAGACCGAGGAGTTGATCGCGTCGGCGCGGAGAATGGCGAACGGAGTCCAGATTTCACCGAACGGATCGGTGAAGGACTTGCGCCACTGCGCTTCGGCCGTCAGGCGGGTGTAGGTGCCGGGGAAGCCGCGCAGCAGGCACTGCGACGGCGTGCGCGCGAGCGGATCGGCCGACACCGTCGTGCACAGGCCATTGGTGTTGGCGAGCGTCGTAATCGGATCGAACACCGCGGTGTCACGCGACAGGTTCACGAAATTGGTCTTGTAGCTGAACTCGCCGCCGAAGACCGGATAGTTCAGCACGTTCGAGTAGTCGATCACGGGGTAGACGACCGGCACCTGGCTCTGGTTGCCCGAGTAACTCAGCCAGTACATCGTGCGCGCGTCGAAGAAGCTGCGATTGCCGACACCGGTCAGGTAAAGCTGCGAGAGTGCATCCGTCGGCAGATACAGGAACGAGCCCAGCGGATCGCGATATTGCGACAACCGATAGTCCGAGAAGAAATAGTAGTCGGACATCAGGACACCGTCCCAACCCCAGACCCATTTGTCGTTCAGCGCGAACTGACCCTTGGTGTCGACGGCGCCGCGGAACTGCTTGTCGCCGGGCTGGCCGGCGAGCGCGTTCCGATCGAGCTGGTCGATGCCGTAGACGCGGATCTGATAGGCGCCGTCCATCAGGCGCTGGCGGAATTCGGCCTGGAACAGCACGCCCTGCTTGGACGTGATGCGCGGGCTGAAGGTCGCGTCCATGTCGGGTGCGATCGCCCAGTAGAACGGAACCTCGACGCCGTAGCCGAACGGCGTATTCGACGTGAAGCCCGGCATCAGGAAGCCGGTCTTGCGCTTCACGGTCGGGTCGGGCGTCGAGAAATAGGGCATATAGGCGATCGGCACGCCGAAGAATTCGAGCTGCGCCGTCTCGAAATACAGCATCTTCTCCTGCTGGTCGTGGATGATGCGCGCACCCTTGACCTGCCATAGCGGCGGCTTCTTCGGGTCGTCCTTGCACGGCGCGCAGGCCGTGTAGACGCCGTTCTCGAACACTGTGTAGTTGCCGCTGGAACGATCGGAGCGGCTCGCCGCCATGCGGGTCTGGTCGGCCGTGTCAACGCGCAGCGAATCGACGAAGCCGTCACGGTAGTCGTCGGAAAGGTCCAGGATCTCGGCATAGGTGATCTTGCCGTCGGCATCCGTCATCCGGATGTTGCCTTCGGCATGGAGCCGCTTGGTCTTCTGGTCGTAGATGACCTTGTCGGCCTCGACGCTGGTGCCGTTGTAGAACAGCTGGACGTTACCGACCGCGGAGACGCGCGAATTGTTGTAGTCGTAGTCGACCTCGGTCGCCTGAACCAGCATCTGGTTGTCGTTGACGGCCTTCGGCGGCTTCGCACGCGGCGGCAGCGGATTGTAGGTGAAGCTCTGGGCGGAGGCCGGCGCCACGGCGGCAACGTCCATCAGGCCACCGAGCGATGCCACGGCGGCGACAGCAAGCAGGAACCTGCGAATGGACAAGCCACACCCGTTCGCGCGCACCAATGTGCGCCGCGTCAAACGAGACACGGGTCCTCGGTGGACGGCCGTCACTATCCGTCCTCCTGATACAGCAAGGCCAAAAAGCCGGTGAGGCCGCCCACCACCACGGGCAACCACGCCGCAGCGATCGGATGCATCAACTCAGCCTTGCTCAAATCTTCAGTCACTTTCGACAGAACGTAGAGCAGAAAGCCTGCGCCCACGCCACTCAAAACCATCTTCTGCACGCCGCCCATCCGGAAGAAGCGCAACGACACGGAAGCCGCGAGCATCACCATGGCCGCAAGCAAAAACGGCTGTGCCAGAAGCTTCTGATACTGGAGTCGGTATCCGGCTGTCGCGAAGCCCGAGCTTTCGGAAGAGCGGATGTAGCTCGGTAGTTGCCAAAAGGACACAGTCTCGGGTGTGGAAAAGCTGTTGCGGACCTGCGCCTCGGTCAGCGTCGTCGGAATCTCCAGGCTGGCCTGATCGACCGGGGGCGAATCCAGCGAGAAGCGGCGGACGTCCTTGAACAGCCAACGGCCGGCCTCGAGTGTCGCCTCTCGCGCCTCGATGCGCTCCTTGAAGTGCTGCTCTGTGTCAAACCGGAACAGCGTGAGTCCCGTGAGCCGGATACCCTGCTGCTCGCTGCGCGCCGCGTTGATGATGGTCTGGCCGTCATTGGTGACCTGATTGAGCCAGAAGCCGGAGGCGTCCTGAATGCCGCCGCCGGGCGCCGAGCCGAACAGTTCGGCTTCCATGCGCTTGGAGAGCTCGCGCAGATTGGCCGACATCGGATTGTAGGCGACGGTGGCGATCACTCCGATCAGGAGCGCGCTGCCGAGTGCCGGCGAGATGAATTGCCATGCGGAGACGCCGGCGGCGCGCGCGACCACGAGTTCGAGCCGGCGGGAGAGGGCGAGATAGCAGGTCATGGCGCCGATCAGCATGCAGAACGGCGTCAGCTTCTCCAGCAGCTGCGGCACGCGGAACAGCGAGGTCTCGGCCACCATGACCGCGGAGGCGGATGCGAGGCCCGAAGTCTTGCGCACCATCTCGATGTAATCGACCAGCACCAGCAACAGAAAAATGCTGGCGAACACGCCGAGCGCCGCGACCACGAAACGGCCGGCGAAATAGCGCCCGAGTGTGTTGGTGAGCATGCTCATGCGGTGGCCGGCCGTCTGAACAGCCGCGCGATGCGTGCGTTCGACCTGTTGATGGCCTCCATGAGGCGCGGCGGCGGTTCGACCACAAGGCCGCCGATGATGATCGCCATCCCGATGCCGATGGCACCAATGACCATCGCATATTGGACCAGCACCGCGCCGGGCGATTTCACCGCCATCACCGAGCAGGCAAAGCCGGCCATGCGCAAGCCGAACACGGCGAAGATCGATGAGCCCATCGAGAAATTGCGGCTCTGGCGCGTGGTGCGAGGCGCACCCAGAAACGCGAAGGTCAGCACGGCAAAGGCGAAGGGATAGATCGGCGCCAGCAGGCTGTCATGCAATGCCGAGCGGAACTGGCCGGGAATCTGCTTGTAGACGGGATCGTCCTCGGACGGCGAGAGCAGCTCCCAGAGATAACGCTCGCGGATGCCGAGGGTGACGTCGCGGCCCTGGCCCGAGAACTTGGACATGTCGAAGCCGTAGCGGCCGAACGCCACCAGCGCGGGATCGCGCTTGCCGGCCTCGAAGCGCTGGAGATTGCCGGTCTCCAGCACCAGGAACGATCCGTTCTCGTTCTTCATGACTTCGCCGTGCTCGGCGACGATCGAGACCCGCTCGTTCGGATCGCGGCGGTCGTCGATGAAGATGCCGGCGAGGATGCCGCCGGGCTGGCGTTCGCGAATCCTGATCGTCAGGTTCTTGTCGAGCTGGGCGAAGCGGCCGGGCTGCAGGATGTTGGTAAGCACGTCGGCGGTGATCTCGGCGTCCCACTGCTTGATCCGCCGCATGCCGTCGGGAGCGAGATAGGCCGCGATGAAGGCGACCAGCAGCGCCACCACGCAGGTGGCGTAGAAGAACGGATAGAACAGCCGGAACGGCGAGAAGCCGGCGGCATTCATCACGATGATCTCGGAATCGGTCGCAAGCTTGTTCAGCGTATGCGAGATCGCGATCATCAGCGCGATCGGCGAAATGATCAGGACCAGCGCGGGCACGACGAGGCTGGTGATGCCGAGGAAGGTCAGGATGGTCTGACCCTGGCTCGTCATCAAGTCGATGCCGCGCAACGCCTGCGTAATCCAGATCACGCCCGTGAGGCTGACCAGGACCAGCGCAAACGACGCGAGCGTCGTGCGGAAGATATACCTATCGATTGACCCCATGCGCTACCGCACGAATCCCACCAAGTCCCCAATGCCGGCCGGAATTCCGGCTGTCCAACCAATCCCCGCAAGGGGATCCCCAAGGTCGGCCAACCATCTCATCCGCCGGCTTACTCTCTCAGTACCATCCCTTTGATCCGTCAACAAAATGGCTGCCCCGTGGCACCCTCAATATATGGTTAATATTTCCCTCGTTGTGGCCCCTCGGCCACGGGGGGTGCTTGGCATCGACCGGGCCGGTGGCCCATAGTGCATTACGCCCAGTGAATCGCCGTTCAGCTCCGGCCCGTGGCCGGGACGCCGATCGGTAAAAAGCCCTGTGTTTTTGAGGAGTTACTCATGTCCGATGCCATCAAGGTCGGCTTCGTTCCATTGTCTGCCGCCGTCCGTGGCATCATGGTCGTGTTCTGCGACGACAGCCTGAAGCTCGGGCCGGCGACCGCCAAGGCGCTTGGTGGGGCCACCGAACTCGTGAAGCGGGCGGCGACCGCCGCCGCCTTCAAGGGCAAAAGCGGCGCTGCGCTCGACATCCTAGCGCCGGAGGGCGTGAAGGCCACCCGCCTGATCGTGATCGGCGCCGGCAAGGCGGCCGGCCTGAAGGCCAACGACTTCCTCAAATTCGGCGGCGTGGCGGCGAGCAAGCTTCCGGCCGGAGCGGCGGCCATGACCATCATGGCGGAACTTCCCAATGGCGCCATGACCAGCGAGCAGGCGGTCGCGATCGCCTCGGGCCTGCGGCTGCGCACCTATAAGTTCGACCGCTACAAGACCAAGAAGAAGGACGGCGAGGAGGGCGGCACGCGCGCCGACGTCTCGTTTGCTGTCGGCGATGTCGTCGCCGCGAAGAAGGCGTTTGCATCGGCCGGTGCGATCGTGGACGGCGTGATCATTGCGCGCGACCTCGTCAACGAGCCGCCGAACGTGCTTTTTCCCGAGGAGTTCGCGCGCCGCGCGGGCCTGCTCCGCAAGCTCGGCGTCAAGATCGAGGTGCTCGACGTCAAGGCGATGGACAAGCTCGGCATGGGCGCGCTGCTCGGCGTCGGCCAGGGCTCGGCGCGGCCGAGCCGCACCGTGATCATGCGTTGGGACGGCGGCAAGAAAGGTGAGGCGCCGGTTGCCTTCGTCGGCAAGGGCGTCTGCTTCGACACCGGCGGCATTTCGATCAAGCCGGCCGGCAGCATGGAGGACATGAAGGGCGACATGGGAGGCGCGGCCTGTGTCGTCGGCCTGATGCATGCGCTCGCCGCACGCAAGGCCAAGGTCAACGTCGTCGGCGCCATCGGCCTCGTCGAGAACATGCCGGACGGCAACGCGCAGCGCCCGGGCGACATCGTCACCTCGATGTCGGGACAGACCATCGAGATCATCAACACCGACGCGGAAGGCCGCCTGGTGCTCGCCGATGTGCTCTGGTACGTCGCCAAGAAAACCAAGCCGAAATTCATGGTGGATCTGGCGACGTTGACCGGCGCCATCGTGGTCGCGCTCGGCACCGAGCATGCCGGCATGTTCTCCAACAACGACGAGCTTGCCGAGCGGCTGCTGGCGGCCGGCATCGAGAGCGGCGAGAAGGTCTGGCGCCTGCCGCTTGGCCCTGAATACGACAAGCTGATCGATTCCCAGTTCGCCGACATGAAGAACACCGGCGGCCGCCATGGCGGCTCGATCACCGCGGCGCAGTTCCTCCAGCGCTTCGTGGACGGCACGCCCTGGGCGCATCTCGATATCGCCGGGACCGCCATGGGCGCGCCGAAGACCGACATCAACCACAGCTGGGGAAGTGGCTATGGCGTTCGCTTGCTCGACCGTCTGGTCGCCGACCATTACGAACGCAAATGACCCGAGATGACTGAAGTCCTTTTCTACCATCTGCAAAACATGACGGTGGAGAACGTGTTGCCGCCGCTTCTCGAGAAATCGCTCGAGCGCGGCTGGCGCGTCGTGGTGCAGTCGACTTCGCCGGAGCGCGCCGATGCGCTCGACGCCCATTTGTGGACCTATCGCGACGATTCCTTCCTGCCGCACGCGACCTGGCGGGTGAGCGACGCCGCCGATCAGCCGATCGTGCTGGCGGTCGAGGAGGACAATCCGAACGGTGCCAATGTCCGCTTCCTCGTCGACAACGCCGCGCTGCCGCAGGACGCGCAGGGCTATGAGCGCATGGTGCTGCTGTTCGACGGTGACGATCCGGACGCGCTTGCGTTCGCCCGCAGCGCCTGGACGGATTGCAAGGCGCGGGGATTTGATGTCACCTATTGGCAGGCCGACGAGCGGGGCCGATGGCAGAAGCGGAATTAGCGGTCGCTCGCAATTAATGATAATTTGCACTTTTCGGGGGATGATGGCTTTTGTCACCTTCGTGCCGCAAAGTGGTGTTGGTACAATTGCTTAGGGCCGATCCTTCACTCGGGGAAATTAGTTTATCGTGCGACATCAAAAGCTTCCCAGCTCGCTCATAGTTGCGTTGGCGGCCATAGCCCCGCTGGTCGCGGGCTGTTCGGGCGGGACCGATCTGTTGTCCAGGGATGCCCAGTGGTTCAACACGCCCAGCCGCCTGTTCATCAAAAGCATCTCGATCGAGTCGCCGCCGCTAACCCCCGACAAGCCGGTTGGGGCCGAGGATCTGGTCAGCGCCGACGGGGCTTGTGCCGGCATGGCGCCGCCGCCCGGGCCGGCTGATGCGAATGCGTCGACGACCGCGCCGGCTCCCATGGGCGGCACCGTCGCGCTCGGCCACACCGAGTGCGATGTGGTGCGCGGCATCGGCGCGCCCTCGAGCGTCAACCTCTCCGGTGATGCCGCCGGCAGGCGCGTTGCGGTCGTGACCTGGACGACCGGTCCGCGCGCCGGCATCTACACCTTCACGGCCGGCCGCCTGTCCTCGATCGAGGGCACGCCGGAGGCGCCGGTCATGCCGAAGGCGACCAAGCCGAAGCCGAAGAAGAAGTCGGCGGCGTAACGGGTTTGGCCTTTTGCCCTGATGCTGGTTGCAGCTGTCGCTGCGATCGGCCGCGCATGCTTGCCCCTATCGTCAAGCGATTTTGCATCCATTGATTGCGATGGCGGGCGTGAACCGTGATCTCTGCGTTCGCGCTCGCTGGCGATCTTGTTCGCGAGTTTCGACGTCGCGGATGCCGACCTTCGCCCAAAGCGCCTTCATTGCCTCGAGCCGCGTTTTTCCGCGCGCGTTGAAAATCACGGGGGCGTTACGCGTGATCCGTGATCACGCGATTCGTGATGAGAGAGCCTTCGCATTCGTTTTCGAAAACTGCCCCGAAGCAAAACTGGAGGAAATCTCCAGAATAATCACGCGCGTCTCAAGCAACGGTTCAAGAATGTCATGTGCGCGGCTGCTACGCATCGAAGGGAGGGGCTAGGTCGGAAGGATCATTTGGATGTCCATTACCTCTGTGTTTTCCCCGGTTACGGGGCAGCTCACCATTTTCGGCGACAGCGCGAATAACGGCCTCGTGATAAGTCGCGACAAGTCCGGCCGCATCCTGGTCAATAACGGGCACGTGAAAACGGTTGGTGGCGAACCCACCGTCGACAACACCACTGCGATCGACATCTTCGGTCAAGGCGGTGACGACACGATCACCGTCGACGAATGCCACGGCCCGATGCCCGCGGTGCACATCTTCGGCGGCGACGGCAATGACAGGATCACGGGCGGCTCGGGAGCCGACCTCCTGTTTGGTCAGGCCGGCAACGATTTGATCAAGGGAGGCGGCGGCAACGATTTGCTGTTCGGCGGAGCGGGTAACGACGTCCTGGACGGCGGCAGCGGCGACAACCAGCTGTTCGGCGAGGCCGGCGACGATGTCATGATCTGGAATCCGGGCGGCGGCACCAACCTGTTCGAGGGTGGTGAGGGCAACGATACGGCTCAGGTCAACGGAAACGACGCCGCCGAGACGTTCACGATCACGGCGAACGGCACCCGCGTGCGGCTCGACGGGACGGGCGCGGTGCCGTTCTCGCTCGACATCGGCACGACGGAAAATCTCGTCCTGCACGGTGGGGGCGGCGACGATGTCATCACCGCGGGCAACGGGCTCGGCAGCCTGATCTCGCTGACGCTCGATGGCGGCGCCGGCAACGACAGGATTACCGGCGGCGATGGCAACGACCTCATCATCGGCGGCAGCGGGGACGACATCGTCAATGGCGGACGCGGCAACGACGTCGCCCAGCTCGGGAGTGGCGACGACACTTTCATCTGGAATCCCGGTGACGGCAGCGACACGGTCGAAGGCGGATCGGGCAGCGACAAGCTGCTTTTCAATGGCGCCAACATCAACGAGACCATCGACATCTCGGCCAATGGCGGCCGGGTGCGCTTCACCCGCGATGTTGCCAACATCACGATGGATCTCAACAGCGTCGAGCAGATCGAATTCGATGCGCGTGGCGGCGCCGACAACATCACTGTCGGCGATCTCACCGGGACCGGCGTCAAGCAGGTGCTGGTCGATCTCGGAGCCGTTCCGGGAGGGACGCAAGGCGACGGCGCAGCTGACACGGTGACCGTCAACGGCAGCAACGGCAATCAGCACATCGAGGTCACAGCCACGGGCACAACGGTCACGGTCACGGGGCTGCCGGAGCTCGTGACGATCGCAAATGCAGAGGCCGGCAACGACCGGCTGGTCGTTCAGGCGCTCGGCGGCAACGACGTCATCGATGCATCCACGCTCGGCGCGGCGATCGGGCTGACCATCGACGGCGGCGCGGGCAACGACACCATCACCGGCAGCCAGGGAGCCGACACCCTGATCGGCGGCGATGGCAACGACAAGGTCATCGGCGGCCGCGGCAATGACGTCGCGCTTCTTGGCGCAGGCGACGACATCTTCACGTGGAATCCCGGTGAAGGCAGCGACATTGTCGAAGGCGGCGCGGGAACCGATACGCTGGTGTTCAACGGCGCCAACGTGGCCGAGAACATGTCGGTCTCGGCGAACGGAAGCCGTGCGCTTCTCACCCGTGACGTCGGTGCTATCGTCATGGACCTCGCTGGCGTCGAGCACGTGCAGATCGCGGCAGCAGGCGGCGCCGACAACATCACCGTCAACGATCTGACCGGGACAGGAATCACGCAGGTTGCCATCGACCTCAGCGCCGGCCCCGGCAGCCAGAGCGGCGATGGCGCGGCGGACCGCGTGACCGTGAACGGCACGAATGGTGACGACAACATATCGGTCGTGACCGCCGGCGGATCGATCGTGGTCAACGGCCTCGCTGCGCAGGTGTCGATTGCGCATGCGGACGCCGGTGATGTGCTCGGCATCAACGGCGGACAAGGCAATGACGTCATCAATGCGTCTTCCATCAAGGCCGGACAGTCGTTCAGCCTCAACATCAATGGCGGCGACGGCAACGACACCATCACAGGCAGTGCCGGCAATGACATCGTGAACGGCGGACGCGGCAATGATTTCGCCAATCTGGACGCGGGCGACGACACATTCGTCTGGAATCCCGGCGACGGCAGCGACACCGTCGAAGGCGGCAAGGGCACCGACACGCTGGCATTCAACGGCGCCAATATCAGCGAGAACATCAACATTTCGGCCAATGGCGGCCGGGTGCTGTTCACGCGAGATGTCGCCGCCATTGCGATGGACCTGAACGGGGTCGAACATGTCGACTTCAATGCCCTCGGCGGTGCCGACAACATTACCGTCGGCGACCTCTCCGGCACCGGCGTGAGCCAGGTCGATCTCGATCTCGGCGCCAATGACGGCGCCGCGGATACCGTGACCATCAACGCAACCGGCGGCAACGACGTCATCACGGTGACCGAGCACGACGGCATCATCACGGTGTCGGGGCTTGGCCAGGACATCAACATCACCGATGCCGGCGCGGGTGACAGGATCGTCATCAACGGCCTCGATGGCGATGACGTCATCACGGCTTCCGGCTTGCACGGCGGCATCCAGCTCGTTGCCAATGGCGGCAACGGCGACGACGTGCTGATCGGCAGTTCCGGCAACGACACGCTGGCAGGTGGTGCCGGTGATGACGTGCTGATCGGCGGCGGCGGCCTCGACATCCTGGACGGCGGCACCGGCAACAACGTCGTCATCCAGGGCGGAGCGTTTGCGGCCGCGATGCTGCTCAACCAGGCCATGGCGGCCAGCTTCGTCCCGGCAGGTGAGGGGAACGGCGAGATGCCGCTGCCCGATCCGCACGCGACGCAGAGCCAGGTGCTCGCACCGCCCCAGCACGCCTGAAGCCGGCGGCATCCGCCCGGAGAACGCTCATGATGACCAACGCGGTCTCCACCGATACGGGGCTCGATGCGTTGCTGACGCTGCTGCATCTGCAAGGTGTTGCGGCCGATCGCGCGCAGCTCAGGCACCGGCTGGGCGCGGCAAGATTCGGCGCAGCGGACATTGTCCGCTGCGCCAGGTCTCTCGGACTTAAAGCCAGAACCTATCGCACACAGTGGAGCCGTCTGTCGGACACTCCGCTGCCTGCGATTGCAATGCTGCGGGACGGCGGCTTCATGGTCATCGCAAAGGCCTCCGCCGACAAGGTGCTGGTACAGTCCCCGGAGGCGCAGCGCCCGGTGCTGATGGAACGCGACGAGCTGTGCGCGATCTGGGACGGCGGCTTGATCCTGATGGTCCGGCGCGCCGGGCTGTCAGACCTCGGGCGGCATTTCGATATCACCTGGTTCATCGGCGCGATCGGCAAATACCGGCGGCTGCTGGGCGAGGTGCTGGCGGCTTCGTTCTTCCTCCAGCTTTTTGCGCTGGTCTCGCCGCTGTTCTTCCAGGTCGTGATTGACAAGGTGCTGGTACACCGCTCGCTGTCTACGCTCGACGTTCTCGTCATCGGCCTCGTCGTCGTCTCCCTGTTCGACACCGTGCTCGGGATCCTGCGCAATTACCTGTTTGCGCACACGACCAACCGCATCGACGTGGAGCTCGGGGCACGTCTGTTTCACCATCTGCTGGCGCTGCCGATGGCCTGGTTTCAGGCCAGGCGCGTCGGCGATTCCGTGGCGCGGGTCCGTGAGCTCGAGAACATCCGCAATTTCATCACCAGCTCGTCGTTGACGCTTCTCATCGACATGGTCTTCACCTCGGTGTTCCTCGCGGTGATGTTCGCCTATTCGGCGCAGATGAGCTTCATCGTGCTGGCGTCGTTCCCGTTTTACATCGCGATCTCGGCCGTGGCGACGCCGCTGTTTCGCCGCAGGCTGGACGAGAAATTCCGCCGCGGCGCCGAGAACCAGGCTTTCCTGGTCGAGAGCGTCAGTGGTATCGAAACGCTGAAGGCGATGGCGGTCGAGCCGCAGATGCAGCGTCGCTGGGAAGAGCAGCTCGCCGGTTATGTCTCGGCGAGCTTCGGTGTCACCAGCCTCGGCAACACGGCAAGCCAGCTGGTGCAGCTCGTCAGTAAGGTCGTCACCGCCGCCATTCTCTATGTCGGCGCCAGACTAGTGATCGGTGACGCCTTGACCGTCGGCGAGCTCGTGGCCTTCAACATCTTCGCGGGGCGGGTGTCAGCCCCGGTGCTGCGGCTCGCGCAAGTCTGGCAGGATTTTCATCAGGCGCGGCTGTCGATCGCGCGGCTCGGCGACATCCTCAACAGCGCGGCGGAGCCGGCTTACTCCGCCGCCCGCGCGGGGCTGCCGCCGATCCGGGGCAACATCCGCTTCGAGCACGTGTCTTTCCGCTACCGGCCCGATGGGCCGGAGATCCTGCACGATGTCTCATTCGACATTCCAGCCGGACAAACAGTCGGCATCGTCGGATCATCCGGTTCGGGCAAGAGCACCTTCGCGAAGCTGGTGCAGCGGCTCTACGTTCCGCAAGGCGGCCGCGTGCTCGTCGACGGAATGGATCTGATGACGACCGACCCGGCCGGGCTCCGTCGGCAGATCGGAATCGTGCTCCAGGACAACATGCTGTTCAACCGGTCGGTGCGCGACAACATCGCGCTGGCCGATCCGAGCCTGCCGATGGACCGCATTATCGACGCGGCGAAGCTGGCGGGCGCGCATGATTTCATTCTGGAGCTCCCCGAGGGCTACGATACGGTGGTCGGAGAGCGCGGCTCGACGCTCTCGGGCGGGCAGCGCCAGCGCATCGCGATCGCCCGCGCGCTGGTGGGCAATCCCCGGATCCTGATCTTCGACGAAGCCACCAGCGCGCTCGACTATGAAAGCGAGCGGATCATCCATGACAACATGAAGGAGATCGCGAAAGGCCGCACGGTCCTGATCATCGCGCACCGTCTCTCCACCGTCCGCGGCGCCGATCGCATCTTCACCCTGGAACGCGGCCGTCTGGTCGAGGACGGCACGCATGATGCGCTCATCAAGACCGGCGGGCGCTACGCCGCCCTGCATCGTCTCCAGGGAGGCATTTATGAGGTCGGCTAGCACTGTCCCGGCCCCGCGGCCGGAGCAGACCGTGATCCCGTTCCGGAATGGAAAGGGCCGGCGCGCCGAGGAAGTCGCCTTCCTGCCGGCGGCGCTGGAAATCACGGAGACACCGCCATCGCCGATCGGCCGCGCCATCGCCATGGTCCTGATGCTGCTTGTCTGCGCGGCGATGGCCTGGTCGGCCTGGGGCACGATCGACATCGTGGCCTCCGCAACCGGCAAGGTCGTGTCGAGCGGGCGAAGCAAGGTGGTCCAGCCGTTCGAGACCGGCGTGGTGCGCGCCATTCACGTGCAGGACGGCCAATCGGTCAAATCGGGCGACCTGCTGATCGAGCTCGATCCGACCGTGAACGCCGCGGAGCGCGATCGTCTGCACGACGATCTCATGGCCGAGCGGCTCAACGTCGCGCGCCTCCGCGCCGCATTGGCAGGCGGCGAAGAGGTGTCCGCCGAGCTCGTCGTACCAGAGGACGCCGATCCCATGCTGGTCGCGACGCAGCGACAGCTCCTCGCCAATCAGGTCAGCGAGAACAGGGCCAAGCTCGCGGCGCTGGCGCGTCAGGAAGCGCAGAAGGAGGCCGAACATCAGACGATTGCGGCGACGATTCACAAGCTTGATGCGTTGCTGCCGGTCACCCAGCAGCGTGTCGAGATTCGCAAGACGCTGATGGAGAAGGAGATCGGCTCGAAGCTGACCTACTATGAGACCCTCCAGCTCCAGATCGAGCAGCAGGAGGAGCTTCGCGTCCAGAGCAGCCGCTTGAAGGAGGCCGAGGCGGCCGTGGCCGCGATCCGGGAGACTCGCATCCAGGCCTTGGCCGAGTACAGGAAAAGTCTCTCCGACGAGCTTGCCAAGAGCGAACAGAAGGCCAATGGCGTCGCACGCGATCTGATCAAGGCGCAGCAGAGGACGAGGCTTCAGCAACTGACGTCGCCGGTCGACGGCGTCGTGCAGCAGCTCGCGGTCCACACTGTGGGCGGCGTGGTCACGCCCGCGCAGTCGCTGCTGGTGATCGTGCCGACCGATACGCGGCTCGAGATCGAGGCGATGATCTCCAACCGCGATATCGGATTTGTCGAGGCCGGGCAGGGCGCCGCCATCAAGATCGACACTTTCAGTTTCACCCGCTACGGGCTTCTCGCAGGCCGGGTCGTGAGCGTCTCGCAGGACGCCATCATCCGCGACCGGCCGCAGGAGCGCGGGAGCGACCGTGCGCTCGCGACGCAACGCGACAGCAGCGAGCCCAGCGGGCAGGAGTTGAGTTACAGCGCCCGTATCTCGCTCGATCGCACCCGGATGCAGGTGGACGACCGCCTCGTCAACCTGTCCCCGGGAATGGCGGTGACCGTCGAAATCAGGACCGGTTCGCGCACCATCCTGAGCTACCTGCTATCGCCGCTGCAGCGTTACCGGCACGAGATCATGCGCGAGCGTTAGTTCCCACATGATGCTGACGAAGCTTCGCGAGACGCGCCGGCTCAGTCGGTGCGGCAAAGAACAGGTTATTGAACGGCTAATCACCAGGTAGCAAAATACCGGTACTGTGCATGGGGTTGTTTTTGCGATTTTGATGTCGGCCCGGTCGCGTAGGCGTCAGCCCGCCGCCTCGTCGAACTGCGTGCTCGCCTCGAGCCACTGCTCCTCGGCACGTGCCAGCGCGTCGGCCGCATTGGCGCGTGCTTTCGACAGTTGGGCGGCCTGCTTGGGGTCGCGGCTGAAGATGTCGGGCAGGGCCAGCGCAGTGTCGATCTTGCTGATGATCTCGCTGACGCGGGCGATCTCGGTTTCGGCTTCCGCGATGCGTTTCTTCAGCGAGCCGCGATTGTCCGATCTCGGACGCTGCGGCTTCTCGCTCGCCGCGCTGCGTTCGCGCGGCGCGGGCTCGCCATTGCGCGCGGACAGCACCAGGCGGCGATATTCGTCGAGGTCGCCGTCGTAATTGGTCACGGTGCGGTCGGCGACGATCCAGAGTTGATCGGCGCAGGACTCGATCAGATAGCGGTCGTGCGAGACCATGATGACGGCGCCGGGAAATTCGTTGATGGCTTCCGCGAGCGCGGCGCGGCTGTCGATGTCGAGATGGTTGGTCGGCTCGTCCAGGATGATCATGTTGGGGCCGAAGAAGGTCGCAAGTCCCAGCAGGAGCCGCGCCTTCTCGCCACCCGACAATTTTCCAACCTTGGTGTCGGCCGCCTTGCCGGAAAAGCCGATCGCGCCGGCGCGGGCGCGTACTTTCGCTTCGGGCGCCTCGCCCATCAGCTTGCGGACGTGGTCGTAGGTCGAGGCATCCTCGTTCAATTCGTCGAGCTGGTGCTGTGCGAAATAGGCAATCGAGAGCTTGTCGGCGCGGGTCACTTTGCCCGAGAATGGAGCGAGGCGCCCGGCGAGCAGTTTCACCAACGTCGACTTGCCGTTGCCATTGGAGCCGAGCAGCGCAATGCGGTCGTCATTGTCGACGCGCAAGGTGACGCGGTTCAGCACGGGCGTGTTCGGATCGTAGCCGACCACGACGTTGTCGGCGGCGATGATCGGCGGCGACAGGATCTTCTCGGGCGCGGGAAAGCTGATCTCGCGCACGTCCTGGGTGACCAGCGCCGTGATCGGCTTCAGCCGTTCCAGCATTTTCACACGGGACTGCGCCTGGCGGGCTTTCGAGGCTTTGGCCTTGAAGCGGTCGACAAAGGCTTGCAGGCGCGCGCGTTCGGCTTCCTGGCGCTTGACCGCTTTGGCATCGAGCATCTCGCGCATGGCGCGTTGCTCTTCGAACGAGGAGTAGGTGCCTTTGTAAAGCGTGAGCTTGCCGCGCTCCAGATGCAGGATCTGGTCGACCGAGCTTTCCAGCAGGTCGCGGTCGTGGCTGATCACGATCACCGTGCGCGGATAATGGGCGAGGTGATCCTCGAGCCACAGCGTGCCCTCGAGGTCGAGATAGTTGGTGGGCTCGTCGAGCAGCAACAGGTCGGGCGCCGCGAACAGCGTTGCGGCAAGCGCGACGCGCATGCGCCAGCCGCCGGAGAATTCGGCGCAGGGGCGGAGCTGGTCGGCGGCGGAGAAGCCGAGGCCGGAAAGGATGGCGGCGGCACGGCTCGGTGCCGAATGCGCGTCGATGTCGACCAGCCGGGTCTGGATCTCGGCGATCCGGTGCGGATCGGCCGCGCTCTCGGCCTCGGTGAGCAGCGCGTCGCGTTCGAGGTCGGCCTTGAGCACGACTGAGATCAGGCTCTCGGGGCCGTTCGGCGCTTCCTGCGCGAGGCTGCCGACGCGCCAGCGAGGCGGCAGGGTCACCGTGCCGTGCTCGGCGGCGAGCTCGCCGCGGATCACCTTGAACAGGGTCGATTTGCCGGTGCCGTTGCGACCGACCATGCCGACGCGCGATCCGGGCGTGATCTGCACGGAACTCTGGTCAATCAGAAGGCGTCCGGCGAGGCGGATGGAGAGGTCGGTGATGGAGAGCATGCGGCCTTGTCACCGCACCCGCGATCAAACGCAACCCGTTTTTCCGTGTCCGCAAGCCGGTGCGTGTCAACTCAGTGCGAATCGCGCTCGCGCTGCTTCAGCTCATTGAGGAGTTGCTCGAGGTGCGTCGGCAGCCTGGCTTCGGGCCGCAGGCTCTGCTGGAGCCGTTCGGCCACGGCATCGGAGATCGAGCGGCTGGTGCGCCGGTCGATTTGCTCGCTGTCATTGGCAAAAGGGCCAGCCATCGCAGGGTTCCGTGTTCTCAAAGAAGCAACACGGTACCAAGTCCTTGGCCCCCAAATGGTTTCGCCACTCGCGGCGATTGCGCGGCATTCTAGCAAAAATTGTGTGAAGCCGCGCAATGTCCCCCTCCGAATACAAAGCCCCGGCGCTGGGGGACGCCGGGGCTTCGCTTGGAAGGTACCTTGGGGGGCTCAGGTACCTTTGGAAAGGTGCTGTCGGGCTCAGTAGCAGCGGTTGATCATCCGCCAGCGGGGTCCCCAGGGGGTCGGGACCAGCCGGCGCACATAGCAGCCGCCATAGCCGTAGGAGACGGGGGCATAGAAGCGCGGGCCACCCCAGCCGTAACCGTGATGCCAGCCGCCGCCGCCGCCGTGCCAGCCCCAGCCGCCACCATGCCAGTGCGCAGAGGCGGAGGTCGGTGCCAGCGCGGCACCAAGCGCAACCGCGGCAACGGCGGCGAGCGAAAGTTTCCTCAACATGGTGATCTCCTCAAAACTGCCGACGCGGGGCTATCGCGTCGATGGAAAGGCCGCCGAAACGGTCCGCCTCGGGAGGAGGCTTTGGTTTCGATGGACCTGAGGTTATCCGAGCGAGGCTGAACCAAACCCTGACGAGGCCTTCAGATTGGGTTCATTTAGGTGAAATCGTCGTAATCCATGTTGGCATTCTGACTCCTGGCCTGCGGCCAAGCGCCCGCGAGGCGGTTTTGGCGGTCGCTTGCCGTATGGCGAAGGCGCCGATATAAGCCCGGCAACTCCGAACCACCGTTTTCTCTTCAAGGACAACATCATGGCCATCGAACGCACCTTCTCGATCATCAAGCCCGACGCCACAGCGCGTAACCTCACCGGTGCGGTTAACGCCGTGATCGAGAAGGCGGGCCTGCGCATCGTCGCGCAGAAGCGCATCCGCATGACCAAGGAACAGGCCGAGACCTTCTATGCGGTCCACAAGGCGCGCCCCTTCTTCGGTGAGCTCGTGGACTTCATGACGTCGGGCCCCGTGGTGGTCCAGGTGCTGGAAGGCGAGGGTGCCGTCTCCAAGTATCGCGACGTGATGGGGGCGACCGATCCGTCCAAGGCGGCTGACGGCACCATCCGCAAGCTCTACGCCAAGTCGATCGGTGAGAACTCCGCGCACGGTTCGGATGCGCCGGAGACCGCCGCGATCGAGATCGCGCAATTCTTCTCGGGCAACGAGATCGTCGGCTGATCCGTCAGCCGATCAGGTAACGAGACGCGGCGAAAGGACGTAGTGTGAACTGGCTCTGGCAGATCTTCGATCCCGCTACGATCGGGGCATTCTTCACCCAGTTCCGCGTTGAGATGGCCGAACCGACCTTCTGGGTCGCGGTCGGCAAGATCATCTGGATCAACATCCTCTTGTCCGGCGACAATGCGCTGGTGATCGCGCTCGCCTGCCGCGGCCTCAAGCCGCGGCATCGGCTGTGGGGCATGATCCTGGGTGCCGGCGCCGCGGTGGTGCTGCGGATCATCTTCACGGGCATCGTCGCGAGCCTGATGGAGCTGCCGTACCTCAAGCTGGTCGGCGGTCTTGCGCTGATCGTGATTGCGGCAAAGCTGCTGGTGCCGGAACAGGAGGACGAGGACGGCGTGGAGTCGGCTTCGCATCTGTGGCAGGCCGTGCAGATCGTCGTCGTCGCCGACATCGTCATGAGCCTGGACAACGTCATTGCGGTGGCCGCGGCCGCCAATGGCAGCGCGCCCTTGCTGGTGCTCGGTCTTGCCATCAGCGTGCCCTTGATCGTCGCCGGCGCGGCGCTGATCATGGCGCTGCTCGCAAAGCTGCCGGTTCTGGTGTGGGCCGGCGCGGCGCTGCTCGGCTGGATTGCGGGCGAGGTGATCGCGACCGATCCCGGCATCGCGCCGAGGCTGCACACGCTGTTCGACGGTCCGTTCGGCGCCTCGCTCGACAACGTGCTCAGCGCCTTGCGCATCCCGCCGCAATTCGCCCATGGCGGCGGAGGCGGCGAATATCTGTGCGCAGCTCTCGGCGTCGTCGTCGTGCTGGCCGTCGGCTCCATCTGGCGCCGGCGCAGCATGAGCGCGGCCGCGCTGGAGTCCTCCGAGCGCCACGCCAAGGCCTCGGCGGAATAGGTTGCTTCAGTCGATCGCGCCGAACTCCGTCACGGGCGTCGTCCAGTAGACGATCTTGGTCCCGGCGAACGGAACTCGCAGTCGGTCGAGCAAGCGGCCAGCATCGCACCTCGCCAGAACGATCTGCACGATGGCCTGATCGGCGTTGCCCTTCACGCGTTCGGCCGCGGTGTGCAATCGGACTTCGGCGCCGTGACCAGCGCCGTGCAATGCGGTGAATCCCGAAACCAGGTCGGTCTGCTCCGTAAGATAGTCGAACACCTCGTCGCATAGTTGGCGAGACAAGATCAGCGTGAGGCAGACCGGCTGGTCGATCATCAGGTCACCTTCGACGTCCCGCCATAGCGGCGATACAGGATCGGCAAGAGAATCAGAGTGAGCAGGGTGGACGACAGGAGCCCTCCGATCACGACAACGGCGAGCGGTCGCTGGACTTCGGATCCTGGACCGGAGGCAAACAGCAGCGGGATCAAGCCAAACGCCGTGATGCTCGCGGTCATCAGCACTGGCCGAAGCCTGCGCATGGCTCCTTCGACGACGATACGATCCTCGCTCAGGCCGCGGGCCCGCAGCTGATTGAAATAAGAGACCAGGACGACGCCATTCAAAACGGCGATGCCGAGCAGCGCGATGAAGCCGACAGAGGCTGGCACCGAAAGATATTCGCCCGTCAGAACCAGTGCGAAGACGCCCCCGATCAGGGCAAAGGGAATGTTGACGAGGACCAGCAAGGCCTGCCGTATGGCGCCGAATGTGGTGAAGAGCAGCAGGAAGATCAGACCGATCGCAACCGGCACCACAATGGAGAGACGTGCGGCGGCACGTTGCTGGTTCTCGAATTGCCCGCCCCAGGTCAGCCGGTAGCCTTCCGGGAGCGGGAGTTCGGCCGCTTTCTGGCGTGCCGCCTCGACGAAGCCCACCATGTCGCGGCCCCGGACGTTGGCGCGGACCACGCTCATCCGCGCGCCGTCTTCGCGGTCGATTTTCACAGGGCCGTCCACTCGTTGGATCCGGGCGACCTGCGACAGCGCCACATGCTGTCCGGAAGCGAGCGTCATTGGCAGGCTCGCCAACAGCGTCGGCGCCTCCCTGGTTGTCTTGCTGCCGCGGATGAGGATCGGCGTGCGGCGTCCCCCCTCGAGCGCGGTACCGATCGTTCGGCCCTCGATCTGCGTGCGGAGCGAGTTCGCTATGGAGTCCCCCGTCAGGCCGAGGCGGCCGGCCTCCATTCGATTGACGGCGACTGTGTAATATTCAGCGCCTTCGTTGAGCGTGGTGTAGACGTCCTCGGCACCATCTATGCCGGACAGAATGCCCGACAGCTTTGCTGCGATTTCGTTCAGTCTGGCGATGTCGGGGCCGAAGATCTTGACTGCGACGTCGCCGCGCACGCCGCTGATCATCTCCTGCACGCGCATGTCGATCGGCTGGGTGAAGCTGAGCGAGATACCGGGAAAGCCGTTCAGAACCTCACGAAGCTTCTGCAGAAGGGTCTCGCGACTGTCGGTCTGTCTCTCGGCGGCCGGCTTAAGCACGAGGAACGTGTCGGTCTGGTTGGGGCCCATGGGATCGAGGCCAAGTTCGTCCGACCCGGTCCGTGCGACGATACCGGCGATATCAGGTACGGCCAGAAGTGCGGTCTGGAGCCTTGCATTGATAGCCAGCGACTCGTCGAGGTTGACGGAAGGAAGCGTCTCTACGCTGACGATGATGTCGCCTTCGTCCATCGTCGGCATGAAGGTCTTGCCGAGCTTTGTATAGCCGAAGCCCGCTACGAGCAGGCCGATCAGCGCTGCAGCGATCACCTTGCGCTCGTTGTCCAGGGCCCAGTCCAGCGCCGGTGCGTAGATCCGCTGTGCCGCCCGAATCAAGAGGGGATCGCGATGTGACGCGGACTTCAGCAGATAGGAGGTCGCGACCGGGATCACGGTGAGCGCCAGCAGCAACGAGCCGGCTAGCGCGAAAATGATTGCCAGTGCGACGGGGATGAATAGCTTCCCTTCCAGTCCCTGCAGGGTCAGCAGTGGTACGAACACGATCATAATGATGAGGACGCCCGAGGCGACGGGTTCCAGGACTTCGCAAACCGAGCGGTAGACCAGGTGGATGAGCGGAGTCGCCTTGCTCGGTTCGTGCTTGCCGAGGTTGCCGACGATGTTCTCGACGACGACAACGAGCGCGTCGATCAACATGCCGATCGCGATCGCAAGTCCGCCCAGGCTCATCAGGTTGGCCGACATTCCCACGACGCGCATGACGATGAGCGCTATGAGAATGGCCAGCGGCAGACTGAGAGCGATCACCAGCGAAGCCCGCCAGTTGCCGAGGAAAAGCAGCAGAAGAACGATGACGAGGACTGTGGCCTCGCCGAGTGCCCGGATCACCGTGCCCACGGCGCGGTTAACCAGGCTGCTGCGGTCATAAAACACGTTTATCGAAACGCCCTTCGGCAGCGAAGGCTGCAGCTCAGCGAGTCGGGCACGTACGTCTCGGACGAGCTGCCCCGCATTGGCACCGCGCAAGCCGAGCACCAGCCCCTCGACGGTTTCGCCGTGCCCGTCCGACGTGACTGCGCCATAGCGGGTCAGCGTCCCGACCTGGACGTTCGCGACGTCTTTGACCAGGATCGGCACTCCCTCGCGCGCGTCAACGACTATGGCCTTGATGTCTTCTGTCGACCGGATGCTGCCTTCAACCCGAACCAAGGCGCTGTCCTCGCCTTGGTTCACCCGTCCGGCGCCATCGTTGCGACTGTTGGCTTCGATCGCCCGACGGAACAGGTCATACGAAATGCCGCGGGCGGCAAGTGCATCATTGCGCGGCACGACCTCGAAGGCACGCACGTAGCCGCCGAGCGCATTGACGTCGGCAACACCGGCGACCGTACGCAGGGCGGGACGGATCACCCAATCGAGCAGGCCTCGGCGTTCGGCGAGCGAGAGTTCGGGACTATCGATCGTGAACATGAACATCTCGCCCAGGGGGCTCGTGATCGGCGCAAGACCGCCGCTCACCCCGTCAGGGAAATCACGCGAGATGCTCGATAGTCGTTCCGACACCTGGTTGCGCGCCCAGTAGATGTCAGTGCCGTCTTCGAAATCGACGGTAATGTCGGCCAATGCATATTTCGTGGTTGAACGAAGAACTTTCTTGTTAGGCAATCCAAGCAGTTCAAGCTCGATAGGGACCGTGATGCGCTGCTCGACCTCTTCGGGGGTAAGGCCCGCCGCCTTCATGATGATCTTCACCTGGACCGGGGAGACGTCGGGAAACGCGTCGATCGGCAGGCTGGGCAGGAGGACGATGCCGGCGGCGACCAGCAGCACCACACCCAGCATCACGAACAGTCGCTGCGAAAGCGCGAACGCGATAAGTCGCCGGAGCATCTACTGTCCCAGTCCCGAGAGAATGCCGCGAAGCGCCGAGATGCCGCCGATCGCGATCTCGTCTTGCTCTGTTACGGGGCCCGACACGACGACATGGTCCTGATCTTCCGCAACCAGTTTGACCGGGACCAGCCGAAAGCCGCCGTCGAACGCGACAAAGACCGACGTTTGTTCGCCCCGCCGCACCAGCCCGCTGTAGGGAATCTCCCAGGCACTTTCGCCGGCGGAGAGAAAGCCGATGCGGGCGGCGGTCGTCTGACCGGGATGCAGCTCTCCGTCGTTGGGTACTTCCGCGCGAACCAGAATGGTTTGGGTAGCGGGGTCGATGGTCTCGGAGACCAGTACGACCTTGCCGGGCTTTGAATAATTCTCAAACTCGACATTGGCACCGGTGCGGATCGCTCGGATATTGGCGGCAGGAACCGCGATTTCGGCCCATAGCGGCGAGAGCCGCGCGAGCTTGACGAGCGGCGTGGATTGTTCGACCCGTTGTCCTGGCGATACCGTGACATCGACCACTGATGCAGGCTGCGGCGCATTGACCGTGAGCGTCCCGCTGATAGCCGCTTCCTGGGCCAGCCGCGAAATTGCCTCATCGGACATCCCGCTTAGATGCAGCATCTGCCGCCGCTCGGCGACGACGAGAGTAGCCTGACGCGCCTCTGCCTGGCTGGTTTCCAACACGCGTTGCGGGACAGCCTTGCCTTCGAACAAATCGACGTTTCGCTTGAGCTGCTGGGTGGCGAGAACTTCCTGTGCGATCGCGTGCAGGTAGTCGCGCTGTTGAGAGACGAAGCTTGGACTTTCCAAGGTGACCAGCGGCTGGCCGGCCGAAACGCGGTCGCCGCGCCCGGCCCAGAGATTGGCGACCATGCCGGACACCGGTGCGCTGACGACCCACAATTGCGGCGTCGGGATCACGATTTGGACGGGATAGGGCAGCGTCAGATCGGTCCGACTCGCGATCGGATGGGTCACGCGCACACCTAGATTCCGCGCCTGCGCATCGCTCAGCTTCAGTTCATCTTGCGCCTTGCACACCGACGGCGAAAAGCTGAACGCGAGCGCAAGCAGGATGCCGGCAGCCAGGGTCCGAGCAGGGCTTGGCAGGAAAATCCCATAGTCGGGTTGCATGGCGGTACCATTCGAAATGCCGTCCTGCACGTTACTTACTGTAGCGCGACGCTGGTGGGTTGATATGCATCAACCGCCCGCTGTTTGCGCGGGATATCGCTGGCTTTGCGCAGCCGGCACTTCCTCTCCAAAAGCAGGTTTCGTCGAACTTCCGGATATCAATGGAAACAGTGGGACGTTGCGTTAAAATGAACTCGCGTCATCGCGAAGTGGATGGTGACGGTGCAAACGCACATCGTCCGCACCTGATCTCACCGCTTTCTACCGCCGCACGATCGACCCGGCGCGACCAATCAGCCGGGCCAGCGCGCGGAAGCGGCTGCCGACGCGATCCGCGACGAGATCGCCGAGGCGGTGCTCGAACACCAGCAACAGCTTGCGGCCCACGCTGCGGAAATGCGTCGCGGGCAAGACGCCCGGACGCGCCGCCGAGATCAGATGCGCAACGCGGAAGGCGGCGCCCAGTAGGCGGGCGCGTTCGAGTTGCGCCGGCGTCAGCAGCTCCTGCATGGCGACCGGCGGCTGGTTCTCCTCGCTGAGCCCCGCATAGCGATAGAACACGGACAGGCCGACGAAGGCGCGCTCGGTGTGGGTGATCGCGCCGAAATTGCCGTTGACGACGAGGCTCAGCGTCTGCTCGCCGCGATGGTCGGGATGCACGCGCCAGCCGATGTCGGACAACAGGCACGCGGCGTGGCGCAGACGGCGGTCCTCCTCGGTCTCGCGCAGCTTCACCACGCGCGCGAGGCGGTCGGTCCAGGCGATCAACTCGCGCGCGTGCTTTGCCGAACGAGACAGCAGCTGGTTCAGCTCCTCGGCCGCGCAGATCAGTCCGTCCTTGTTGCGTTCGGACTCCGGCAGCTTCTCGTGCAGCAGGCCCTCGCGCACGCCGAAGGTCGAGAACACGATGGTCTTCGGCTTCGCCACCCGGATGATGTGCTCGAGCACCAGTGCCGCATAGGTGAGGAGCGGGCGCCGGGCGTCGGCGACGATCTCGATGTCTGCAAGCATGCCGGCGGCCGCAAGCCGGCGGAGACGTCGGGAAAAATCGAGCGCCTCGGCAGCCGAAATCGAATAGCCGTGCATCACCTGGAGCGGGTAGCCGCTCTGGATGATGTGGATGCGCGCCAGCGCGCGCCAGGTACCGCCGACGGCGTAGAAGCTGCGGCCGCTCCCGGCCTTGAGCTGCGGCACCCCGTCGAGCGCTTCGCGCACGATGCGGTCGGCGCGTTTCAGGGATTTATGTGCGAGGTCCTGCAGCGCGAGCCCGCCGAGCGGCAGCGTCACGCCGCTGCGCACGGTGTTTTTGCGCACGTCGATCAGTTCGAGCGAACCGCCGCCGAGGTCACCGACGATACCGTCGGGATGATGGATGCCGGAGATCACGCCAAGCGCCGACAGCCGCGCCTCGCGCGGGCCCGACAGGATCTCGATCTTCACCGCGCAGATGCGCTCGGCTTTGGCGATGAAGTCGGGGCCGTTGGAGGCGTCGCGGCAGGCGGCGGTCGCAATCGCAAACACCCGTCCGACCTGCATCACCCGGCACAGCGCACGGAAGCGCTTGAGCGAGGTCAGCGCCTTGTCGACGGCGTCGGGCGCAAGCAGGCCCGTGCTCTGCACCTCGCGCCCAAGCCCGCACAGCGTCTTCTCGTTGAAGATGGGAATGAGGCTCCGCGTCAGTCCCTCGTAGACGACGAGACGGACCGAGTTGGAGCCGATGTCGATGACCGCGACGCTCGAGCCGCGCTTGCGCGGCCGCTTCACGTCGACGATCCCGGATCAGGATTGATGACGTTCATTACGGCGCGTGAGGCGGCGCGGCGAGGATTCCTTGAGCGACTTACCACGGCCAGACAGACTCGGATTGGTCATGAAGTAGTTGTGGACGTTGAAAGGCTCCTCGCCCTTCGCGGTCTTCATACGCGTTGAGGACCCGTCCGGCAACAATTGCCAGCTCTGTTCATTGTCCTTGAGATTGGCGACCATGATCTGTTCGAGAACCTGCTGATGCACCGTGGGATTTTGCAGCGGACACAGCACCTCGACGCGGCGGTCGAGATTGCGCGGCATCATGTCGGCCGAGGAGATATACACAGCCGCTTTCGCGCTCGGCAGGCCCTGGCCCATGCCGAAGCAGTAAATTCGGCCGTGTTCGAGGAATCGTCCGATGATCGACTTGACGCGGATGTTCTCCGACAGGCCGGGAATACCGGGCCGCAGGCAGCAGATACCGCGCACCACAAGCTCGACCTGCACGCCGGCCTGTGAGGCCTCGTAGAGCGCGTCGATAATGTCGGGGTCGACCAGCGCGTTCATCTTCATCCAGACCGCACCGGGCCGGCCGTGGCGCGCATGCGCGGTCTCGCCCTGGATGTGCTCGATGATGCGCTTGCGCAAGGTCAGCGGCGAGACCGCCATCTTTTCAAGATCGCTCGGCGCGGCATAGCCGGTGATGAAGTTGAACACGCGGGCGGCATCGCGGCCGATGGTCGGGTCCGAGGTGAAGTAGGAGAGGTCGGTGTAGATGCGCGCGGTCACCGGATGATAATTGCCGGTGCCGGTGTGGACGTAAGTCGTGAGGCTGCCGCCTTCACGGCGCACCACCATCGACAATTTCGCGTGGGTCTTCAGTTCGAGGAAGCCGTAGACGACCTGCACGCCGGCGCGTTCGAGGTCGCGCGCCCAGCGGATGTTGGCCTCCTCGTCGAAGCGGGCCTTCAGCTCGATCAGCGCGGTGACGGATTTGCCGGCTTCTGCAGCTTCCACGAGCGCGCGCACGATCGGCGAGTTGCTCGAGGTGCGGTAGAGTGTCTGCTTGATGGCGACGACGTCGGGGTCGCGCGTCGCCTGCTGGAGAAACTGCACCACGACGTCGAAGGATTCATAGGGGTGATGAACGACGAGATCCTTCTGCCGGATCGCAGCGAAGATGTCGCCGCCTTGCTCGCGCACGCGCTCGGGATGGCGGGGCACGTAAGGGGTGAATTCCAGATCGGGCCGGTCGAGGCGGGTGAGCTGCGAGAGCTCGTTCATGGCGAGCACGCCATCGACCAAAAACACCTCGTCGTCGGCGGTCGACAGCGCGTGCTGTACGAAGCTGCGCAGCTGCTCCGGCATCTTGGCATCGATCTCGAGCCGGATCACCGAGCCGCGGCGGCGGCGCTTCAGCGCGGTCTCGAACAAGCGGACGAGATCCTCGGCCTCTTCCTCGATTTCGAGTTCGGAGTCGCGGATGACACGGAAGGCGCCCTGGCCGTGAAGATTGTAGCCGGGGAACAGGCGGTTGATGAATAGCGCGGTGGCCTGCTCCAGCGAGATCAGCCGGACGACCTTGCCCTCGGCCGGCAGGCGGATGAAGCGGTCGATCTTGCCGGGCATGCGGATCAGCGCGTTCATCTGCTTGCCGTCGGCGGCGCGCGTGAGCTGGAGCGCGATGGTGAAGCCGAGGCTCGGAATGAACGGGAAGGGGTGGGCCGGGTCGATCGCGAGCGGTGTCAGCAGCGGGAACACGTTGCTGAGGAAGTAGTCCTCGACCCAGGTTCGTTCCGCTTTGGTGACTTCCTTGCCCTCGACCAGCACGATGCCCTCGTCGGCGAGCGTGCCGCGCAGGTCGCGCCAGATTGCCTGCTGGTCGGAGGCAAGCTGCGAGACGGTCCGGTTGATCAGTGCGAGCTGCTCGGACGGGGTCAGACCGTCGGGGCTGCGCTCGGCAATGCCTTCGCGCACCTGGGCCTTGATGCCGGCAACGCGGACCATGAAGAACTCGTCGAGGTTATTCGCTGAAATCGACAGGAATCGCACCCGCTCCAGCATGGGGTGGCTGGGATTGACCGATTCCTCCAGGACGCGGCGGTTGAAGTGCAGCCAGGAGAGCTCGCGATTGATGAACCGCTCGGGGCTCGATGCGATCGCCGGCGGGCCTTCGGCTTCCGGGGTTTTCTCTTTAACTTCAACAGCTTGCGCAGAATCCATCAGAAGTCGATCCATCCAGTTCGCCCCAATTTGCGACTTACGCGCAAAACCCGCGGGAGCATGTGTTAGAGCGATGACGTTTCGATGACATTGATGTTCCGCGGCCCGGCCGCGTCAAGCCGCCTTGGTCAGACATCCCGGAGCAGCTCGGCCGCCAGGGCCCGGGTGACGGGGCGGCCGAGGCGCAGGGCCTCGCTGTCCAGCAGGTCCACAGCCCGTCGGGCGGCGGCCGAGGACCGCTCCAGGCGAGTGGCGAGGTAGCTGACCACGCTCTCGTCCATGGCGAGCTGGCGGTCGGCGCAGAATTTGACGATCAGGCCGCGGAAGAGCTGGTCGTCAGGCGGCAGCAGCGAGATAACGGGGACAGCGCGGAGCCGCGAGCGCAGGTCGGCGAGCTCGATCTCGAGAGAGGCGGGCGCCTCGCGTCCGGTGAAGAGGACGTAGGCGCCGTCCTCGCGGGCCAGATTCATCAGATGGAACAGGGCGCGCTCATCGAATTCCCTCGCCTTGGGATCCTCGACCACCAGCGCGCCGGTGGCGAGCGCAGCCGGGACGGCTTCGGCGGTCAGCCCATTGGCCGTGGTCGAGCGGGCGCCTGAGGCCTCGGCCCAGATCGCGGCGAGATGGCTCTTGCCGCTTCCTTCCGGGCCGGCCAGCCACATGATCCGGTTCGGCCATTCCGGCCAGGCGTCGATGAGGGCAAGACCGGCGGCGTTGACGGGGCCTTCGAGGAAATTGTCCCGGCTCAGGCTCTCCGCATGCGGAAGCGAAAACGCCAATTGTCGGGGATGAACGCGGCCTGGCACGCTTGCTTTGCTCCGTGCCGGCATATGCCGGCTTGGTTTGAAGAGATGCGACTTAATCGAACGGGAGTTGGCCTTTGCGGGGCCGCTTCCCAACTCATTTGGCCTCGATCGTGCTGCTACTTGGCCTCGATCGTGCTCATGTGCCGCAACCATTCGACGAGATAGAGCGACACGGAGGAGAGCGTGAAGATCGTGACGAGGCCCATCAGGATTATATCATAAGGACCGGCTTTGAAGCCGAAGGCGAGGGCGGCCAGCACCAGCGCTGCGAACGCCACCTGGGCCACAGTGTTGAGCTTGGATACCTTCGAGGGCTTCATCTCCACAGGGCGGTCGAACAGCCACGATATGATCACGGCGGCGACGATCATGATGTCGCGCGAGACCACCAGGATGACGATCCAGCGCGGAATCGCGCCCCAGATGCCCAAGGCCATGTAGATCGAGACCAGCAGCGCCTTGTCGGCGAGCGGGTCGAGCAAGGCGCCGAGCTCGCTCGTCATGTTGAAGCGCTTGGCAAGGAAGCCGTCGACCGCGTCGCTGATACCGGCGATCAGGAAGACGGCGAACGCCACCTCCATTTGGCTCGACACGATGGCCCAGACGATGATCGGGACCAGCATGATGCGGCCCAAAGTAATGATGTTCGGTATACTCACACGGCGCTTCCCGGCACCCGGCCTGACCTCGAATTCGGCCCTTTGCAGGCTGAACCGGTTGATATCTCTACATAGTATACGGCGGCGCGCCATGCGAGCCATTGCGCGTCCCCGGAATTCGACGTAACCAGCCGCAAACCCACTGGAAATCGGGCATGACCGACCGCAAAAACGGCCTCACTTACGCCGATTCAGGCGTCGATATCGATGCGGGCAACCGCTTGGTCGACCTGATCAAGCCGATGGTGCGCGCCACCGCACGGCCCGGCGCCGACGCCGAAATCGGGGGATTCGGCGGCCTGTTCGATCTCAAGGCAGCCGGTTTTAAGGATCCCATCCTGGTGGCCGCGACCGATGGCGTCGGCACCAAGGTCAAGATCGCGATCGAGACCGGCCTGCATGGCGGGATCGGCATCGACCTCGTCGCCATGAGCGTCAACGACCTCGTGGTGCAGGGCGCCGAGCCGCTGTTCTTCCTGGACTATTTTGCCTGCGGCAAGCTCGATCCGGAGGCGACCGCGTCGATTGTCGCCGGCGTCGCCGAAGGCTGCCGCGAATCCGGCTGCGCCCTGATCGGCGGCGAGACGGCCGAGATGCCCGGCCTCTACAGGGACGGCGACTACGACCTCGGCGGCTTTGCCGTCGGCGCCGCGGAGCGGGGCACGCTCTTGCCGCGCAAGGACATCGCCGCCGGCGATGCCGTGATCGGGCTCGCCTCGTCGGGCGTGCACTCCAATGGTTTCTCGCTGGTGCGCAAGATCGTGGAACAATCCGGCCTCGGCTTCGGGGCGCAGGCGCCGTTTGCGCCCGTCATGACGCTCGGCGGCGCGTTGCTGACGCCGACGCGTCTCTACGTCAAATCCTGCCTGCGCGCGATCCGCGAGACCGGCGCGGTGAAGGGGCTTGCCCACATCACCGGAGGCGGCTTCACCGACAACATTCCGCGCGTGCTGCCGAAGCATCTCGGCGTCGGTATCGATCTGGCGCGCCTGCCGGTACTGCCGGTGTTCAAATGGCTGGCCGCGCAGGCCGGCATCGCCGAGCTCGAAATGCTGCGGACCTTCAATTGTGGGATCGGCATGATCGCGATCGTCGAGCCGGACAAGGTCGAAGAGGTCGTGGAGGTCTTCGCCGACGCCGGTGAGACCGTGGCACAGCTCGGTACCGTGATCCCCGCCGAGGGCGAGCATCGCGTCGTCTATAACGGCCATCTCGATCTGGCGCTGTGATGAAACGCCGCGTCGCCATCCTGATTTCCGGCCGTGGCTCCAACATGGCTGCGCTGATCAAGGGCGCGGCCGCGCCGGATTTTCCGGCGGAGATTTCGCTCGTCATCTCGAACAAGGCCGATGCGCAGGGGTTGGAAAGGGCCAAAGCGAGCGGCGTGAAGACGCTGGTGATCGAAAGCAAGTCGTTCGGCAAGGACCGCGCCGGCTTCGAGAAGGTGCTGCAAGCAGCGCTCGATCAGCACGGCATCGAGCTGATTTGCCTCGGCGGCTTTATGCGCCTGTTCACGGCCGAATTCACCAAGGCCTGGTACGGGCGGATGCTCAACATCCATCCCTCGCTGCTGCCATCGTTCCCCGGTCTCGACCCGCACGGCCAGGCGTTGCGCGCCGGCGTCAAGCTGTCCGGAGCGACAGTGCACTTCGTGATCCCCGAGACCGACGCCGGTCCAATCGTGATGCAGGGCGCCGTTCCCGTCAGCGACCACGACACGGCGGACACGCTGTCGGAGCGTATCCTCGAAGTCGAGCACCGCATCTATCCCGCAGCACTGAGCCTGCTCGCGACGGGCAAGGTCCGGATCGAGGGCGATGTGTGCAAGACCGCGGGCAGCGGGCCGTCGGAGAACTTTCTGGTTGCGCCGTTGGTGCGGTGAAGCGCCGTCGCACTCGGAATACTTTCATCCCAAACAAAAACCCCCGGCAGAGCCGGGGGCAACGTCATGATCTCTTGCGCAGACCGCGAGAGCAATCAGGAAACCTTGAGGTTCTCCGCGGATGCCTTGCCGCGGTTCTCCACGAGGTCGTATTCGACCACTTGATTTTCATTGAGGGTCGAGAGTCCGGCGCGCTCGACGGCGGAGATGTGGACGAAGACGTCCTTATCACTGCCGTTCGGCTTGATGAACCCATAGCCCTTGGTCGGGTTGAACCATTTGACGGTGCCCTTTTGCGGCATCCTCAGTCTCCTCCGCTAGATACAAAAACGACGCGGCCGCTTTTCGCGTGCCACGCCACAAACGGGCCTCCGGTAGTCTGTTCGAGTCTTGAGTTCAATGTCGCGAAACGCACAGTCGAGCGGCCAATTCCGATTGTGTCCGATATTGCAACATGAAAATCGCCCGTTAGCAAGCCGCGCGCGAATTTCAAGAGCCCGACCGGAGCGCCCGTCCGCAATTTGCGACCTGTGGCCGCGGAACCACAATCGGAAGCAATGCCTTTGCCTGGACGCGCCAGCCGGTTGACCCTCAGTAACAGTTCGGCACAAATCGCGGCACGCGTGCGCCGCTCCTGTTGCATTTTTGCGCGCCGCCCTTTGCTTCGGGATTTGTCGCCATGTGCTGCACGTCGCAGCCCTCAGAGACACGGCAGGCGATCAGGCTGAACCGCGTCCGTTGGATCGCGGCTGCCGTGGCGTTTGCGCTCATCATGGTACTGTCGACGACATCAGGCTTTGCGCAAAGTCCGACGCCTACGCCTACGCCGACCCCGACACCCACGCCGTCACCGACGCCGATTCCGATGCCGACCGCGACCAATTACGACCAGTCGGCCGGCAACAGCGCGCTCAATCTCGGCTCGAATTTCCTGGAGCGGCTCGGCAGCCAGGCTTCTGGCGGCGTCAACCGGGCGTTCCGGACCAATCCCGGCGGCGGCGGTGCATCGGCGGGCGCGGAAGATCCGCGCTACCGCACCTGGTTCGAGGGTTACGGCATCTCGGTCCGGACGGATGCACAAGGAGACTTTGTCGGCGACAAGCGGAAGACGTTTGGCGGTGTCGCAGGCCTTGGCGCGCGGCTCGCGCCGGGTGTCAATCTCGGCTTCTCCGTCGACCAGAGCCACACCGACATCGACGTGCCGCTCGCACTTCAGTCCGCGACGCTGGACCTGACGCAACTCGGCTTCAGCGGCTCGGTCGACAAGGGTCCCTGGACCTGGGCGTTCGCGGTGGTGCACGGCTTCGGCAAGGTCCGCTCCAGCCGGGACACCGGCCTGGGACTTGCGACCGCGGGTTATCGCGCCGCAGTCGACGGCGCGCTGACCGAGATCAGCTATTACTGGACCAAGGATCAGATGCGCATCGTGCCCAAGGGTGCACTGGAATATGTCCGCGCCACCAGCGTCGCGTTCCAGGAGGTTGGCGGCCTCGATCCACTCAATGTCGGCTCGACTGCGCTCTCGCGCGCGCGCGTCATGATCGGAGCCGAGATTGGACGCTACTTCATCTTCGACCAGAAGATCCTGGACCTGTCCGCCTACGGCAAGTTCGTCGACAATTTCCATCAGAACCTGGGATCGGTGCAAGTCAGCCTCGGGAGTCAGAGCATCGTCGTGCCCGGCATCGGCGAGAGCCGCTACGGCACGGATGCCGGCGCCTCGGCCTCGCTCAGCCTGACCAACACGGCGCGGCTCTACGTCAATTACGACGGCAAGTTCCGCAACGAGCTGACGTCGCACCAGGGCACGGTCGGCTTCGAATATCGGTGGTGAGGCGAAGCCTGCCCGCGTCGGCCCAGAGGAGGATCCGGAAAACTGCGACGCGGTTTTACGAAAGGATCATGCTCGAGTTTTAAGTCGGCATTGCCGCGACATAGCCCGTCAATCCAAAACCCTCGCGCGCGGCCGTCATCATCGGCGCCAGCGCGTTCGGGTGGATGAACTCGTCGCGGAAACAGGGGTGGGCCTTGGGATCGAAGATTTTCTTCAGCCAATCGACCACGATCTTGTGGCGCTCGGAGGCGCGGAACTCCTTGTGATAGGTAAGCCAGAGATCGGCGTGGTGGCTGACGCCGAGATCGACGGCGACGAGCGGGGCGCCGAGCGCGATCGAGACCGTCGGCAGGAATCCGATGCCGGCGCCGCGCTCCACCGCGTAGAGCACGCCGACCGAGGAATTGGTCTTGATCCCGACGATGCCCTCGAGCGACTTAAGTCCGAGCACGCGGGCATAAGCGCCGTCGTCGACCTGCGGAGCGCTCTGCTTGATGATGCGGTGGTTCTTCAGCTCGGCCAGGCTCGCCGGCACGCCGTAGAGGTTTTCGTACTCCTTGGACACGAAGGGATAGATGTGCAGCCGGCCGAGCTTGGCGACGATCAGATCGGGATTGGTCGGCGGCTCGAGCTGGATCGCAATATCGGATTCGAGCCGCGCGACGTCGGCCTGTTCCATCGCGCAGCGCAGGTCGACGGTGATCTTGCGATAGGTCTTCTGGAAGTCGATCAGTCGCGGCAGGATCCAGAAATTGCCGGGACCTTCGGTCACCGCGACCCGCACGGTGCCTGACATGTCGTTCGACGATCGCGAGGCTCGCCGGAACACGTTGAAGGCATGACGCTCCATATGCGCCACGTCGGCGATCATCGCGCTGCCTTCGTCGCTGAGCGTGAGCCCGCTCTGGTCGCGCAGGAACAGCTTGCAGTCGATGCTCTCTTCGAGCCGGTCGATCCTGCGCATCAAGGTGGTGGAGGTGAGCCCGAGCTCCTCGGCGGCGTTGCGGAAACTTTTATATTTTGCGCAAGCTAAAAACAGTTTCAAATCGTCCCAGGACATGTCCAGGGCTTCTTCACGGTGCTGCATTATCGCAGCACCCCGGTGCAATAACTGCTGCATACGCCTGATCCCCAGCCGCTAAGCTCTTGGTCATAGCGGGGCACGAAAGCCGCGAACGATAGAGGGGTGACATGGGTATGGAAAGGGGCTCGTTTGCCGCAAGGCATGATTTCGACGCGCTGCCGCTCAGTCCGGATGTCGACGTCCGTCGTGCCGAATTTTCCGAAATCGCCGCGCTTTCGCAGCTGGCGCACCGGCTGGTGCCGGGCGTTCGGATCGGGGCGACTGAGCTTGCAAAATATTTCGCCTTCGATCCCGAGAGCATCCTGACTTTCAGCCGGAAGGGCAAGCTCGTCGGCGGCATGGCCTTCCTGTTTCTCAACGATCGCGGGCATGATGCGCTGCTGCTCGACGAGATCTGCCTCACCGCGCCCGAGACGTGCCATCTCGCGTCCGCGAAGGAAGACGTTTCCGCCATCTACATCTGGGCGATCGCGGCGACGGGGCGCGGCGTCGCCGGTCTCGGCAAGGCCGCGGCTCATCTTAGACAGCTAAGGTTTCGCAACGCGGATTGCTATGCGCAGCCGTCAACCGTGGCCGGACGCGATATCATGAAGGCGACAGGCTTCGAGCCTGTTCCAAGCTTCCAACCCGACCTCTGGTGCTACGAGCGGCCCTGGCATCGGCAGCCGATGCGCATGCCGGGCGCGATCATCCAAGCAAGGAGTTTTGCAGATGCACGGTACTAGGATTCCTCTCGCGAAGCCCGATTCCCGCGCCATCACCATTCGCCTCGCACGCGATCTCAGCGATCTCATGCTGGTCACCTCGATCCGCTCAGCCGTCTATCTCGCCGAGCAGGATTGCCCGTTCGACGAGGAGTTCGACGGGAACGACATGGTCGCCGCGCATTTCATCGGCTATGTCGGCAACGAGCCTGCGGGCTGTCTACGGGTGCGGTTCTTCGGCGATTTCGCCAAGGTGGAACGGCTTGCGGTGCGGCACCAATATCGGCGCTCGCGGGTCTCATTCAAGCTGGTACAGGCGAGCGTCGACTATGTGAAGCGCAAGGGCTTTCGCAAGATCTACGGCCAGGCGCAGGACCGGCTGGTCGATTTCTGGGCTCATTTCGGGGCCAAGCCGCTCGGTCACAATCGCAAGATCACCTTTTCCGACTTCTCCTACACGGAAATGCTGCTGGAGATCGAACCGGGCCCGGATGCCATTACGCTGGACAGCGATCCGTACGTGATCATCCGCCCCGAGGGCGATTGGGACCGGCCGGGCGTGCTCGACGCCTCGGCAGGACGGGCCGTGACGTCGCCGCTGCGGGACGTCGCGCTCGCTGGCCGTTGAAACTGCTGCAGCTGCGCGCAAACCCATGCTGGTTTCCGTCACAGACGATCCGCCGATCCTGGTCTGCGCGGATCTCCAGGTCGAATATCTGACCCCCGGACGTCGCCACGTCATCCTCGACGGCGATGCCGCCACGGCGCGCTGCGTGGAACTGCTGACGCTGTGGCGCGACAATCTCTGGCCGGTGATGCATCTGAAGCGCATCGCGCAGGCGGCCTGGTTCAATCCGGCATCCAGGCTGACCGATTGGATCGCGGAGGCGAAGCCGCGGCCGGGAGAAATGACGTTCGAGCATCCGCTGCCGTCAGCCTACAGTTCGTCGCGGTTTGTGGACTACATGTCCAATATCCGCAATGTCCGTTGCGTGCTCGCTGGCTTTTCCCTGGACGAAACTGTGTTGGCCACCGCTATCGACGGGTTTCACCGCAGCCATCGCTTCCAGGTGGTGGCCGACGCGGTGGCCTGCCGGCAGCCGGGGACAGGCGATGCTGCCGCCTACAAGCATGCAGTAGTGAATGTGATCGGGAATTTTGCTACAATCCAGTCCAGCGCCGAACTGATCAGAACCAGCGGCGCCGTTGCGGTGTAGGCGGCCGCGATCGACGGATGGAGTGGGACATTGTCACGGGGAGATCAGCTCGAGGAGCTGGCAAGCGACCTGTCGCGTGCCGCCGAGGCGGCGCGCCGTCTTGGTCTGCCCACGACGGTGTATCTGCTCTCGATGGCGCTGGTGGAGGTGCGGGAGGCCGCTGCGGCCGATGGCGATGGGAATGACGACGGCGCGGCGTGACAGCTGCCCGATGTGCGGCTTTGTGCAACGCTGGTGAGCGCTTGCTGCCGACGAATTGACGTTGCAAGTTTTGCGCGGTGGCAATAGCCAAGGAGCTGGATCATCGAGTGATGACGCTGGCCGCGCCGGCGACGTGACGCTTTCAAGGATGCCCGCAAATGTCCATGTTGCCCAATTCGCAAGAGGCCCGGGATGTGGCCTATCAGCTCCATCCCTACACCAACGCGCGCGCCCATCAGCAGGCCGGTCCCCTGGTGATCGAGCGCGGCGAGGGCCCCTACGTGTTCGATGCGTCGGGCAAGCGCTATTTCGAGGCGATGGCAGGCCTGTGGAGCGTCGGGCTCGGCTTCAACGAGAAGCGGCTGGTCGACGCCGCGCACAAGCAGATGCTGGCGCTGCCATTCTATCATACCTTCTCCGCCAAATCGCACGGGCCCTCGATCGATCTCGCCGAGAAGCTGGTCGCACTTGCGCCTGTGCCGATGAGCAAGGTGTTCTTCACCAACTCCGGCTCGGAGGCCAACGACACAGTTCTGAAGTTGATTGCCTATCGCTCCAATGCGCTCGGCCAGCCACAGCGCAAGAAGGTGATCAGCCGGATGCGCGCCTATCACGGCGTCACCATTGCGTCCGCCAGCCTCACCGGCCTGCCGAACAACCACCGCTCTTTCGACTTGCCGCTCCCGAACATCCTGCACACGGGCTCGCCGCATTTCTACAAGGACGGCGCGCCCGGGGAGAGCGAGGAAGCCTTCGCGACGCGGCGAGCCGAGGAGCTCGATGCGTTGATTCAGAAGGAAGGCCCGGACACGATCGCGGCGTTCTTCGGCGAGCCGGTGATGGGCGCGGGCGGCGTCATCGTGCCGCCGGCGACCTATTGGGACAAGATCCAGAAGGTACTGAACAAATACGACATCCTGTTGGTCGCGGACGAGGTCATCTGCGGCTTCGGTCGCACCGGTAAGATGTTCGGCTGCGAAACCTACGGCATCAAGCCCGACGCGATCGTGGTCTCCAAACAGATCACCTCGAGCTATTTCCCGCTGTCGGCCATCATGATGAACGATCGCATGTTCGAGCCGATCGCCGATGAGAGCAACAAGATCGGCGTGCTCGGCCACGGCTTCACCGCGGGCGGCCATCCGGTCGGCTCGGCGATTGCGCTGGAGAATTTGAAGATCATCGAGGAGCGGGGACTGGTTGCGCACGCCGCCGAGCTCGGTGGCTACATGCAAGGCAAGCTGCGTGAACTCACCAGTCATCCGCTGGTCGGCGAGGTCCGCGGTGTCGGCATGATCGCAGCGATCGAACTGGTGCTGGATAAGGCGCGCAAGACCGCGGCGGCAACGCCGGGCGCCGTCGGCGGCATGGCCAGCCGCATGCTGCAGGAGCGCGGCGTGATCTCGCGCAACATGCTCGACGCCATCGCTATCTGCCCGCCGCTGATCGTCACCAAAGCTCAGATCGACGAGCTGGTCGCGGCGATTTCAGGTGTGCTTGATGACATGAAGCCGGAAGTGGCGAAGCTGACGCCGGCGTAAGGGAAGCGTCAATGCAGGCGGAGCGTTCCGCCGCACCCACCCTGTTGTCCCGGCGAAGGCCGGGACCCATACCGCGAGGTCTCTCGATGGGGATGGTAGGAGTCCCGAACGACGAGTCTTCGCCAAACTCTTCCCTGGGGTGATGGGTCCTGGCTTTCGCCAGGACGACGCTGGGGAGAGATGGCGGCCTATTCCGCCCGCTGAACCCCGATCACGCGGCCTTTCTCGACCGCCAGCGCCAGCTCGCCGCGCTTCAGTTTCAGTGCGGCCTCGCCGAACAGCTCGCGGCGCCAGCCGCGTAATGCCGGCACGTCGGCCTCGTCGTCGGCCGCGATCTCCTCGAGATCGTCGACGGTCGCAATCACCTTGCTGGCGACCGCATGGCGCTCCGCGGTCATGCGCAACAGCACCTTCAACAGCTCGACGATCGCGGCGCCATTGTTATTGTTGCGCGGCTTTTCCAGCTTCGGCAGCGTGGCGTGATCGCGCGCCAGGCCGCGCTCGACGGCGGCGACGATGTCGGCGCCCCATTTGGATTTCTCAAAACCCTTCGGCACCGAGCGCAGGTTCGCGAGCTTCTCGATCGTGTTTGGCGCGTGGGTCGCGATGTCGCTGACGGCCTCATCGCGCAGCACGCGGCCTCGCGGCACGTCGCGGCTCTGCGCCTCCTGCTCGCGCCAGGCGGCGACCTCCATCAGGACCGCGAGGTCCTTGGGCTTGCGCACCCGCGTCTTGAGCCGTTCCCAGGCGCGCTCGGGGTGGAAGTCGTAGGTCTTGGGCGAGGTCAGGACCTCCATCTCGATCGAGACCCATTCGCTGCGGCGGCGCTTCTTGAGGTCGGCATCGAGGGCTGCGAACACGTCGCGCAGATGCGTGACGTCGGACACGGCGTAGTGCATCTGCTCCTTGGTCAGCGGCCGGCGCGACCAGTCGGTGAAGCGGTGAGTCTTGTCCGGGCGGTGTCCGGTGACCTTCTCGACCAGCGCGTCGTAGGCGATGCTGTCGCCGTAGCCGAGCACCATGGCCGCGACCTGGGTGTCGAACACCGGATGCGGGATGATGCCCGCCTGATGCCAGATGATCTCGATGTCCTGCCGGGCGGCGTGGAACACCTTCAGCACAGCCTCATTGGCCATCAGCTCGAAGAACGGCTTGAGGTCGATGCCCGCCGCCAGGGTGTCGATGACGATCGCTTCCTCGGCGCTGGCCATCTGCACCACGCACAGCAGCGGGTAATAGGTGGTCTCGCGCAGGAACTCGGTATCGACGGTAATGACGGGGTGCTTGGCCAACCGGCTGCAGGCAGCCGCAAGGTCAGCGGTGGTGGTAATCAGATCCATGAACGGCCCATGACAAGTCCATCAGCCGTTCTGCCGAAAGCGCTGTGATGTCAAGGGGCTCGAAGCGAATTCGAGCCTTGCATTTGGGCCGGAATCGCATTTACCGACGAAAATCCTATTCGTAGCGGACCCGCCGGGAGGGTTTGCGCGTACAAGGCAGGGCCACCACGACCACGCACATGGCGACCAAGGCCAGTCCCAGGAACTCGAAAACCAACAGATCCACGGCAAAACCCCTCAGAAACATTGCTAAACTTGTCTGGGGCGAATTGAGGGTCTGTTAATTCTCGTGGTTACCGGCGGAAGGCCGGGCCGGATGGTGGACGCGGGGTTAACGGGCGCGCCATGCCGTGCAGCGTCGTGGCATCCGGCGTCAGGTCATGAGCTTCGGCAGGGCGGCCGCCAAGGCGTCCACGGCGGCGCGAACTTTCGGCGGCATCCGGGGCGAGCGGGGCCAGAGCGCATGGCAGTCGTAGAGGAATCCCGGCTGACCGCTCAACAGATTGATGAGTGTACCGGCGCGTAGGCGTTCGCGGACCAGCCAGTATGGCAGCCAGGCCAGTCCAATCCCCTGTGTCGCGGCATCCGCAATCGCATCGAGATCGTCGAACCTGAGCCTTCCCGCCGGCATGATTTCGCTCGGAGGCTGGCCCTTGCGGGGAAACAGCCACGGCCGGACGCGTCCGGAGCGGCGATAGATGATCGCCTGATGCTGGGCAAGATCGTCGAGCGATTTCGGCTTGCCGTTGGCGCGCAAATACGAGCGCGCGCCGCACACCACCATGCGCTGGCTTGCGATGCGCCGCGTCTTCAGGTCGGATTGATCGTGCAGATCGCCGGTCCGGATCGCAAGATCATAGCGGCCCTCGATGATGTCAGCGATCGGGTCGCCGAACGAGAGATCGAGCTCCAGATCGGGATATCGTCGCGCAAGCTTCATCAGCAAGGGGGCGATGCAGTGCCGGCCGAGCAGGGCGGGCATGGTCACGCGGAGCCGGCCACGCGGCTCGGACAATTCGTCGGAAGCGACGGCGTCGGCGGCCTCGGCTTCAGCGAGCACAGTGCGGCAGCGCTCGTAATAGGCTTGGCCCGTCTCGGTCAAGCTCTGGCGCCGTGTGGTGCGGTTGAGGAGGCGGACGCCCAGGCGCTCCTCGAGGAAACGAACGTGCTTGCCGACCATTGGCCCCGACATTTCGAGCGCATCGGCGGCGGCGGCGAACGAACCCACATCGACCGCCTTGACGAAGACGGCCATGCTGGTCAGGCGGTCCATGATTGCAAACTCCTGGTTTCGACTGTTCGCCCCTCTGAACCCTTTATCCAGTGCCGCCCGGTTGCCATAGCTCCATTCAATTCAATTGTTTTGGAGTGTGTTCATGGCGCGCGTCGTTCGCTTCCACAGACATGGTGGCCCCGAGGTGCTGCGCATCGAGACCGTCGACGTCGCGCCTCCGGGGAGAGGTGAGGTGCAGATCAGGGTCAAGGCGCTCGGGCTCAATCGCGCGGAAGCGCTCTTGCGGAGGGGGGCCTATATCGAGACCGCGACGCTTCCGTCCGGCCTTGGTCTCGAGGCCGCCGGCATCGTCGAGGCGATGGGCGAAGGCGTGAGCGGCTTTTCGCCGGGGGAGGCCGTCAGCATCGTGCCACCCGTGTCGATGGTGCGATGGCCGGCTTATGGCGAGCTCCTCACGTTTCCAGCCGAGTTCGTCGTGAAGCACCCGCCCGAGCTCGGCTTCAACGCGGCGGCCGCGGTATGGATGCAATATCTGACGGCGTTCGGCGCCCTGGTCGATATTGCTGGGCTGGAGCGAGGGGAGGCCGTAGTCATCACCGCGGCGTCGAGCAGCGTCGGGCTTGCGGCGATTCAGATCGCGAACCGGATCGGTGCGATCCCGATTGCGGTGACCCGAACCTCGATCAAGCGGCAGGGCTTGCGCGATGCTGGTGCCGGCGACGTCATCGCCTCGTTGGAAGAGGACATCCGGTCGCGCCTGGAGGACATTGTCGGCTCAAACGGCGTTCGCGTGGTATTCGACGCGGTCGGCGGCCCCATATTTGAGCCGCTCACCGCCGCGATGTCGCCGGGTGGCGTTCTCATCGAATATGGCGGCCTGAGCCCCGAGCCGACGCCGTTTCCGCTGGTCAACGTCCTGACCAAGAGCCTGACGCTGCGCGGCTATCTCGTGCACGAGATCATCCGCGATCCCGCGCGACTTGCGATGGCGAAGGCCTTCATCCTCGACGGGCTGCGCGCCGGCGCATTGCAGCCGATCATCGCCAAAACGTTTCCCTTCGAAGAGATCGTCGAGGCGCATCGGTTCCTGGAGTCAAACGAGCAGTTCGGCAAGATCGTGGTGACGATCTGAGAGTCTCGTGGCGATGCGAACGAGAGCACCTCCCCGAAACGCATTCGGCGCCCCGCAGGACGGGACGCCGACGTTCGTTTGACGTTGCACCCAGCCTTACGGCAGCTTCAGCGACGTCTCCGCATTGTACGGCTTCAGCGTCTCGTCGGCCGCCTTCTGGGCGGCCACTAGGGCCTCCTTCGGCTGCTTCTTGCCGTTGAGGACCAGCATGACCTCGTCCTCCAGCGTCTTGCGCACCGGCACGGTCTTGTAGGTCGCAAACCACGGTTTTGCGACGTCGAGCTGTTCGACGGCGGTCTTGGCGTCCGGGTTCTTGTTCAGGAATTCGACCATGTCAGGCGTCTTGTAGGCGGCCATGTTGGGAGCGAAATACCCGGTGGCGCGGCTCCACCAGCCGCTCTTCTCGGGCGAGGTCATCCACTTGATCAGCGTCCAGGCGGCCTTCTGCTTGTCGGCTTCCTGGCCCGCCGGAACGATCAGCGAGGCGCCGCCGATCGGCACGGCGTTGCGGACGTTGCGCGGGATGAAGGCAACCTTGTAGGCGAACTTGGCGTTGTCACGCACATAGGTCAGCGAGCCCGTCGAGAGCATCATCATCGCGGCATTGCCGGAAATGAAGGAGGTGCTGACGGCCGGGCCAGGCGTCGCGCCGGGCGGGTGAACCTTGTGCTTGGTGACGAGGTCGTTCCACCAGGTCAGCGCGCCCAGCATCGAGGGCGTGTCGTAGTAGACCTCGCCGCCGAACTCCTCGTTGTAGTAGCGCCCGCCATTGGTCATGGTGAGCGTTTCCATCATCCAGCCGCAATAATCGTAGGCGCACGGGATCGCGATGCCCCATTGGGTCACCTTGTCACCCTCGCGCTTGGTGAGCTTCTTGGCCCAGTCGGTCAATTCAGCCCAGGTCTGCGGCGGCTTGCTCGGATCGAGGCCCGCTTCCTTGGCCTTGTCGGCGTTGATGTAGAGCAGCGGCGTCGAGTTATGGAATGGCACGCCGTAGACTGAGCGGTTGATCACCGCGTTGCCCTGCAGCGCCGGAAAGAACTGGCCCAGAAACTGCTCCTTGGTGGTGCCGTCGGCGGCGATCAAGGGATCGAGGTTGGTGAGCTCGTTCTCGATCTGCATATCGAGCAGGAAGTTCGCCGACATGATCACGGCAGCCGGCGGCTTGCCGGCCTTGATCGAGGCGCGCGTCTTGATCAGCGTGTCGTCATAAGAGCCGGTGTAGACGGCGGTCGCCTTGATCGCGGGATGGGTCTCGTTGAACTCCTTGATCAAGGTGCCCATGTCGCGGGCGAGCTTGCCGTCGACGGGGACGGGGAAGAACAGGTCGATCTCGGTCGGGCCTTCGGCCAGCGCCGGGAAGGTGAGGGCGCTTGCCAAAGTGCCTGCAATGGCAAGGCCAAGCATGATCCTGCGGGAAAACAGCATCGAGAAATCTCCTATTTGATGCCTGAGGTGACGAAAGAGCTGATGAAGCGTTTCTGGAAGATCAGGAAGGTGATGAGCAGCGGTGCGATCACCATCAGCGTGCCGGCGGCGATGGTGCCCCAGGCCTGCGTGCCTTCCGCGGTCGCGGTGAACACCGAGAGTCCCACCGTGAGCGGCCGCTTGTCCGGCGAGTTGATCACCATCAGAGGCCACAGGAAGTCGTTCCAGTGGCTCGTGACGGAGATGATGGCGAAGGCCGAGAAGCTCGGCATCGACAGCGGCACGTAGATGTGGCGGATGCGCTGGAGCAGGCTGGCGCCGTCGATCAGGGCAGCGTCTTCCAGCTCGGTCGGTATAGCCTCGAACGCCTGCCGCATCAGGAAGGTGCCGAAGGCGGAAGCGAAGAACGGCATCATCACGCCAGTGAGGGTGTCATAGAGGCCGAGCTGTGCCACCAGGCTCAAATTGGGCACGATCAGCAGCACCGGCACCAGCATCAGCTGCATGAGGAAGAGATAGAAAATCAGCCATTTTCCGGCGAAGTCGAGCCGGGCAAAGGCAAAGCCCGCCAGCGTGATCGTGACGACCTGCACCAACAGGATGCCGGTGCAGATCATGATAGTGTTGAGGGTGTAACGCGGGAAATCGCCGATTTCCCAGGCGTCCCTGACGTTGTCGAGCGTCGGCTTCAGGCTCGGCATCAGCTCGGCCATCAGATTGATGCCGTCGGATGCCGGGCGCAGCGTCGCCACGCCCATCCACAGGAACGGGATCAGCCAGACCACCGCGAGCAGCACGGTCAGCGCAAAGCCGAGCTTTGGCGTGATCTCGCGGCGGGTGGCGAGCGGGGCGTCCTTGAAGAGCTTATCGATCAGCTTCATGCCCCGCCCTCGCGGTTCGCCATGGTCCGGAAGGAGAGCGCGGTGAGGCCCATCAGCGCCGCAAGCGTCAGCAGTGTCGCTGCCGAGGCCTTGCCGATGTCGTAGTGCTCGACCGCCTGCTGGTAGATGTAGAACAGCACGAGATTGGTCGCGTTGGACGGCCCGCCTTTGGTCATGACAAAGACGTGGTCGACCTGCGTGACCGCGTTGAGTGTGGCGATGACCGTGACGAACAGGAAGGTGGGCTTGAGCTCGGGCAGGATGATGTGGCGCAGCCGCTGGTACGGCCCTGCGCCGTCCAGATGGGCGGCTTCCATGACATCTTCCGGCACCGCCTGGAGGCCGGCCAGGAAGAACAGCATGTAATAGCCGGCGTTCTTCCAGATCGTGATGACCATGATGGCATAGAGCGCGATGTCGGAATCGCCGAGCCAATTCGGCAGCACCGGCAGGAAACGGCCGATGTAATAGTCGAGCAGTCCGACATTGGGCAGAAAGATGAACAGGAACAGCGCGGAGGCCGCGACCATCGGGATCAGCACCGGCAGGAACAGCGCGGCGCGCAGTGCACTGGTCAACGCGTTGGTGCGCGACAGCGCCAGCGCGAACAGCAGCGCGAGGCCAATGCTCGGGATCGCCGTGCCGACGGCATAAACGAGATTGTTGACGACCGCGCCGGTGAAGGCGGGGTCAGCAAGCACCGCTGCGATGTTGTCGAGACCGACGAAACGAACCGGCGCCCTGGGCGTGGCGCGCTGATAGAGCGCGTCGACGAGGACGCGGCCCATCGCACCGTAGGTGAACAGCGCGAGGAAGACGAGCGAGGGCAGCAGCAGCAGATAGGCGGGCAGGGAGGTTTTGAAGCGGTGAGAAAACCGATTCAGGATATGCAGGCGCGGCGGCGCCGAGGCCGCGACCGGGAGAGCCGCGGGTTCTGCGAAGCTCATCTCATCGCGCCGGGAAATTGAGCGCATAGTCGCGGCCGTCCACTCCCGCCGGTGGCTCGAAGGGAAAGCGCAGACTGGTGTCGAGGAAGTCGTGGCTGTGCACGACCAGGTTCTCGCCGTCGATCAGCACCACGCCGTAGGCCGGCGGCTCGTGGCTGGCGAGATGCTCGGCCGCGGCAGCGTCGAGCTCGAACCAAACCTGGTGGTTGGTGCCGCGAAGCGTCGAGAACGGGATCTTGCCGTAGCTGCCGAAGATCGGCCGGTGCACGTGGCCGAAGAAGAGGTGGCGGATGCGCGACCGGTAGGGCGCGATCACCTCGGCGAATTCGGCGCTCTGTGCCAGCGAGATTTCGTCCATCGCATGGACGCCGACCGGGAACGGCGGATGGTGCATGAAGACCACGAACGGCATGTCCGCCGGCGCGGCCGCGAGCGTGCTCGCGAGCCAGCCGAGGCGCTTGGCGCACATCTCGCCGGCATGGCTGGTCTCGTCCAGCGTGTCCAGAAACACGAACAGACCGTGCTCGGTGGTGCGCGTCCCCTGCACGAAGCCGTTCGGATCGCGCGGGGCGGACCTCAAGCCGTCCAGGCAGGCGACACGGCGGTCATGGTTGCCGACCATGGCGACGTATGGGATTTTCAGCGCGGACATTGCGTCTGCGAAATTGGCGTAGGATTCAGGCTCGCCCCAATGGGTGAGGTCGCCGGTCACGACCGCGAAGGCGGCATCGACGTGATGCTTGTTGATGTCGGCAATCGCAGCGTCCAGTCGGGCGCGCGGGTCGAGGCCATACAGCTGCAGCCCGGGGTTCGCGAGATGCGTGTCAGTGATGTGGATGAACTTGAAAGGCATGGCACTTGTCAGGATCGTTGGAGGGTGGGCGCCTCCGGCAAGACGACCCTGACAGGCCGTTAGAGTACGAGTGTTTCAGTTTGATGACAGCGGTTCCGGTGGCGCGAGGCGTCCACAAGCTCGGCTTAGCACGCCTTCGGCTAATCCACCCTACGCACCGAGTTTGTCATTACGTCCCGCAAAACGTCTGCAGCACCCGCTGGTCCGGCAGCGGAGGATCGGCATAGGCGGCGTAGTCCGGCTGGTCCTCGAACGGTTTGGCCAAGACCTTCACCAGCTCCTCGAACGGCGCGTAGTTGTCATCGTTGACCGCGGCCCGGATCACGGCCTCGATGCGGTGGTTGCGCGGGATGAAAATCGGGTTGACGGCGTGCATGGCGGCTTGCCGTTCGGCTGCGCTCTGCGGCTCCAGCGCTGTGCGCTCGTGCCAGCGCCTGGCCCACTCGTCGAACGCCGCGGGGTCCGTGAATTGCGCGCGTGCATCGTCAGCAGCCGGATCGCCAACTGCGTCACCGAGCTTGCGGAAGGTGAGGGTGAAGTCGGCCTGGTTCTTGGCCATGGCATCCAGCAGGTCCTGGATCAGCGCGTCGTCGCCGTCGCGCTCCGTGAACAGGCCGACCTTCTTGCGCAGGCCCGCCTGATAGGTGTCGCTGAACGTCTCGGAGAAGGCGCCGAGAATGTCCTGGGCCTCGGCAACCGCCTTTTCCTGATCGTCGGAGAACAGCGGCAGCAGGCATTCGGCAAGCCGCGTCAGATTCCACAGCGCGATGCGCGGCTGGTTGGCGTAGGCATAGCGGCCCATCTCGTCGATCGAGGAAAACACCTGCGACGGATTGTAGGAATCCATGAAGGCGCACGGACCGTAATCGATCGTCTCGCCGGAGATGGAAGAGTTGTCGGTGTTCATCACGCCATGGATGAAGCCGACAAGCAGCCAGCGTGCGACCAGTTCGGCCTGGCGCGCGACGACGCCGGACAGCAGCGCGTGATAGGGCCGCTCGGCGCCAAGCAGCTCCGGATAATGGCGGGTGATGACGTGGTCGGCGAGCCGGCGGACCGCCTCGGTGTCGCGGCGGGCAGCGAAGAATTGGAAGGTGCCGACGCGGATATGGCTCGAGGCGACGCGCGTCAGCACCGCGCCCGGCAGCGCCGTCTCGCGCAGCACATGTTCGCCCGTGACGACGGCCGCGAGCGAGCGCGTGGTCGGAATGCCCAGTGCGAACATCGCCTCGCTGACGATGTATTCGCGCAGCACCGGCCCGAGCGCGGCACGGCCGTCGCCGCGGCGGGAGAACGGGGTGGGGCCCGAGCCCTTGAGCTGGATGTCGCGGCGGACGCCGCTCTTGTCGATGACTTCGCCGAGCAGGATGGCGCGGCCATCGCCGAGCTGCGGCACGAAATTCCCGAACTGGTGGCCGGCATAGGCCATGGCGATGGGATCGGCCCCGGCGGGAACTGTCTTACCCGCCAGGATTTCGGCGCCCTCAGGGGTCTCCAGCACATCAGGATCGAGCCCGAGCTGGACCGCCAGCGGCCGGTTCAGCTTGATCAGCCGGGGCGCTGTCACGGGCGTCGGTGCGACCCGGGCGAAAAAGCTGTCCGGCAGCGCCGAATAGGAGTTCTGGAACGGGAAATGGACTGTCATGGCCTCAAGATAGGGGTGGAACGCCTGATGGCAAAGGCTTGAGCCCAGATTGGGCAAAAATGGGCACTTCCAGCCGAAAACGGGCCGTTCCCTTGGTTGCCGCCCCCGTCCTCCCGAGGTAAACCCTGCCGCAACTTTGGACCGGCCGTTTCGGCGGTTCGATTCGATCCTCCGACATTGAATTTGGGACGACCATGCATCGCTACCGGTCACATACATGCGGCGCGCTCCGCGAGAGCAACATCGGCGAGACGGTCCGCCTTTCGGGCTGGGTCCATCGCGTTCGCGACCATGGCGGCGTGCTGTTCATCGACCTGCGCGACCATTACGGCCTGACCCAGTGCGTGGTCGATCCGGACTCGCCGGCGTTCTCGCAGGCCGAGAAGCTGCGTTCGGAATTCGTGGTCAAGATGGATGGCAAAGTCCGCCGCCGCCCCGAAGGCACCGACAATGACGATCTGCCGACCGGCAAGATCGAGATCTATGTCAGCGAGATCGAGGTGCTGGGCCCGGCCGGCGACCTGCCGCTGCCGGTGTTCGGCGACCAGGAATATCCCGAGGACATCCGCCTGAAGTATCGCTTCCTCGACCTGCGTCGCGAGAAGCTGCATCAGAACATCATGACGCGCGTCGAAGTCATCAAGTCGATGCGCAGGCGGATGGAGGGGCAGGGCTTCTTCGAGTTCAACACGCCGATCCTGACCGCGTCCTCACCGGAGGGCGCGCGCGACTTCCTGGTGCCCTCGCGCATCCATCCCGGCAAGTTCTACGCGCTGCCGCAGGCGCCGCAGCAGTACAAGCAGCTCCTGATGATGTCGGGCTTCGATCGCTACTTTCAGATCGCGCCCTGTTTCCGCGACGAGGACCCGCGCGCCGACCGCCTGCCGGGCGAGTTTTATCAGCTCGACGTCGAGATGAGCTTTGTCACGCAGGAAGATGTCTTCGCCGCGATGGAGCCTGTCATCACGGGCGTGTTCGAGGAATTTGCCAAGGGCAAGCCGGTGACCAAGGGCTGGCGCCGGATTCCTTTCGCCGAGGCGCTGCGCAAATACGGCAGCGACAAGCCGGACCTGCGCAACCCGATCGAGATGCAGGACGTCTCCGAACACTTCCGCGGCTCCGGCTTCAAGGTGTTCGCGCGGATGTTGGAGGACCCCAAGAACCAGGTGTGGGCGATCCCGGCGCCGGGTGGCGGCTCGCGCGCCTTCTGCGACCGCATGAATTCATGGGCGCAGGGCGAGGGACAGCCGGGCCTTGGCTACATCATGTGGCGCGAGGGCGGCGAGGGTGCCGGTCCGCTCGCCAACAACATCGGTGCTGAGCGCACCGCCGCGATCCGCGCGCAGATCGGCGTGAAGGAAGGCGATGCCGCCTTCTTTGTCGCCGGCGATCCCGACAAGTTCTGGAAGTTTTCAGGGTTGGCCCGCAACAAGGTCGGCGAGGAGTTGAACCTCACCGACAAGGAGCGGTTCGAGCTGGCCTGGATCGTCGACTTCCCGATGTACGAGTACAACGAGGAGGACAAGAAGGTCGACTTCTCGCACAACCCGTTCTCGATGCCGCAGGGCGGTCTCGATGCCTTGAAGGGCCAGGATCCGCTGACCATCAAGGCGTTCCAGTACGACATCACCTGCAACGGCTACGAGATCGCCTCGGGCGGAATCCGCAACCACGTGCCGGAAGCGATGGTGAAGGCGTTCGAGATCGCAGGGTACGGCGAGCAGGAAGTCGTTGATCGCTTCGGCGGCATGTACCGCGCCTTCCAGTACGGCGCGCCGCCGCATGGCGGCATGGCCGCCGGCGTCGACCGCATCGTCATGCTCTTGTGCGGCACCAACAATCTGCGCGAGATCTCGCTGTTCCCGATGAACCAGCAGGCCATGGACCTCCTGATGGGCGCACCGTCGGAGCCCAGCCCCAAGCAGCTCCGGGAGCTGCACGTGAAGGTGAATCTGCCGCAGAAGTGAAGTTTGCGCGGGAAGATGTCCGTGCCCCGGACGCAGCGCAGCACGCAGTGGTGCGCAGCTGAGCCGGGGCCCATGTCTGAGCGAGCAGCAGGCTTCTGGATCCCGGCTCTGCGCAGCAGCGTTACACGCTGCAGCGCGTCCGGGACACGAAATCCAACTACAGCCCCGTCGACGCCTCGATCCTGAACTGCGCAAGCGCGCTCTGTGGGTCGGTTTGCAAGAGCTGCATCAATTGCATCAGCGGTGCCTTCGCGCGCGGGGACAGCTTAATGGAAAGCGTCTGGCCCGGCGTCTCGACGAAGCGGGCGATCGCGTCCACGACCGCGTTCGCATCCGGATTGGCGGAAGCAAATTGCTCGCGTCTAGCCTTGATGCTCTCGACGAGCGCCTGGCGTGCGGTATCGCGGCTGACCTTCTGCATGCGCGCGAACTGTGCCGCGACGAGATCGACGACGCCGCTGTCGCGCAATGAGAATTCGAGCGTGCCCGCCTCGATCCGGGCCGCCTGGCCCATGAGCTGGGCGGGATCGGCCGAAAACACCTCGCGTGGTACGTTGCCGAGCGCGATACGCAATTGCGCTCTTGCGATGCCTCCGATGTCGAGCGTCGCGGGCGTCAGAACGAAGCTGTTGGACTGTTCGGTCCAGGCAGCGCCGAGATCGAGGTCGACCGCGAGCTTGTCGATCCCGCTGGCAATCAATGGAAGCTGTTTTGGATCGGATGGATCGGCCGGCGTGACAAATTTGGCAACCACATGCGCCTTGCTCGGGATCGAGCCGACGAGCTGCCCCCAGTCCAGGCTCAGTGTGTCGATCATGACCAGCTCCTTGGTGGTCTTGAACGGCGCCGTCACGCCCTTGATCTCCGCGCCTGCGAGCACGCCGAACAGCCCGAGCATCTGATCCGGCGAGGGCGGCCGCCCGGGAGTGGTGAGGCTCGCTGCCCAGCGCATCAAATTCGCCGTGCTGAAGGATTTCAGCGCGAAGCGCTCCATCTTGAACTGTCCCTGCGGAGACGGCGTGTCGATGCCTTCGACCGCGAACTCGCCGTCGCGATATCGGATGGCATTAACGGTGGCCGTTCCTTGCGACGTGCCGACCGACATCTTGCCGATTTCGCCCTTACCGATGCGAAGACCCTCATAGACTCCGGCGAGCTTCTCCAGCAGCTCGCGTGCCTGTGCCGGAGTCGGCGGGGCCGCTTGATCCCGTGGCAGCGCCGCAAATATTTCGGCCAGCCGGAATTTCGACGGCTGCACGGCGACATCATCGATGGCGAAGCCGTCGATCTGGAGGCGCACGCCATCGAGGGTGACGATGTAAGGCCCTGACGAAATCTGTCGATAGATCTGATGATAGCTGACGTCATTCGCCTTCTCGGGATCGAGCGTGGCGAGCATGCCGCCTGCATCGAAATCGTTCATGACGAAATTCGGCATTTCTACCGTGAGCTTGTCGGACTTGCCCGGCTGGGGCAGCTTGAAGGTGGAGGTGAACAGATCCGCTTTGGTCGCCTCGACCTTGCCGCGTCTCAGGTTTTTCATCACCAGGCCGGAATAGGCGAAATCGCCGCCGCCTGGATTGGCCGTACCGGGCTTGCCGTCGACGGTGACGGTGATCGTCGGTACCTCGATCGACGACGCCGTGACGCCGCTGAACTGTTCGAGGCCAAATCGATACAGCTCGGTGATGGCGTTCGAGGCCGGCAGGGGCTGGGCACGAATCGCCCCGGCGTAATCCCGTATCGTGGCCTGCGGGATCTTGTAGGCGGTCTTGACTTGCGAGGAGTCGACCGAACTGTCGATTGCGAATTCGATCCCCGAGACCTCGATGGCATCGGCGGAGAAGGTCACGTCGTCGATCTGGCGCACGCCGATCGCCTTGACGCCGGCAATCCTGGCCGGCAGTTGCAACGGCTGGCCCGGCTCAACGGCGATGTCCTCGATCGTCAGGGTGCGCGTGGGCAGATCGAAGGCGATCTTGCCGTAGCTAGCCTTGCCGCCTTGCTTGCGGATTTGCTCGAACGCGGCCTCCACCTCGGCGGTGGTGCGATGCTGGACGTAGAGATTGAAGCCAAACCATCCGCCCGCGGCCATCACGGCCACGACGATCAGGCCGATCAGGATTCGCTTCATTCCCAGCTCCAGTTGCTCGCGTTGCAGGACGCAACCTGCCATATTCGCAAAGCAACGCGCGGTCCAGAGAAAGTGAGCGCTATCAGATATTTGACTGCGCGCCCTGTTGATGGGGCCGCAATCGGATGTTGCCACCGGGCCGCCCGGCGTGCTTCATCCCGTTTCCATGACCCGGAAATACCACCCGAAGGCGGGCCGGTCAGGACAACGTAGTTTGAGGCCGGTAACGCGAGGCAAGACACCGCATGTCGTCCTATTCTGATGATCTCCACCAGGCGGCGCTGGCCTATCATCGGCTGCCGCGCCCCGGAAAGCTCGAGATCCAGGCGAGCAAGCCGCTCGCCAACCAGCGCGATCTCGCGCTGGCCTATTCGCCCGGCGTCGCCGCCGCCTGCATGGAGATCGCCAAGAACCCGGCGGAAGCGGCGACGCTGACGATCCGCTCCAATCTGGTCGCCGTGGTTTCGAACGGCACCGCCGTGCTCGGCCTCGGCAATATCGGCCCGCTGGCCTCGAAGCCGGTGATGGAGGGCAAGGCGGTCCTGTTCAAGAAATTCGCCGGCATCGACGTGTTCGACATCGAGATCGCGGCCGACACCATCGAACGCGTGGTCGAGACCGTGGCCGCGCTCGAGCCGACCTTTGGTGGCATCAATCTCGAGGACATCCGCGGACCGGAATGCTTCGAGATCGAGGCGCAGCTCAAGGAGCGCATGAAGATCCCGGTCTTCCATGACGACCAGCATGGCACCGCGATCATCGTCGCCGCCGCGATCACCAACGGCCTGCGCCTGAACGGCAAGAACCTGTCGGACGTCAAGATCGTGGCATCGGGGGCAGGGGCCGCCGCGCTCGCGACACTGAACCTGCTGGTGTCGATGGGCGCTCAGCGCAAGAATATCTGGGTCTGCGACATCGACGGCCTTGTTCACGAAGGCCGCAACACCACGATGGACCGTTGGAAGGCGGTCTATGCGCAGAAGACCGACAAGCGCACGCTGGCCGACGTGATCGGCGGCGCCGACATCTTCATCGGCCTCTCCGCACCGGGCGTGCTCAAGCCCGAGATGGCCAAGGCGATGGGCGACAAGCCGCTCATCATGGCGCTCGCGAATCCGACGCCGGAGATCATGCCGGAGGAGGCGCGCAAGGTGCGTCCCGACGCCATGATCTGCACCGGCCGCTCCGATTATCCGAACCAGGTCAACAACGTCCTGTGCTTTCCCTTCATCTTCCGCGGCGCGCTCGATGTCGGCGCCAGCGCCATCAACGAGGAGATGAAGCACGCCGCCGTGGAGGCCATCGCGCAGCTCGCGCGCGAGGCGCCGTCCGATGCGGTCGCGCAAGGCTTCGACACCGGCGAGACGCAAGGGTTTGGCCCGGGCTCGCTGATCCCGAGTCCCTTTGATCCGAGGTTGATCCTGCGCATCGCGCCGGCGGTGGCGAAGGCCGCGATGGAATCGGGCGTTGCGACCCGGCCCATCACCAATTTCGATGAGTACACCGCGCTGCTCGAGCGCTTCGCGTTCCGCTCCGGCCTCGTCATGAAGCCGATGTTCGCCAAGGCCAAGACCCAGCCGGTGCGCGTGATCTACGCCGAAGGCGAGGATGAGCGCGTGCTGCGCGCGACCCAGGTGGTGCTGGAAGAAAAGCTGGCGACGCCGATCCTGGTCGGACGCCCGTCGGTGGTCGAGGCGCGCATCAAGCGCTTCGGCCTGTCGATCAAGGCCGGCAAGGACTTCGACCTCGTCAATCCCGAGGACGATCCGCGCTACCGCTCCTACGTGCAGTCCTATGTCGAGGTCGCCGGCCGCCGCGGCGTGACGCCGGATGCGGCGCGCACGGTGGTGCGCACCAACAACACCGTCATCGCGGCGCTCGCGGTGGTGCGCGGAGAGGCGGACGCCATGCTCTGCGGCGTCGAGGGCCGCTACATGAGCCATCTGCGCCATGTCCGCGAGATCGTCGGGTTTACGCCGGGGATCAGCGACTATGCGGCGCTGGCGCTGCTGATCACGAGCAAGGGCGCCTTCTTCATCGCCGACACCCAGGTGCGGCCCAATCCGAGCGCCGAAGAGCTCGCCGAGATCGCCTCGCTCGCGGCGGTCCACGTCCAACGCTTCAACATCAAGCCGAAGATCGCCTTCGTCTCGCATTCGGATTTCGGCAGCTACGACACGGAATCCTCGCGCAAAATGCGCCGGGCGACCCAGCTCCTGAAGGAGAAGCATCCGGAACTCGAGGCCGACGGCGAGATGCAGGGCGACACCGCGCTCTCGGCGGCTGCGCGCAAAATGGTGCTGCCGCACTCGAACCTCGAGGGCGAAGCCAACATCATGATCATGCCAGGCCTCGACACCGCCAACGTCGCCTACCAGATGATCAAGTCGCTGGCGGACGCGCTTCCTGTCGGCCCGATCCTGATCGGCCCGGCGCGCCCGGCCCACATCCTCACCCCGTCGGTGACGGCGCGAGGCATCCTCAACATGACCGCGGTGGCTGTGGTGGAAGCGCAGGAGCGCGCGTCGCGGCAGCAGCCGACGTTGTTTACGTAAGGGCGGGGCTCTAGCCGCGCGGCAGGTGCCGTGCCTTCTCCCCCTGCGGGAGAAGGTGGCGCGAAGCGCCGGATGAGGGGTTCTCTGCGCGAGACGAAATATCGAGAGTTGTCCGTGCCGATAGAAACCCCTCACCCGTCTCGCCGCTTCGCGGCGAGCCACCCTCTCCCGCAAGGGGAGAGGGGAAGAAGCTCTTGGCGCTAGTTTTGAATTACTCGCATTCGTCCATTTCCCCGTTTGTAAACCGGCGCACGACTCTCCATAATCCCCCGATGCTTTCGCAAAAATCCGGTTTCAAAAAGCCTGAGCAAAGAGGCCGATCATGCCAGCGTTCGTGACTTTTGGGCGGATCCTGTTCGCCGTGCTGTTCATCTACACGGGTGCGGCAAGATTGTTTGCCATGCAGGCGACCGTTGATTTCATCGCCGCCAAGGTCGTGGTGCCCGACATGATTGCGCCTTACGCCAAGCAGATCGAGACGGCGACGGCCATGACCACGCCGCAGCTGCTGGCGATCGCGGTTGGCGTGCTCGAGATCATCGCGGGGGTGATGATCGCGCTGAATTTCGGCGCGCGCTTCTTCGCGATGTTGATGATCATCTATGTCGCGGTCGCGACCTTCCTGTTCTACGACTTCTGGAACCAGGTGCCCCCTGACAACGGCAAGATGCTGGTCGACGCGCTCAAGAACCTGTCCATCATCGGCGCGCTGTTCATGATCATGGGCTACGGCCGCGCTACGCGTCCGGCCGAGGCGGCCTACGGGGACGTGTGACGGTCAAACCACTACATCCTGCGCCACGGCGTGACAGTCACGTCATGCGAGGCGTCGAGCAGATACGGCGCGCCCGGCTTCATCCCGTGTGAGGCCAGCACCTCCTGAGGCGTGCGCCCCGGTACTTCGACAAAACAGCCTTTGCCGCCGGGCAGCCGCAGATGCGGGGCTTCCGACAGCCAGAACGTGTCGTAGCGATCCATAAACATGTCGAACACGACGGGGCCGCCGATGATTGCGACGGTGCCGGAAGCGACATTGGCGAACGCGCAGGCGTCCTCGAAGCTGGCGTGATCCGGATTCCACAAGGTCGCGTTCGGCATCTCGGGATCGACGGTCAGAGCCTTGATCTTGCGGGTCAGGATCAGGCGCTTGCGCTTTGCTGAATTCGGCTGCTGCTCGTGCGAGTGACGGCCGTGCACGATCAGCGCGGCGCGATCGAGCGCCTGCTCGAAGAACAGCTTGTCGCCTTCGAACTTCAAGCTGTCGGGCATGACATGGTCGGCGTCGGCGAGCATGCCGTCCGCGGAGACGATGACGTAGCCTTCGATCCGAAAGGACAATGGCGCGGCTATTCGGAAACCGTCGTCACGACGCTGTTGACCGGCCGGTTGCTCACTGTCGGCAGCTTGACGTCCTTGAGCAGCTCCTGGTCGTATTCCGGCAGCGTCGAGGCCGGGAACTTGGCGCGCATCGCCACCACCTTGTAACCGCCGGCCTTCAGGCGCTTGAGCAATTCAGGCAGCGCTTCCGCAGTGTGCTTCTGGAAGTCGTGCATCAGGATGATGCCCTTGCCCTTGCTGTCGAGCTTCTTCATGACGGTCTCGATCACCTTCTCGGGCTTCGAGGCCTTGAAGTCGAAGGAGTCGATGTCGCAGGAGAAGATCGCCGTGTTGCGGTTGCCGAGATAGGTGACCATCTCCGGCGGATGCTGGAGCGCCGGGAAGCGGAAGAAAGGCGAGGGCGAAATGCCGCCGAGCGCCCATTTCACCGCGGAAAGGCCCTTCTCGATCTCCTCCTTGCGCTGCGCTTCCGTGAGCTTCTTGTTGTTGAGGTTGGCGTGGGACCAGGTGTGGGTGCCCACGGTATGGCCAGCCGCGTAGACCTGCTTGAGGATCTCCGGCTCGTAGGTCGCGTGCTTGCCGATCGAGAAGAAGATGCCGGTGGTGCACTCGTCGGCGAGCGCCTTCAGCACCGCGGGCGTGTTCTTGGGCCAGGGGCCGTCGTCGAAGGTCAGCACCACCTCGTGGTCACGCAGGAAGTCGAGCTCCTTGAAATGCTCGAAGCCGAAGCCGGGACCACCCGTGGTGTCGATCTCGACGGTGCGGGCGACCCCGAGCGCGCCCGGTGTGTTGCAGGCGGCGCGGGCGGGCTGCGGCGCCTGTTTAGGCGGGGGAGGATTGACGAAGCCTGCCGGCGCGGCGGCTGCTGCAGGAGCGGGTGCTGCAGCGGGCGCAGCCGCAGCCGGTGTTGCCGCCGGTGCGGCCTGCGTCGCGGCAGCGGGCTTTGCAGCCGGGGCCTGCGACCATGCCGCGCCCGTCATCGCCAGAGACATCGCGCTTGCCAATATCAGTCCTGCCGCCACACGCATGGTGTTGTCCTCGAGATTGATCCCGTTGTTCCGCCGCGGCTTTTCGCCTCCGGCAAAACCATCCTGCCCCTAACGATCCTAGCCTAGATGGTGGGCCCTCGCCATTGCAACGGCTGTTTGGCGCGCTAGCCCAATTGTGCCCAACCGGGTTGGGAACGCGTGGCGTCAAGTGTCGGCCAGTGCCTTCGCGATCGCCGTCTTGACCCGCGTGTCGGCCGGCTCGACCGTGGATGCAAAGACGTCGGCGATATACCCGTCACGGCCGATCAGATATTTGTGGAAGTTCCAGCGAGGAACTTCTCGCGGGCGCGCCTCTGCCGCCCATTTGTAGAACGGATGCGCCTTCGCACCTACCACGACGGCCTTGGCCGCGATCGGGAAGGTAACGCCGTATTGGTGGTGGACGGTTTCCGAGATCTCGCTGGTGCCGCCGGGCTCCTGTCCGCCGAAGTCGTTGGAGGGTACGCCAATGACGGTGAGGCCGCGTTCGCGAAACTCGCCCCAGATGTCTTGCAGGCCGGCATATTGCGGCGTGTAACCGCAGAGCGAAGCGGTGTTGACCACCAGCAGTGGCTTGCCGGTGAAGGCCGCAAGGCGGATGTCTTCGCCTGATAAGGCCGGGAAAGAGAAGGCGTAGGCGGAGATTCGGCTCATGCCGCCATCCGCCAGTGCACGCGTCGCCGGTGTCAGCGTGCCTGCAAAGGCGGCGATGAGCATGGTCCTGCGGTTCATCATGACGGCGTCCCCCGAAATGATCCGGGGCGCATGTTACCCCGCCGCTGTGAGCGGCCTCGTCAACACCGCGTTATCTGCCGCGATCAAGCGCGTTAGTACAGACGGACGATGAAATCGGTGCCTTCGCCAGTCTCGCCCTGGTTGATGCCCTGGTCGGAGACGATGATCGAGCCGCCTGACGTCAGCATTTCGTTGATCTTCGCGATCGTGTCGGCCGGGATCGAGACGCGGTCGAGGGCCTCGGACGGGCTATCCGGCGTGACCACAGGCTTTGCGGCGACGGGAATCACGGCCGCGCCACGCTGGCGGCCCGTCATGCGGCGGTCATCTTCCCGCGCGGCAGAGCGGACGGACACTGGCAAGGACACCACCGACCAATGCAGCGCATTGGAATCGGCCTTGTCGACCTCGGCGGTGAAGACATGCGTGCCGAGCGGCCGATCGCTCGCGGCGATCGTGACAGGCACGTCGAACAGTGGCGCAAAGTTCTGCCGCACGTAGAGCTTGGAATCCTTGCGGCTGATGAAGACCGCGATCTGGCCCGCCCGCTTGGGCGCTTCAGGTTTCGCCACGGGCGCCGGATCGGCAACGCGGGTTTCGTCCTTCTTGACGTCGGGCGTGGCCGCCTGCGCTGGCGCCGCGGCCGGTGCATCGGGCGTCTTCGCGGGTTCGGACTTGGCCGTTTCAGGCTTGGCGGTTTCGGACTTCGGCGTCTCCGCGGCCTCGACAGGCTTCGCTTCAGTGTTGGCGGGCTGCGCGGCGTCTCCGGCCTGGGGCTTGGCCGCGTCCGCCGCCTCAGCGGTCTTGGTCTCGGGCTTTGCCGTTGTCTCGGTCTGGTCGGCCGATGCCGCCGCCTCCTCGCGGGCCGGGGCATATCCGGTGGTCACGTCCGACATGACGGTGTGGCCGACCGACGAGCGCAACTCGAGCACGCCGTCGGCGCTGGCGGTCTTCGTTTCGGCCGGGTTTGCTGCGGCGGCTCCGGTATTGGCGGCGACCTTGTCGGCCTTGTCGCCGGCATTGGTCTGCGGCTCGAGGCTGGCCGCGGGTTGCAGCGGCACGCGCAGCGAGGCAAGCAGCGGATGTGAGAAGTTCTGCGGCGACATCTGGCCCGGCGAAACGATCACGCGCGCGCCCATCCTGGTCCAGTTCCACATCTTCACAGCGAACGCCATCGGCATGCGGATGCAGCCATGCGAGGCCGGATAGCCCGGCAGCACGCCGGCATGCATGGCAACGCCCGACCACGTGATCCGCTGCATGTACGGCATCGGCGCGCCGCTATAGATGTTGGAGTGGTGAAATTTGTGCTTCTGGATGACGCTGAACACACCCATCGGCGTCGAATGGCCCTTCATGCCCGTCGACACCGGGGATTCCGCGAACACGCCGTTGGTGTCGTAGACCGTGACCTTCTGCCGGTCGATCGAGACGACGATGACGAGAGGACCTTGCGGTTTCGTGCCCACTTCTTTTTCGGCAACAAGGTCTTTCTTGCCGGCCGCACCGCGCTTCTGCGGCTTCTGGCGCGGGACTTCCGGATGGCGCTCCTGGCGCCCGTAGGACCCGTCGGAATAATCCGTCCAGTAATAAAATGCCGCGTCCGCTTGGCTCACCGTGCCGATCGCACCGGCCGCCGTCAAAATGGCGACCTGCCAAAATCGCGCCGGCTTGGCAGAAAAACCAGACCCGTTCACGCTGTTCATCATCGAATCCATAATCCAAATCAGATGTTAGTCTCTCAGAGGGGATACGCGTTCACCAGCACGGCGGTTCTGCGATCAGCTAATTTTGTCCAAAGAGTAGCAAAAAAGCCTCACGGAGCGGTAAACGGCGGCCGTGTTGGCCTCCCGGTTGTCTTCCTGATCGGTCGCCTCATGCCTACATTGCTGGGACTTGTTACCGGAGAACTTCATGTCATCTCGTTTCCCCAGTCTTTCCAGCATCCGCTTGAAAGGCCTCGCTTTATTCCTTCTGGCGCTGACCGTGCCGGCAGCGTCCGCCTTCGCCGCGGACGAGCCGGATTTGATCTTCCGCCGCTCGACCGTGTTCAAATGGATGAGCCCGAACGACAAGCTTGCGACCTACGGCCTCGACGATCCTGAAGTCGAGGGCGTGGCGTGTCATTTCACGGTGCCGGAGAAGGGCGGCTTCAAGGGCTGGCTGGGCCTTGCCGAGGAGGTCTCGGACATTTCGCTCGCCTGCCGTCAGATCGGCCCGATCAAGTTCAAGAACAAGATGGAGCAGGGCGACGACATGTTCCGCCAGCGACGGTCGCTGTTCTTCAAGAAAATGCAGATCGTGCGCGGCTGTGACGCCAAGCGCAACGTGCTGGTCTACATGGTCTATTCGGACAGGCTGATCGAGGGTTCACCGAAGAACTCGACCTCGACCGTGCCCGTCATGCCGTGGGGCCCGGCGGACGCGAACGTCCAGAAGTGCGGAGAGTTCTTCACTCAGTGACGCTCTTGCGTTCACTCAGTAAGGGGTTTGCGTTCACAGTGACGCTCTTGCGTTCACTCGGTGATGTCAGCGCGGCTGGCGCGCGGTTTTGCAAGATGCGAGCCGGTCAGCCGCACGAATGATTGCGGCGTGGCCTCAAAGCCGGGGCTCGATTGCAGCGCCATTTCGCCAGGCGAATTGGCGCTGCTGCGAACAGGTCGTTGCTCCCGGCGGTCCGTTCGTTGGTCTGCATCGCGCGTCGTTGCGCGATCTTGCGCCGTCATGATGGCCGTTCCTCGCATGAACGCGCTCGGCGATACCCGGGCGTCCTCGGTCTCGATAGCTTGGGTCGCAGTCGAAGCGCCGCCGGTTCGACAGCACCCAGCCTTCGTTCGGCTTCTCTTCAGCAGAAAAACGTAAAACGCATGTGAAGGGAGTGAGGCGGGATCATGACGGCGCCCAGCGTTCCGGCGCGCATCCGAACTCGCCCGGAACCTGCCAGGCCACATTGGGTAGGCGCACGACCCATCTGAAAAGATTGAGATTTTCCGTCGAATATGTCGTCGCCCGAACCGGACGAAACAATTCTCACGGAGATGAAACCATTTTCCGGCTTTGGCGCATCACGCGCGAAACCGCCCATGGTTATCAACCTCACAACGACGACGGCGCACGCCGGCCACCGAATTCGGAAGAGAACTCCATGCGCACGCTCAGCCTCATCCTTGCTTTCGCCTTCGTGCTCGCCGGCTCCTCGTTCGCAGGCTCGCCGGACGGAAATGTCCCCGGTATCGGCACTTTCCAGTATAGCGGTTCGCCGATCATGACCCCGGCGCCCCAGCCGATCGTGGTTGCCGCGCGCTTCTGATCGCCAACAAGAAAAATCAGCCGATAAAGGCCATCATGCTTGCTCGTATCTGCGCCGCGGCGTTCATATCCCTTCTGACGATCAGTGCCGTTCAGGCGCGGGTGCGCTCTCCCTCCAGATTACCAGATCCCCGTACCGAGTTCGTGAGGCAATGCGCGCCGCGGATGCTCGGGCGGTGGGAGCATCCGGAAGAGGTTTGCGGCTGCCTGCACGATCATGCTGCCGCCGTCGTCGAGGATCGCGATCTCCGCGAGGCCCTGCTGCGCGGCATCAGCGAGACCGGGGTGCCGACGATCGAGACCGACTGGGTGCCGGCCGCAAAGCAGACCGAAATCGGCCCGACCTTCACCAAGATCGCCAAGCCGACCCTGCAATGCATGTTCGACCCGGCAAAGTAGCGCTCATCGCTTCGATTTCGGGCCAAACCGCGACACGCAGGTGCTGGTCCGTGCGACGCCCTTGTCGGTCATCTTGGCGCCGCGGACTTCCTTGACCTGTCCGGCGGGACAAGTTCCGTCGTCCACTTGCACGCGCTGGCCGAGCTTGAGATCGACGATGTCCTGCTCGCGTCCGACCGTGCCTGCGCGCGCCGTCGCGGCGAGTGCGATGAAGATCAGGAGCGAGAGGCAAGTCGCGCGGCGTAGCAGCATGGTGTGAGCTCCCGGCATCGATGCCGCAATGTAGGGAGCGGCAGCCGATTCTCATAGTGAACGTTCGTCATGCCCGCCGGGCCGGCTTGCGCCGCGCACGCAAGGCCGCTCGCGATTCCCGCGCGAGCCGCTCGGCGGATGCCACGAGATTCGGAATCGCGTGGCCGGAAAATCCCAGCACGAAACCGGGCAGTGGACGTGAGCGTGAATAAGTGTCGGCCAACAGCCAGCCTTCGGCGCCGGCGGCCTGCTTGGCGTCTGCCGCCACCAGCAGATCGACCGAGGGATCGAGCCGGGCGACAAGGTGCAGACCCTGCGATGGGACCGGCACCGACAGCACGCCGTCGGATGCGGCTTCGAGCGTCCCAGCCAGCGCGTCGCGCGCCTCGCGGTAAAGCTTGCGCACGCGCTTCAGGTTCGCTGCGAAGGCGCCGGAATTGAGCATGTCGGCCACCGCGCCCTCCATCAGCGTGCCGGGAAAGCGGTCGAGGGCGGCCCGCGCGGCGGTGACATCCGCGATCAAGCGCTCGGGCAGGGCGCAATAGCCAATGCGCAGACCTGGAAACAACGTCTTGGCGAACGTGCCCATGTAGATCAGACGCTGGAGGTGATCGATGCCGGCCAGCGACATCAGCGGAGCGCCGTCGTAGCGGAATTCGCTGTCGTAATCGTCTTCCAGCACGAAGGCGCCGGCTTGCCTGGCCCAGTCCAGCAGCTCGAGCCGCCGCGGCATCGACATCTGCACACCCAGCGGAAACTGGTGCGACGGCGTCACATAGGCTGCGCGCGCGGACGGCGCCGCTGCGCGGCCTCTGGCGACCCGCATGCCGTGCGCGTCGACGGGAACGGACACGGCGCGATAGCCGCAATGCGCGATGGTTTTGCGCGCAGCGGGGTAGCCTGGATCCTCGCACCAGACCTGGTCGTTGGGCTTCAGGATCGCGCTCAGCACGATGCGCAGCGCGTGCAGCGTGCCTGACGTCAGCATGATCTGATCGGGATCGCAGCGCAGGCCCCGCGCCGACAACAGATGATCGGCGATCGCCGCACGCAGCTCGCGGCTGCCACGGGGATCGCCATAGTGCAGATGCTCCGCGCCGAAGGCGCGCATGCGACGGCCGACAAAGGCGCGGAAACGCTGCACGGCGCGCGCGTCGATATGGGTGCAGCCGAGCGAAAACGCGCCTTGCCCCGGCGTTTCGACGCTGATCTTCGGCCGCTTCGGCTCGGCCGCGCGCGCGGGGATGCGCGCGGCGACGAAGGTGCCGGAGCCGACGGTTGCGTCGGCAAAACCGTCGGCGATCAGCCGCTCATAGGCGGTGACGACGGCATTGCGGCGAAAGCCGGTCTGTTTGGCCAGCGTGCGCGACGGCGGCAGCGGCTCGCCGGGTTTCACCAGACCGCCGACGATCATCTCGCACAGTGCCTGATACAGCCGGTGCGCCGACGAGGCGCCAGCCGTGATGTGCGGTCCCGCGAGGTCGAGCGGCAGCTCGGCCTTGGCCGGCGAGGGGACAGAATTGGTCGGAATTTTTCGCATGGAATTGGCACTATCGCAGACCAAATCCGCGGCTACAACTGCCCTGGAAGTGTTCCAATCCGACAGGAGCGGCCGTGAGCCAGACCGAGAACCAAAATTCCTATCCGACATCTGCGCGCAACCAGGTGAAGCGCCGTCACGATCGCGGCTTCTACGATTACGACACCGTTCATCGCATCCTGGATTCCTCGATGCTCTGCCACGTCTCCTACGCGATCGACGGCCAACCCTATTGCACGCCGACCTTTTTCTGGCGCGAAGGGACGAAGCTGTATTGGCACGGCTCGAGCGCCAGCCGCATGCTGCGCAACCAGACCCGGGGCGAGCGTGTGTGCCTGACGGTCGCCCATCTCGACAGCCTGGTGCTGGCGCGATGTGGGTTCAATCACTCGGCCGACTACCGCGCCGTGATGGCGTTCGGCACCGCCTATCTCGTCACCGATCCCGAGGAGAAGGAGCGCGCGGTGATCGCGATGGTCGACCGCTTCTTCCCCGATCGCACCGCGAGCCTGCGGGCGAGCAACACGCAGGAGATCAAGGCGACCTCATTCATCGCGATGGAGATCGAGGAAGCCTCTGCGAAAATCCGCGCCAAGGGTGTCGCCGACGACGAGGAGGACTATGAATTGCCGATCTATGCCGAGCGCATCCCGGTGCGCACGGTGATTGGCGCGCCAGAACCTTGCCCGCGGCTGCTCGACGGCGTGAGCAGGCCGGCGACGCTGAATGGCTATTCGGAGGGCCGGCTGCTCGAAGATGCATTGCGGGATGCCTATTTTGCAGAGTACCCGAACGGCTGAAATCGGTTAGCTTGCGCTCCATCGATGATCTCAACGCCCGATCGGAGTTGCCTGATGAATGCCGAAACGCAGCAGAGGATTCTTGATGCCGTCGATGCCGGCTTCGAAGCCCAGCTCGCGACCACACGCGATTTCGTCGCGATCCCCTCGACGCGCGGTGCGGAGGGGCCATGCCAGGACATGATCGGCGACCTCCTGCGCGCGCGCGGCTACGAGGTCGACGACTGGCACATCAATGTCGACGACCTCAAGGATCTGCGCGGCTTCGGGCCCATCGAGCATGATTTTTCGAAGGCGCGCACTGTGGTCGGCACGTACCGGCCCAAAACCGAGGCGGGCAAATCGCTGATCCTCCAGGGCCACTGCGACGTCGTGCCGGCCGGGCCGCTGGAACTGTGGGACACCCCGCCGTTCTCGCCCGTCATCAAGGACGGCAAGATGTTCGGTCGCGGTGCCTGCGACATGAAGTCGGGCACCATCGCAGCGCTCTCCGCGCTCGATGCGATCAAGGCCGCGGGCCTCAGGCCTACGGCGCGGATTCACTTCCAGTCCGTGATCGAGGAGGAGAGCACCGGCGTCGGCGCGCTCTCGACGCTTCAACGCGGTTATCGTGCGGATGCTTGCTTCATTCCTGAGCCGACCGGTGGCAAGATGGTGCGCTCGCAGGTGGGCGTGATCTGGTTCCGCCTGCGCGTGAAGGGCCATCCGACCCATGTCGCCTTCGCCGGCTCCGGCGCGAACGCAATCATGGCGGCCTATCATTTGATCCAGGCGCTGCAAAAACTCGAGATCGAGTGGAACGAGCGTGCGAAAGCCGATCGTCACTTCAAGACGCTGAACCATCCCATCAATTTCAACCCCGGCATCATCAAGGGCGGCGACTGGGCGTCGAGCGTGCCGGCCTGGTGCGACGTCGATTGCCGGATTGCCGTGTTGCCGGGCTGGTCGATCGCCGATCACCAGAAGGAGATCATGGCCTGCGTTGCTGCTGCCGCGCGCAACCATCGCTTCCTCGCCAACAATCCGCCGGAGGTCGAATGGTCGGGCTTTTTGTCGGAAGGCTATGAGCTGACCGAGGCCGCCGCGCCTGAGGCGGCGTTCGGCAAGGCCTTCAGCACCGTTTATGGCGGCCAGATCGAAGACCTCGTCTTCACCGCGCTCACCGACACCCGCTTCTACGGCCTCAATCACGGTATCCCGAGCCTGTGTTTCGGCGCGAGTGGCGGCGAGATGCACGGCTTCAATGAATTTGTCGATCTGGACTCGCTGAAGAAGACGACCAAGGCGATGGCGCTGTTCATCGCGGACTGGTGTGGGGTGGAGAAGGGGTAGGGGCCTTCCGCCGTCATTGCGAGGAGCCCTTGCGACGAAGCAATCCAGACTGCCACCGCGGAGGCAGACTGGATTTGCTTCGCTGCGCTCGCAATGACGGGGGCTGCCCAATCCACCGGCGTTCCAAAATCCTTTAAGCTTAAACTAAAGACTAGGATGCCGCCCGCGCCGGTGGCAGACTGGCGCCAGGTCCACAAGGCCTTGAGTCCGTCGAGGAAGCACGATGCGCGATTGGGATGACGCTTACGCCAATTCGGCCCATATCCCGGGCTCGGACAAGATACCGGCGCTGTGGGCGGAGCGGGCGGCGGCTTATCGCGCCGGGCTGAAGGAGTTTCGCGCCGACATCGCCTATGGCTCCCGCGCGCGCCAGCGCCTCGACCTCGTCTTGCCCGACGGCGACAGCAAGGGCCTCGTCGTGTTCGTCCACGGCGGCTACTGGATGCGCTTCGACAAATCGACATGGACTGATCTCGCCGAAGGCGCGCGCCATCATGGCTGGGCGGTGGCAATGCCAAGCTACACGCTGACGCCGGCCGCGCGCATCTCCGACATTACGGCGGAAATCACCGCAGCGATCGCCAAGGCGGCCGCGCTGGTCGCGGGGCCGATCCGGCTCGCCGGCCATTCCGCGGGCGGTCATCTCGTCACGCGCATGCTGTGCGATGATAGCCGGCTCGATCCCGCCGTCTTGAACCGCATCGCTGGGACGCTGTCCATCAGCGGCCTGCATGATCTGCGTCCGCTGCTCAAGACCAGGATGAACGACACCCTGCGCATGACGATGGAGGAGGCGACGCTGGAAAGCGCCGCGCTGCATCTACCGCGCGGGCCTTCGCCCGTGACCGCCTGGGTCGGCGGCAACGAGCGGCCCGAATTCATCCGCCAGTCCGATCTGATGGCCAATGTCTGGACTGGATTCGACGTGCCGACGCGTCTTGTCGTCGATCCCGGGCTGAACCATTTCACCGTGATCGACGCTCTCAAGGATCCGTCGTCGCCAATCACCGCGCGCCTGATCGGCCTCGACTGACGAGGCCTCAAAGATCGATCGAAAGGGCCTGCCATGACGTCCAGCCAATACGATCCCGCAAGCGAAGGCGCCGAGACCGATTTCGCACGGCGCATGTCCTATGGCAGCTATCTGGCGCTGGACGCGATCCTCGGCGCGCAGCATCCGCTGTCGGAAGCGCATGACGAGATGCTGTTCATTATCCAGCATCAGACGACGGAGCTGTGGATGCGGCTCGCCATCCACGAGCTCAGCGCCGCACGCCGTTCGATCGCGAAGGATGAAGTGCAGCCTGCGATGAAGATGCTGGCACGGATGTCGCGCATCTTCGAGCAGCTCAACGGCGCATGGGACGTGCTGCGCACCATGACGCCCAGCGAGTATACGCGCTTCCGCTCGCAGCTTGGCCAGTCCTCGGGCTTCCAGTCGCGGCAATACCGGCTGATCGAATTCCTGCTCGGCAACCGCAACCACGCCATGCTCAAGCCGCACGCGCACGATCTGGAAACCACGCAGCTGCTCGAAGCCGAGCTCGCGACGCCAAGCCTCTATGACGAGGTGCTGCGGCTCGCCGACCGCAACGGGCTCAAGATGCCTGCGGCCGTGCTGGCGCGCGACGTTCGTGAGACTCATAGCTTCAATGAAGGTGTGCTGCAGGCCTGGCGTATCGTCTACGAAGCGCCGGAAACGCACTGGATGCTCTACGAACTTGCCGAGAAACTGGTCGATTTCGAAGATTATTTCCGGCGTTGGCGCTTCAACCATGTGACGACGGTCGAGCGCGTCATCGGCTTCAAGCGCGGCACCGGCGGCACCGGCGGCGTCAGCTACCTCAAGCGCATGCTGGAGGTCGAGCTGTTTCCCGAGCTTTGGCGCGTGCGCACGATCCTGTAGAGATTTTCATGACCAAGCTTCGCGTCTACGACGATACCAAAGCGCTGTTCCATATGCCCGACGGTGTGATCTATCTCGACGGGAATTCGCTCGGCGCGCTGCCGCTTGGCGTTGCCGAGCGCGTCAGCCGCGTCATCACCGCCGAGTGGGGCGACGAGTTGATCCGCGCCTGGAATAGGGCGGGCTGGTACGCCCAGCCGCGTCATGTCGGCGATCGCATCGCGCGACTGATCGGTGCGGAAGCCGGCTCTGTCATGGTCGGAGATACGCTGTCGCTCAAGGTCTATCAGGCGCTCGCCGCCGCGCTCGACATGAACGCATCGCGCAAAATCGTTCTGTCGGACACCGGCAACTTTCCGACCGACCTCTACATGGCTGAAGGCCTGATCGCGACGCTTGGACGTGGCCATCAATTGCGCCTGGTGGCGCCGGAGGAGATCGAGTCTTCGTTGTCGGAGGAGATCGCGGTGCTCTACATCACCGAGGTCGATTACCGCACCGGACGACGCCACGATATGGCGAAGCTGACTGCGAGAGCGCATGCGCTCGGCATCGTCACGGTGTGGGACCTCGCGCATTCGGCCGGGGCGCTGCCGGTTGACCTTGCAGGCACCGGCGCTGATTTCGCCGCCGGATGCACCTACAAATACATCAACGCCGGCCCCGGCGCGCCGGCCTTCCTCTACGTCGCGCCGCGCCACGCCGACAGCGTGCGCGCCGCTTTGTCGGGGTGGATGGGACACGCAAAGCCGTTCGCGTTCGAGCTTGCCTATGCGGCCGCCGGCGGTGTCGAGCGCATGCGCGTCGGAACACCGCCGGTGCTGGCAATGGCGGCGCTGGAGGCCTCGCTCGACATTTGGGACCGCGTCGATATCGCGGAGGTCCGGGCGCGTTCGTTGGCGCTCGGCGATCTCCTGATTGCAGAGGTCGAGCGCCGCTGTCCGTCCTTGAAGCTTGTTACGCCGCGCACCCATGAGCGCCGCGGCTCTCAGGTCTCCTTCGCTTTCGACGGCGGCTACGCCGCGATGCAGGCCCTCATCGCCAGTGGCGTCATCGGCGATTTCCGCGCGCCTGACATCATGAGGTTTGGCATCACACCGCTCTATATCGGCGAGAGCGAGATCCTGCGGGCAGCCGAGTTCATCGAGGAGGTGATCGCGGGCGAGATTTGGCGGCGGCCGGAGTATCAGGTGGTGAATGCGGTGACGTGAGATACGACGGCTGTCTCCCGTCATTGCGAGCGCAGCGAAGCAATCCAGAAATGTATCAGCGGAAAGATTCTCGAATTGCTTCGCTGCGCTCGCACTGACGACCTCGGACGTCATTGCTTTGTCGCGCAGAGCAATTCACCCTGTGAGCAGAATGATTTGGGAGGAGATCCGATGACGCCGCTCGAAAAACTTAAAGCGATGAAGATGCCGTTTGCCGAACTCAAGGGCGTCGAGTTCGTCGAGGCCGGGAAAGATCGCGTGGTGGCGCGGATGACGGTCAGGCCCGATCTCTGCACGCTTCATCACACCATTCACGGCGGCGCGGTGATGGCGCTGGCCGATTCCGTCGGCGCGGCGGCCACCGTGATCAATCTGCCGGAGGACGCAAAGGGCACGACCACGCTCGAGAGCAAGACCAACTTTATCGGCGGGGCCAAGGAGGGAACCACGGTGATCGCGACCGCCACCCCAATCCACAGAGGCCGGCGCACCCAGGTTTGGACCACCCGGCTGGAGACCGAGGACGGCAAGCTGGTCGCGGTGGTGACGCAGACCCAACTGGTCCTCGTATGAATACGGGGGCTTGATTTTATTAACGAATTAGTCGCCTCCAATGCCCGAAACTTGGGCAGGTTCCCGTCTTGAAAAGTTTGTTGCGATGCACAATATTGGAGGCCTAGGGATTCGAACGCCTCCTCGAGGGACACCAAGAGGAGTTTTGACTTGTCACTCGCAGCAGATTTTGGACTTGAAGTAGCCAGCCGCCCGAAGTCCGTTCAGGGCTACGTGCGCACCTTGAGCCAGCAGGAAGAATTGCCGCTTTTGCGCGATCATCTGCTGAGGCTCGATGCCGAAAGCCGGCACGATCGCTTCAACGGTTTTCTCGACGACAGTTTTATCGAGCGTTACGCAGCCCGCTGTGCCGAGGACGGCACCGTGATCGTCGCCTATATCGTGGATGGCGTGGTCCGCGGGGCGGCCGAGCTGCATCCGCCCGAGGGCGATTCGTTGCCCGAGGTCGCCTTCAGCGTCGAAGCCTCGGCGCGGCGCCAGAACGTCGGCACTGTGCTGTTCAGCCGCCTGATCGCGGAAGCGCGCTGGAAAGGCTATAAGCGCCTGCGCATTACCACCGGCGCCGAGAATCACGCGATGCGCGCGCTCGCCAGGAAGTTTGGGGCGCATCTGCAATTCCGTCACGGCGAATCGACCGGTACGATCGATCTCGCCAAGGCGCCTGAGGACGAGCTCGCTGATCTTGCGGCCTCGCCATTCACAGCCGGCCGCGCTCTGATCAGCTTCAACTCGACCTGCTGGAAGATCATTTCCAGCATCTACGGTAATCGCGCCGCCTGACCTGAAAAAGCCGACTGGAATCAAAAAAGCGGACCGGCAAAACCGGTCCGCTTTTGTATTGGAAACAGGGAACTAAGCGTTCAGGTGCCGGTGCGCTTGTCGTTGCCGAAGCGGCGCACGACACGGCGTTCGACCACCACCGAGCGCTGCGCACCCTGTTCACCGGCGATCACGCGGGTCGAGGTGATGCGGCTGTTGGTGCGAACCTGTTTCTTGACCTCGGCCTGGACGACATCGAGCGGCATACCCATCAGGGCTGCGGCGATCTCGGCCTGCTGCTCCTGATCATCGGTGATGCCGACGGCAGCGAAGATCGCCTCGTCCAGGGTCGGCGGATCGTGGCGCACGCGCCGCGTGCCATATTTGGTATTCCAGTCTGCGTTCATAACGGCCTCGTTTCGATGCCGGGATACCTAGTGCCGTCTATGTTGCATTGCAATATGAAATCGGTGTGGCATCTCAGCTATGCACCGGTTGGGTGTCAGGGTGGTGACGCGACACCGGCAACATCCGCAACCCGCTGCTGTGGCCAGCGCTTCAGCGCCGCGCGGCCCGCTTCCGTCAGCCCGTAGATTCCCCGCTCGGTGCGTTCGAACCAGCCATACACATTGTTAAGCATGATCTTGCCGGCATCGGGACAGCGTTGGCGCAATTCGCTCACCTTCCGCGGGCCTGCTCCAAGCTCCGAGGCGCAGGCCAACGCCTGCTGCCGATAGGCCGTCATGATCGGCGCGCGCGTGCTGCCGCCCAGCACCGGATCGCCTTGGCGGCGCTGATGCTCTGCGACCAAGCGGGAACGGACCTTCGGCTCGCGGCGTGGCGCTGCCGTCGGCGGTTTCACCAGCACCTCGACCTGGCCCCTGTCGGTCACCCCGAGCATGCCGAAGCCGAGGCGGCGACAGAGATTGCGGTAGCGTGCGTCGGTCTCGCGTCCCTTGCCGCGCACTGACATCTTTGCGGCAATCCAGACCTCGTCGCCGGCCGGTGCACGATCAACGGCCTGAAGGATCAGCTCGAGATTGAAGGTCAGCTTGAGCTCGCCAATCACCACCACCGGCGGATCGCCGGCGCTAAGGCCCACGAGATCGCAGCCACCGATCTCGCCCTTGACCGTGAAGCCGAGCTCTTCGAGGAAGCGTTTGACAGGCAGATAGAGCGTGGTTTCCAAAGGAAGCTTCCGAGTGTCACGTCCGATCGGAGAATCAGTCTCGGTCAGTTTAGCCCGGAACGGACTTAGGGCTCTGAGCCATTTGATCGGGAACAGACGACCTGGGCGGGGGCATCGCGCTCGCCGGCAAGCAGAGCATCCGTTTCAAAGGCAATCTACGGCTTTTGGTGCCGGATTGACGCCTTTAGCCTATGAGACGGTCGTAGTCTGCGTGCGAGCCGATCCAGAACCAAACGCAGGCGCCGTCAGATTCGATAGCCAGGGCGCGGTAGCGTAGGCCGACTCTGGCGGACCAAAATCGACCGACCCGTTTGAACTGAAGCGAAGGATGAGTGGGGTCGTTCTTCAGCAGCTTGAAATTGGCATCGGCGAGCCGCCGAACATTGACGGGCAAGGCCTCATAAGCCTTCCAGAATCTCGTGGAAGCGGTGTGCTTCACAAGTCGCGCGTTTGGGCGGCGCGATAATCGCTCAGCGCTTCCTCGGCAAATTGATCGAGCTTACCCGCCTTGATGTCCTGCTCCAGGACATGATCGAAGCGTTCTGCATCGAACTGCTCGAACCAGGCGCGAAACCGCACCAATTCGTCAGGCGTAAGCCGTTCGATCGCTCGTTCGATATCTTCAGTTGTCATTGTTCAAATATAGCAGCCCGATGGGCCCGGGAAAAGATGCGTGGCCACCAACGCTACACCCGCCCGCCGACCGGGATCAGCGCGCCGGTGACGCCGCTCGCGGCATCGCTGGCGAGGAACAGAATGACTTCGGCGAGCTCTTGCGGGGTCACCCATTTGGCGAAGTCGGCCTTCGGCATGTCGGCGCGGTTGGCCTTGGTGTCGATGATCGAGGGCAGCACTGCGTTCACGGTCACCTTGCCTTTCCACTCGCTCGCCAACGCCTCGGTGAGGCGATGGACGCCGGCTTTCGATGCCGCATAGGGGCCCATGCCGGAGCCAGCCTGAAGCGCGCCCATGGCGCCGATATTGACGATGCGGCCGGCCTTGGACGCGGCCAGATGCGGCAGTGCCGCGTGCGAGGCGTTGAGCGCCGTCAGCAGGTTGAGCGCATGCATGCGCTGCCATGTCTTGATTCCGCCGTCGCCGACGGTCTCGAAGGCGAATCCGCCGGCAATGTTGATCAGCGCATCGAGCCGGCCGAATTGCTTCGCTGCCGCCTCGACCGCCGTCTTCGCCTGCGCCACGTCGGAGAGGTCGACGCCGCCGATCTCGATGCGCTCGGGCATTGCGGGGATCTGCGATGGCGCGTGGTCGATGCCCGCCACGCGCGCGCCGCGTGCCAGCGCGGTCTCGGCGACGACTTTTCCAAGTGCGCCGAGTGCTCCGGTCACGATCAGAACCTTGCCTTGCATCATCGTTCTCCCGGCGCGGCCGCTCAAGATTTACGGCCGCTTACGATTGCAGATAGCGCGCCTTCAGCGCGGTCCGCTCCGCTGTGCCGAGCTTGAGACCGTCGCGCAAGTAGGTTTCGAGATCGCCATACTCGCTACCGACGGCCTCGAAAGCAGCGGCAAGATAAGAGGCCTCGACGGTGCCGATCGCGTCGAGAACGTCGGCAGGAAGATCGGAGACGTTTGACGCGTCGCGCTTGTAGTGCAGGTTGGTCAACAGGTAGTCCTCGGCAATGACGTGGTCGGCTACGCCGAGCGCATGAAGGATCAGCGCGCTGGCAAAGCCGGTGCGATCCTTGCCGGCGGTGCAGTGAATGACGAGCGGCGCGTGGTCCTCCAGGAGATGCCCGAACATGTTGCGGAAACTGGCCGTGTTGTGGCGGACATAGTTGCGATAGGATTCGCGCATGAGTTCGAGCGCGACCGGCGCGGTCAGCCTGCCCCTGGCGAGCTCGGCGCGCAGCGCAGCCACGACCGTCGGCTCGATCGGCAACGAATGCACGGCGATCTCGTCGACCACGCAGACACCCGCCGCGCGCTCCTCGACGCCGCGAAAATCGAAGGCGCTGCGCACGCCGAGCGCGCGGACGATCTCGACATCGGCGGCAGTGAGCTGGCCGAGATGGTTGGAGCGGAAGATGTGCCGCCAGCGCGTGGTACGGCCATCTGCGGTCGGATAGCCGCCGAGGTCGCGAAAATTACTGGCGCCCTGCAGGGCGAGATGGCGGGCAGGGGAGTCTTTCATGGAGGTGTCTTGTCAGGCATCTGAAACGGTCGGTGACGGCTGTGGGACCATATGATCCTGTAATCAAGTCCGGAATCAAAAAGGGCCGAAACTTCGTTGTTTCGACCCTTTTTCAATCTGACGCCGGACGCTTGAGAGAGCGCGGCGGTACTGAACCGAACGCAGGCATCAGCGATCCCATTTCGGCTTGGCTTCATCGACTGCTTCCTGATGGTACCAGCTGCCGCTGCAAATCGTCTCGTTCACGGGGAGCGAGGCGTGGTTGGCGGGAAGGCGGGTCTCACCGTTGCGGCGCCCCCCGAGAGCCGAGCGGCCCCCGACAGGGAATTGGTAGATCTGTGCAGATCCGTGACTCAGTCCATTGTTCATCATTGCGGTATCTCCCGAGATCGCAGCGCTGGGCCTCCATGGTGCGCCCGACTCGTTGGCTTGTGGTTACTGGAATCCCCATATCGGCCGTGCATTCCGAAATGCAAAGTGCTGAAAAGGAAATCAGCCTTGGCCTATTTTGTAGGCAGACTGCATTCTGCTTCCTCTAAGGCAGCGGTCGGGTGGCTAACGCGTGGGCCGTTGCGAAGGTTGCGGGCGGCGGGCGCAGACTTGGCGAATATTGCCGGACGTTGATGCGCGTTTAGTCGGCAACCTCAGGCCCGGGCCTGCCTGCTCCAGAATCGGGCGTTTTCCGCGGGGTTTTTGCGGTGCAGCTTCACGCAAAGGTGCGCCGCTATGACGCACGGCGCGGCCGACGATCCGCCGGGAGGGAGAGGAGGCCGGCCGCAGTGGAAAACCTCCCGCGCTGCGGCCTTTTGGCACGTTAAATGCTTAGAAAGGGTCGGCCGATGTTGGCCGGGTAAACAATCGTGCGGGGGCCTGCGGCCCCCACCTTTCGCATCATCTACAGAGAGGCTCAATGACCAAGTATAAGCTCGAGTACATCTGGCTCGACGGATATACGCCGACTCCGAACTTGCGCGGCAAAACTCAGATCAAGGAATTCGCGTCGTTCCCGACGCTCGAGCAGCTTCCGCTCTGGGGCTTCGATGGCTCCTCCACCCAGCAGGCTGAAGGCCACAGCTCCGATTGCGTGCTGAAGCCGGTCGCGGTGTTCCCGGATGGCGCCCGCACCAACGGCGTGCTCGTGATGTGCGAAGTCATGATGCCCGACGGCAAGACCCCGCATTCGACCAACAAGCGCGCCACCATCCTCGACGATTCCGGTGCCTGGTTCGGCTTCGAGCAGGAATACTTCTTCTACAAGGACGGCCGTCCGCTCGGCTTCCCGGCCTCGGGCTATCCGGCCCCGCAGGGTCCGTACTACACCGGCGTCGGCTTCTCGAACGTCGGCGACGTCGCCCGCAAGATCGTCGAAGAGCATCTCGACCTCTGCCTGGCAGCCGGCATCAACCATGAAGGCATCAACGCGGAAGTCGCGAAGGGCCAGTGGGAATTCCAGATCTTCGGCAAAGGCTCCAAGAAGGCCGCTGACGAAATGTGGATGGCCCGCTACCTGATGCTGCGCCTGACCGAGAAGTACGGCATCGACATCGAGTTCCACTGCAAGCCGCTGGGCGACACCGACTGGAACGGCTCCGGCATGCACGCCAACTTCTCCACCGAGTACATGCGTACGGTCGGCGGCAAGGAGTACTTCGAGGCACTGATGGCCGCCTTCGACAAGAACCTGATGGACCACATCGCCGTCTACGGCCCGGACAACGACAAGCGTCTGACCGGCAAGCACGAGACCGCGCCCTGGAACAAGTTCAGCTACGGCATTGCCGATCGCGGTGCTTCGATCCGCGTGCCGCACTCCTTCGTCAACAACGGTTACAAGGGCTATCTGGAAGACCGTCGTCCGAATTCGCAGGGCGACCCATACCAGATCGCTTCGCAGATCCTGAAGACGATCGCCTCCGTGCCGGCCGACAAGAAGGCCGCCGCCTAAGATCCTCCCGGCCCGGGCTGGGGGGCTGGCCCGGGTTGGACTTCGATCCGCCGAAGCCGAAAGGCTTCGGCGGATTTTTCATTCTGATGACAGCCGTTTGCGGAGCCGCCTCGGACCTCATGGCGCGAAACTTGTCCATCGCCGCCGAAAGCGGGATAGAGTGCGTCTGGATGCGCGCAGGGCCGGGGACGGCTGGTGTTTGAAGGCTTCTACAAGGTGAGATTTCAGCTCGGCGACGCCGTCGGCCGGAGCGTGATGCATGCCGGCAACGGCAAGATGCTCGGCGGCAATTCGGCCTTCGCCCATATCGGCACCTACGCCAAGACCGAAGCCGGCGTCGACATCGTGATCAACACCGTCCGTCACAACCCCGATCCGAACTATCGCGCCATGGCCGGCACTGACGATGCGACCCTGCTTGCCAAGGGCTGGGCCGACGGCGATCTCTATCGCTGCAAGGGCGAGCTCAAGGAGCTGCCCGGCGTACCCTTTCAGTCGTTGATGACACCCATCACCGAAGACGAGATGCCGATCGCCGGCGGCGTCGGCGAGGCCGGCATCGCCGACGGTCTCTACTCGGTGCATCTGCGTATGCTCGATGGCGTCGACGGCGGTCTCACCGGCGTGATGCTGCTCAACAAGGGCCGCATCCTCGGCGGCGATGCATCGTTCTATTATCTCGGCAGCTACACCGCCGCCAACGGGCGCTGGAAGGGCCAGATCCTCAACCAGGAGCACACGCCGGCCAAGGACGATCCGATCTTCGGCGGCCACGAGGTCGGCATCGGCTTCTCCGGCACTTATGGTGCCGAGGAGGCGGTGCTGGAGGCAACGGCGCTTGCCGGCAAGCGCAGCCTGCGCCTGACCGCCGCGCTCAAGCTGATGCACCGCGCCTGATCGCCACGGGAATCGCTGATGGAAAAAATTCGCATGCTTTCGACGCTCGGCCTGATGGGCGCGATGCGCAGCCTGTCCTCCGCCTACGAGACCGCGACCGGCGTCCACATCGATGCCGATTTCGCGCCGACTCTGGCGCTGCTCAAACGACTGCGCGACGGCGAGGGCGCCGATCTCGTGATCCTCACCCGCGAGGGGCTCGACGAGATGGTCGGCGAGGGCCGCGTCGTCTCAGGGACCGCGGCCGACCTCGCGCGTTCCTTCGTCGGCATCGCGGTGCGGGCAGGGCAAGCACATCCCGACATCGCCACGGAAACCGCACTGCGCAAGGCGCTGCTCGCGGGACGGTCCGTGGCCTATTCGCGGCTGGGTGCGAGCGGGGTCTATTTCGCCCGGTTGATCGCGCAGATGGGCATCGCGCCAGAGATCAACGCCAAGGCCATCATCGTCGAGCAGGGCTTTACCGCGGAGCGGCTCGTGAGCGGCGAGGCTGACCTTGCCGTGCAGCAGATCAGCGAGCTGAAGCAGGTCGAGGGCATCGAGGTGGTCGGCCCGATTCCGCACGATCTGCAAACGCCGGCCGTGTTCTCCGCTGGCCGGATGACAAACGCCGAGCACGCCGACGCCGCGGATCGGCTGCTGCGCTATCTGGCATCGCCCGAGGTCGTCCCCGTGCTGCGCCGATCGGGACTCGAGCCTTGAATTTGCCGGGACGACGACGCAACCTGGCGTCCATGCGGACTTTCCTCGTTGCCATCCTTCTCACGCTTGCGGCGCCGTTATCTGCGCATGCGCAATCGGCCGATCTCGTCCTGTGCGACCGCGTCGCCGCCGATCCCAGTGATCCCGACAAGCCAGCCGATATGAGGGGCGTGACGGAGATTGCGGCCTCCGACGTTGCGACCGCCCTCAAGTTTTGCAAGCAGGCCGCGCCGTCGTCGCGGCGCGCGATGTTCGCGCTCGGCCGCGCTTATGCGGCCAACCGGCAACCGGCGGAAGCGATGGCTGCCTGGCGCAAGGCCGCCGACAAGGGATCGAGTGCGGCGATGGTCGAGCTCGGTGTGGCCTACGGCACCGGCTCCGGCGTCGCCAGGGATGAAGCGCAGGCGCGCAAATTGTTCGAGAAGGCGGCGCAGGCCGGCAATCCCCGCGGCATCAGCAATCTCGCCGCGCTCGGCGGCACCGGCGGTGCCACGCCGGCCGATCCCGCACAGGCGCGCGCATTGCTCGGCAAGGCGGCCGAGACCAACGCGGAGGCGCAGTACCAGCTCGGCATGATGCTCTCCGAAGGCACGGGCGGGGCGAAGGACGACGCCGCGGCGCGCGCGCTGTTCGAGAAGGCTGCCGCGCAAAACCATCCCGGCGCGCTGGAGCGGATGGGGGCCTTCGCACAGGAAGGCCGCGGCGGGCCAAAGGACAAGGACGCCGCGAAATCCTATTACGAGCGCGCCGCAGCGCTCGGCGACGCGGATGCCAAGCAGGCGCTGGAGCGGTTGCGCTGTCCCTATGCGATCAAGGACAAGCAGGGCAAGCTCGTCACCACGCTGTGCTTCTAAAAGCGCGGTGAACGCGCTTTAGAGTTATTTGCGAGCATGATCTTTCCGGAAAACCGCTGCGCACCTTTCCGGATCATGTTTCGTCCGCCGCCGATGGCCGTGACTGCTCCATGCTCACTTTGTCGCGTGCTTGTGTCGACGGGTTCGAATGCGTCAGGAACCAGCCTGGACACGGTCCGTTGAATCCTCGACAGCAGGAGGCGCAACCATGATCCGCAAGCTCGCATCGGGCGAATATCGGCTCTATTCGCGCAAGGTGAATCCCAAGACCGGCAAGCGCCGCAACCTCGGCACGTTCAGGAGCCGCGCGGCGGCCGAGAAGCATGAGCGCGAGGTGCAGTATTTCAAGCGACACTAGCGCCTGAGAAGCCGTTCGCGACCGGCCAAACAAAAAAGGCGAAAAACAACCCCATGCACAGTAGCCAAGTGGTTGAAATCACAGGCCTGCAAATGGTGTGATCGCCATCTGCGGAAACGCCGAAATCGATTGCGCCGTCGGGCAAAACAGGCGCATGATGGCATCATGGCAGGTGTGGCTCCGCGAATGGCCCTGCGCGAAAAAGCCCGATGGCCTTGGTGCGACGGCGGTGCTAGGTAGCGCGTGCTTTCCTTCTGATATTTCCGGGTCAATTGCGTTGCTGGACGGGCTCTACAAGGTTGAATACGGCGTCAACGATGCCTTCGGCCGCAGCATCATGTGCATGCATGACGGCAAGCTGCTGGGCGGCAATTCGGCCTTCGCGCATCTCGGAAGCTATGTCGAGCGCGACGGCGAGATCATCGCCGAAGTCATCACCGAACGGCATAACGACGATCCCAACTACAAGCCGCTGATGGGGGCTGACGTCGCCGCGATCGGCGCGCGCGGCCGGCTCGTTGGCAACCAGATCCGTCTCGCGGGCAGCGCGGACACGATGCCGGGCGCCGGTTTCTGGGCCAATCTCACGCGGCTCGATGACGAGGGATTGCCGCCGCAGGGGACGATCGGTCCGGGCGGTGTCGTGAACGGGCTCTATGCGATCCATCTGCGCGCGCTCGACGGCGTCGACGCCGGGCTCTCCGGCGTCATGCTGCTGATCGACGGCCGCATCCTGGGCGGCGATGCGTTCTTCTACTATCTCGGCGCCTATTCCTCGGCTGACGGTCGCTGGAAGGGCGAGATGCTCAACCAGGAGCACACGCCGGCGAAAGGCGAGAACCCCGTGTTCGGCGGCTACGAGGTCGGGATCGGCTTCTCCGGGACCTGCACTGCCGATAGCGGCGAGCTCGAAGGCATCGCACTTGCCGGCAAGCGCAGCCTGCGGCTGGCGGCATCGCTCAAACTGATGCGAAGGGCGTAGGGCGGTTACTTAGAGATCTGGGATGTCTGCTTGAGAGAGTAGCGCAGGCCTGAAGTGCGACTCCCTGCGAAGTCGGCAAGTGGACCCGAAGCGGACATCCGGCCTCGAAAAAGACACCGGTTGTGATGGTAAGGTGCCTCTCCTCAAAATCATGGAAACGAGGTCGAGATGACCGACACCTCTCCTGCGAATGCTCCGTCTGCTTCCTCGATCCCCGCCGACGATCCTGGTCGCGTCCTGACGGTAGCCGATCCCGACGGCGCCGGAGTGCCGCATATCTCGGTGGCGGGCGGCACTTACACGATCCTGGTGTCGGGCGCGCAGACCGCGGGACGCTATTGCCTGGTCGATATGCTGGTGCCCGCCGGCGGTGGCCCCCCGCCGCATCGCCACGACTTCGAGGAAATGTTCTCGCTGCTCGAAGGCGAACTCGAGTTCACTTTTCGCGGTAAGTCGCACACCGTACGCGCGGGATCGACCGTCAACGTTCCGGCGAACGCCCCACACGCGTTTAAGAACCTGTCCGGCAAGACGGCTCGCATGCTCTGCATGTGTACGCCGGCAGGACAGGATGAATTCTTTCTGGCGGTCGGTTTCCCCGTCGAAGGCCGCACATCGCCGCCGCCGAAGCCGACCCCGGAAGAGATGGCCGAGAAGGGAAAACTGATCGCGGCCCTGCTGCCGAAATATCGCACCGAGATCGTCAAGATGTGAGGCACATCCGCCTGACTGACAGCCAAGAATGGAGGCGGCCGCCGCAGAGTCGAGGCGGCCGTTCCTTTTCGCCGGTGATCGCTTGTGGCCCATCGCGATGGCTGGCACACGGCGGCGACATGTGCGGAGCGAAAGGTAGAGCGGAAGTCGTCCCACTCGGCGGCCGACCGCCGCCTTTGACCCGAAGAAGAACGACGTTCGGAATCCTATTGGTTGAAAATGTGCTATCATGCCTCTTGGGATAGCGTTTGCTGTCCCGGAAATCTAGGAGGACATGGCAGTGAAAGTCTCGGCACTTTTGTCCATGGGTATCGTTGTCGCGATCTTGTCGGTGGCGCCGGCGAATGCCCGCGATACTCAAAAGATCCAGAAACCACAGACAGCGCCGGTATGGAATCCAGGTGAGCCTTGGCCTCCCAAGTGGGCCACTTTCGAAGCTTGCCAGGCAGCCGGAAAGAAGTGGGCTTGGGATCTAAATGCCACTTCTCAATGGTGCAGCGCTCAATCGTACGACAGAGTGAGCGGCACCGTTCGCTGATGGCGAAGTTGGCGCGACAGAACAAGTTGAGGCCGCTCCAACGGGCGGCCTCTTTCATGTCAGCGCTAAGCCTGCGATGTCGCCTGTTGGCCCTTGGCTAATTCACTAGAGCGAGCTGATCATGTCCGCTCCCAAACGGCGAGGAGGGGCAACGATGCCTTCGGCCGCAGCATCATGTGCATGCATGACGGCAAGCTGCTGGGCGGCAATTCGGCCTTCGCGCATCTCGGAAGCTATGTCGAGCGCGACGGCGAGATCATCGCCGAAGTCATCACCGAACGCCACCGGCACCGCCGACAGCGGCGCGAAACAAAGGCCACCGCGAACACCAGAACAGGATAATGCGTCAGGTTTTCCATGGCACCGTCCACTCGACCAGAACGCCAAATCCCGGATAACCCTTCTGCGACACAAATCACATAACGCTTGTTGCTCACCCCGTCACCAATTCGCAGACGGCAACTGAGTCAATGCTGCTGACGCGGTTGGCCCGAAGGCGAAGCTGGCGGTAGCGTTGAGGCCAGACCGGACGTGGCGGAGACGCGACCAATTCGACTCGCATGACGCGAGTCGGACATCCTTTGATCTAGATCAATCCTGAGGTGTGTCGTTTAGTTTTGCGTACGTCTCAGCCTCGGTCAAAGGACCCAGTACCGGAAAATGCATATCAAGCGAAACAGCGTCGCAAATAAACAGAGTCACAAGTGAATCCACGCAAGCCGCTGATGCATGGGCCAGGAGATCGTGATGCACCTGGCTGAGACGAAATCGTCGTCGGGCGGACAATCGTTCGAGCATCCAGCAGGTGGGGGGATGCTGTATGTGCCGGGCGGCACGTTTCGCATGGGGTCGGATCGGCACTATCCGGAGGAAGCTCCGGTTCACCGCGTCAGTGTCGATGCGTTCTGGATGGATTGCCATCCCGTCACGAACCGGCAGTTCAAGGCGTTCGCCAAGGCTACCGGCCACGTCACCGTTGCCGAGATCACGCCCGATCCAAAGGACTATCCCGGGATGCTCCCGCACATGGTCTATGCGGGCTCGCTGGTGTTCTCGCCGCCCAACCATCCGGTCAGCCTGCGGGACTTCAGCCAGTGGTGGACGTTCGCCAAAAGCGCGGACTGGCGGCATCCCTACGGACCGGGGAGCAAAATCCAGGGGCTCGACGATCATCCCGTTGTGCATGTGGCCTTCAGCGATGCGCTCGCCTACGCAAGATGGGCCGGCAAGGATTTGCCGACCGAGGCGGAATGGGAATTTGCGGCGCGCGGCGGACTGGACGGCGCCGAGTTCGCGTGGGGAGATGAATTTACGCCCGACGGCCGTCATATGGCCAACACCTGGCAGGGCGAATTTCCGCGCCAAAACACCAGGGACGACGGATTCGACCGGACATCGCCGGTCACGGCATTCCCGCCGAACGGGTACGGGCTGCACGATCTGATCGGCAATGTCTGGGAGTGGACGTCGGACTGGTACTCGCCTCGGCATGGAGCCGACGCTGCAAAAGCCTGCTGCATTCCCGAGAACCCGCGCGGCGGCCACGAGGCCGATAGCTGCGACCCGAGAACGACCAACGTCAAGATTCCACGCAAGGTCATCAAAGGCGGCTCGCATTTGTGCGCGCCGAATTATTGCCGACGCTACCGGCCGGCTGCGCGGCATGCGGAGCCGATCGACACTTCCACAAGTCATCTTGGATTTCGGTGCATCAGGCGAGGAACCTCTGACGCATCTTAATGGGAGAGCGATGCCATGTTGAATTGCGTATTTGATGACAAGCTTTTGGTCGCAACGCCACGCAAGAAGCAAAGCTGGCTCAAGCGGTCCAGCGCAGCGCTGCTCGGTGCGACGATGATGATACCGTCGTCGGGATTGGTCAGCACGCCGGTGGCTGCACAGCCGGCGCAAAAGCCCAATATCCTCTTCATCATGGGCGACGATATCGGCATCATGCAGCCCAGCATCTACCATCGCGGTTTGATGGTCGGAGAGACACCGAACATCGACCGCATCGGAAACGAGGGCGCGCTCTTCATGACCTATTATGCGGAGCAGAGCTGCACCGCCGGCCGCAACGCGTTTTTCACCGGCATGCACCCGCTGCGCACCGGCATGATTCCTCCGCAATTGCCCGGCAGCCCGTCGTGGCTGCGGCCCGGTACGCCCGCCGTTGCCAAGTTCTTGCTCGACCTCGGTTACAACACTGGCGAGTTCGGCAAGAATCATCTTGGTGACAATCCCGAGGCGCTACCAACCGCCCATGGTTTCCAGGAGTTCTGGGGGTACCTGTATCACCTCGACGCGATGCAGGGGGTGAGTTTCCCGGACATCAACAAGAGCCCGACCGTGCAAGGCATTGCGCCGCCGTGCAAGGCAACCCCGGTCCCGGGCCTTACCGAGGTCCCCGGCGCCGTGGATCCTCGAACAACGACGTGCCTGACGCCGCCGCGGCCGGTGCTTGCGTGCAAGTCGTCGGACGGCTCACAGGCAAACCAGACCTGCAAGGACGAAGGTCCCTTGACGCTCGACCGTTCACGAAGCGTGGACGAAGAAATCTCAGCCAAGGTCATCGACTATCTTGATCGCAACGATCCCAAGAAGACCAACAAGCCGTTCTTCGTCTGGTACAACCCGGCGCGCATGCACATCACGACCGTGCTGCCGCCGAAATACGAGGCGATGATTGGCGAGCCGGGTGGCAAGGACTGGGGCCTCAACGAGGCCGGCATGAAGCAGATGGACGACAATATCGGCTATGTCCTCAAGAAACTCGAAGACATGGGCCAGCTTGACAATACCATCATCGTCTTCACGACAGACAACGGCGCCGAGAACATCACTTTTCCTGACGGCGGCACCACCCTTTTCAAGGGCGGCAAGCTGACCACCTGGGAAGGCGGCATGCGTGCCCCGATGGTCGTTCGCTGGCCGGGCCACATCAAGCCGGGCACGGTCAAGAGCGAGATGATGTCGGCACTCGACTGGCTGCCGACGTTGGTCGACATCGCCGGCGGGCCGAAGGGCGACGCTTTGAAGAAGCAGATCGAGGCTGGAAGCTACCCCGGCATCGTCAAGACAACGCTCGACGGCGTCGATCAGCGCGCCTATCTCGAAGGCACGGATAAATCCGCGCGCGAGGTCTTCTTCTACTACACCGGCGCGCAGCCATCGGCGGTACGCTACAAGAACTGGAAGATGTACTACACGATGGTGCCGGACACCGGGACCGGCGGGTTGTTCGGAGCGCAGAGCTTCCATTGGACGCAGGTCGCCAACATCAAGCGTGACCCATTCGAGCAGACGGTCGGCTCCGATGCCAAATCGTTGCTGGGCTATGCCGGTTCGATCGGCTCGCCGAGCACCGCCTACCTGTATGACTGGAATATCCTGCCCCTCGGCCAACTTCTCTGGGAAAAGGAGCTATTCTCTTACAAGGACTTCCCTCCGATGCAGGCGCCGGAAACTTACAACCTCGATGGTATCCTTGCTGAAATGAAGAAGTCCGGCCATCAGAGCGAGTGAACGAGGCGGGATAGTATGCCTTGATGATGTCTAAGCGGGCGGTCTTGAAAAAAGCCGCCCGTTGCAAGCACAATTGTGTCAGCGTCGGGTGCCGTCCCTTCAACTCCGATGATCCCCAAGGCTGCTGACGCCCCAAGGCTGCTACTCCAATTTTGCTGCCCCAAGACTATCGGACGATCCAATCCGTCAACGCGACGCTGACAAGCCGATGATGCACTTGCTCTGCCGCGTTCGAGAGAACTGCAATAAGGATTGCCGTCATGTACAGACCGCTTGGGTCAATACTGCTGGCTACCGCAGCTCTAGTTTTCAGCCCGTTGGTGCAGGCGCAACAGGCAACAGCACCGCGGGTTGCAGCCGAAACGCCGCGGTCGATGCTGGCAGCGCAGATTCGCTTGCAAGGTTTCACCTGTGACAAACCGCTCGGTGCCTCAAGGGATGCAAAACGCTCGCGTCCGGATCGGGCCGTCTGGATCCTGAAGTGCAGCAACGCAACATATCGGGTCACCCGCTCTCCCGACATGGCGGCGAAGGTCGAACCGCTGCTGTAAGCGACGCACTTCATCTGCCCCTGGTGGCCATGCGAGATAAGCAATCGATGTCAGCTTCTGGGCTCCTGGCCGAAGGCCGGTTGAACATGTGTCATATCGGCTGTCAGAGGCAAGCCGGACGCCGATCCAGGTTGGCGTCTTACCGCCGCAATGCGGACATTGGCGCGGATTTCGGATAGCTTCGAGGTTAGGCTTTCTCTAGAATGGTTACGCAGCATCTTCCGGAGTTTCGCATGCAAAACTCGGTCAAGCACTTCGCCTCGGCGGTGGTGCTGCTTGCGTTGATGGGTTCGGCGACAGCCTTTGCGCAGCAAAACAATAAGCCCAACATTGTTTTCATTCTCGCCGATAATGTCGGTTACGGCGACCTTGGGTGCTATGGCGGCGGCGAGTTGCGTGGGGCATCGACGCCGCATCTCGATGCAATGGCTCGAGACGGATTGCGCCTCACACAGTTCCTGGTGGAACCGGCGTGTACCCCCTCCCGTGCAGCGCTGATGACTGGGCAATATTCGATCCGAAACGGTCTGTCGCTGATCGCTATTGAGGGTAGTCCCTATACGCTTCCCGCTAATGCCTTCACCATGGGCGAGATGTTCAAGAGCGTTGGTTATGCGACTGCGATCTTCGGGAAATGGCACCTTGGAAGTGCGCCTCAAAGTCTGCCGACCGCGCACGGCTTTGATGAGTTCTACGGTATCCCGCCGGACATTAGCTGGGATGCAGCAACATACCCGGCTACAATCGCGCTCACGCACTCAATCAATGAGCCGTACGAGACACTGCTGAAGACTGGGCCGCAGATCGTTGAGGCGAAGGCCGGAGGCCCGCTACAGGCGGTCAAGCCATTTACCGAGGACGTCCGCGCCAACATCGACGATGAGTTCGTGGACAGATCAATCGATTTTATGAGGCGCCAGAGAGCATCGGGACAGCCCTTTTTTCTCTATCTTCCTTTTTCAATGGGGCACTTTCCAAACTTGCCTTCTCAACAGTTCAAAGGAAAATCACGGATCGGCAACTACGGCGACAAGTTGATGGAGGGAGACTATCACGTCGGACAAATCCTAGATACGCTGAAGCAACTCGGCATTGACGACAACACAATCGTTGTCTTTGCCTCGGACAATGGCCCCCAGGGCCAGACCGCGCGAGAACACGGCAACCAGGGAACGCCTGATATGGGTAATTCAGGTCCGTTTCGCGGAGAGTTAGGCGAAGTCACTGAAGGAGCAATACGGACGGCGGGGATCATCCGGTGGCCCGGCAAAGTCAAGGCAAACACAACCACATACGCCATGTTCTCGATCATGGATTTCCTGCCGACCTTTGCCCACATCGTCGGTGCCAAGATGCCAACAGACCGCCAGATCGACGGGATCAATCAAGCCGATCTCCTGTTGGGCAACACGGCGACAGCGCCTCGCGAAAGCCTCTTGAGCTTTATCGGTGGAGATCTCGTCGCCGCGCGCTGGAAACAGTGGCGTATCTACTTCACGGACGTCCATCCGACCGGCATCGGACCACAGCGGCAGCCCGGCATGTTCTCCGCGAGTGCGCCGATGGCCGGCTACCCGAAGATTTACAACATTGAAATGGATCCGCACGAGGACCTCATCGTCGCGGCAATGTTTGGCTGGGTATCGGGTCCTGCGCTCAAAACTGTCGAAGAGTATTTAGCGACCCTCAAGAAACATCCAAATCCACCACCGCCGAACATCACGCAATTTCGTAGCGGCGGTTAAACTGGCTCGGCGGTTTGTCCGCTTCTGACCGTTGCGGACATTCTTGAGCAATATTGGGTGCCGCCAACATAACGCCGTGGGGCTTTTCTGCCGCCCTGATCCGATGTCGCTGTAGGGGAGTCGGTTCGCCACAGGAGACCGAAATGAAACGATCAATCGCGCTGTCGGCATTGCTAATAATTGGGTTCGCTGGAAGCCCTGGAAGGGCGAGTGACGTAGTCTGTTGCCAATACGCTGGCTATCCGGTTGCTTGCATCGCACGGCCCGGATTCGGGGGCGCCCCAATTCACGACACTCGCCGAATTCCACCCGCAATTGATGATCGCCCAAGCGGCCTTGTAAGGCAGGACTTGTTCGATCGAAATAACCCAAACAACCTACGATCGGATTGGCCCAGTCCACCTGCTCAACCGGGCGCGCTCTGAAAGTAGCACTGAGCTGATCATGGCCTGCGAGCAGTAGGATCAGACCCCGGTGTGGAGTGCTTCGGACTTTAGCGATTCAACGCTGCATCCGCTCGTGGCCCATTGCTTCAGTTTGCGCGGCGCAGCAGACGTCAGGAGGCGGAATTAGACCGGAAGTCATTGCCCGAGGAGTAAATCTCGCAATTGATCCATAACGCAGTGGTTACGCCATTCGCCCGTAAGCGCGATTTTCTCCGCACGTGACACCCGCGTTTTTGACGGATGGCCTTCGTATCGAGGGCGGCATCTGACCCGTTCAGGCAGCGGCGGTTT